>CAWHQE010000006.1:0-178495 GCA_963831485.1 uncultured Alphaproteobacteria bacterium
ATCGACAAGCGCCTGCCGTCCTTCAGCGATGTCAGCTGCTTGGCAGTGACGAACTTTTGCGCGTCATAATGCGCGCGAAGGAAGTGCATCGGATGGGCTTTGAGGCTGAGCCGGATCGTCTGGTAGTCGCTGATCACATGTTCGGCGAGCGGCATCGCCGGAAGCTTCGCGGGATGCTCTTCACTGCCTTCATCGCGGGCCTCGGCATAGGTGAACAGCGGAAGATCGGGCGCTTGCTTGAGCGCGCGCGAATCCCATAGCGCCGCGCGGCGATCGAGGCTCATCGACCGGAACGCATCGGCCGCCGCGAGGCGCTGGATCGCGTGAACCGGCACGCGTCCGCGGCTCTGCAGCTCCTCAACGCTCGCATAGGGCCGACGAGTCACCAGGCGGTCTGCCGCATCGCGCTGCAGCCCGTCGACCTGACGCAGGCCGAGGCGCAGCGCGCCATCTTCAAGAGAGCAATCCCAATCGCTGTGGTTAACATCCACCTCGCGCACCTCGACGCCGTGCTCGCGCGCATCGCGGACGATCTGTGCCGGCGCGTAAAAACCCATCGGCTGCGAGTTCAGGAGCGCGCAGGCGAAGGCCGCGGGATATTTCCACCTGAGCCAACTCGACACGTAGACGAGGTGCGCGAAGCTCGCCGCATGGCTTTCGGGGAAGCCATATTCGCCGAAGCCCTTGATCTGATCGAAGCAGCGCTGCGCAAACTCGATGTCGTAACCGCGGTCGACCATCCGTCCGACCATCTTGCCCTCGAGCTCGCCAATGTTTCCCTTCGATCGGAAGGTCGCCATCGCTTTTCTGAGCTGGTTCGCTTCTTGCGAGCTGAACCGCGCCGCATCGAGCGCGATCTTCATCGCCTGCTCCTGGAAGATCGGCACGCCAAGCGTGCGGCCCAGGATCTTCTCCAGTTCGTCGTGAGGGCCGTGCTTCGGATGCGGACAGGGGAAGGTCACCGGCTCCTTCCCGCCGCGGCGTTTCAGATAGGGATGGACCATGTCGCCCTGGATCGGCCCCGGCCGGACGATCGCGACTTCGATGACGAGATCGTAGAAGCAGCGCGGCTTAAGCCTCGGCAGCATGTTCATCTGCGCCCGGCTTTCGACCTGGAACACACCGAGTGAGTCGCCGCGACAGAGCATGTCATAGACCTCGGGCACCTCATGCGGGACGGTCGCCAGCTCCCACCGCTCGCCATGATGCTGCTCGACCAGGTCGAAGCATTTGCGGATGCAGGTGAGCATCCCGAGCGCGAGCACGTCGATCTTCAGAATCCCGAGCTCGTCGATGTCGTCCTTGTCCCATTCGATGAAGGTGCGGTCGTCCATCGCGCCATTGCCGATCGGCACGGTCTCGGTGAGCGGCCGCTCGGTGAGGATGAACCCCCCGACATGCTGCGACAAATGGCGCGGCATCCCGACCAGCTGCTCGGCGAGACGGATCGTGCGCTTCAAATGAGGGTCGCTGAGGTCGAGTCCCGCGTCGTTGGCGCGTTCTTCCTCGAGTTCCGCCTCCATATGCCCCCAGATGGTCGAGGCGAGCGCTCTGCAGATGTCTTCACTAAGGCCCATCACCTTGCCGACTTCGCGGATAGCCGAGCGCGGGCGGTAGTGGATCACGGTCGCGGCGATCCCGGCGCGGTCGCGGCCGTATTTATCGTAGATGTGCTGGATCACCTCCTCGCGCCGCTCATGCTCGAAATCGACGTCGATGTCGGGTGGCTCGCGGCGCTCCTCGGAAATGAAGCGCTCGAACAACAGGTCATTTACCGACGGATCGACGGCCGTGATCCCTAGGCAATAGCAGACCGCGCTGTTGGCGGCGCTTCCTCGCCCCTGGCAGAGGATCGGCGGGTCGAGCCCGCGCGCGAACGCGACGATGTCGTGGACCGTCAGGAAGTATCGCGCGAAATCGAGCCGCTCGATCAGCGGAAGCTCGTAATTGAGCTGATTCATCACTTTGTCTGGGACGCCGTCCGGCCAGCAAGTCCGAGCACCTTCCCACGTCAAATGTTCGAGATGCTCCTGCGGCGAGCGGCCTTCGGGCACCGTCTCCCTCGGATATTCGTACCTCAGCTCGTCGAGGCTGAAATGCAGCGAATCCGCGAATTCGCGCGTGGCGGAGATCGCATGTGGCCAGCGTTCGAATAGCCGGATCATCTCGTCCGGCGATTTCAAATGGCGCTCGGCATTGGGGTTCAACAGATAGCCGGCGTTGGCGATCGTCGTCTTCTCGCGGATGCAGGTGACGACGTCCTGCAATGGCCGGCGCTCGGGCAAGTGATAATGGACGTCGTTGGTCGCCAGGATCGTACATCCGTGGCGCTTGGCGAGGCGGTCCAGGCGCTCGATCCGCGCATTGTCGTCGCCGCGATAGAGCCAGCTTGCAACGACATGACGCAGTGACGTCAATGCCGCGCGAAGGCGTGGCAGCTCGGCTTCGAAGGCGTCGAGATCCTCCTCCGGCCAGGCGATGAAAGCGATGCCGTCAGAATGATCAGCGACGTCAGCAAGGCTTAGGGTGCACTCGCCCTTCTCCGAGCACATCTTGCCGAGGCTGAGCAGGCGCGACAGACGGCCGTAACCTTCGCGGTGGATCGCATAAGCGAGCAGGCTCGGCGCGTCGTTGAGATCGAGGCGGCAGCCGATCAGCGGCCTGATCCGTGCGGTTGTGCACGCGCTGTGCATCCGAACCACCCCCGCCAGCGTGTTCCGATCAGCGATGCCGATGGCGTCATAGCCAAGCGCCAGTGCCGTCAGAGTGAGCTCGATCGCGTCCGAAGCGCCGCGCAGGAATGAGAATGGCGAAGCGACGCCAAGCTCTATGAACGGCGACGGCGTCGTCGGAGGTGGAGGCATGTCATCGCGCCTCACCAGCTTCACGCGCGAAAATCCTTCTTTCTCGGGCATCAGCCGAAAAGCCCGTGGATGAACCAGTTCGGCGCCCCGCCGCGCCCGTCCCCGATCACACCCTCGCGATAGATCCAGTAGCGGCGACCTTCGCCGTCCTCGATCCGATAATAATCGCGCAGTCGAGCGGACGAGGGTTGACGCCACCATTCGGGCGCAATCCGCTCCGGCCCTTCGGCACGAGCGATGTCATGGACGGCGCGACGCCAGACGAAGCGCCGCGGCATGCCTTCGGGAGTCGCGTAAATGACGTCGATCGCCTCGGGCCGGTCGAGGAGGCGCTGGGGGCGCTTTAGCCCATCTCCCCTTTGCGGGAGAGGGGTCTCCCTTCCGCCGCTTCGCGGCTCCCTCCCTCCCCCGCAAAGGGGGGAGGGGCTATTCGCGACAGCCGCCGCCCACCCACTCGCGCACTCCGGCAAATGGCTCTCGAAAGGCTGCGGCTTGCGCACGCGCCTCGGCCCAAGCTTCACCGTCAGCCGGTCGACCAGTCGCGCCACCTCGCGTTCGCCGCTCGGCTCTTCGACGAGGCTGTCCTGCGCCGCTCGAAGATCCTCGGCCCAATCCGCCACCAGCGTAAAGGCGTCGAATCCGAACTCCGGATTGAGGGCTGCCGCCTTGTCGCCGAGCAACCGCTGCAAGTGCTTCGGATCGCGGCTGGGGATCGTCGTCGCAACACTCGCAACCGCCACCGTTCCATCAACTCGGAATCCCTGGAGGGTCAGCCGCCGGGCACCGAGATGGCGCTCCTGCAGCTGCCGCGCCAAGTTTGGGATCAGCCGCTCCAGCGCCTGTCCGGCCGCTTCGGGATGCGTTGCCGGCTCCTCGAGCCGAAGCGTTGCACGGGGCGGCAGCTCCGCCGCTACCGCAGTCAGCGCTTCGGGCTTGCGGCCGAGCATGCGGTCGAGCGCCTCGACGACGTCTTCGGCTCCGCGGAACCGCCGTGCCAGTGCGAGCCGCGGGACATCGATCAACGCGCCGATCGTCTTGAGCCCCAGCCGCTCGAGCGTGCGCAATGTGTCCGGGTCGAGGCGGAGCGCGGAAATGTGAAGAGGTAAGAGCTGCTCGATTAAGCCCCTCTCCCCTTCGCGGGAGAGGGGTTGGGGAGAGGAACTGAATCGAGCCAGCGCCCATGCTGCCGCAGCAGTCGGCGCAATCGCGATCCGAACCGTCAATCCGATCGCCGCGAACCTGCGCCGCACATCGCGGACGAGTCCGTGCCCTCCGCCGAACAGATGTGCGACTCCGGTGACGTCGAGCCGCAGCCCGTCTCCGTCGACCTCGACAAGCGGCGACCAGCGGCCTGCCCAGCGCGCCAACCGTTGTACCAGCGCTGCATCCCCTTCGGGATCGGCCGGAACGGCGATCAGCGCAGGGTCGAGCGCGCGTGCATCGGTCAACCGCGCGCCAGCGCGGGCCCCGCGCTCGGCGGCGGCTTTCGTGACGGCATGAATGACCGGACCGTGCGTTCCCTCGACGGTAAAGACGATTGGATCGTCAGGCGGTGAGGCGCTCCTCTTCGCCCAGCGTTCGACCGCGATCGCCGGCAACCAGATGGAAAGTACCCGCTTCACCGGCGATACTCCATCGTCCCGGCGGCATCGAACGCGCGCGGAATAGCTCCGAATCCCACACCGGCAGTCCAGGCGCGCGCGGATCGAGATCGTTGAAGAGCGACCGGGCGCTCGCGATCCGCCAGCGCATCCGCGCCCCGCTCAAATTGGCGTGGCCACCGAGCCGAACCAAAAAGGCGGCCACGCCAGACCGCCCCGACGCGACGGCGAGCCGCCGCGTAGCGGTGAAGTCGAGCGCTTTCGGATCGCCCCAGATCTCGCCGATCACGGCGGACAGGCCCGAGCATCTTAAGCCCTCCTCCATCGCCCACAACGCGTCGCGGGCGTCGCGCGCCTCGACATGGATGAGGTTTTGGGTCGGGAGGCCCGACGGATGGACGCGCCCGCTCTCGAGGATGGCCATCCGCTCCTGCACCCACAACAGCGGCTTATCCATCGCGATCTGCGCAAGCAGGAACCCTGCCCAGCCGGCGTCGCGCGGATGGGCGACGAGCAGCTCGGAAAGGGTGGGGCTGGGCGGCGCAGGCAGGTGCCAACGCTCGCCCAGCCCGCTGGGGAGCTGGTCAATTTTGGCCGCACGGCTTGCGCCGCCGACGACCAGGGTAAGGCCTTCAGCCACACAACTCACAACGTTCTCGTTCTTCTTTTGTTCTTTATCCGGTGACTCGGATGGAAAAGTCAATCCTGCGACTCGGCAGGTAGTGGGTCATTCGAACTGACCCACTACCATCCGGGCTACCTCGAGGAAGGTGGAGGCCCGAACGTCAGCTCGGCGAAGAACTGCGCCATTTCCTGGTGAGCGCGCCGCGCGCAAAGCGTAGGGGCATGCTTGGCTGCTGCCCGCTCCTGCGCCTCGCGGCGGCGGACATAATCCAAGTCATAGAGCGGGAAATTGCCATGCATCCGTCCCCCTTGCCCGCGCATCACGACAGACGCGTAACAGCTTCGTTTCGAATCGAGGTGGATGTGATGGCTCTTTCGCGCCGATTTGATTTCGCTAGGCCCGCAAAAAACAGCGCCGTGCACCGTTCCCAGCTGTAATGACGAGCCTCGATCGACGCCGCGTGACGGTCAGCGCTCAGCGCGCGCTCGATCGCCACTGAAAGATCTTCGTCCAGAGCGCCGATTCTTGCTGTTCCGCCATGGATTCCGCGTTCGTCCGGCCCGAGGATGTCCGACGGGCCCGGCACCGGATAAGAGGCGACGGGCAGGCCACACGCAAGCGCCTCGATATTGACCAGGCCGAAGGTGTCCGTCCGGCTTGGAAAAACGAAGACGTCGGCTGCTGTGTAGACCGCCGCGAGCTCCGCGCCATGCTTCGCGCCAAGGAACAGCGCGTCGGGGTAAGCTGCCTTCATCCGCTCCAGCGCAGGTCCGCCGCCGACAACGACCTTGCTGCCCTCGACAGCGAGCTTGAGGAACGCCTCGATATTCTTCTCTGGTGCTACGCGTCCGACATTGAGCATGATTGGTCGCGAAAGCTCGGCCATCGCCGGGTGCGGCGGCACGCCGGGATTGAACTGCTCGAGGTCCACGCCGCGCGGCCAGATGTGGATTTGCTCCAGCCCGCGCGCGTTGAGTTCGTCCGCCAGGCTCCTGGTCGCTGCGAAAGTCTTGTCGGCGGGACCGTGAAAGCGCCGCATCAGTTTCCAGACCCACTCGACCGGAATTCCTGTTCGGATCGACACGTAATCGGGAAAGCGTGTGTGGAAGGCGGTTGTGTAACGGCGGGCGTTCCGTACGCACCAATTGCGCGTGGCCCAGCCGATCGGACCCTCGGTCGCGATATGGATGCTGTCAGGCTGAGCTTCGTCGAGTATTCCTCGGACGCTCCGCCCACATACC
This sequence comes from uncultured Alphaproteobacteria bacterium, assembly GCA_963831485.1. Lineage (GTDB taxonomy): Bacteria > Pseudomonadota > Alphaproteobacteria > Sphingomonadales > Sphingomonadaceae > Sphingomicrobium. The sequence continues at coordinate 6,332 of CAWHQE010000006.1, forward strand.
AGCGATAGGCGGATTTCCGGATAAGTTGGACAGGGGAGGGTCCAGAACCGCGACGGCTCGATAACGTCGACTTGATGTCCCGACAGGCGCAGCTGATCGACGGTCGTCGACAGCGATCTCACGACCCCATTGACCTGCGGGTGCCAGGCATCCGACGCGAGAACGATCTTCACTCGGCTGCGCTTGCCTCCGGCACGATGTCCGGAGCCGGCATTTGCAGCGACCTCTTGTGCTCGGCCCAGTCGACGATCTCCATGCGGCCGTCGGCATGCTCAACCAGGGCCGTGCAGCTTTCGACCCAGTCGCCGTCATTGTAGTAAGTGAGGTCGCCGATCGTTCGGATCTCTGCGGTGTGGATATGACCGCAGACGACACCGTTCGCCCCGCGTTCGGCCGCCGCATGAGCGACCGCCTGCTCGAAGCTGGAGATGAACTGGACGGCATTCTTGACACGCTTCTTGATCTGCGCGGACAGCGACCAATAGGGCAGTCCGCGAAGCCTGCGGATGCTGTTGAGCAACGCGTTCGCTTTCAGAAGCAGCGTGTAGGCATGGTCGCCGAGGAAGGCGAGCCAACGGGCATAGAGCACGACACCGTCGAACTGGTCGCCGTGGAGGATCAGCAGCCTGCGGCCATCGGCAGTCTCGTGGATGGCCTCGGCCAGAAGCTCGATCCCGCCGAGGTTGAGGCCGACATAGTCCCGAAAAGCCTCGTCGTGGTTTCCGGGAACGTAGACAATGCGCGTGCCGTGCTTCGCCTTCTTGAGCACGCATCGAACAACGTCATTGTGGCGCGGGGGCCAATACCAACCCTTGCGCAGCTGCCAGCCGTCGATGATGTCGCCGACCAGGAACAACGTCTCGCAGTCGGTCGATTTCAGGAAATCGAGCAGGAGCTCCGCCTTGCAGCCGGACGTGCCGAGATGGGTGTCTGAAATCCAGATGGTGCGAAATGCGAGGACCGGCCGCGTCGGCTCGAAATGCACCGGCTCTTCTATCCAGGCGGCCGCTCCAGTCCGCTTAGGACTGTGCGGTCCGGCCGATACTGGCGCTCCCATCCCATTCCCTTGCGCACGTTATCGGTGGGCCGCTTATGACTGCGCGAGGAGTTTGCGATGTGACGAAATGGCGAAAATCTTGTGACACGCAATCCCAAGCGGCTGGATTTAGGCCTGTTCTTGAAGGAACTTCCGGACTTCCTGAACGACGTCGAGCGCGGCGCGCCTCGAAATGCCGAACGCCATGTGGTGGCATTGCAGCTCCACCTCTTTGTCGCGCTCGTGATCGAGGCCGCGAGCGGAGCGCGGTGCGATCAGTCCATCACGACGCGACCAGATCGCAAGGTGAGGCACGGGCGGCTTGTCCGTGATTCGCGGAAGCGGCGGATCGTCGACCGCATGGCCCGCAACCCTTTCATAGAGCTTCCACACATTATTCTGCCGCGGGTCGCCCGAGAAGGGGGAACCTAGCGTGATCACTGCCTTCACCTGATCCGGATGATATCGCGCATATTCGCGCCCGAAGAGTCCGCCGAGGCTCCAGCCGACGATGACGATCTGCCGGTCGTGACCAAGGCTGTCGATCCGCTCGCGAAGCTTGTCGATCGTGTCCGGCTTGGTACCGAGGTTCCATCCCTGCTTCCAGCCGTGCACTCGGAAACCCGCCCGGGCGAGCTCGCGGCGGAGCGAAAAGGTGGTCTGGTCGCTGCACAGGAAGCCGGGGATGACGAGTACCGGCTGTCCGTCCAATGGGCCCCGAGGTCCGCGCTTGCGGAAGGTGCCGACCAGGCGGCCGACGTTCCAGGCGATCTCCCCCCAGCCCTTGTCCGAAGGCGGAGCATCATCGCCTTCCCACTGCTGCCGGTCGGTTGCGCTCAGAGGAACTCGCTCCCCATCAGCTCCTGCATTGCCTTGGGCAGCTTCACGCGACCGTCCGCTGTCTGGTGATTCTCGAGCAACGGAACGAGGATTCGGGGCGAGGCGAGCGCCGTATTGTTAAGAGTATGAGCGAACCGCACCTTACCGTCCGCGCCGCGATAACGGATGTTGGCGCGGCGCGCCTGCCAGTCGTGGAGCGTCGAGCAGCTATGCGTCTCGCGATACTTTCCGAGCGAGGGCACCCAGCTCTCGATGTCGTTCATTCGATATTTGCCGAGGCCCATGTCGCCCGTCGACGTCTCGATCACCTGATAGGGGATTTCGAGCGCCTGGAGCATTTCCTCGGCGAGCCGGAGCAGGGTCGCGTGCCACTCGGCCGATTGCCCGTCGTCGGCTTCGCACACGACATATTGCTCGACCTTCACGAACTGATGGACGCGCAGAAGCCCGCGGACGTCCTTGCCGGCGCTTCCCGCCTCGCGGCGGAAGCAGGGTGAGAAGCCTGCGTACAGGACCGGCAGCTTGTCGGCCTCGATGATCTCGCCTGCATGGAGTGAGGTCAGGACTACCTCCGCGGTCCCGGCGAGCCACAAGTCGTCGTTCGGAAGCTCGTAGGTTTCCTCGCGATGGCCGGGAAACTGCCCTTGGTTGAGGAAGGCCTGCTCGCGCGCAATCGCTGGAACGGTGATCGGGGTGAATCCCGCCGCGGCGATCCGCGAGAGCGCCCATCCCATCAGCTTGGTCTCGAGCAGCGCCAGCCCACCCTTGAGGCAATAGGTCCGGCTGCCCGACACCTGCGTCACCCGGCTGAGGTCGCCCCAGTCGTTCTTTTCGATCAGCGCGACATGGTCGAGCGCCCCGAAATCGAATTTCGGCACATCGCCGACTGTGCGGATGACGACATTGTAGCTTTCGTCCGGCCCGACCGGCGCGCCCTCGTACGGAATGCCCGGGAGCTTCAGCATCAGCGCTTTCAGCTCGGCTTCCTTGTCCGAAAGCCCGCCTTCCAGCTCCGAAGCGCGCGCCCCGGCTTCTTTCGCCTGCCGGCCCAGTTCAGCTTTTTCTTCGGGGCTCGCGTCCTTGAACTTGGCGCTCACCGCATTGCGCTCGGCCCGAAGCCGGTCGATCTCGGTCTTCGCCGCTCGCACTTCTGAATCGATCGCGAGCAGCGCGTCGAGATCCAGGTCCACGCCCTTGTCGCGGATCGCCCGCTCGACCCTCGCTCGGTTCGCCTTGATGAAATCGAGTGCCAGCATGGGCGCGTCGGTAGCGGAAGCTAGTCGAAGTGCAAACGGCGGTAGCTGCCGCGGAAGAACAGCAACGGGTCGAGACTGGAGTCGAAGCTCGCCTTCACGACCTGCCCGACAAGAATGTGGTGATCGCCGCCGTCGTGCAGTCCGAAACGCTCGCACTCGAAGACGCAGAGCGAGTCCTTGAGGATCGGCGCGCCCGCTTCGCCGCACGACCATGGCGTATTGCCGAACCGGTCCTCGACCCGTGTCGAGAAGGTGATCGAGGCAGGCTGCTGGCCGGTGTGAAGCACGTTGATCGCGAAATGTGAGGCGCTGGTCAGCGCTTCCGTGCTCGCGGCCATCTTGTGAAGGCACACCAGGAGGAGCGGCGGTTCGAGCGAGACGGAGGTGAAGCTGTTGACCGTCAGTCCCGCCGGCCTGCCCTGATCGTCGACGCACGTGACGACCGTGACTCCGGTCGCGAAGCAGCCGAGCGCATCGCGCAGCGTGCGGGGATCGTGCCCGCTCCTGTATTCGCCCTTCGTCGAATCCGGCATTCAATTCGGTATAGCGCCCTCGACTGCCATTGCGAGGCGCGATAGCGGCAGTGGGTCAGAGTGGGTCAGACCGAGGGGATCAAGATGAATCGAGTTGCGCGAGCGTTTGCAGCTGTTGGAGTCTTGGCTGCGGTACTTCCTGCAGCGTCCGGAGCGCAGCCGGCCGATCCTAATCTCTATCTGGAGCAGGTTGACGGCGCGAGCGCCCTCACCACGGTCAAATCGTGGAACGCCGCGACTTTGGCGGCGCTCGAAAAACAGCCCGGCTTTGACGATTATCGCTCAAAGGCGCTCGCACTCCTGTCGACCAACCAGAAAATCGCCGAGCCCGACCAGATCCTCGGCGATAAGGTGCTGAACTTCTGGCAGGACGAGCAGCATCCGCGCGGAATCTGGCGCGTGTCGCCGCTCGCCGCCTTCGCATCCGGCCAGCCGCAATGGCGGACGCTTCTCGACATCGATGCGATGAGCAAGGCCGACGGCAAGAAATGGGTGTTCAAGGGCGCCACCTGCCTTTCGCCCGCTTATGTCGACTGTATGGTCAGCCTGTCGAACGGTGGCGGAGACGCCGTCGAGGTGCGCGAGTTCGATCTCGACAAAGCGGCCTTCCTTCCAAGCGGCTTCTTCCTTCCGAACGCGAAAAGCGAAGTGTCGTGGGCGAGGCCCGATGCTTTGTTCGTCGGCACGGACTTCGGCCCCGGAACGCTCACCGATTCGGGCTATGCTCGAGTCGTGAAGGTTTGGAAGCGTGGAACCCCACTGACCGCTGCGACCAAGCTTTCGGAGGGGCAGACGTCCGACGTGTCGGTCAATGCCCGCTCGATGGTCGACGGCGACCGCACCTGGCCGATCCTCACGCGTGCGGTCGATTTCTATCATCACAAGGTCTGGCACATCGCGCCGGACGGACGCCTGGTGCCGTCGCCGCTGCCCGATGACGCGGACATTTCGGACGTGCTCGACGGGCGGATCATCGCTTCGCTCAAGACGCCGTGGCAGGGCCATCCCGCTGGTGCGCTCGTCGCTTATTCGATTCCCGACCTCCTCGTCGGGAAAACGCCCGCTATCGAGACGGTGTTCGTTCCAAGCGAGCACCAGGCGGTCGAAGAGGTCTCCGCGAGCCATTCGAAGCTTTGGCTCAAATATCTCGAAGACGTGTCCGGTCGCCTCGCAGCCTTCACGCGCGCTCCCGACGGCAGCTGGACCGGGACCGCCGTGGCGCTACCCGACAAGTCGACGATTCATCTCAATGCGACGGCCTCCATCTCCGACATCGCCTTTGCGACCGTCGAAGGGATGCTGACTCCTCCGACCTTGTTCCGCGCCGATCCGGCAGTCCCGCCCGCGGCGATTCAGGCGCTTCCGCCGCAGTTCGACGCCTCGAACATGGTCGTCGAGCAGAATTTTGCGACCTCGCCCGACGGGACCAAGATTCCCTACTTCCTCGTCCATCGGAAAGATGTGACCGGCCCAGTTCCGGTGCTGATGCATGCCTATGGCGGCTTCGAGCTCGCCCAGACGCCGAGCTATCTGGTGCATGAGCCTTATCGCTCCGGACCGCTCGCGCTCTTCTGGGTCCAGCAGGGCAATGCCTATGTCCTCGCGAACATCCGCGGCGGCGGCGAATATGGGCCCAAGTGGCACAACGCCGTGCTGCGCGAGAACCGTCAGAAGGCCTATGACGACCTCTACGCCGTCGCCGACGACCTCATCGCCCGCGGAATGACCCAGAAGGGACGGCTGGCCGTCTCGGGCCGCTCCAACGGGGGCCTTCTCGCCAGCGTCGCGATTACCGAGCGGCCCGACTTGTGGGGCGGTGCAATCATCGGCTCTCCGCTTGTCGACATGAAGCGCTACTCGCACCTTCTCGCCGGCGCATCCTGGATGGGCGAGTACGGCAATCCCGACGTGCCCGCCGACTGGGCGTTCATCAGCAAATATTCGCCCTACCAAAACCTCAAGTGCGGCGTGCATTATCCAGTGCCGTTCATCTACACCTCGACCCGAGACGACCGCGTACACCCCGGCCACGCCCGCAAGCTCGCCGCGAAGCTCGAGGGATGCGGCGACAAATTCTATTATGACGAGGCGATCGAGGGCGGCCATGCAGCCGGCATCGTCCCCGAGGAAGATGCGCAGCGCGTGGCGCTCGAGGCGGTCTATCTGAACCTGGTGCTGCCGCAGACCGGAGCAGCAGCGCCGACACGCGGAGAGCGGGGCTTCTAGAGCGCGAGCAGTCCTTCGGGCGTAAGCGCCAGCACTTGCGCAATCGTCCTTTCGAGAGATTCGGAGACGAGGTAGCGCGGCTGGAAGGCATCGTGCTTGTACGGCGTGTGGACCGCCCGCTCGACCGAAAAGGGGAGCCGCTCGACCTCGTTGCTTTCGAGGCTGAGGTGCGATTCGCCGAAGCTCGAAGTCAGCCCAGCGCCGAGGATCTTCAGCTCGCCATGCTCCCGCGCCAGCCCGAACTCGACGCTGTGCCAGTAGAGCCGCGCCGCGCGATTCCCTTCGCCCGCCGCGATCGCCGCGCTTCCGAGCTCGCCGACGTGCCGGGTCATGTCGGCATAATCGTGATGGGCGAGCATCGGGATGTGCCCGAACATGTCGTGGAAGCAGTCGGGCGCTTCGAGATAATCGAGCTGGTCGCGCCTGCGGATGAAATTGCCGACCGGGAACACGCGCTCCGACAGCATCGCGAAAAAGACGTCGTCGGGCACCAGCCCCGGCACGGCGACCGTCCGCCAACCGGTGCGCGGCTCGAGGATCGCGTTCAGCCCCTCGACGTCGGGAACGCCCGGGTGCGACAGCTTCAGGAGGTCGATGCCGTCGAGGAACGGCGACACCACGCGGGTTCCGAGCAGCTCGACCTGCCGGGCGAACAGCAGGTCCCACACCGAATGGTCGTCCTTCGTAAAGGAATCCCAGTTCTGCGGGACGACGTACGATTCCCATTCGCGTGCGGCGGCGTCCTTTTTGATCTTTTCCTGCAGCATTCGTGTCGTCCCTCATGGGCAATAAAAAACCCGCCGCGGAGGCCGGGGCGGGTCGAGGTTGGTCGTCTGAACTAGGCGCGCGTCAGCCGATCCCAACCTCGTCGGGATAATAATAAACGGCGCTGACAAGCGTGCGGGTCATTGCGGTGCCCTATCTCATGTCATGAATGAACGATCAATAGCCGGCAAAGTGCCCTAGTTCAGGTGGTTCGAGACATTGTTGTACATGACCGTGATCTTGTTCCCGAGCTGAGTCATGGCAAGGATGCCGGCGATCGAGATCAGGGATGCGACGAGCGCATATTCGATCGCGCTCGCACCACGCATGCTGCGGAGAAGTTTCGTTAACTGGTGCATCATCCCCTCCGAAGTTAACCATTTGAACGCCTGAATGGCGTCGGTGCGATGATTCTCCTCTGTGCGCGCTGCCAAATCATTGCAGTTCATGGTTAACCGGGAGCACCGATTCCGGGCCATTGCGGACGCGAGTCGCGGTGCTACGGTCCCTCCGCCTTAAGGGAGGGAAGAATGCGTCATTCGCGTTGGTTGTTCGTCGCCGCGGCGATCGTCGCCGTGCCTCAGGTTTCCGCAGTTTCAGCGCAGTCCGCGCCGGTGGCCGCGACAGCCAGTACCGAAGATGCCCGTCTCACCGCCTTCCTCGACAAGGAATTCGCCGAGGACCTGAAGCTTCGTCCCCAGCTCGCGACCCGCCTCGGCATGAAAGAAGGCGAGGATCGCCTCGACGACATCAGCGATGCTGCCGATCTCCAGCGCCTCGAAGCGCGCCGCGCCAGCGTCGCCCGGATGAACGCCCAGTTCGACCGGTCCAAGCTTTCGCCCAAGGGCCAGACCAACTTCGACATCTGGGAAACAGAGCTTCAGCGGATGGAGCTTCAGTACAAGTACCGCCGTTTCCAGCCGCCCTTCTATTCCTTCCTCTATTCGGTTCACTCGCAGCTCCCGAACTTCTTGATCAACACGCACACCGTGCAGGATGCCGCCGACATGCGCGCCTATAACGCGCGGATCCGGCGGATTCCCGCTGTGCTCGACACGGCGATCGCCCAGTCGAAGGAGTCGGACGCACAAGGCATCCGAGCGCCGAAGTTCGAGATCGAGCGCGTGATCGACGGCAGCAAGGTGATCGTCACCGGCGCTCCGTTCGACGGCGGCAAGGATTTGCCTTTGTGGGCGGACGCCAAGGCGAAGGTCGCCAAGCTCCAGTCCGGCGGCAAGATTAGCGCCGGCGACGCGGACGCGCTGCTCGCCGACACGCGCGCCGCGCTCCTGTCGATCAAGCCCGGCTACGAGCGCGTGATTGCGTGGGCGACGAGCGAGCTTCCGACCGCGCCGAGCGGGCGGGTCGGTGCGATTTCGCTCCCGGACGGTGCCGACTGGTATGCTGCGGCGCTCAGCATGAACACGACGCTCGACCTGACGGCCGATCAGATCCACCAGATCGGCCTTGGCGAGCTCAAGCGGATCGAAGGCGAGCAGGATGCGCTCGCCCGGAAGGCCGGCTTCGCGGACCGCAACGCTTTCTATGCCGATCGCGCCAGGCGCTTCCCGCCGAAGCCGTGGACCGATGCGCTGCGCGCCGATTACCTGAAGCGCGCAAACGACATCGTCGCGCACAACCGGTCGCTTCTTCCCGAGCGTTTCAACAAACTCCCCCAGTACCGAGCGGAAGTGGTTCGCGAGCCCTCGTTCAGCGAAGTCGCCGGCGGCGCCGCCCATGCCGCTCCGCCGAGCCCCGACGGCGTTCGTGCGGGCCGGGTTTATGTCCACCTGCTCGGAAAGACGCCCGATCCAGCGCTCCTCGCCGACCTCATGTGCCACGAGGGTATTCCCGGCCACGTGATGGCCGGGGATATCCAGGTCCGTCAGACCGGCACGCCCAAGTTCCGCAAGGCGGGTGGCTATGTCGCCTTCAACGAGGGCTGGGCATTGTACGCCGAGCAGCTGTGCAAGGAGATGGGCGCCTATCCCGACGTCGCCGACGATTTCATGCACCTCGACCAGGAGCACTTCCGCGCCGCGCGCCTCGTCGTCGACACCGGCATCCACGCGCTCGGCTGGACCGAGGACCAGGCAGTCGATTTCATGGAGAAGACCGGCCGCCTCTCACCCGACCAGGCGCGTTCAGAGGTTCGGCGCTACATCACGCTTCCGGGACAGGCGACGGGCTACAAGATCGGCATGCTGAAGATCATGGAGCTTCGAAAGAAGGCCGAAGACACGCTCGGGGCGAAGTTCGACGTGAAGGCGTTCGACGACCTTATCATCAGCGACGGCTCGCAGCCGCTGCCGGTGCTGGAAACGCGCGTGAACGATTGGATCGCATCGATGAAGTGAGACGCAAGGCTATTCGCCGCGTTCGACCCAGTCCATTGACCGCCGCTCGGGATTCCAAGTCCTGTCGCTGCCGCTCATTTCGACAGAAGGACGGCCAGATACGGGCTCTTCGCGAAAGGCAGATCGTTTCGCTCAGGTTCAATGGTGACGCGAGATTCGCTTACGCCGCCGGCCACAAACTCCTGGCGGAGCCGTTCCGCACGTTGCTCCTCCAGCTGCCCGCTGGTCGTGTTCGCGATATCGATGGGCTCAAGAAGGTGTATCGTAACATTTGGAGTGGCTTTGGTGACTGCGGCAACTTGCCCAACCCTCATCACGGTGAGGTTGCTCGGCGTTGCTGAATTCGCCTGAAAACTGCGGTCGCTAAGCTCGAAGCTCAACGTCTTCTCCTTACCCGACCTCAGCCAGGCCGCCATCGTTTGGCCGAGCGCTTGTGGTTCGACGACCATGGTTTGTTTGTCGATCACGACGAGCCGCTCGTCCTTCGACACGGAACTGGTGAGCGCGTTACTCTCCTTGAGCCTGCCGCTGAAACTCCAGACTGCAAGTACCAACACTAGAAGCAGCATCACTCCGACCATCATCAAGGCCCGACGCGCTTTCCGGTCCAAAGCGACTTGTTTGGCCGACATGACGTCTCAGCTCCCAGGTGACAGCAGGCCTCGAGTCACTCGAGCTAAGGTTTGGAATGTCGGACGGATATCCGGCCTTTTCCTAAGTCAGGCGCAAACCCTTCCCAATGTCGCACTTCCGCCCATCGCTGCCCTTAGCTTCCTTCAAGCCGGCTTATCGCTTCGGCGAGGTTTGAATCACGGTCGGTCACGCCGCCCGCATCATGGCTGGTCAGTCGGAAGTCCACGCAATTCCACACGCTTGTGAATTCGGGGTGGTGGTCGACCTTCTCGGCGTGCAGCGCGACGCGCGTCAGGAATCCGAACGCCTCGCTGAAATCCTTGAACTTGAACGTTCGGATCAGCGCCTTTCCGCCATCCTCGAGCGTCCATTCATCGGGAGCGTCCATTGCAGAATCTCCTCTCCTACAGGCTCTCCAATCATTTAGCCTGCTGCGATGCCCGACCGCCAGACTAGCCTTCAACGCTTGCGCTAAACGGGCCCGCAAAGTTCACGGAAAATGACGCCTCACCACGTGACATTAGTGAACGCAAGCAACGACGAGCGCCTTGAAATGCAGTTCGGCCAAGCGCAGTTGGGCCGCAAAGGAGCATCAGCAATGGCTACCCAGCTAGCCGAGGACAAAGGCGTTCTCGGTCTCGACAACCCGATGGGCACCGACGGGTTCGAGTTCGTCGAATATACGGCGCCCGATCCGACCTTGCTTCGCGATCTGTTCACGAAGATGGGCTTCCCGGCGGTTGCGAAGCACAAGCGCAAGGATGTGACGCTCCACCGCCAGGGCGAGATCAACTTCATCATCAATGCGGAGCCCGACAGCTATGCCGAGGCGTACGCGCGCGACCATGGGCCGAGCGCCTGCGCGATGGCTTTCCGGGTCAAGGACGCCAAGGCCGCGTTCGAGCGCGCCGTAAGGCTTGGCGCGACGCCGGTCAGGAACGACATTGCGCACGGCGAGATGGACATCCCCGCGATCGAGGGAATCGGCGGCTCGCGCCTCTTCTTCGTCGACCGCTACGGCGGAGCCGTTGGCAGTGGAGGCTCGATCTATGATGTCGACTTCGACTTCTTCGACGACGCCGGCGAGAGGCTGGAAGAGCTCGACAGCCGCCTCACCTACATCGACCATCTGACGCACAACGTGCACCGCGGCCGGATGGCGGTCTGGGCCGAGTTTTACGAGAAGCTCTTCAACTTCCGCGAGATCCGTTACTTCGACATCGAGGGGAAGCAGACCGGTCTCTTCTCCAAGGCCATGACCTCTCCCTGCGGCAAGATCCGCATCCCGCTCAACGAGAGCCAGGACGAAAAGAGCCAGATCGAGGAGTTTCTGCGCGAATATAAGGGCGAGGGCATCCAGCACATCGCGCTCGGCACCTCCGACATCTACGAAGCCGTGGACGTCCTGCGCGGCCGTGGCGTCGCCTTCCAGGACACGCCGGACACATATTATGAAATGCTCCCCGAGCGCATCAAAGGCCATGAGGAAAGCATTCCCGAGCTCGAGAAGCGTCGCATCCTTATGGATGGCGCTCCGACCGAAGGGCAGGGCCTCCTTCTGCAGATCTTCACCCAGAATGTGATCGGCCCGATCTTCTTCGAGATCATTCAGCGCAAGGGCAACGAGGGCTTCGGCGAGGGCAATTTCAAGGCGCTGTTCGAAAGTATCGAGCTCGACCAGATACGCAGGGGCGTCCTCTGACCGACGCCTTCATCTGCGACTATATTCGCACACCCATCGGCCGTTACGGCGGAGCGCTCGCGAATGTCCGTGCCGACGACCTTGCCGCGATCCCGATCAAGGCGCTGATCGACCGCAATCCCCGCGTCGACTGGTCCGAGGTCGACGACGTGATCCTCGGCTGCGCCAACCAGGCGGGCGAGGATAACCGCAACCTTGCACGAATGGCGGGCTTGCTCGCCGGGCTTCCCGACAGCTCGGGCGGAGTGACGCTCAACCGCCTGTGCGGCTCGGGCCTCGACGCGGTCGCAATGGCGGCGCGCACGATCCGCGGCGGCGAGTCCCATTTGATCCTCGCTGGCGGCTCGGAGAGCATGAGCCGGGCGCCCTTCGTGATGGCCAAGGCGACGAGCGCGTTCGATCGCAATGCCGAGATGTACGACACCACCATCGGCTGGCGCTTCGTCAATCCGAAGATGAAGTCGGCTTATGGCGACGACACCATGCCTAGCACCGGCGAGAATGTCGCGCAGGAGTTCCAGATCAGCCGCGAGGACCAGGACGCCTTCGCGCTGCGCAGCCAGGAGAAGGCGGCCGCCGCGCAAGCAAACGGCCGCCTCGCAGCCGAGATCGTTCCGGTCGAAATCCCGCAGCGGAAGGGCGAACCGATCGTCGTCGACATTGACGAGCATCCCCGCGCCACCAGCATGGAAGCGCTGGCCAAGCTGCGTCCAATCGTGCGTCCGGACGGCACAGTCACCGCCGGCAATGCTTCCGGCGTGAACGACGGCTCAGCGGCACTGATCATCGCTTCGGAAGAAGCAGCCAAGCGTAACGGTTTGACGCCCAAGGCTCGCGTGCTTGGCGCCGCAGTCGCCGGCGTTCCGCCGCGCATCATGGGCATCGGGCCGGCACCCGCGTCGGAGAAGCTTATGAAGCGCCTCGGCCTCAAGATCGGCGACTTCGATGTGATCGAACTCAACGAGGCGTTCGCAGCGCAGGGACTGGCCGTGATGCGCCAGCTCGGCCTTCCCGACGACGCTCCGCAGGTGAACCCCAACGGCGGCGCGATTGCGCTCGGCCATCCGCTCGGAATGTCCGGTGCACGGCTCGCGCTCACTGCCGCCGAACAGCTGCAGCGCGCCGGCGGCAAGCTCGCGCTTGCCACCATGTGCATCGGCGTGGGCCAGGGAATCGCGCTCGCGCTCGAACGGGTGTAATGTTCCCGTCATGGCTTCGGTGGCGGAAAAGACTCTCGACGAAGCGGCCGTCATGGCCGTTCTCGAGACCATCCCCGATCCGGAAATTCCGGTGCTGACGATCACCGACCTCGGCATCGTTCGTGGGTTTGCGGAAAACCCGGCACGAGTGCTGATTAGTCCGACCTACACCGGCTGCCCGGCGACCGTCGCGATCGAGATGCTGATCCGCGAGGCGCTCGACAAGGCCGGCTTCAGCCACGTCCACATCGAGCGCGTGCTGTTCCCGCCGTGGACGACCGACTGGATGACCGATCGCGGACGCGAGCGGCTCAAAGCCTATGGCATCGCGCCACCCGACCCATCGGCCACAGCCGAATGCCCGCTGTGCGGATCGAACGATACGGAAGAGGTGAGCCGCTTCGGCTCGACCCCCTGCAAGGCGCAATGGCGCTGCAAATCCTGCCTGGAGCCCTTCGACCGCTTCAAATGCCACTGATACCTAGGGCCAGATCCAGAACCCCGTGCCTACGAGCATCGGGATGGCATGGATTTTGTGGTCGGCACCGAACTCGTAAAGCGTGGCGCGCGTTTCAAATCGCGGATCCGCGAGGAAGTCGGGAGGAAGGTTCGATCGATCAACCATATCGAACTGGTCGACGATCATGAGGCTGGCGCCCTTCGCGTCAACCCCTTCGCTGAAGCTCAAAATCTTTGACGTCGATCAACTCGACCGCCTCACCACTCGGCGAAGCTGCCGTCCTTGTTGCGGAAGATCGGGTTGCGCCAGCGATGCCGGTCCTTATCCGCCTCGCGCACCGCCGGCTCGTCGATGTCGATCCCGAGGCCCGGTCCTTCCGGCACCGGCAAATAGCCGTCGATCGGTGTCAGCGCCTCCTTGTTGGTGCAGAAATTGAGGAGATCGTGCCCGCCGGTGTTGTAGTGGATTCCGAGGCTGATCTCCTGGATCGCATGGTTTGGAGTGCAGGCTGCGATCTGCAGGCAGGCCCCGAGCGCGAGCGGCCCCAGCGGACAATGCGGAGCGACCGCGATGTCATAGGCTTCCGCCATCGCGGCGATCTTGCGCACCTCGAGGATCCCGCCGGCGTGGCTGAGGTCGGGCTGGATGATGTCGACCCATCCATGCTCGAACACCGGCTTGAACTCCCAGCGCGTGTAGAGCCGCTCACCAAGTGCGATCGGAGTCGACACCAGCGCCGCGATTTCCCTTAGCCCTTCCGGGTTCTCGGACAGCAAAGGCTCCTCGATGAACAGCAGCCCGAGAGGCTCGAGCACCTTGGCGAGTTGCTTGGCCATCGGTCGATGGACGCGCCCGTGGAAGTCGAGCCCGACGTCCATTCCCTGCGCCTGCGCGGCGACCACGCGCTGGACGACTTCGTCGAACGCCTTTGGAGTCCCGACCCAGTCCATCTCGGCGGTCGCATTCATCTTGACCGCGCTGAAGCCCTGGTTCTTTCGAACCTCGGCAGCCTCAGCGATCTCATTCGGCCGGTCGCCCCCGATCCATGCGTAGGAACGCACCCGCTCGCGAACCTTGCCGCCGAGCATCTGCCATGCCGGCAGCCCGAGCGCCCTGCCCTTGAGGTCCCAGAGCGCCTGCTCGAGCCCCGACAAAGCCGACATGAGGACCGCTCCGCCACGGTAGAAGCCGCCGCGGAACCCGACCTGCCAGATGTCTTCGATGGCGAAGGGATCGGCGCCGATGAACCGGTCGCGATAGATTTCGAAGACACCGTCGACGGGCTCGGCCCAGCCTTCCAGGCTCGCCTCGCCCCAGCCAAACGCCCCGTCCTCGCTCTCGACCCGAACGAACAGCCAGCGGGGCGGGACGTGGAAGGTCTCGATCTTCCCGATCTTCTTGCTCATGCGTCTGTCACTTGGCCCCCGGTCCCGGTCAGCTTGCGTCCAGCGGCATCGTCGCCGTCGGGATGGTCGCTGATCTTCTTGATCGGGACGACGAGGCACACGCTCGAGGCGGGCAAGACATTGCGCCAATCGGCGATCAGCTGCTTGTAGGCGCGGCCGACGTTGCGGATCCGGCGGTCGAGATCGAACAGGCCGAGCGGATTGACGTTGCCGTTCTGCTCACGAAGCGCGGTGTCCCAGTCGACCTGGTCGGTCAGGCTGTACCAGGTGAATCCGACGGTAGGGATGCCTACGTTGCGCAGCCTGAGGACGTTGGCCCATTCCTTCCACAGCCATTTGACCGCTTCGTCGCCGTGCGGACCCTCCCACAGGTTGGTTTCGGTATGCATCACCGGAAGGCCGTAGCGATTGTAATATTGGCGGGTGATCTCGGCGTAGCCGAAGGTCTCACCGGCGGCGACGGTATGGCCGTCGGCGAACACGCGGTGCTCGTTCAGCTGGTAATAGTCGTTTCCGAAGATGCAGTGCTGCTTGAGGCGATGCTCGAGGAACCACTCATATTCCTCGCGGGTCATGCCGTTATCGAGCAGGTACTGGTACATGCCGCTGTCGACGCGCCGCCCGTAATTCAGGTCGAGGCTGAGGTAGCGCATCTGGTTGAGCACTTCGGCACGGCCGATCGCTCCCGGCGAATCCGCATGATAATATTCGGACGATTCCGACTGGATGAAGATTGCGTCGTGGCGGCGCTTGAGGATTTCGATCATCCCCATGACGTTCGCTTTCACGAGGTGCTTGAGCGCAGTGACGAACGAGCGATCGTCCTTCTTCTGCTCGTTCCACCAGCCGTACTTGGCGGAGAAGACCGCGCAGATGAACATCTCGTTGATCGGAGTGTAGAGCTGCACCCACGGGAAGCGCTCGGCGAACTCGCCGCAATAGGCCGCAAACAGGCGAGGGAAGTCGGGGTTCTGGAAGTTCTCGATCCAGTCCGGCACCCCGAAATGGCAGAGGTCGACGATCGGAGTGATCTCGCGCCGCTTCAATTCGGCGAAGGTGAGGTCCGCGAACTCCCAGTCGAACTTGTTGGGGCCGAGATAGGTTTTGTAAATCGGCGGCCCGTAGCGGAGATAGTTGATCCCCACCTCCTGGACGCAGTCGAAGTCTTCGCGCCAGCGTTCATAGTGGCCGCAGACCGCCATCTCATCGACGCGCGTCTTGCCGTGGTTGATCGTCGGGATGCTGTTCTCGATCCCGGTCGCGAACATGAAGTTGGCGATGAGTTAATCTCCTTGGACGGCTGCTTCACTTCACGCAGCCCGCATCAGAACGCCGCGAACCGATAGCGGCACGGGCCGCAAACGAAAACCGTTTGGAGCATAGTCGACCAATGCAGGTTTTCGGCTAAGGCGAATAAAGCATGCGCTGGGCAGACGGTTTCATCGCGGTCGATTGGGGAACGACAAATCGACGGGCCTATCGGCTCGATTCCGAAGGTAAATGTGAGGACGAATTCGAGGATTCGAAGGGCGTTCTGTCAGTCCCGCGCGGCGGCTTCCCCGCTGCCGTCGCGGAAATCCGGGAGCGGCTCGGCGACAAACCGCTCTTGCTCGCCGGGATGGTCGGATCGAACCGCGGCTGGAAGGAGGCGCCTTATGTGGCGTGCCCGGCGGGGATCGAAGAGCTCGTTCAGAAGCTGGTTTGGCCGAGCGACCGCGAAGCCATCGTTCCCGGCGTTTCGTTCATCGGGCACGGCCGCGCCGATGTCATGCGTGGCGAGGAAGTCCAGCTGCTCGGCGCAGCGGCCGCCGGTCTCGTCGGCTCCGACGCTTTGGTCTGCCACCCGGGCACCCACAACAAATGGACCGTGCTTCACCAGAGCCGGATCCAGAGCTTCCAGACTGTCATGACCGGCGAGCTGTTCAGCCTCCTCAAGGAGCACAGCATCCTGGCAGACCTGCTGAAAGGTCCCGTCTCGGACGATCAGACATTTCGGGACGCCGCCCGCCATGCGATCTTCAACGAGGCCCTGCCCGCCGAGCTGTTCTCCGTTCGCGCAAGCGTCCTCCTCGGCGAGATGAAGAAGGAGGACGCGCCCTCCTATGCAAGCGGGCTTCTGATCGGCACCGACGTCCGTATCGGGCTCCAGGTGCCGACTGGTGCACAGGTCATGGTCATGGGCCGTCCGGAGCTCACCAAGCTCTACGTTGCAGCGCTCGCCCAGGCCAAACGTGAATCAGTCGAGCTCGACGGTGAACAATGCTTCCTTGCGGGCATTCAAGAGATTGCGAAGAGGATCTGACGTGAGCGCGAAGGAACTGCTGCACCGCTATCTCGACGAATGCCCGCTGATCGCGATCGTCCGCGGCATTACTCCCGACGAAGCAGAGGCCGTCGGCGAGGCGGCGCAGGAGGGCGGTATCCGGATTGTCGAGGTTCCGCTGAACTCGCCGGACCCGCTGCGGAGCATCGAGCGGCTCGCGAAAAGGCTCGGGGATTCGATGCTCGTCGGAGCGGGCACGGTGCTTAGCACGGACCAGGTGGCACAGGTCCGCGACGCTGGCGGGCGGATCATCGTCTCGCCGGATACGAACACCGCCGTCATCGCTGCTGCCGCCGAAGCGGGACTGGTCTCCTCCCCGGGTTATTTCACGCCGTCGGAGGCGTTCGCCGCGATCCGGGCCGGCGCAACGTCGCTCAAGCTGTTTCCGGCTGAAGGAGCGACGCCCTCTGTGTTGAAAGCGCACCTCGCAGTGCTTCCGCGCGACATCCCCCTGTTGATCGTCGGCGGCGTCAAACCCAGCAATATGCGGCCCTGGCTGGACGCGGGCGCGACGGGCTTCGGGCTCGGTTCGGGTCTGTACAAGCCTGGCCAGTCCGCCGCGGAGACGCTCGAGAATGCGCGGGCCTATGTCGCCGGAGTGAAGCAATGAAGCCGCTTCGGATCGCCATCATCGGCTACGGTAAGATCGCCGAAGACCAGCACGTTCCGTCGATCAGCGCGAATTTACGCTTCGACCTGGTAGCGACGTCCAGCCGAACCGGTCAGGGGGTTGGAGCGAAGTTCACTGACTGGCGCGACCTCATTCGTAGCGTCGCTCATCTGGACGCCGTCGCGATCACCACGCCACCAGCGCCGCGCTACGAGATCGCCCGCGAATGCATCCAAGCGGGCCTCCACTGCTTACTGGAAAAGCCGCCGACCGCGGGATTGGCCGAAATCGCCGACCTCGACTGCCTCGCCCAGGCAAAGGGAGTCACCCTCTTCACGACATGGCACGCTCAGCACCATTCGACCGTCGATGCAGCCGCCAAAGCCCTCGCTGGCAAACGCATCAAGTCGATGCAGATCCATTGGCATGAAGACGTGCATAAATGGCACCCGGGCCAGCAGTGGATTTGGGAGCCCGGCGGCTTCGGCGTGTTCGACCCGGGCATCAACGCCTTTTCGATCGCGACGAAGATCTTTCCGGGTGGATTGTTCGTTCAGGCCGCCGATCTCAGCATCCCCGAGAACGCGCAAACACCGATCGCCGCCGATGTGACGTTCTACAGCCCCGAGGCGGACGGTCCGCTGACCGCCAGCCTCGACTGGCGCCGAACCCAAGGCGAGGAATGGACGATCACGCTCGAAACCGGCGATGGGACGAGCGTGCGTCTCGAAGCCGGCGGCGCCCGGCTGATTCTCAATGGAGAGGCGAGCGCGGACAGCGGGACCGGCGAATATCCTGACATCTACCGGACCTTTGTCGACCTGATCGACCAGCGGCGCAGCCTTGTGGATGTCGCCCCACTTCGCTTGGTCGCGGACTGCTTGCTCGTCGGCGCGCACCGAAGCGTCGAAGCGGTCTACAGCTGATGGAGCAACTTCGCTCTACAGGCATTATGGCTATCGAGCCGCGCTCGTAACGAGATTGGCGGCACATCAGGAATCCTAGACGTGGCGCAGGTGACAACAGACGAGCTTAATCAGGCCGACGAGGCCTTCGCAGGCAACCGCCTGCTATCGACCTTCTCGCGCGAGGCACGCGCGCTCATCGAGCCATTCGGCACGATGGTAGATCTCGAATCCGGTGAGTTGGTGCTGAAGCGCGGCGAACAGGTTCGATCGACGCTGTTTCCGGTGGGATCTACACTCATCGCGATGGTCGCCGAACTTGGCGAGCGGCGCTCGATCGAGGTGGCGTCCATCGGCAACCGAGGAGCTGTCGGCGGAATCGTCAGCTGCGGCCATGCGCCTGCGTTCACTCGGGCCGAGGTGCTGGTCGGCGGCAAAGCATTTCGGGTACCGATGGCAGCGCTCGAGGATGCCAAGAAACGCTCAACATTCGTCGGCAATCTCTTCTGCCGCTTTTCAGATTATCTGCTCTCGATGGTCATGCAGTCGGTCGCGTGTAACGCTTTCCACTCGATCACTGAGCGAGCGGCGCGATGGCTCCTGCATGTCCAGGCCCGCGCTGGGGATCGCATCGAGCTCACTCAGGAGGCCTTGGCCGGCCTGCTCGGCGTCCAGCGGACGACCGTGAATGCCGTGGTCAAGGAGCTGAGCTCGGAAGGTTTGATCACCACCAGCCGAGGAATCGTGCGGGTTGTGGATCGGGCCGGGCTCAAGCGGCGCGCCTGCGAATGCTATCAGCGGCTCGAGGACCATTATGCCGCGGTGATCGGTGCAAGGGGCGCCGGTAGCACTGATTAAGCGACGAACCTCCACGCCAGCGTCTCGCCGGCCTGGAAGGGTACGAGATCGATGTCGTGCGATTTCGATTCGTTCAGGAACCTGGATCTCGCCGCGCTCAAGCGTGACGGTGCCTTCGTTGAGCGGCAGCCCATAGAAGCGAGCGCCGTTCTCTGAAGCGAATGCCTCGAACCTGTCCAGCGCCCCTTCGGCCGCGAAGACCGACGCATAGCTTTCGAGCGCGAACGGCGCGTTGAAGATGCCGGCGCAGCCGCAGGCTGACTCCTTCGCGTGGCGCGCGTGGGGGGCGCTGTCGGTGCCGAGGAAGATGTTCGGCCAGCCGGCGGTTGCCGCTTCGCGGATCGCGAGCCGATGCTTTTCGCGCTTGGCGACCGGCAGGCAGTAAGCGTGCGGCCTCAGCCCGCCGGCGAAGATGGCGTTGCGGTTGATCATGAGGTGCTGCGGCGTGACGGTCGCTGCGACATTCTCTCTATTGCGGACGAAGGCCGCGGCCTCGGCAGTCGTGATGTGCTCGAGGACGATCTTCAGCTCGGGAAAGTCTCCAACGAGCCGCGAGAGGATCCGGTCAATGAAGACGGCCTCCCGGTCGAAGACATCGATATGCTGATCGGTCACCTCGCCGTGGATGCAAAGCACCATCCCGATCTTCTGCATCCGCTCGAGCGCGGAATAGATGTTTGGGATGTTGGTCACGCCGCTGGCGCTGTTGGTCGTCGCTCCCGCCGGATAGAGCTTCGCTGCGACCCAGATGCCGTCTTCGAAGCCGCGCTCAATCTCGTCGGGATTGGTTTCATCGGTCAGATAGCAGGTCATCAGCGGCGTGAAGCCCGGCCCCGTCGCCTCGACGATCCGCGCCCTATAGGCGGCTGCAGCTTCCGGCGTGGTCACCGGCGGCATCAGGTTGGGCATGACAATCGCCCGCGCGAATTGCCGAGCAGTATAAGGCGCGACCGCGCGCAGCATGTCGCCGTCGCGCAGGTGCAGATGCCAGTCGTCAGGCCGGCGGATGGTCAGCGTTTGCGAAGCCACTTCCCGCTCCCTAACTGAGACCTATGTCCGCGACCACCCTGACCGACCGAGCACTCGTCCGACTCTCCGGCGAGGACGTGCGCGGCTTCCTGCAGGGCCTCGTTACCAGCGACGTAACGGGGGTGCTTCCAATCTGGGCGGGCCTACTGACGCCGCAAGGGAAATGTCTGTTCGATTTCCTAGTGTGGGACGACGGCGACGACTTCCTACTCGACTGCGAAGTGGAAGCTGCCGAGGATTTGATCAAGCGCCTGGCGATCTACCGGTTACGCAGGCAGATTCGGATCGAGCGGGATGATTCACTCGCCGTCCACTGGTGCACGGAAGCGGGCAAGGGTGTATCCGATCCGCGCCTTGGCCTCCTCGGTAACCGCTGGCTTGAGTCACCTGAGGAGCCGGCGAGCGGCTGGCTCGAGCACCGACTGAAACTGGGCGTCTGCGAGGGCCGAGCGGAGCTCGGCGACGTGCTCTGGCTCGAGTGCAATGCGGCCGAGCTCAATGGGGTCAGCTTCACCAAGGGATGCTTCGTCGGCCAGGAGAACACCGCCAGAATGAACTGGCGGCAGAAGATCAGCCG
This sequence comes from uncultured Alphaproteobacteria bacterium, assembly GCA_963831485.1. GTDB lineage: Bacteria > Pseudomonadota > Alphaproteobacteria > Sphingomonadales > Sphingomonadaceae > Sphingomicrobium. The sequence continues at coordinate 27,047 of CAWHQE010000006.1, forward strand.
GCGCCTGTTCGGCGCCGTTGGCGGTGGTGGCGAGCGCTCGCGCGTCGAGTATCCCGAGCTGAACCTCTCGGTCGTTCATGCGCGAGTCGACGCGATTCCCTCCAACGCCATCATTCCCGATTGGCTAAAGCCCGCGCTTCGTCAGCCGAGCACGGCATAAGCGCGCACCGGGAAGGTCCCCATCCCTTTCACCTTCGGCGGCACGGCTGAGAAGCGGAAGCCATCGTCGGGCAGGCTGCCGAGGTTCGTCATATGCTCGCATATCGGGATTCCCGCGCCGAGCAGGCGCGTGTGAACCGGGCGCGCACGCGCGTGCATATTGTCGATGTTGCAGCTGTCGATCCCGACGATCAGCGCTCCGTGGTCAGCGAGCCAGTCGGCGGCTTGGGAAGTAAGAAAAGGATGCTCGCCGAAATAGCCGTCAGTCCGCCAATGGCGGTCCCATCCGGTGTGCACGAGGACGGCCTTTCCTTCTACATCCCGGCCTTCGAGGTCACCGGGTTCGAGGGCGAGTTTCTTCTCCCACGGCCGGCGAATGATGATGCCGGGCACGTCGGCGAGGGACGGCAGCTTAAGTTCAGACAGATCTGCGCCGTCGGCGTAGCGATGAAATGGGCTGTCGAGGTAGGTTCCGGTATTTGCGACCATGTCGATCCGGCCGATCTGGAAGGTCGCGCCGTCGTCATAGTTGGCGGCCGAGCTTTCGCGCGTCCAGAAGTCGCAAATGTGAGGCCCGGGCAGGCCCTTGTACGTCGTCATGCCATCTTCGATCACATGGCTGAGGTCGACGATCCTTCTTTCCTGATGATCCGCCATGAAGCGACTGCTCCGATGAGTAGCCAGAGGACATTGAGCACCGCGGAAGGCAGTGCGCCATGCCACCAGCCGTTAATCACAAACCCTGCCGCGCCGACCACGTTCATCCCCTGATAGGTCAGCGACTGACCCGTGAGCCTTCCTGCCGACAGCAGGAGATAGGCCATGAGGATGAGGGCCGCTCCGCTCCAGCCTGCAATCTCAACTAGCCAGCGGGTGAGGTCCCAGGCGGGCAGTGCGATCACGCGGCCGCAAGCCTTCTCAGCACGTAGTGAAGAATGCCGCCAGCCTTGAAATATTCGAGCTCGTTGTAGGTATCGATCCGGCAGCGGGCGGTGAAGCTGAACTCTTCGCCGTTGTCGCGGGAAACCTTCACTTCGACATCTTCGCGCGGCTTCAGGCCGGCGATCCCGGTGATGGTGTACTTTTCCTCGCCGGTCAGGCTGTAGGTCGCCGCACTCTCGCCCTCGCGAAACTGGAGCGGCAGCACGCCCATGCCCACGAGGTTGGAACGGTGGATGCGCTCGAAGCTCTCGGCGATCACCGCGCGAACGCCGAGCAGGACCGTGCCCTTGGCCGCCCAGTCGCGGGAGCTTCCGGTTCCATATTCCTTGCCGGCGACGACGACGAGCGCGCGGCCGTCCTGGCGGTAGAGCATCGCCGCGTCGTAGATCGCCATGACCTCGCCCGTCGGCGCGTAGCGCGTGAAGCCGCCTTCGACATTATCGAGCATCCGGTTGCGGATGCGGATGTTGGCGAAGGTGCCGCGCATCATCACTTCATGGTTGCCGCGGCGCGATCCGTAGCTGTTGAACTCGCCGCGACTGACACCGTGCTCAAGCAAATAGCGCCCTGCGGGGCTGTCGGGCTTGATCGCCCCTGCAGGCGAGATGTGGTCGGTCGTGATCGAATCGCCGAAGATCGCGAGCGGCCGCGCGCGCTCGATGTCCGCGAGCGGCGTCGGCTGCATCGTCATGCCGACGAAATACGGGGGGTTCTGGATATAGGTCGAAAGCGCCGGCCAGCTGTAGGTCTCGCCGCCGGTGATCTCGATCGCGCGCCAGCGCTCGTCGCCCTGATAGACGTCGGCGTAGCGGCGGCGGAACATCTCCGAATGGACGTGCGCGTCGATGAGTTCGCGAATTTCCTCGTTCGATGGCCAGATGTCTTTGAGGAACACCGGCTGGCCGTTGGACGCGGTACCGATCGGTTCGTTGACCATGTCGGAGCGCACCGTGCCCTTAAGCGCATAGGCGACGACCAGCGGCGGCGAAGCGAGATAATTGGCGCGGCAGTCGGGAGAGACGCGGCCTTCGAAATTGCGGTTGCCCGAGAGGACGCTGACGGCGACCAGGTCATTGTCGTTGATTGCCTTGCTGATCGGCTCGGGAAGCGGTCCCGAGTTGCCGATGCAGGTCGTGCAGCCATAGCCGACGAGGTCGAAGCCGAGCGCGTTGAGATCGGCGCTAAGGCCGCTTTCGTCGAGATAATCGGTGACCACCTGGCTACCCGGTGCGAGGCTGGTCTTGACCCACGGCTTGGGCTTGAGGCCGCGCTCGCGGGCCTTCCGCGCGACGAGTTCGGCTGCAATGAGTACCGAAGGGTTGGACGTGTTGGTGCAGCTGGTGATGGCGGCGATTGCGACATCGCCATTGCCGAAGTCGAATTGCTCGCCTTGAACCGGCACTCGAGGGTCGTTCGCCTTGTGATAGGTGCCGTCCAATTCGGCATTGAACTGCTCGTCCACCTCACCGAGCAGCACTCGGTCCTGGGGCCGTTTCGGCCCGGCCAGCGACGGCTCGATCGAGCTCATGTCGAGCTCGAGCGTGTCCGTGAACAGCGGCTCGGCCGAGTTTGCATCCCGCCATAGACCCTGTGCATGGGCATAAGCGCGCACCAGAGCGATCTCAGCATCGTCGCGGCCCGTGAGCTTCAGATAGTCGATCGTACGCTCGTCGATGGGGAAAAAGCCGCAGGTGGCGCCATATTCGGGCGCCATATTGGCGATCGTCGCGCGGTCGGCGAGCGGCAGCTTATCGAGGCCGGGCCCGTAGAATTCCACGAAACGCCCGACCACGCCCTTCTGGCGGAGCATCTGCGTCACGGTCAGCACGAGATCCGTCGCCGTTATGCCTTCGCGAAGCTGACCCGATAAGCAGAAGCCGACCACTTCGGGAATCAACATGCTGACAGGCTGGCCAAGCATTGCCGCTTCGGCCTCGATCCCACCGACTCCCCAGCCGAGGACTCCGAGGCCGTTGACCATCGTCGTATGGCTGTCAGTGCCCACCAAAGTGTCGGGATAGGCAAGCGTTTCGCCATTGGCGTCCTGGTCGGTCCAAACGCATTGGGCGATATGCTCGAGGTTCACTTGGTGGCAGATGCCGGTTCCGGGCGGCACGACCTTGAAATTGTCGAACGCCTGGCTGCCCCATTTGAGGAACTCGTAGCGTTCGCCATTGCGTTCATATTCAAATTCGACGTTCTTCTCGAATGCGCGCGGATTGCCGAATTCGTCGACCATCACGCTGTGGTCGATGACGAGATGCACTGGCACCAGCGGGTTGATCTTCTGCGCATCTCCGCCGAGCTGAGCCATCGCATCGCGCATCGCTGCGAGGTCGACGACCGCCGGGACGCCCGTAAAATCCTGCATCAGCACGCGCGCCGGACGATATTGGATCTCGCGGTTGATCCGACGTTCCTTCAGCCAGTCGACCATCGCCTGGAGATCGTCGCGAGTGACCGTCTCCCCGTCTTCGAAGCGCAGCAGATTCTCCAGCAGGACCTTCATCGAGAACGGCAACCGCGAAATGTCTCCGAGCGTCTCGCCGGCCTTCTTTAGCGAGTAATAAGCATAGGTCTTTCCCTCGACATCGACGGTCGAGCGGGTGTGGAGGCTGTCCTGGCCAGTGGGAATCATCGCTGTCTTTCCGGGGCGTCGTTCAAATGGGGGCGCCCTGGCGCTTAGCAACCCGCTCGGATGGCCGCAAATCCGTCAAATCGGACCCGATCCATGCGGCAGGCGGAACGGCCATCGCGGCAGGTCGCCGAAGCCTGCCTCGTATTTGTTACGGAGCAGCACTAAGTTGAGTTCATGACACGAGACAGCGACTATTTCCGGAGGCGCGCCGAGGAAGCACGCGCGGTCGCAACGGCGAAGAGCCGTGCGGAAGAGGCTGCCGTAGCTGGTGAGCTGGCGCTTGCCTATTCCGCGCTCGCCCGGCGCCGTGCCGCAGCCGACGCCGAAATGGTGATCGCGGAGATTCCCGCCGCCGAACTCGCCTAAATCCAGCCTCTTTTCTTGAAATATAGATAGGGGCCGATTGCGGTCACTAGCATCAGCGTGAGCGCCATGGGATAGCCCAAGCGCCAGCCGAGTTCAGGGAAATCGTGGAAGTTCATGCCGTAAATGCCCGCGATTAGGGTCGGCGGCAGGAATACGACAGCCGCCCAGGAGAACAATTTCATCGCTGCATTTTGTTCGATGCTGATCAATCCAAGGGAAGCATCGAGCAGGAACGTCAGGCTATCGACGAGGTAGCTCGAATGCTCGCTAAGTGCGGTCAGGTCGGTCGTCAGGCTGCCGAGGTGATGCCGAAGCTCGGTCTGGTCTTTCTCGTGAATACGGTTCGAGCCTGAAAGGAAGCTCAACATGCGCAGCGTCGATACCGCCGAATAGCGGATCTTCGTTAGCAGGGTCTGGACTCTTCCGATGCTGGTGAGAAGCGCTCTCAGCTTCTCGACCGGAATCCGTCGTTCCTGCTGGTTGCTCTGGAAGATCTCCTGCGACAGGCCTTCCATCGTCTCGCTGACGTTTTCGATTTCGTCTGCGAGTCGGTCGATGATCGCGTCGAGGAGGCGAACGAGCGCGGTCGGGCCGTCCTTTACGATTTCCGGGTCGCGGCGCGCGTGGTTCTCGAACGTTCGAATTGGCTTTGGCGTGGCGTAACGGATGGTGACGAGCCGGTTGCCGGCGAGGACGAACCCGATCGGAGTCTGTGCTCGGCAAATGCTCTTCGACGCCGCGAAGAGCGCTGACCGTCATGTAGAGCGCGCCGTTCTTCTCGTAGAGCCTGCTCGATGGTTCGATCTCTGCCATTTCCTCTTCGGTCGGCACATCGACCTTGATGCAGAGCTCGACGAGCTTCTCTTCCTCTTTGGTGGGTTCCTCAAGGTCGATCCACGCGGCATCGTCCGGAATGCGCTGGGAGCTCGGGGCGATGAGCTCTCCATCGCAATTGGGGCCGTAGGCGCGCAGCATCCGAGCGTGTGTCTGCTGAACGGCAGTCCTTTGCAAGCTGCATTGCTCTGCTAAGCCTGTACTTGGATGACGACACGGCGAGCCGCCGCAGCGGCCTTAATCATCATCGCAATCGCAGCGGCGATCGAGCTCGCAATGGGCCGACATCCCATCTGCACTTGCGGCACGATCGAACTGTGGGTTGGCTCGCGCGACAGCCCGAAGACCAGCCAGATGCTCGCCGACTGGTACAGCCTCAGCCACATCGTCCACGGGCTGCTCTTTTATGCCGGACTTTGGCTGCTCTTCCGGCGCTGGCCAGTGGGGCGGCGCTTTCTCGTGGCCTTGTTGGTCGAGGCGACCTGGGAGGTGATCGAGAACACGCCGATTGTGATCGATCGCTATCGCGAGACTGCCGCCGCGCTCGGCTACAGCGGCGACAGCGTCATCAATTCGGTTTCCGACATGCTGATGATGTGCGTTGGCTTCCTCGCCGCGCGAAGGCTTCCGCGATGGGCTTCTATCGTGCTCTTGATCGCGCTTGAGCTGGCTCCGCTGTTTGTGATCCGGGACAATTTGACGCTCAACATTTGGAACCTGATCGCCCCGAATCCCGCCGTTCAGGCGTGGCAGGCCCGCTGATCAGCTGCAGTGCGTGATCTGGGGACGCATCCCTTCGGTGAGCGTGAACGGACCGAGCGTCGATCCATCCTCGAACGTCAGGTTGAGAGTCATGAGGCGGGGCGCTTTCTTGGTCGCGCCTTGCGTAATCTGGCCGGAGTAGACGGCATCCTTGCTGGTAAAGAACTCCCCGACCTTCACCGGGCCCGGAGGGCCCGTTCGGTAGGTGCCCTTGACCGAGAAGGAGCCGTCCTTAGCTGGATAGATCGCATCGTCGATCGTCCCTGACGCGCAGTCGAACTGGACGTCCGCAAGTCCACCTTCAAAGGCAATGCCTGCGTGTTGGCCGCCCCACATTCCAATCGCGTGATCCGACCTTGCCGCAGCGACGCCAGAAACGACGATTGCGCACGCTGCGGCCCACCTGAAGACACTCCCCCACATATGTCGTGCTCCCGTCCCGTCCCTGCGATGTTAGCAGGAAAGCGTTGAACGCGCATGATTTTAGATGCGGCACAATCCACGCCGCCGAACATTGATACGTCTGTGCCGAAGGGAAATGGATTGTGAGAGTTGCTGTCTTACTGAGCCCCATCCTGCTCATGATGGCGGCCGTGCCTGCGCACGCGGGTGAAATTTTCGGCGGCGTTTACGTCCACGACGTCAAGCTTCCGACGGACAAGAGCGGGATCGAAGACGGCATGGACCTGCAGCTAGGCTACCGCGGCGATGCGATCGGCCACACGCCGCTCCAGCCTTACGTCTTCGGTGCGCTCAATACAGCCGGCCAGACCAGCTATGCGGCCGTCGGGTTGTCGGCGAAGTTCGGCCATTCCATCTACATCCGGCCAGGGCTCGGGATCGCCATCCACAACGGATCAGCGGACAAATTCTTCCGGACGGACAAGATCGCGTTCGGAAGCCGGGTGCTGTTCGAGCCTGAACTCGGCATCGGCACTCACATCAACAATCGCCTCAGTGTCGAAGCGAGCTGGGTGCATATGAGTCACGCCCAGCTGTTCGGCGGCGAGAATCCTGGGATCGACAATCTCGGCGTTCGGCTGAACCTGGCGCTCTAGCGCCCGACCATCCCTTCGGGCTTCACGACGCGGTCGAAGGTTTCCTCGTCGACGAGCCCGAGCTCGAGGCCGGCTTCCTTCAGCGTCTTGCCATGCTTGTGCGCGTGCTTGGCGATCGTCGCCGCATTGTCGTAGCCGATTTCCGGCGCAAGTGCGGTGACCAGCATCAGCGACCGGTTCATCAGCTCGTTGATCCGATCGATATTGGGCTCAGCGCCATCGAGCATCCGCTCGGTGAAGCTTTCCATGCCGGTCGAAAGCAGGTTGATCGAGCGGATCACGTTCGCTCCGATCAGCGGCTTGAACACGTTGAGCTCGAGGTGGCCCTGCATGCCGCCAACGGTCACGGCGAGATGGTTGCCCATCACCTGAGCGGCAACCATCGTCAGCATCTCGGCCTGGGTCGGATTGACCTTGCCGGGCATGATCGAACTACCGGGCTCGTTCTCGGGAAGCTTCAACTCGCCAAGGCCGCAGCGTGGGCCGGAGCCGAGCAAGCGGATGTCGTTGGCGATCTTCGTCAGCGCGACTGCGATCACGTTGAGCACGCCGGACAGCTCGACCAGAGTGTCGTGCGCCGCGAGCTCGGCGAACTTGTTAGGCGCGGACGTGAATGGAAGTTGCGTAAGGTTGGAAACTTCCTTCGCAATCTCCTCGCCGAACTCCTTCGGCGCATTGAGGCCGGTTCCGACCGCCGTCCCGCCCTGCGCCAGGCGCATCAGGCGTGGAAGCGCATTTTCGACCCTCGCGATGCAATCCTCGACCTGCGCGGCGTAGCCGGAAAATTCTTGGCCCAGCGTGAGCGGAGTTGCGTCCTGGAGGTGGGTCCGGCCGATCTTCACGATCTGGTCCCAGCGCCGCGCCTGGTCGGCAAGACGCGCGTGCATCTTCTTGAGCGCCGGAAGGAGTCGTTCGTGAACAGCCACTGCGGCGGCGATGTGCATGGCGGTGGGGAAGCTGTCGTTCGACGACTGGCTCTTGTTCACATGGTCATTGGGGTGGACCGGGTCCTTGCCGCCGCGCTTGCCGGTCAGGATCTCGTTGGCGCGGCCGGCGATCACCTCGTTGGCGTTCATGTTCGATTGGGTGCCCGACCCGGTCTGCCAGATGACCAGCGGGAACTGGTTGTCGAGATCGCCGCGCGCGACTTCGCTCGCGGCCTGCTGCACGACCTCCGCGATTTTGGGATCGAGGCCGCCGATACGGGCGTTCACCCGCGCCGCGGCTTGCTTGATGACTCCAAGAGCACGGACGATCTCGAGCGGCATCTGCTCGCTCGGTCCGAACGGGAAATTCTCGATCGAGCGCTCGGTCTGCGCTCCCCAATAGGCATCAGCGGGAACCTGGATCGGCCCGAAGCTGTCGCTTTCGGTGCGGGTTGCAGTGCTCGGCATGAATGACCTCTTGTCGTCATTCCCGCGAAAGCGGGAATCCATCCTTTTCGTGGTCGCGCTTTAAGGCAGGCGGACCCCGGATCAAGTCCGGGGTGATGCGCGCACCCCGGCTACTTCTTCCGTGTGAAGTCCACGCTCACGACGTTGGAGCCGTCCTTGGGCGCCTCGGCTTTCGATTCCTCGGCCGGCGCGTCGTTCTCGGCTTCCTCATGCTCTTCCTGGGGCGCCTCATCGGCGCTCGCATGGAAGGTGAGCGCGAACTCGACCGCCGGGTCGTGAAACTGAGTGACTGCGGCGAAGGGGACGTAAAGCGTAGCCGGAACGCCGCCGAACGACAGGCCGACGGAAAAGGCGTCGTCTTCGACCTTGAGGTCCCAGAAGCGGTGCTGGATGACGATCGTCATCTCGTCCGGGAAGCGCTCGAGCAAGTGTTTCGGAATGGAAACGCCCGGTGCACGCGTCTTGAAAGTGATGTAAAAATGGTGCTCCCCGGGAAGCACGCCAGCGGTCTCGACCTCGCCGAGCACGCGCCCGACCACCGCGCGAAGCGCGTCCTGCACGATCTCGTCGTACGGGATCAGACTTTCAGGGGTCTCGTCGGTCATCGTCTCCGGTGGTAGCGACCCGAGGAGCATGGTCAAGCGGAGTCAGTCATGCCCATCGACGCCACGCAACCGTATGACGACAGCAACATCTTTGCCCGCATCCTTCGCGGCGAGCTGCCGTCCAAGAAGGTCTATGAGGACGAGCATGTGCTCGCCTTCCATGACATCAACCCGTTGAGTCCAACGCACATTCTCGTGATTCCAAAGGGTGCTTACGTGTCCTGGGACGATTTCTCAGCAAGTGCTGGAGATGCAGAAATCACAGCCTTTGTCCGCGCGGTGGGTTCAATTGCGCGGGAGGCCGGGCTGGTTGACGGCGGCTACCGCTTGCTCGCCAACACGGGAGTGAACTCCGGGCAGGAGGTGCCGCACCTACATGTGCACATCTTCGCCGGACGGCCGCTCGGGCCGATGCTCGCGCGCTAACATGGCTGTCGAAGGGGGATTGCCCTTGGCCCTGCAACGTTTAGGGTCGCGGACAATCTTGAGATCGGTAGGGGACTGACATGGCCACCATAGCACCGCGCGGGAGCGGACGCGGGCGGATCAAGCCGCTCGACGAAATCCTTGCGACAGCACAGAAGAAATCGCTGAAGCGCTCGCTCGGCGCGTTCCAGCTGACCTTGCTTGGCATCGGTGCGGTCATCGGCACCGGCATTTTCGTTCTAACCGCGACGGCCGCCCAGAAGGCGGGTCCGGGAATGATGGTCAGCTTCATCGTCGCCGGCACGGTCTGTGCATTGGCAGCCCTCTGCTATTCGGAGCTGGCTTCCATGGTTCCGGTCGCGGGCTCCGCCTACACTTATTCCTATGCGGTGATGGGCGAGATCATGGCGTGGCTCGTCGGCTGGGCGCTCATCCTCGAATATGCACTTGGCGCCAGTGCCGTAGCGGTTGGCTGGTCCGGCTTCATCACGGGCCTTCTCGATTCCATCGGAGTCCATATACCGCACGCACTCGCAGTCGGTCCGCCAATCCAATGGGGCTTCCTCCAGGGAGGCGAGGTCGGCGGCGTGTTCAACTTGCCTGCGGTCCTGGTCGTCGCTTTCGTCACGACGCTTCTCGTCATCGGCACGAAGGAGAGCGCCACGTTCAACGCGGTCCTCGTCGTCATCAAGGTGACCGCATTGACCCTCTTCCTGATCATCACCTTGCCAATGATCAGCGGCCACAGCGCCAACTTCCACCCCTTCGCTCCGCGTGGCTGGGGTAATCCGCTGAGCTCGTCGGGCACTGGCATACTTGGCGCCGCGGCCTCGATTTTCTTCGCCTATGTCGGTTTCGACGCCGTCTCCACCGCAGCCGAGGAAACCAAGAATCCGCAGCGCAACGTGCCGATCGGGCTGATCGGAAGCTTGTTGATCTGCACGGTCTTCTACCTTCTCGTCGCTGCGGGCGTGATCGGGTCCTTCGGCGCTCAGCCGGTGTTGGATCCGGCGACCGGCATCCCCTTCAAGGAGGGCTCGCCTGCGCTCTACAGCTCGCTTGCCTGCCAGGCTGCGCACGCGCCGACGGTCTGTTCGAAGGAGGCGCTCGCGCATATCCTTCGCGAGGTTTCCAACCCGCTGTTCGGCAACCTCCTCGGTCTTGCTGCGGCGATCGCTCTGCCCTCGGTCGTTCTGCTCATGATGTATGGCCAGACGCGCATCTTTTTCGTGATGGCGCGCGATGGCTTGCTCCCCGAGCGCCTGTCCGCCGTCCACGAGCGGTTCCGGACGCCCTATATAGTCACGATCGTCACCGGCATTTTCGTGGCGATCGCCGCGGCCTTCCTGCCAGTGGGCACATTGGCCGACTATTCGAACGCTGGAACGCTCTTCGCCTTCGCGGCGGTGTCGCTCGGAGTCATGATCCTGCGCAAGAGGGATCCCGGCCGTCCGCGGCCGTTCCGAACGCCGGCGATCTTCGTCGTCGCACCGCTTTCGATCGCGGGCTGCCTGCTGCTGTTCGTGAACCTAAATGTGGAGTCGAAGCTTCTGTTCGTGTCGTGGACGGTGCTCGGCCTCGTGGTCTACTTCCTCTACGGCTATCGTCACAGCAACGTCGCGCGGGGCATCGTGGATGTGCCGGAGGTTGCGGCAGATGCGCCGGGATCGATCGGAATTGCCCCGATGCCACGGGCGCCTGCGCCGCCCCAGGACATCGGCGAGAGCGAATAAGCGGGTGTCGTGACCGGGCCGCCATTCAAGCTGCTCGGTCTCGACCATTTGCTGCTGCACGTTCGCGGAATGGGCGAAGCGGAGCGCTTTTATTGCGGCGTTCTCGGGTGCGAGATGAAACATCGCTTGCCCCAGCATGCGATGGCCGAGCTGTCAGCGGGCGTGACGCTCGTCGACGTTGACGATCCGAACGGCGCATGGGCACTCGAGGGAGCCCCCGCCGGTCGCAACCTCGACCATTTCGCGATCCTGACCGAGGGCTGGCGGCAACAGGACATGCGCACGTGGCTCGCGAGCCACGGCGTTGCGATCGAAGAGGTGCGCGTCGAGGGGGATGAATTGTCCTTCTATGTACGCGACCCTTCAGGAAATCTCGTCGAGCTGCTCAGGCGACTTTAGCCGACCAGTTCTTGCGCGAGCGCCCGGAGGTCCGCCTCCGGCCGAGCTCCGTAATGCTGAATCACTTCCGCCGCGCAGATCGCGCCAAGCCGCAGCGACTGCTCGGCACCCAGGCCCCGCGCCTCGCCTGCAAGATAGCCCGCGGCGAACAAATCGCCCGCACCGGTCGTATCGACGAGCGCACGGATGGGCTCTGCGCCGACCGAGAACTTCTGTCCCTGCGAGAGTGCGAATGCGCCTTTCTCGCTACAGGTGACGACCACCGTCGGAACTTCGGCAGCGACCGCGAGCGCCGCTTCCTCGGAGCTGTCATGCTCGGTGAGGCTCATGATCTCGGCTTCGTTCGCGAACAGGATGTCGACGCCGCCTTTTCGAAACAGATCCCAGAGATCGGCGCGATGGCGATCGACGACGAAACTATCGGAAAGCGTGAAGGCGACCTTGGTGCCTGCGGCTCGGGCTGCTTCCATCGCCTTCACCATCGTCGAGCGCGGCTCCTCCGGATCCCACAAATAGCCCTCGAGATAGAGGATGTGCGAATCCGCTACCTGCGCCGGATCGATGGTATCAGGAGCGAGCCGCTGCGCGGCCCCGAGGAAGGTATTCATCGTCCGTTGAGCGTCGGGAGTTACGAGGATCAGGCAACGCGCGGTCGCTCCGACGTCGATGCGCAGCGGCGTGTCGAAGGTGACTCCAAGGCTTCGGATGTCGTGCGAGAAGATCGCTCCGAGCTGGTCATCGGCGAGCTGGCCGACGAAGCCGGCGTTCAGACCGAGCGACGCCACGCCGGCAACCGTGTTCGCGGCCGATCCGCCGCTTAGCTCGCGCGCGGGACCCATCGCATCGTAGAGGCGGGTTGCCTCGGCCTCGTCGATCAGCCGCATCGCGCCCTTGTGCATCTGCTCGCGAGCCAGAAATTCGTCGTCAGCATCCGCAATCACGTCGACGATGGCATTGCCGATTGCGAGTACGTCGAGGCGGCGAACGGTCATGATATCTCCGGCGAGGTCAGGAAAACCGCGCGCCTAGCGGGGCATTCTCTGCCCGGCAACCTTGCCTCGGCCGCGCTGCCCGGGCATTCCATGCCGCCATGCGCCGGATCCTGCTCGCTTCAACGCTCTTTCTCGCCGGCTGCGCAACGAGGCCGGAGCCTCCTGCGCCCGTCCAACCGGTCCAGGCGGCTCCCGCGCAACAGCGGCATTCGACGCGTCTGACGGGTCTTACCGCTTCGGAGCTCACGATACATTTCGGTCGCCCCGCCTTCCAGGTTCAGGAGGGGACGAGCCTGAAGCTGCAGTTCCGCGGCAAATATTGCGTGCTGGACGCCTACCTCTACCCCGGCCAGAACGGCACGCTCGTCGTCACCCACGTCGATACGAGGACGCCCGCTGGCGCCGACACCGATCAGGCGACCTGCATCTCCGCACTCGAATATCCGAGCTGAGCAAGCGCCCATTCTGCACTCTCGGCGATCACCGGATCGGGATCGCCCTGATGCTTTCTGATGGCCGGAAGCAATGACTGGTCGCCGCTGTTGCCCGCGGCGATCAGGCAGTTGCGGATCATTCGCGTCCGGCCGATCCGCTTGATCGGAGACCCACCGAACATCTCCCGGAACGATGCATCGTCGAGCATAAGCAGGTCGGCCAGGCGCGGCGCGGCCAACTCCGCACGCGGCAGGAATGCCCGGTTCGCCGCACCGGCATCGGCGAAACGGTTCCATGGGCAGACCGCGAGACAATCGTCGCAGCCATAGATTCGATTGCCCATGGCCTCACGGAATTCCTCCGGGATCGGCCCGTCATGCTCGATCGTCAGGTAGGAAATGCAGCGACGTGCATCGATCCGATGCGGTCCCATGAACGCGCTCGTCGGGCAGGCGTCGAGACAGCGCGTGCAGCTGCCGCAATGCTGACCATCATCGGCGGATTGGTCCGGCTCAAGCTCGAGGCTGGTGAGGATCACGCCCAGGAACAACCAGCTGCCATGCTCGCGGCTGACGAGATTGGTGTGCTTGCCCTGCCAGCCGATGCCGGCCGCCTGCGCGAGGGGCTTCTCCATCACCGGGGCGGTGTCGACGAAGACTTTAAGCTCGCCGCCGGATTCCTCAGCCAGCCAGCGTCCGAGCGACTTCAGCGCTTTCTTCACGGTCTTATGGTAGTCGACGCCCTGGGCGTAGACCGAGATTCGTCCAAGCGCCGGATAGTCCGCAAGCGCAAGCGGGTCCGACGCCGGCGCATAGCTCATCCCGAGCGCGATCGCCGACCTCGCCTCGGGCCACAGTGCGAGCGGCGACACACGGTGGTGCGCCCGCGTCTCCATCCACTCCATCGTTCCATGATGGCCGGCTTCGATCCACCGCTTGATGTCCAGCCCCGACGCATCGGCGGCGTCGGCGCTCGCGAACCCGCAGGCGGAGAAGCCCAGCTCAGCCGCTTTTGTTCTTATTGCTTCCTCAAGGCTTTGAACCCTATGCACGCCGGTCACCTACACCGTTCGGCCCGAGCTTGTCGAAGGCCTGTCTTTGATTTCTCAAGGGAAAACAGTGCTTCGACAGGTTCAGCACGAACGGACAAATCACCGGATCGCAGTCGAAGCGATCGATCTGGTCAAGGATTTCGGCGAGACACGTGCGGTCGATGGAGTCAGCCTCGCCGTGCCGACCGGTTCGATCTACGGACTGCTGGGCCCTAACGGCGCCGGCAAGACCACGACCCTGAGGATGCTGATCGGAATCATCGATCCATCGAGCGGCTCGAGGCGAGTTCTCGGCAGGGCGCGGCCGCTCGAGGCAGCGCCCGAGGTCGGTTACCTACCGGAAGAGCGCGGCCTCTACCCTGCAATGCATGCGCGCGACGCGATAGCGTTCATGGGCGCCCTTCGTGGCCTTCCCTTGGACGAAGGCAGGCGCCGGGCCGAACAGCTGCTCGAAGAACATGGCCTCGGCGAATGGTCGAAGAAGTCGATCCGCTCGCTCTCCAAGGGCATGGCGCAGACCGTGCAGCTGCTCGGCACGATCATTCACAACCCGCGTCTGATCGTCCTCGACGAGCCCTTCGCGGGTCTCGACGCGATCAACCAGGGCCGACTCGAAGACCTTATCCGCCGGGAAGCCCGCGCCGGAGTGACGATCATCTTCTCCACTCACGTGATCGCTCATGCCGAACGGCTGTGCGAGCAAGTCGCGATCATCGCCAAGGGCAAAGTTGCCTTCGACGGGCGGGTCCACGAAGCGCGGGCAAGGCTGCGGCCGATCGTTCGCTTGCGCACTCGGGCCGCGGACGGCGAGTGGCGCACGGCGATTCCGGCGAATGCCCGGCGCGAGGGCGACGAATGGGTGTTCGAGCTTCCCGAGGGGGGGCCCGAGCCGCTCCTCAAGACGCTGATCGATGGCGGCGCCGGTATTGAGACTCTGGCGATCGAGCGGCCGGGCCTGCACGACGCGTTCGTCGCGATCGCGGGCAACAAGGCGGCCGCTGAGATGGGACAGGAGAAGGTGCAATGATGCGCTTCATCCGCTCGTCGCTGGTCATCGCGCGCCGCGACTTCGGCGCGACGGTGCTGTCCAAGGCCTTTATCTTCTTCCTGCTCGGCCCGCTCTTTCCACTGCTGCTTGGCGGCCTGTTCGGAAGCATCGGCGCCCGCGTCGCGACCCAGGCGGAGCGGCCCGTCGTGGCAGTCGTCTGGAGCGCCCACGATTTCGATCGTCTCTCGGCTGCGCGCGCACAGCTCGCACAGGCGCTCACCGACGCCGCAGTCGTGAACATCGTCCATTATGCGCCGGAGCGAGACCTCGCCGCCCAGCGGCAGCAATTGCTGGCGAGCGGGAAGCCGCCGGTTCGTGCCGTGCTCAGCGGAAGCCTCGATCATCCGCACCTCACCGGAGCGGTCGCGGGCGACCCCGCGACGCTGGGGCAGCTGCGTCTGCTCATCGGTAATGCGCGCGCGTCATCGGCGAGTGAGGCGGAGCTTCCGGTGACCAACGTCCACGCGCCGACGGGGTCACTGGTGAACGATCGCGCGGTTACAGCTCAGATCGGGCAGATGCTGATCTTCTTCCTGACCCTGTTCCTTGCCGGCATGGTCATGTCCCAGCTCATCGAGGAGAAATCCAACAAGATCATCGAGGTCATCGCTGCTGCCGTGCCCATCGATGCGATGTTCGTCGGCAAGCTGTTCGCGATGTTGGCTGCCTCAGTGATCGGGATCATGGTGTGGCTTGCCGCCGGCGCGCTGTTCGTCCAGATGATCAAGCACGGCGGCCTCGCCACTTTGCCAGTACCGGCGGTGGGCTGGCCCGGATTCCTCGCGTTGGTGATCGTCTATTTCGCGATGAACTATCTGCTCATCGGCGCAATCATGCTGACCATCGGCGCTCAGGCGTCGACGGCGCGTGAAGTGCAGGTACTGGCAATGCCCGCGACATTCGGTCAATTGCTGGTGTTCGCGCTCGCTTCGACCGCGGTGGGCGTTCCGGACTCGCCCAAGGCGATCGCTGCCGCGATATTTCCGCTCTCGTCCCCCATGGTGATGCTGGCGCGCGCCGCGCAGGAACCGGAATGGTGGCCGCACCTCTTCGCCATCCTGTGGCAGGCGCTTTGGGTCGGAATAATCCTGCGCCTCGCAGCGCAGCTGTTCCGCAAGACGGTCCTGAAATCAGGCCCGCGCGTGAGATGGTGGCGCTTCGGGCGCGCCTAATCGATCGCCTCGCGCGCCATTTCTGTCAGCTTCGCCATCAAGGCACGGTGCGGGAACGGGCCGTGACTGATTCGGGCCACGCCCGCGTCCGCCCACACTGTTCTTGGCGGGCGCTCCGGGGAACGCGATGACGTTAAGCGGCAAAGGAACCTCGCGGACGACCCGCTCGATCTGTTTCGGATCCGACAGGCGAGGCACGAAGAAACCGCTCGCGCCGGCGTCGGCGAACGCCTTTCCGCGCTCGACCACCTGGTCGATCAACGAGTTGTCATAATTCTGCGTTTTCAGGAACAGGTCCGTCCGCGCGTTGATGTAGAACTGGTCGCCGACCGCCTTTCGGATCGCGGCAATCCTGCGCACCTGGAGGTCGAGCGGATGGAGCCCTTCGCCGCCGACGACCTGGTCCTCGAAATTGCAGCCGACCGCGCCGGTTTCAGCGAGGCGTACGACGTTAGCGGCCCCTTCATCGGGATCGATCGAATAGGCGCCTTCAAAATCGACCGTTAGCGGCAGCTCGATCGAGCCGACGATACGCCGCGCATTGGAGAAGACGTAATCGAGCGGCACCTGCTGAGCGTCGCCGAAACCCGATGAGTCGCCGACAGGGTGGCTGCCAGTCGCAAGCGCTTTCGCGCCGGCGGCGGAGACTGCTTGCGCGCTACCGGGGTCCCAGATGTTGTAGAGAATGACGGGGTCGCCGGGCACGTGGAGTGCCGCAAAGGTTTCGAATTTGCTCGCCATGGGCGCCCGCCTACGCCTCGTGCCATTGCCGCGCAATCGCGACGGCCGTTGTCATAAAAGCGCAACAGGAACGTCACAGAGCGTTCGCCAAAGGGTCCCATGGGCTGAAGGGAAAGCTGAGCCACACGGAGTCCGATTCTCATGAACAAGCTGCTTGTTGCTTTGCCTGCGCTCGTCCTTCTCGCCGCATGCGGGAGCAAGACAGCCAACAATCAGGCTTCCCCAAGCTCCAGCGTTCAGGTCACTGGCGCCGGTTCGACGTTCGTCTATCCCGTCCTTTCTGCCTGGGCGACTGACTACCAGAAGTCGAACGGCGCGATGATCAACTATCAGTCGATCGGCTCTGGCGGCGGCATTGCGCAGGTTGAGGCGGGCACCGTCGATTTCGGCGCGACCGACCAGCCGCTCGAATCGGATGAGCTGGTCAAGAACAATCTCGCGCAATTCCCGGTGATCGTTGGCGGCATCGTCCCGGTCGTGAACATTCCGGGACTCGATGCGGGCAAGCTCAAGCTCACCGGTCCGCATCCTCGCCGACATCTATCAGGGCAAGATCAAGAACTGGAACGACCCAGCGATCGCGACGATCAACCCGGGCGTGAACCTCCCGAGCTCGGCGATTGCGGCCGTTCACCGTTCCGACGGTTCGGGAACGACCTTCAACTTCACCCACTATCTCAGCCAGGTCAGCCCGACCTGGAAGTCCGGCCCGGGCGAGGGCAAGACGGTCAATTGGACCGGTGGCGTCGGCGGCAAAGGCAATGAAGGCGTAGCCGGCTACGTCAAGCAGCTGCCGAACTCGATCGGCTATGTCGAATATGCCTATGTCGTTCAGAACAAGATGACCTACGCGCTGGTTCAGAACGCTTCGGGTCAATTCGTCGCTCCGAGCGCGGGACTCGTTCGCGGCCGCGGCCGGAACTGCCGACTGGAAAAACGCCAAGGACTTCAACCTGGTGATGACCAATGCGCCGGGCGCATCGGCCTACCCGATCGCCGCGAGCACCTTCGTGCTTCTGCCCAAGCAACCGAAGGACAAGGCCAAGTCGGACGCCGCCGTCGCTTTCTTCAAATACGCGCTCGAGCACGGCCAGGATCAGGCGAGCAAGCTCGACTATGTCCCGCTGCCCAATGACCTGGTCCAGCAGATCGAGACCTATATCTCGCAGAATATGAAGTGAACGCGACGGCGGCCACGATCGACAGAAGCGCCGCCGAACCGCAGGCAATGAAGAGCGGTGCGCACGCGGACAGCGCCTTCCAGCTGATCACCGCGGGCGCCGCCTGGTTCGTTCTTATCCTGCTCGGCGCCATCGCGCTGTCGATGGCTTGGGGTGGCCGGCTCGCTTTCCAAACCTTCGGCTGGCGCTTCATCACCGGCTCCCAATGGGATGCGGTCGGCGGTCATTTCGGAGCGCTGGTGCCGATCTACGGGACGCTCGTCACTTCAGCGATTGCGCTCGTCATTGCCGTTCCAGTCAGCATCGGCATCGCCCTCTTCCTGACCGACATTGCGCCGCGCTGGACTTTGCGGCCCGATCGCGATTGCCATCGAGCTTCTCGCCGCCATCCCCAGTATCATCTACGGCATGTGGGGGTTGTTCGTGTTCGCGCCCTTCATGGCCGCCCACGTCGAGCCATGGCTTGCGGATCACCTCGGCGGCAAGGCAGTCATCGGGCCGCTCTTCAGCGGCCCCCCGATCGGCATCGGTATGCTGACTGCTGGGATCGTCCTCGGGATCATGGTCATTCCCTTCATCGCCGCGGTCGCGCGTGAGGTGTTCAATGCAGTGCCTGCGCCGCTGAGGGAATCGGCCGTCGCGTTGGGATCGACGCGCTGGGAAGTTCTCCGGAGCGTGACGCTGCCTTACACGCGCTCCGCCATCATCGGCGCGATCTTCCTCGGCCTCGGCCGAGCGCTCGGTGAGACGATGGCCGTCACCTTTGTGCTCGGCAATGCGCACGACCTTTCCGCCTCTCTACTGATGCCGAGCAACTCGATTGCTGCCGCGATCGCCAACGAATTCACCGAGGCCGACACCGACCTCTATCGCTCGTCGTTGATCGCGCTCGGCTTTCTCTTGTTCGTCGTCACCTTCATCGTGCTCACCATCGCCAAGTTGCTGCTGCTCCGGGTCAACAAGCAGATGGGAGGACCCACTGATGGCGATCCCCCTACGCCGCCGGGGCGCCGACATCACGGCGTTCGTTTTCGCCACGGGGGCCACCCTGTTCGGGCTCGTCTGGCTGTTCTGGATCCTGTGGATGACGCTGCGTCAGGGCGCCGCTGCGCTGACCCCGACGTTGTTCACCCAAATGACTCCTCCGCCGGGGGAATCGGCGGGATTCTCAATGCGCTTTACGGCAGCGCGGTCATGATCCTGCTTGGGGTGGTGATCGGCACTCCGATCGGCGTTGCCGCCGGCACCTATCTCGCCGAGCACGGCCGCCATACCCGCATCGCCAAGGCCGCGAGCTTCATCAACGACATTCTGCTCAGTGCTCCTTCGATCGTGATCGGCCTTTTTATCTACGAGCTTGTGGTTCGCGGAGCAGGGCATTTCTCGGGCTTCGCGGGCGCCCTGTCGCTGGCGATCATCCTGATTCCGATCGTGGTTCGAACGACTCAGGAGGCGCTGCTTCTCGTCCCGGACACGATGCGCGAGGCAGGGTTTGCACTTGGGCTCCCGCGCTGGCGGGTGACTCACCAGATTCTCTACAAGGCTGCGATGAGCGGTATCCTGACGGGGATATTGCTCGGCGTCGCGCGCATAGCCGGCGAGACCGCGCCTCTGCTCTTCACCGCGCTCAACAATCAGTTCTGGAGCGCGAACATGAATGCGCCGCTCGCCAACCTGCCGGTGGTGATCTTCCAATATGCGATGAGTCCGTACGACGAGTGGCACACGCTCGCCTGGGCGGCCGCTTTTGTCCTTACCGCCTTCGTTCTCATCCTCAACATCCTCGTCCGGCTTCTCGCCCGGAAAGGCAGACAATAATGAACGACACTGCAACGGCGCTCCGGATCACTCCAGCCGAGCTCGCCTCGGCTCCGATTTCCACGTCCGTGGCGATCGATATCCGAGACCTGGATTTCTATTACGGCAAAGGCCACGCGCTGAAGGACGTCAGCATGGCAATCGCGGCGGGCGCCGTCACTGCCATCATTGGTCCGTCCGGCTGCGGCAAGTCCACCCTGCTGCGCGCGATCAACCGGATCTACGAACTCTATCCCGATCAATATGCGTCGGGCTCCATCGCCATCGTCGGGCGCAACATCCTCGACCGACGCTACCCGCTTTCGGAGCTACGCCGACGCGTCGGAATGGTCTTTCAGAAGCCGACGCCCTTTCCTTCCTCGATCCGCGCGAACGTCGCCTTCGCCCTTTCCTATTACGAGCGTCTCTCGAAGTCGGAAGTCAATGACCGCATCGAGGACGCGCTTTGCCAAGCGGCGCTGTGGGATGAGGTGAAGGACAAGCTCAATCAGAGCGCGCTCAGCCTTTCCGGCGGGCAGCAGCAGCGGCTCTGCATCGCCCGAACGCTCGCCGTGCGGCCCGAGATCATCCTTCTGGACGAGCCTACGTCCGCGCTCGATCCCATTTCTACGGCGAAGGTCGAAGAGCTGATCCACGAGCTTCGCGAGCGTTTCACGATTGTCATCGTCACGCACAACATGCAGCAGGCCGCACGCGTGTCGCAGCGCACGGCCTTCTTCCACCTCGGTGAGCTGATCGAGTTCGGGAAGACCAGCGACATCTTCACCAATCCGCGCGAGCAGCGGACCAAGGACTATATCACCGGCCGCTTCGGCTGATTGGAGCAATCATGCAGCAAGCCCGCGAACACACGCTCAAGGCATTCGACGAGGATCTCGACCGCCTTCGCGCGCAGATCAGCCAGATGGGCGGACTGGCGGAACATTCCATCGCCGAAGCCATGCGTTGCCTCGTCCAACGCGACATCGAGGGCGCCGCCAGGGTCGTTGAGAACGACAAGAAGCTCGATGTACTGGAGATCGAGACGGAGCGCCGCGCCGTCCAGCTCATCGCGCTTCGAGCGCCGATGGCAAGCGATCTCCGAGACGTCGTCGCCGCTCTGAAGATCTCGAGCGTGGTCGAGCGCATCGGCGATTATGCCAAGAACATCGCCAAGCGCGTGCCGCTGCTCGAGAATGTCGGCAAGATCGAGCCTCTGGCGTTGCTTCCCGAGATGGCGCGCATCGCGACCGAGATGGTCCACGACGTGCTCGATGCATTTGTCGAACGCGATGCCGAGGTTGCAGTCCGCGTGTGCGAGCGCGACGATGTCGTCGACGACTTCTATGACTCCATCTTCCGTGCGCTGCTCACGCACATGATGGAGAATCCGCACAACATCGGCCAATCCGCTCATTTGCTCTTCGTTGCAAAGAATCTCGAGCGCGTCGGAGATCATGCGACGAACATCGCGGAGATGGTTTATTATGCCGCGACCGGCGACCATATGACCGATCGGCCGGGCAAGTCGGGGAGCTAAGGATGACGGCCAAGCGCCTATTGCTGGTCGAGGACGATCGCGCACTTGCCGACCTCGTTGCGTTTCATTTCGAGCGCGCAGGCTATGACGTCGCCCGAACGGGCGACGGCGAGGAAGCGCTGATCCTCGTGGATGAGGTAAGACCCGACGTGATCCTGCTCGACTGGATGATCGAGGGCATCAGCGGGATCGAGGTCTGTCGCCGGCTGCGCCGCCGAGCCACCACTGCGAATGTGCCGATCATGATGCTCACCGCGCGCGGCGAGGAAAGCGACCGCATCCGCGGCCTCGAAACCGGCGCTGACGATTATGTGACCAAGCCGTTCAGCCCGCGCGAGCTGGTCGCCCGGGTGGGCGCCGTGCTCCGCCGAGTCCGGCCGGCGCTAGCCGGCGAGCAGCTCGCCTATGCGGACATCGAGATGGACGTCGCCTCGCATCGCGTGAGGCGGAGCGGGAAGGCGGTGACGCTCGGACCGACCGAGTTCCGCTTGCTCAGGCACTTCCTCGAGCATCCTGGAAGAGTGTTTTCGCGCGAACGGCTGCTCGATGCGGTCTGGGCGCACGATCCCGACATCGACACGCGCACCGTCGACGTGCACGTCCGACGGCTTCGCCAGGCGCTCAACGCAGACGAGCTGCCCGATCTCATTCGAACGGTCCGATCGGCCGGCTATTCCCTCGACAGCGAAGCCTGACCGATAAGAAAACGGCCCGCCGAAATCGGCGAGCCGCCCCCTGATCGCCAGCGAAGGAAGTTGCTGGCTTACTTGATCTCGGACCCGACGTAGCCCTGGATCCGCTTCACCAGCGGCGCCGGCAGCGGAACATAATCGAAACTCATCGCCTGAGGCTGGCCCTTCGCCAGCGCCCATCCGAAGAACTTGCGCGCCGACGCGCTCGACGCGGCGTTCTTAGGTTGCTTGTACATTAGGACGAAGGTGGTCGCCGCGATCGGGTAGGAGTTCGCGCCCGGGGCGTTCGTCATAACCAGGTTGAAATCCTTCGCGTGCGCCCAATCGGCAGTCGCTGCCGCTGAAGCAAAGCTGTTGGCATTGGGAGCGACAAACTTGCCGGTCGAATTCTGCATCAGCGTGTAAGCGAGGTTGTTCTGCTTCACGTAGGCATATTCGACATAGCCGATCGCATAAGGGATCTGCTTGACGTAGCCGGCGACGCCTTCGTTGCCCTTGCCGCCGATGCCGCCAACCCACGGCACGGCCGTGCCTTCACCGAACTTGGACTTCCAGCCCGGGCTGACCTGGCTAAGATAATGGGTGAAGTTGAAGGTCGTTCCCGAACCGTCGGAACGATGAACCGGCGTGATCTCCTTGGCGGGGAAGTGCAGGCCCGGGTTCATCTTTGCGATCCGCGGGTCGTTCCACATTTTGATCTCGCCGGCGTAGATGGCCGCAAGCACCGGCCCACTCATTTTCACCTGGCCGGGATGTGCGCCCGGAATGTTAATGACCGGCACGATGCCGCCGATGACGACGGGGAATTGCGCGAGGCCAGCGGACTGCAGCTCATCAGAGGAAAGCGGCTTGTCCGTCGCACCGAAGTCGACGGTGCCGGCCTTGATCTGCGCGATTCCGCCACCCGAACCGATCGATTGGTAATTGATCTCTTCGCCACCCGCTTTCTTGAAGTCGGCGGCCCATTTGGAAAGCACTGGATAGACGAAAGTCGATCCCGCGCCGGTGATGGTTGCGCCCGCGCTGGCCGCAAACGCCAGGCTCGTCGACGTCGCCAGATAGACGATAGAACGAGTGAACTTATTCATTTGAAGATACCCCCGAGGGTGGAAAGGGCAGCGGCCCTGCGCCGCGGCCTCCGCCTTCCGGCTACGCCCGGGCCGTGACTCGAAAATGACGGCAATGTTGCCGTTCTGTTGCGGCGATGGTGGTTCGGTGGTGCACAAAACACACACAATCGTCATTTCCCGACGGCGCCGAAACAGCTGTCATAAAATTGTCCGCCCGGCGTCACAGAAGCATCCGCTTAGCCCGATTAGCGCGGCCTTGAGTTCAAGTGCTCAATTCCACGTTTTGTCGGGGGGATTCCGATGATTTCTCGTTTCTCGAAACTATTGCTCGCGTGCACCGTTCTGACCGCCACTCCGGCTTTCGCGCAGGCCGCGCCCACAGCCGACGACATTGCTCAATTGCGTGCGCAAATTCAGGCGCTTCAGGCACAGATTCAGGCGCTTCAGGCCGCGCAGGCGCAGCAAAGTGCGCAGGTCGCCCAGATCGCCGCGACTCCGGTACCGGTCCCTCCCAAGCCGGAGGCCCCCGGCTGGTGGGGAAGCACGACAATCAGCGGCAAGGCCTATCTCAATACCAGCAACATCCACCAGACC
The DNA here is from genome assembly GCA_963831485.1 of uncultured Alphaproteobacteria bacterium. GTDB lineage: Bacteria > Pseudomonadota > Alphaproteobacteria > Sphingomonadales > Sphingomonadaceae > Sphingomicrobium. The sequence goes on from CAWHQE010000006.1 coordinate 50,676, forward strand.
TCGACCGATCTTCTGGGCAACACGACGGACAGCATTCAGAACGGCACCCAGACCGAGCTGAAACGCTTCTACGTCGGCATCGACCACAAGTTTAACGACATATTCTCAGCCAACATCACGACCGACTTCCGCTACAACAGCGGCGGAACCAGCAACGACGTGCTGGTGTATGTGAAGAAGGCCTACCTCCAGGCGAAACTGAACCCGGCCTTCACGATCCGAGTCGGTGAAGCGGACCTTCCATGGGTTCCGTTCGCGGAGGGCGTGTACGGCTATCGTTACGTTGAGAATACGCTGATCGACCGGACCAAGTTCGGCACGTCATCAGACTGGGGCGTCCACGTGCTCGGCGGTTTCGGAAACGGCCTCGTCAACTACCAGGTCTCCGCCATCAATGGCAGCGGCTACAAGACGCTCGCCCGCAACACGAACACGATCGACCTCGAAGGTCGCCTCGACGTTCATCCGATCAAGAACATCGTGATTGCCGCCGGCGGCTACACCGGCAAGCTCGGCAAGAGCAACGACACGGTCAACGTCGAGAATCACGCTACACGCTTCGATGCGCTGCTCGCCTATACGGACAAGCGCATTCGCGCGGGCGTCGAGTATTTCCACGCCAAGAATTGGAAGAACATCCTGACGGCACCTGAACCGGCCGAACCCCCGAGTGTCGGCAACGACAACGGCCACGGATTCTCGGCGTTCGGATCGTTCGCCTTCAATCCCAAGTTCAACATCTTCGGCCGTTACGACTGGCTGAAGCCAACCCAATTCCGTCCCGCGCTCGTCACCGAGGACATGAAGGATAATTATTTCAACGTCGGCGTGACCTATAAGCCGATTGCTCCGATCGACATCTCGCTTGTCTACAAGCACGAGAAGGTAACCAACGGCTTCCTCAACACTTCGAATGGAAACATCGGCGGCAACGATCGCGGCAAGTACGACGAGATCGGCCTGTTCGGTCAGCTCGTCTTCTGACAGCCTTTCGAACTCCCTCTCCACTCAGCTCGAAAGGCGGCCCCCTCGCTTCGGCGAGGGGGTTCCGAACTCAAGCGGATGGAACGATCGCCGGGCAATCCGCTATTGATCCGCTCATGCGACATTACGGCGAAGACGTGCGAGCGCTGATCGATGCACTGGAGGAGCCGGCGCTCATCGTCGAGCGAGGCATCGTAGCGATTGCCAACGGCCCGGCTCGCTTACTGCTCGGAGGCCGGGTGGAGGGCCGCGATGTCCGCTTGTCCATCCGTCATCCCCAGGCGCTGGAACACATTCTCGGCGGTCGGTCGGCCGATCTCGAAGCGACCGGAATCGCCGAGCCTGGACGACCGTGGCGGCTATCCGTTCGCCCGCTCGACGAGGAGGCGGTATTCGTTCGGATGTTCGACACCTCCGACATCGTCGCCGCCGAAAGGATGCGCGTCGATTTCGTTGCCAACGCCAGCCATGAGCTGAGGACTCCGCTCTCGACGATTGGCGGCTACGCCGAGACGCTTGCCGAGGAGGATGATCTCCCTGCCAAGGCGCGTTCGGACTTCGGCCGGATCATCCTCGACGAATCGCGCCGGATGCTGCGTATCATCGAGGATTTGATGAGCCTCTCGCGTATCCAGGCCGATCGCTTCGTCGCGCCGTCGGACCGCGTGTCGGTTGCCGATGTCATCCAAGTCAGCCTCGCTTCCGCAGGAGGCACTCGTTCGAGTGTTCAGCGCCACATCTGCGCCGACATCTCCGACAGGCTTCCAGCGGTCCGCGGCGATGAGGCCCAATTGGTCCAGCTGTTCGACAATCTGATCAGCAACGCGATTCGTTACGGCTGCGACAAGCCCGATTCCAAGGTTGAGATCGCGGCGCGCGCGGAGGGCCGATCGGTGATCACGACGGTGACCGATCATGGTCCCGGAATTCCTCGCGAGCATCTCCCGCGAGTTACAGAGCGCTTCTACCGCGTCGATGCCGCGCGAAGCAGGGAGTCCGGCGGCACCGGCCTCGGCCTCGCGATCGTCAAACATATCGTCGAGCGACACCGCGGTTCGTTCGAGATCAAGAGCACGCTCGGCTTAGGCACCAGCGTAACCGTCCGCCTTCCTATCGCAAGCTAGCGAATCGCGGCTGAGACAATCCTCACTCAAGCGGTGAAGCAACCGGTCGCCTCGGGAGGCTCCGTGACGGGCGGTTCCCGACGATGGGCTCGACGCGCGGCGCGACGACGAACGACAAGATGCAGCTGGTCAACAGCCCCTTGAGTACGCTCTCGACCTGGTCCAGCTGGGCTTGTGAAGCCGTGGCCGCAGACATTTCTCGGCCATAGGCCAGTCGGGGGTATCCGCTCGTGAAAGACGAACGGGATGCCTTTCCAGTCCAGCCTCTCGCATAGCGGAAAGACGCGCTCGCCCCGAATGTGGACGTCCATCAGCGCCGGATCGAACTTGCCGGTCCGACGACCGGCGGGTCCTCGACGGCCAGGATGCGACGGCTTAGAGTTAAGCTTCTCCTGGCGAGGACCTGCGCCTCTTAGTGGACGAATCTCGCAACGACATCGCGGTATGAACGCGAAACCTTCACCTGCGCTCCTGAATCAAGCACCAGGAAACATTCGCCGTTCGTGTGGGGCTTCACTTGCCGCACGAGGTCGAGATTGACGATGGTCGAGCGGTGGACGCGCTGGAAGCGGCGCGGATCGAGCCGCTTCTCGAGGTCCTTCATCGTTTCGCGAAGGATCAGCGTATTGTCGCCCGTCTGGATGCACATATAGTCGCCGGCCGCGTCGATCCGCTCGATCGTGTCGACGTCGACCCTGAAGATCTGACCCTGGTCCTTGATATTGATCATCTTTTCATAGCGGTTCGACGCCGGCGTATCGCTGACGCTGTCGGCCAATTCCTCCGCCGCCTCGGGCGCATGCTCGGCGAGTGCTTCCTTGAGGCGCCCCGCCTCCTCGGCGCTTCGCTTCTCCGATAGTCGCTGGCGAACCCTGTCCATGGTCCCTGCAAGGCGGTCCTCGTCCACTGGCTTCATCAGATAGTCGACAGCCTGGGCATCGAAGGCTCTCAGTGCATGGTCGCCATAAGCGGTAACGAAGACGAATAGTGGGAGCTCGACGTCCATCAGCCCCTGGATGACCGAAAAGCCGTCGAAGCCCGGCATTTGAATGTCGAGGAATACGAGATCCGGCTTATGGGTCTTGATCTGACGTATCGCCTCTCGTCCGTTCGCCGCGGTCGCGACCACTTCGACGTCTTCATGGGCTTGCAGCCTCAACTGCAGGCCCTGCGTCGCCAGCGGTTCGTCGTCGACCAAAATGGTCCGGATGGTCATCAGCTATTGTCTCCGGTTTCAAAAGGAATTTCGAGAATAACGCTAAAGCCCCCCTGCTCGTTCTGTCTCGTCTGGAAACGGTGCGTTGCGCCATAGGCCTGCGACAGCCGGTCTCGAATGTTCGCCAGGCCGACTCCGGTGGACGGGCTGGCGGCAATTTCCGCGCCATCGCCGTTGCCGTCGTCGGCGACTTCGATCCGTACCGCCTGCCCCTCGCGAACCGCGGTAATCCAGATGTCGGCGCCGCTTTCCGCAGGGGTGACCGCATATTTGATCGCGTTTTCGATGAGCGGCTGAAGGAGAAGCGAGGGCAGTCGCGCTCCAATCGTTTCGGATTCGATCCTGAAGTGCGGCCGAAGGCGGTCCTCGAAGCGCATTTTCTCGATCTCGAGGTAAAGCTTCAGTGTCTCGACCTCCTGCGCGAGCGTGACTTTGGCGGTCGGTTCGTTGGCCAGCGTATAGCGGAGGAAGGAAGACAGGCGCGCAAGCATCGCGTTCGCCCGCTCTGTCTGTTTGAGCAGGACGAGCGTCGAGATCGAATTGAGCGTGTTGAACAGGAAGTGCGGATTGAGCTGATAGCGAAGCATCGCGAGCTGCGCTGAGGACGCCGCGTTTTCGAGCTTCTCGCGCTGCCGAATTTGTTCCTCGAGAAGCAAGAAATAGTTGATCCCGTAGTAAAGCGCCGTCCACGCCGCGAGCAGCGCGAAATCGAGCAGGATGGCACCGAGATATTCTACACCGACCGGTCGCGCGCCCGGCTTCAAGAAGGTCGCATAGCTCCATGTCTCGATCGCGGAGAACATGCCCGAGGCGATGCAGACGGCGCCAAGCGAGAGCAGGAAGAGTCCACATCGGCGTCATTTTGATGAGGCGGCGGAACAGCGACGCCATCAGTAGCGTCAGCGAATAGCCGGTCGCCGTCAGGAGCAAGGTATGGACGAGCAGCATCCACCCCATGCTGTTGGCGAAGCCGGACAGCGTCCTCAGCAAGAAATAGCCCGTCCAGCCGATTGACTGAAGGATCCAGAAAGCGCGGTTTTTGTCGTCGAAAAAGGGGCGGTCGAGACCCATGCCACGGGCGATGGGATCGGCCGGGGACTGGATTTTGGGACTGTCGGATGCGCGCCGGGAAGCCGTTACCCGACGATCGAAGGTCGCGCTGTCGGTCGCCATCTTCCTGCATATAGAGGCGCTTTCGCGGCATTGCGAGGAGCAGTCGGACCCAGCGGGAGTGCTAATCTAGGTCAACAACCAAGGTCGGGAGGGCGCCGGAAATAACGTGGGGCCTTAACCGGCCCTCAACTCTCTTTGTCTAATCCGGCGCCTGGACGTGGAACGGCAGACGGGATGTACGAAGCACCAGATCGCTATAAGCGCTTGATTTCGGCTCGACTTCCCGGCGGCGAATCCGCCGGGCTCGCGGCTCGCGAGGTCGAATCGGGAACCTCGCCGCTGCGCGACGGTCAGCTGATCTCGCGCGCGCACCTCGCGCCTTTCTTCGCTGCCGCAAATATCGTCGCCGCACTGATGATGGCGGCGAACCTTTGGGGCGACGTCGCTCCGGTATGGATCCTGCCGTGGGTAGGGACGGTCGTGATCGTGAACGTCGGCGCGATGCAATTCGCCCGGATTCAGTCGATCACATGCGTCGGACGCTCGGGGCGCCGGGTTCCAATGTGGACGATGGTCGGCGAGGTCGCTTGCCGGGCCGTCGTCTGGCTCAGCGTCCCTCTATTTCTGTTCCCGTCGCTCGATCCCGCAAGTCAGGTGATCGCCGCTTCGGTCATGGCCGGGCTCGGTATTGGCGCCCTCGGCCTGGTCGTCATTCCTCCGTGCGCCAATGCGTGGATGATCTCGTTCACGGCAGGTGTCGGGGGTGCACTGCTGCTTGGCCGGCATACGGTCCCGTTCCAACACATGCTTTCGATCGTATTCACGCTCGGAGTTTCGATCTTCGGCGTCCTTACCGTTGCCCGCTGGGCGTTCCGCCAGCTTCAGACCAATGCCGACGTTGGAAGCCAGAGCGAAAGCGCGAGCCTCCTGCTCCAGGAATACGAACAGCGCGGCGTGGGCTGGCTGTGGCAGGTCGATGCGGAGAACCGAGTGACCTACATCAGCTCGCGAATGAGCGCGCTTCTCGGCAAGCCGGCGACGCAGTTGCTCGGACATTCACTGCCGGCGCTGCTCGGAGGCCACGCCGACCTCGGCCGGGTCCTGCTCGAGAAGCAGCCATTCAATGCGCTGGAGATGGAGCTCAAGACCCCGCGCGGAGAGCGCTGGATTTCCATCGCGGGCGACCCGATTGTCGATACTGCGGGTCGCTTCGAGGGCTTCCGCGGCGTCGGCTCGGACGTCACCGAGATCCGCCAGACGCAGGAGCGCCTGACGCACCTCGCCAATGTCGACGTCCTTTCCGGGCTGCCCAATCGCGGCCGCGTGCGCCAGCTTCTGGGAGAAGCCCTCCGGGCGGCGACAACGGGCAATGTACCGTGCGCCATCATGTTCCTCGACCTCGACGGGTTCAAACCCGTCAACGACACGTTCGGCCACCCCAAGGGCGACGCGGTGCTTCGCGCGGTTGCCAAGCGGCTGGTCGACGAGGTCGGTGCCGACGGCCATGTCGGGCGCATGGGCGGTGATGAGTTCGCGATCGTGATTCCTGATGCTCATGGCCGCAAGGTCGTCGAGAAGATGGCGGACCGGATCATCGCTGCGATCAAGGAGCCCTACCTGATCGACCAAATGGAGATCCGGATCGGAGTGTCGATCGGCTGCGCCTTCGGCCCGATCGACGGCGCAACCGTGGACGACCTCATCTTGAAGGCGGATCTTGCACTCTACCAGGCGAAGGACGCCGGACGCGGCTGCGCCCGCTATTTCTCGTCCGAACTTCAGTCGGAGCAGGAAGACCGCGTCAGGCTCGAGGGAGACCTCAGGAGCGCGATCGCGTCCAAGCAGTTCCATCTCGTCTTTCAGCCGCTGATCAACGCAAAGACGCAGAAGCTGATCGGCTTCGAAGCGCTCATTCGCTGGAACCATCCGAAGCGCGGCTTCGTCCCTCCGAACGTCTTCATCGCGGTCGCCGAGGATACTGGCCTCATGTCAGTCATTGGCGATTGGGTTATCGACGAGGCTTGCCGAGCCGCGGCCACTTGGCCCGAAGCGATCTCCGTGGCGCTGAACATCAGCCCCAAGCAGATCCTCCCGGGATTGCCGAATGTCGTCAGCGAGGCTCTTCGCCGGCACAAGGTAGCCGCGAACCGCATCGAGCTGGAGGTTACCGAAGGCGTGTTCCTGGGAGACAACGGGTCCACGCTCGACGTCCTGAAGCGCCTTCGCGCGCTCGGGGTCGGCATCGCTCTCGACGATTTCGGCACCGGCTACTCATCGATCGGCTATCTGAACAAGGCGATTTTCCACAAGCTCAAGATCGACGGCAGCTTTGTTCGCGAAGCGGGCTCGCGGCCGGAGAATGTCGCAATCATCCAGTCGATCGTCCAGCTCGCCAAGAGCTTCCGCATGTCGGTGACCGCCGAAGGCGTCGAGACGGCAGAGGATTTCGAGCGCATGCGCGACCTCGGCTGTGACACGATCCAGGGTTACCTCTTCGGCAAGCCGCTCGCGTATGAGCGCGCGAACCAGATGGTGCTCGGCCTCGGCGCCAGGAAGCTCGCGAGCTAAGCCACATCGAGGCCCGGCTTCCACACAGCCACGGTTAAGTCTAAGCTTCTCATGCCTTTCGTTGGGGGCGAGGGGGCTTGAGCTGAACTTTTCCAGTCCGGAGAGCATGTTCAAATATCAGAGTGGTCGAGTAGTCGCGCTCGGGCGGGCGATGCTCGCCGTTCTTTTCCTGATTTCGATCTGGCTCGATCGGGGTCCAGCAAACCAGTCGGCGCAGGCCTCGACGCTCCTGATCCTCTATCTATTCTTCGCGCTCGTCGTGGCGGTACTGACATGGCGCAATTGGTGGCTGGACGCCCGGCTGGCCATCCCCGCGCACATCGCCGACATGGCGGTGTTCACGGCGATCGTTTTCTCCACGAACGGCTACACGAGCCCGTTCTTCCTCTTCTTCTTGATGCCGTTGCTTTCGGCCGCTCTGCGATGGGGTTGGCGTGAAACTACGCTCACGGCGACGGCGCTCATCCTGCTTTACCTGTGCGCGGGGTTGCTCGTCACCGGGAAAGAGGCGTTCGAACTCCAACGCTTCATCGTCCGCAGCGGTCACCTCCTCATCCTCTCTGCAGTTCTCATCTGGTTTGGAGTGCACCAACGGTTCACCCGCCTGTTTCTCGGACTCGACGATCTCGACCGCCGGCTCAGCCGCGACGATGATGCGCTTCCGCAGGCGCTCGAGGTCGCGATGCAGGCGGTCCGGGCTGGCGGCGGCGCCTTGCTGATAGCGTCGGACGACCAGCATCTGACCGGCGTAGCCGTCACGTCCGACGGGCTGCGGGTCTTGAACGCCGAAGGCTCGCTCATGCGCGAAGCGGAGTCGGTTGTCCTCTTCGACCTGGATCGAAATCGTGCGCTCAGCGATCCCGGGGAAGGATGGTATCGCTTCACTCCAGCTTCGAAGCTTCTCAACCGCAGCATGCTTCGTGAGATCGGCGCCGGCGAGGGGCTTGTCGCCAAGATAAGCTCAGGGCCTGGTCACGGCTGGTTGGTTCTCTGGAACGTCAGCGATCTTTCCGTCGATTTCCTGGATCTCGGGCTAGAGCTCGGCCGCGTCGTTGCTAGGGTGCTTGAGCGATACGCCTTGATCTCCGCGATCGAGCAGGGCGCAGCGGCGCGCACGCGCCTCTCGCTTGCGCGCGATGTTCACGATAGTGTGGTTCAGTTTCTCGCCGGTGCGTCGTTCCGGGTCGAGGCCATCATGCGAGGTGCACGTGCGGGACGACAGGTGGAATCCGATCTCACCGAACTGAAGCGGCTCCTGATCGAGGAGCAGGGCGAGATTCGAACGTTCATCGCCGCGCTCCGTCGCGACCGGGAGCTTGAGCTCGCCGAGGCCGTCGAGGATCTGAAGTCAGTTGCGCGGCGGCTTGCCCAGCAGTGGTCGGTCGACTGCAATGTCGATGCGAGCGACGACAATGCGTCCATCCCGATCAGGCTCCAGCTCGAGCTGCAGCAGTTGCTCCGCGAAGCGGTCGCCAATGCCGTCCGGCATGGCGGTGCCAGCCGCATCGATGTCGACGTCGCCGTCGCCGACGATCAGCTCCGACTGCACGTAAAGGATAACGGATCCGGGTTCGGCCCTTCAAACGGGGGCTCGCCGGTCGAACCCTGGTCGCTGAGAGAGCGGGTCGACCGCGCTCAGGGCTCGCTCTCGCTTTATTCCGAACCTGGCAGCACCAACCTTCTCATCACCCTGCCGCTGACTGGAGTTTCCGCATGACTCGCGTTCTCTTGGCTGATGACCATCCGATGATCGCCGCGGCGCTCGACGTGCTGCTCCGCGGCAGCGACTATGAGCTTGTTGGGCGCGCTCGGAGCGGCGCGGATGCGCTCGCTCAGGTGCAACGATTAAAACCCCACCTCCTTCTGCTCGACGTCAACATGCCCGACGGAAGCGGGATCGATGTGCTTCGCCAGCTTCGCGCCGGCCGGCGCGCTCCCGCCGTGATCCTCCTCACCGCCGGGATGGATGATCACCAGCTTCTTGCCGCCGACAAGCTCGGACCGGAGGGGATCGTTCTCAAAACGTCCGATCCAGGGCTGCTGCTCGACTGCATGGAGCAGGTTAAAAAGGGCGAAAAGTTCGTCGATCCGGAAATCGCGGAGCGGACGCGCAGCGTGAAGGAGCGGCTCGCGCGCGCGCCCTCGCTGACGCCGCGCGAGCGCGAGCTGGTCGATCTCGTTCGGCAGGGCCTGCGCAACCGCGACATTGCATCGCAGCTTGGAGTCACCGAAGGCACGGTGAAAGTCTATCTTCACGCGATTTTCGACAAACTCGGCGTCGACAATCGTACCGAGCTCGCAATGCGCGCCCCGGACCTTCTCGGCGGCTAGATTTGGAGCTGACTGCCGAGCTCAACGACGCGGTTGGTCGGAAGCCTGAAAAATTCCATCGCGCTCTCGGAATTCTTTAGCATCCAAGCGAACAACTTCTCGCGCCACAACGACATTCCGGGCGCTTTCTTTCCGGCGACGAGCTTCTGGCGACCGAGGAAGAAGCTGGTGCTCATCATGTTGAAGGGCTCGCCGCACGTCTTCACGAAAGCGAGGTCGCGCGGGATGTCGACTTCCTCCATGAAGCCGTAGTGCAGGATCATCCGATAGAAACCTTCGCCGGCATCGTGGAATTCTAGTCGGCGTTCGGGAGCGACGTGCGGCACCTCCTCGATCTTCACGTTGAGGATGATGACCCGCTCGTGAAGCACCTGATTGTGCTTGAGGTTGTGGAGCAAAGCGGCAGGGACGCTGTCGGCCGAGGTCGAAAGGAAGACCGATGTGCCACGGACCCGGTGCACCGATGCTGCCGTGGACTTGACGAACACGGGTAGCGGAAGCGCCAATTCCATCAGCCGCTCGCGCATCAGCCGGCGACCCTTGGCCCAGGTCGTGAGGACGGTGAAACTAATCGCTGCGATCAGCAGCGGGAACCAGCCACCGTCAGGGATTTTGGTGATGTTCGATGCGAAATATGTCCCGTCGACGAGGACGAATAGTCCGACGGTCGCACCCGCCAGCAGGCGGTTCCACTTCCACACGTACAGCATCAGCACACCGAGCATGATCGAGGTGATCAGCATCGTGCCGGTCACCGCGATCCCGTAGGCCGACGCCAGATTGGAGGAGGCGCGGAAGCCGAGCACGAGAATGACAACCATCGCGAGCAGGGACCAATTGACCGCCGGAATGTAGATCTGGCCGAGCGCCTTTTCGCTGGTGTGCTCGGTCCTGAGACGCGGCAGGAATCCGAGTTGAACTGCCTGGTGGGTGATCGAAAAGGCGCCCGAGATGACGGCCTGGCTTGCAATGATCGTTGCGACGGTCGCCAGGAACACGAGCGGGAGCCGCGCCCAGTCGGGCGCAAGCAAATAGAAAGGATTGATGGCTGCGTGCGCGTTGCCGAGCAGAAGTGCGCCCTGGCCCATGTAATTCAGGATCAGGCACGGATAGACGAGCACAAGCCAGGAGAAGTTGATCGCCTTCCGGCCAAAATGGCCCATGTCCGCATAAAGCGCCTCCGCGCCGGTCACGCAGAGGACGACCGAGCCCAGCGCCAGGAATGCGAGCTTCGGGTTGTAGAGGAAGAAGCGCACGGCCCAGATCGGGTTCACGATTCCCACGATCTCCGGATGGCGCACGATGTTGGCGACCCCGAGCACAGCGAGCACCGCGAAATAGAAGAGCATCACCGGGCCGAAGATGTTGCCGACCTTCGCGGTGCCGCGCGATTGAACCACGAACAGGCCGACGAGGATTCCGATCGAGATTGGGATGACCAGTGGCTGAAGCTGCGCCTGGACGATCGTCAGACCCTCGACTGCCGACAGGACCGAAATGGCCGGCGTAATCATTGCGTCGCCGTAGAAGAGGCACGTGGCCAGCACGCCGAGGATCACCAGCGTCGATGTCCATGCTTTCTTGCCCTCCAGGTTGCGCGCAATCAGCGAGAGCAAGGCGAACGAACCGCCTTCGCCGCGATTGTCGGCGCGCATCGCGACGCTCACATATTTGAAGGTGACGACCATCATCAGCGTCCAGAAGATGAGGCTGAGGACACCGAAGATGTGCAGCGGATCGACCGCGAGCGGGTGCGGGCCGAGGAAGCTTTCCTTCATTGTGTAGAGTGGCGATGTGCCGATATCGCCATAGACCACGCCGATGGCACCGAGCATGAGCTTCGGAAGTCCCTCCCTCGGTCCGTGATGGGAATCGGCCGTCGGCTCTCCGGCAACCGACAAATTGTCCGCGGTGATGTCGTGCACAGCGACGATGTGGGCTTCCGCCGCGTAAAGATTCTATGTGGATTGAGCACGAAGGCGTATGATTCTCATGTGGATCGGCCTCGCCACCTCTCGACCTTCGCGGCGATGAGGACCACTTGAGCCTCATGACCGAAGCGCAGCCAATCGACCTCGTCGAAGAGCGTCGGCCCAGCACGCTTGCGAGCAGCATCCAGTCCTATACCGGTGCGTTGGCCCTGGTTGCCGTTTCGACATTGGCCGGCCTGTGGATCGCCCCCCGGTGGGGAACCGGGCCGGTCGACATGGTCTATCTTCCGGCCGTGCTCGCGGCGGCGGCGCTGTGGGGCCTCGGCCCGGCGCTTGTCGCCGGCACGTCCTCGGCGCTGGCCTACAATTTCTTCTTCACCGAGCCGATCCACACCTTCCGGATGAACCGCGTCACCGACGTGGTGACGGTCGTGGTCCTTCTGATCGTCGCGTTGGTTACCAGTCGGCTTGCGTCCGCCATTCGAGCGCAGGCCCGGCTCGCGGCATCACACGCCGAGCGCAACGCCACCATTGCCGGTTTCGCCGGAAGGCTATTGTCATGCAGCGGAGAGACAGAGATCGCGCGGAGCGCATGCATCGAGCTGCGCCGTCTCTTCCGCTGCAACGCCATGCTCGTGAGCGGCCTTCCAAGCCCCGAGATCGTCGCTGCAGTGCCTGCGGGCAATCGCCTCACTCCGAGCGATGTAGCAGCCGCTGCCCTGTGCATCGAAGACGGTACGCCGGCGGGGCGGGGAACCTCCCGAGCGCAGCCGGCCGAATGGGTCTTTCACGCCGTGAGGTCGGCGGATACCGTGATCGCTGCCATCGGTCTTGCACGCGACGATGGCTCGGTACCAGTAACCGAGGAACAGCTGCCGTTGCTTGGCAATCTCCTCGACCAGGTCGCCTTGGCGCTCGAGCGGGCGCGCCTCGACAAGCAGGCGCGCGAGTTCACATCGCTTCGAGAGCGCGATCGGCTGCGGTCCACACTCCTTTCGTCAATCGGTGCGGACTTGAGGCCTCCCATCGAAGCCATTGCGAACGCCGTTCGCGAGTTGAGGCGAAGCGGCGTGGCCGACAAGACGCTTGTCTCCGCGGTGGGATCGGAAAGCGCGAAGCTCGACCGTTATCTGTCCAACCTGCTGGAGCTGGAGCCGGCGGAAGAACAGCAGCCCGTGAAGGCAGGCCATGTAACGATCGACCTGTTTCAGCGGGCCGTGTCGAAGGACGGCAGGGAAGTGCACCTGACCCCGAAGGAATATACGGTCCTCTCCGAGCTAGCGAAGCACCCGGGCCGCGTGCTCACCCACGAACACCTGCTTCGCACCGCATGGGGCCCGGCGCAGGAAACCCAGACCGAATATCTTCGCGTCGCGGTTCGCGCGCTGCGTCAGAAGCTTGAGCAGGAGCCGTCGCGACCGCGGCTCATCGTCAACGAGCCGGGCGTCGGCTACCGCCTGCTCGCCGGCTGATTGCAATAAAGTAATTCGCTTCCTTCGGCGCTGGCGTTAGCCTGCGCCGCAGTTGAAGGAGTTTTTGCCATGAAGCGACTGTTGTCGGCTGCAGTCTTGCTCGCGTCGGTCGCGCATTCCGCGGCACCTGCGCCGGGCTACCATGTCGTCGCTCAGTTGCCCGCGGGCGACGGCGGATGGGACCTGCTGAGCGTGGCACCGGAAGACCAACGTCTCTACATCGCGCATGGCGACGGCGTTACCGCGCTCGATCTGCGAACGGGCAGGGCGGCCGACCACATCGTCGCCGGCCAGCGCGTTCACGCCGCGCTCGCGATCCCAGGAACGCATGACGTCCTCTCGACGAACGGGGAGAGCAACAACGCGATCCTGTTCGATGGCCGCACCGGAGAGATCCGCGCCACCATCCCGACAGGAACGAAGCCCGATGCCGCCGCCTACGATCCGGCGACGCGGACGGTGTGGATCATGAATCCGGGAAGCGGCGACATCACGGTCGTCGATCCGGCGAGCGCGAAAGTCCTTGCTAGAGTTTCGGTCGGCGGGTCGCTCGAGATGGGCGAGGCCGACGGCGGCGGCCGCATGTACGTCAATGTCGAGGACAAGAACGAGGTCGCGGTTCTCGACACGCGCGCGCTCAAGGTTGTCAGAGAATTCCCGCTGAACGGCTGTGACGGTCCGACTGGAATCGCGATCGAGCCTCGCACTCACGAGATCCTCTCGGCGTGCGGCGGCAATGCTGTCGCGATCGTGTCCGCACCCGACGGCCGGCAGATCGCGAAGCTGCCGATCGGCAAAGGCGCAGACGGCGCCGCTTATGATCCGATTAGGCACATGGCGCTCGTGCCGGGCGGCCGCGACGGCACGCTGACCGTGATCCGGCTCGGGCCGAGACCCGCCATCGTCGGCACCATTTCAACAGCGGTCAGCGCGCGAACGATCGCCGTCGATCCGTCGACCGGACGCGCCTACCTGCCTTCCGCGACGCTCGCTGCTGCTTCGGCAACGGGTGAACGGCCGAAGCCAGTTCCGGGTTCGTTTCGAGTCCTGGTGGTCGCGCCCTAGAAGAGCAGCCCCAGCGCGCCGTAGAAATGATAGCCGGTCCGGCGTTCGGTCCAGGTCGGCCCGCCGGAGAAGAGCAACGCGTAATGATCGGACAGTTTTACAATGGAGCCGATGCCCGCGTTGGTCTCCGCGGTTTCGCCGACGGTGTCGGCGCTCTGCCTTGTGACCTCGGCGCCCAATGACAGTGCTTTGCTGAAATCGTGCGTCAGTGCGACCGCGGCCTGCCAGAAGCCGCGATTTCCCCGTCCAGGATTGAACTCGTAACCGCCACCCCCGAACAGGCTCGTTCCACCGGGAAAGTCCTTCTGAACCCAGACCGGCAGCAGAACGCGCGTGCGTTCGTCACTTTCCAGACCGGAGGTCGGCAGAATCGCGCGCGGGAATATCGCGGCGGACAAACGATCCTTGTCATCGTTCAAGAAGCGATATTTCACGGCGACTTCGAGATCGCCGCTGCCGGCCTGCCAACCCTCCGCTGCGTCATGGGAAAGGCTTAGCGGTATCGTCGCCGTCAGCTGGACGTCTTTCACGGCACCGTAATTCAGGTCGAAGCCCACTTCACCGTCGAACTCCGAATGGCTCTCGCCCGCGCCGAACGCGTAAATTTCCCACCGACCGGTGTCGGTCGGTGAAGGATCGTCGGTAAGATAGGGCGGGCCCGCCATGGCCGGTGTCGCCGCGCCAAGCGCAAGCGAGGCGAGCGCGCGAACCTTCATGCTTCCGCTTCCGGCCGTCCGGGATGATGACCCGGCCGCTGCGGCAGGATGATGATCAGAGCGATGATGACGATCGCCAGCACGGCCGAAGCAAGCGGACGGCTCCATTCCAAACCGCCCTTGGCAACGGGCTTGTCGAGGAAATCGCCAACCGTTGCGCCGAGCGGCCTGGTCAGGATGAATGCAGCCCAGAACAGGGCGACATGACTAACGCGGGTCATGAAATAGAGGAGCGCAACGACGGCGAGGCACGCGCCGAACAGCAAGGCGCCTCCCGAATAGCCAAGGCCTCCGTCGGCTGCCCAGTCTCCAAGCGCGGTCCCGAGCGTCTGCGAGAAGGTGATCGTCACCCAGTAGAATGTCTCTTCGCGCGGTCCCGTAATGCTGTTGACGTCGACGGACCCGAGCGCGCGATGCCATGTGAAAAGGGAACCGAGGACGCAGGCGAGCAGGAGTAGCGATCCGCCGGGGTAGCCGATCCCGAGCGATCGGTCCGCGAAGTCCGCGAGCGTCGTTCCGCAGGTCGTCGACGCGACGATGGTTGCCCAGTAGAGCCACGGATTGAGCTTGCAGGCCCTGATCTGTGCCCACACGAGCCCGATCAGAAGCAATCCGAACATCGCGGTGCCGATCAGATAGCCCCCGGGAACGGCATTGTCGGTCGTCTCGCCGAGCCACGTCATCGTCACGGTGTCGCCGCCGGTTTCGCCAAGCGTCGTCGCCAGGATCTTGATGATCCAGAACCCGAGCGTGACCGCCGGTACCTTCGTCAGCGCCTGTCTTTGACTGTCGGTCATGATTGCCCTGTTACCGGGTGCCAACGTCAGACACGAGGCCGCGGTTATTGAAATTCGTCAATGTGCAGGACGCCTGTCTCCCCGGCGACCCCGGAACAGGCGCGAATAACATCCGTTAAGGTATCGAAACGACGTTGCGTGAACTTGACCGGTGTTGACCCCGTCATCATGAATTGGGGTACCGGCGGGGGGAGCCACCGGTGAGTAGGATTGGTATGCGGACAGCTGTTGCGCTCGCGCTTGGTTCGACCCTGTTTTGGACCGGCCGAGCCTGGGCCGAGGAACAGCCCGACCTTTCCAATCTCTCGATCGAGCAGCTTGCCGAGATCAAGGTCACATCCGCCTCGAAGCAGGCTGAACCGCTGAGCGAAGCGCCGGCGTCGCTATACGTCATCGACCATGACCAGATCGTCCGCTCGGGAGCGCTGACGATCCCGGAGATCCTGCGGCTTGCACCCAATCTGCAGGTCTATCAGCAATCGCCGTCGAAATGGGTGGTCACCGCGCGCGGCCTCAACGGCTATCCCGTCGCCCAGAGCTTTTCGAACAAGCTCCTGGTGCTGATCGACGGCCGCACCGTTTATTCACCTCTATTTTCCGGCGTCTACTGGGACATGCAGGACGTCCTTCCGGACGACATCGAGCGCATCGAGGTCATCAGCGGGCCGGGCGCAACGCTGTGGGGCGCCAATGCCGTCAATGGCGTCATCAACATCATCACCCGAAGCGCAGTATCATCGCGCGGCTTCTATGCGGAGGCTGACGCCGGGACGGGCGAGCAGGTCGCTGGCGCGCGGCTCTCCGGGCAGGCAGGCAAAGACATCAGCTACCGCGGCTATCTGCGCTGGATCCACGAAGATGCGTTCGACTTGGCGAGCGGCGGTTCGACGAATGACCCATGGCACCGGCTCGGCGGGGGATTCAGGCTCGACTGGACGCCCACTGCGAACGACCTCGTGACGCTGCAGGGCGACATGTTCGGCGCGAAGGAGGACGAAGGAGTTGATGCGTGGGAAGATGTTTCCGGACGCGACCTGGTTTTGCGCTGGAACCGCGACACGGGTCCCGACGGCCATTTGCAGGTGCAGGCCTATTACGATTACGCCCATCGTTCGACACAGCCGCACCAGGGCCACTTCTTTGTCGATACATACGACCTCGACCTGCAGGACAGCCTGCCACTTGGAAGCCGCAACCAGCTCGTGTGGGGAGGCGGCGCACGGCTCGCCCACTACCGCATCGACGGCGTTCCGAACTTTTTCTTCGATCCCGAGGGCCGCAACCTCTTCCTGGCGAACGCCTTCGTGCAGGACACGCTCGATCTCTCGCATGCGGTCAGCCTGACCGGCGGATTCAAGGCCGAACATGATCCTTATGTTGGGACGAGTTTGCTTCCCGAGGTCAGGATTTCCATCAAGCCCGTCGAATCGACGATGCTTTGGAGCTCCGTCTCGCGTGCCGTGCGCTCGGCAACGCCGTTCGACGAGGACGCGCATGAGGCAGCGCCGGGCGTGACACTGACCGGCAATCGCGACTTTCGGACCGAGAAGCTCACCGCCTACGAGCTTGGAGTTCGTTCCCAGCCGCTGTCTGGCCTCTCATTCTCGCTTACCGGCTTCTACCATCACTACGATGACCTGCGGACTGCGGAAATCGCGCCTGGCCCCGGACTGAACCTATTCTGGGGTAACCAGCTTGCGGGTAGCAGCCACGGGATCGAAGCCTGGGCGAACATGAGCCCGCTTCCATGGTGGACGCTGTCGGCGGGAGCGACGCTTCAAAGGGAGGACTTCCACTTCAAGCCGGGCGCGACCGCGCCGGTCATCGGCACGTTCCAGAACGGGATCGATCCCACCCACTGGATCACTTTCGACTCCAGCATGAACCTCGGCCGCTCGGTCACATTCGACCTTCACTTCCGCGCGGTCGGCCGCCTCATCGAGGCAGACGTGCCGGCTTATGCGGAGCTTGGCGGGCGCCTTGCATGGAACGTCTCCGACCACCTCCAGCTGGCTGTATCGGGGTCCAACCTGCTCCACGCCGAGCACGTCGAATATTTCGGCGGTGACGCCATCCCAAGGAAGGTCCTCGTGGGCCTTCAGTGGCGCCCCTGAAAATGAGCCTCGCGCGGGCCTTTTTGCGGAAAGTTGCGGCGCTCGCCGCGGCTGCGCTGCTAGCGAGCGCGCCGGGTTTCGCACAGGTCAGCGACACCGCCGTGAAGGCGGCCTTCATTCCCAAGTTCGCGCGCTATGTCACATGGCCGACAAGCCCGCACGGACCGATCGCGATCTGCATCATCGGCGACGACGTGTTCGGCAATGCGATCGATCGCGCGGCACTCAGCCAGTCCGCTGATGGGCGTTCGATCATCGTCAAGCGCATCCCGTCGGCCGCCAATGCTTCCGACTGCGCGATCGCGTTTGTTAGCGGTGCTCACACCGGAGAAACGCTCGCTGCGCTCGGGCATGCACCGATCCTCACGATCACCAACTCCCGAAACGGGCCGCCCCGTGGGATCATTCATTTCGCTATCGTTGACGGGCGTGTCCGCTTCTACATCGACAATGCGCAGGCGCAGGCGCGCGGCTTGATCATCAGTTCGCGTCTGCTGGCTCTCGCGATTGGGGTTAATCAGAAATGAGCGTTGAGAAGAAGTCGCTGCCCCACTGGCGCACCGCGCCGACGACGATTTTCGTCGTCGCAATCTTCATTCTCGTCGCCGGGCTGGGGATCATCCTTCAAAACGAAAGCACGTTCCGCGCCGCTCGAAACAGGCAGGCGCTGGTCGCGGCGCAGGTTCTCGCCCAGTCGGTCACTGCAGCCGTCGATTTCGGCGATCCCGTCGCGAGCCAGCAGGCGGTCAACGCATTCCGGGTCAATCCGCAGGTCCGCTATGTCGGCGTCTACGATCGCGCCGGGAGAGTCCTTGCGGTCTACGACGCATCGCACAGCAGGTCCCGCGCGAACCTCGCGTTCCTGAAGCCCGCTCCGGACAGCAACTATCGGGTTACAGCGCCGATCACGAGCGCGCAGCAGCCGATCGGAACGGTCGTCTACGAAGTCGAACGTGAAGCCGTCTCGCGGAGGCTGACCCGCTATGTCGTCGTCGGTTCGCTGGCGGTGCTGGCGGCGCTCGTCATCATCACCCTGGGAATGGCGCAGGCCGCACTTCGGCGGGCGAACGACGAATTGAGCGAGCGCGCGGAGGCTCTGGCGCAGTCGAACGAGCTCCTGGCTGAACAGATCGAGGAGCGCACCAAGGCCGAAGAGCAGCTGCGTCAGAGTCAAAAGATGCAGGCGCTCGGCCAGCTGACCGGCGGAATTGCGCACGACTTCAACAACCTCCTTACCGTGATCCAGGGCTCGGCGGATATCCTCAGCCGCGACGACCTCGCCGACGACCGCCGCAAGCGCTTCGCCAAGGCGATCGTCCAGGCCGCCGAAAATGCCGCCGTTCTGACCTCCCAACTGCTCGCATTCGCGCGTCGCCAGCCACTCAAGCCCGAGCTGGTCGACCTGTCCCAGCTCGTCGTCGGCATGACCGACCTCTTGGATCGAACCATGGGCGAGCGCATCAAGATGGAGACCAGCATCGACCGGACGACCCCGCCGGTCACGGTCGATCGCAACCAGCTCCAATCCGCCATCCTCAACGTCGCCTCTAACGCGCGCGATGCGATGCCCGACGGCGGAACGCTCAGGATCGCGCTCTCGTCGCGTGACTTCGGAAAGCGGCGATCGAACAGCGGCAATCGCGATCAGCGACAGCGGCGTCGGGCATGGATCCCGACACTGCAGGGCGCATTTTCGAACCTTTCTTCACGACGAAGAAGACGGGGAAAGGTACAGGGCTGGGCCTCAGCCAGGTCTATGGTTTTGCGACGCAGTCGGGCGGCGATGTCGTCGTTGAAAGCGAGGAAGGCAAAGGGACGACTGTCACGATTCTCCTGCCGTGCAGCGCGAGCGAATTTGTCGCGACCGCAGAGACAGGCGAAGCGGATTTCCCCGAACAGCCGCCGGCCGAAATCCTCGTCGTCGAGGACAATGAGGAGGTTGGTCATTTCGCGGAGATTCTCCTCAGCGAGCTCGGCCATTCGGTGACCCTGGCCGCATCCGGCGAGGAGGCGCTCGAGCTTACCCGCAAGAGGGATTTCGATGTCGTGTTCAGCGATGTGGTGATGCCCGGCATGGGCGGCCTCAGGCTCGCCGAGCAGCTTGCGGAGGAGAAGCCGGACCTGCCGGTGATCCTCGCCACCGGCTACAGCCAGGAAATTGCGCAGTCGGGAAGCGGCGGCCGGCCGGTCCTGCTAAAGCCTTACCGGCTCGCGACTCTCTCGCAGGCGCTCGTCGACGCCATGCAGGGCAGCGCGCATTAGAAGGAACGGCATATGCATAAGCGTGAACTCGGCCGCGGCGGCTTGTCGGTTTCCTCGATCGGACTCGGCTGCATGGGAATCAGCCAGAGCTACGGTACGCGCCTTTCCAACGAAGAGGGTGCGAAGCTCATCCGCGACGCGTTCGATCGCGGCGTCACCTTCTTCGATACCGCTGAAGTCTACGGTCCGTTCGACAATGAGGAGGTCGTGGGCGAAGCGCTCCGGCCGCTCCGCGACAAAGTCGTCATCGCAACCAAGTTCGGCTTCGACATCGACCCCCAGACGCGCCAGAACCGTGGCGTCGACAGCCGTCCCGAGCACATCCGTCAGGCGGTCGAAGGCTCGCTGCGGCGTCTCGGCGTCGAGACCATCGATCTGCTCTACCAGCACCGAGTCGATCCCAACGTCCCGATCGAGGATGTCGCCGGCGCCGTCCGCGACCTCATCGCCGCGGGCAAGGTCAGGCATTTCGGAATGTCGGAGCCCAGCGTTCAGACGCTCCGCCGCGCTCACACTGTCCAGCCTGTTGCCGCTGTCCAGAACGAATATTCCTTGTGGTGGCGCGAAGTCGAAAACAACGAAATCCTCGACACCTGCGACGAGCTCGGGATCGGCTTCGTCCCCTACAGCCCGCTTGGCCGCGGCTTCCTCACCGGCGCGCTGACCTCCGACCAGCTTGGCGATGGCGACTTCCGGAAGAGCAATCCGCGCTTCCAGCCCGAGGCGATGGAGAAGAACCAGCTGCTCGTCGATCTGCTTAGGCGAGTCGCCCAGCAAAAGGCCGCGACACCCGCGCAGATCGCGCTCGCCTGGCTACTCGCCCAGCGCCCGTACATCGTCCCGATCCCCGGCACGACCAAGCTCCATCGGCTGGAGGAAAATATTGGTGCGGCCAGCCTAGAGCTTACCGCCGACGATCTGCGGGACATCCACGAAGCCGCCGCGCACATCCGAATCGAAGGCGAGCGCTATCCGGCGGCGCAGATGGCGATGGTCGGCCGCGACACTCCTGAAAAAGCGGAAGCCTAGATCAGGGCTCGGCCCGGCGCGTCGCCTCGAACAGGAACCAGGTCCGCCGCTCTGCCTCGTCGATCCACACCTCGAGAAGGCTCGCCGTCGCGACGTCCTCGTAATCGTCGCACAGCGCGTGCGTGCGCCGCATCTCGGCAGTCAGCTGCTTGTTGTCCTCACGAAGCTCGGCGAGCATGTCGAGCGGAGTCACATAGTCCAAATCGTTGTCGAGAAGCCGCTTCTGCGCCGCGACCTGGCCGATCGAGCGAAGCGTCGTCCCGCCAATCTTGCGCACGCGCTCGGCGATCGGATCGGTCGTCGCGAAGATCTGGTCCGCCTGCTCGTCGAGCAGCAGATGGAAATCGCGAAAATGCGGTCCCGAGATGTGCCAGTGGAAGTTCTTGGTTTTGAGGTAGAGCGCGAACATGTCGGCAAGCAGTGCGTTCAGCGCGCCCGCGACGTCGCGCGTGGCTTCGGCCGAAAGGTCGGTCGGCGTGGACAATGTCTCGGTCTGGATGATCAACAGCCCCTCGGTGCTCATTCGGATCTCCTCGAGTCTGGAGTCGGATAGACGACAGCCGCTGCGCGTCGGCGGCGCTGCGGTCAAATTGATAATTGCTGTCACATTGAGTGACTGAACGATAAGTCCGAGCAGCGCCGCTGCACCGCTCGCACCCAAGCCGGTCTCAGCCAGTGCGCACCGAGCGGACGGTTTCGCGCAGGTCCTCGGCAAGCAATTGCGGCTGTTCCCACGCCGTGAAATGCGTTCCCTTGTCGTGCGCCCGGTAGAAGACGAGCGGCGGGGATGCTCAGCTCTAAGCTATATTGAACAAGCGCGTCGGTCTGCCGCGTCACCCTCGCGCGAGAATTGCCTGTCGCGCCGCTCGATATTCGTCCGGCGTGACGCGCCCGTCGCCGTCCTTGTCGGCAAGCTTGCGGAACTCGTTGGCCGCCGCCTGCGCTTCGTCAGGCTCAAGCAGGATGTCGTGATTCCCGTCGTAGAATTTGAGCGCCCAGTTCATCAGAACCCAATCTCGCTGGAACAGGTTGAGCGCTGCTGGTGAAGACGCCTTCAGGCTCGCGGGCGTCGGCTGCGCAACCACCGGGGCAGCGCACGCCAAAAGCAGGGACACACAGGTTCGCCAAGCCATGAGCGCTAAACGCGCGAGCGCCGTTCGCGTTCAGCCCTACGGTGCGATTGTTCCGCGAACGGCCCGGTGCAGCGCGTCCGCGCGAAACGGCTTGGTGAGGAGCGGCGCATCGGGCGCGGTGCGCTTGACCGCGTCGGTCTCGCTGTAGCCGGAAACGAACAGGATCGGCTGTTCGGGCCATTTGGCTCGTATCTTCCGGGCGACATCGGCGCCCGAGAGGCCGGGCATGATGAAGTCGACGATGACGAGGTCGGGCCTTTCGCGCTCGACTGCTGCGAGACCCTCGCGGCCGTCACCCGCCTGTCCGACGCGATAGCCATGTTCCTCCAGCGCCGCGGCGATGAATGCACGAACGTCCGGATCGTCGTCGATCACCAGGATCGATGCCGTCTCTCTCTCCGCGCCGATCTGTCCCGTCTCGGCTGCCACGCCCCCGGCCACCGCCGCCGCTTCCTCCGCCTTGCGGAACAGAAGCTTCACCGCAGTGCCTTCGCCAAGCTTGCTCTCGATCCGCGCAGCGCCTCCGGACTGGCGCGCCATGCCGTAGACCATCGACAGGCCTAGCCCGGTTCCCTTGCCGACTTCCTTCGTCGTGAAGAAGGGCTCGAACGCGCGTTCGGTGACTTCCGGCGGCATTCCCGAGCCGGTGTCGCTGATGGTCAGCTCGATATACTCGCCCTCCTCGAGATCCGGATCGTCGGCGACCTCGATCTTCTTGCTCGAGAAGGTGAGCACGCCTCCATCGGGCATCGCGTCGCGTGCGTTGATGGCGAGGTTGAGGATGGCGACCTCGAGCTGAGTCGGGTCAGCCATCACCGGCATCATCGCCTCGTCGAGGTCGAATTCTTTGGTGATTCCCGGCCCCAGGACATTGCGCAGGAGCGGCCGCATGTTCTGGATCAGCGGAGCGACGAGAGTTGGTCGTACCTCGAGGCGCTGGACCCGGCTGAACGCGAGCAATTGCGCGGTCAGCCGCGCCCCGCGCTCGGCAGCCCCCAGCGCATTCTCTGCATAGCGCTTCAGCTTCGCGTCGTCGGCGCGCTTGGCAATGATGTCGAGGCCGCCGACCACCACAGTCAACAGGTTGTTGAAGTCGTGCGCAATTCCGCCGGTGAGCTGGCCGAGCGCCTCCATCTTCTGGCTTTGGCGAAGCTGTTCCTGCGCGGCCTTGAGGTCGGTGATGTCGCGCGCCTCGAAGAGCAGATAGATGAGCTTGCCGTCCCTGTCGTGCACGGGCTGCACCGAAACGTCGAGATAGGCGGTCGGAGCGCCCTCTCGCTCCATTCGCACTTCCTGCTCGAATAATTTCCCTGCCGCCGCCTGCTTCACCGCTTTTTTCATCAGGGGAATATGCTGCGGGTACATGACGAGAGTCGGCGCTTCCCAGATCTTCTTGCCGACCCCCTCGCGCCGGTGCTTCGCTCGCCACGGCGCGTCCTTGCGGTTCATCTCGACGATGGTCCCGTCCGGCTCCATCAGGACCAGCACTTCAAGGACCGTGTCGAACACCGCGCGGAAGCGCGCTTCGCTCACCGCCAGTTCCCGAGTGCGCTCCTCGACGCTCCGGCGGAGCTCGAGCTCCGCCTCCTTGGCCAGCGTGATATCGCTCGCAACTCCGATGAATCCGATATGGTCACCGTCCGGTCCGAACCGGGGGGAGCTGGTGCTCTTGAGCCAGCGGTAGGTACCGTCCCCGCGCCGGAACCGCCCCTCCAAGGTGAAGGGCTTGAGCATAGCCTCGCCCGCGATCGAATTCCGCGACGATCCGGTCGACATCGTCGGGATGGATCCCGGTACGCCAGTCATAGGTCCGGGCGATCTCTCGGTCGTTCGTTCCGAGAAATTCCATGTAGGCGTCGTTGACGAAATCGCGGGTGCGGTCGAGCCGAGTGACCCACATCAGTGCCGGCGCCTGGTTCGCGATCCGCCGGAACCGCGCCTCGCTCTCCTTCAGCGCCCGCTCGGCCACCATCTGCTCACTGATATCGTTGACGAGCATGACGACGCCCGAGACGCTGCCACCCGGGCCGCGCCACGGCACATATTCGGCCTGAATCGCGACATTGCCACGGCTCGGGTGCGGGAACTCGGCGACGAAGAACTGATGTTCGCCGGCAAGCGCCGCCTCGATCAATGGCTTGCGATCGCGATAGGTGTCCTCGCCCATCATCTCGCGGACCGGGCGGTCAATAAGCGCCTTGCGCGGTTGCTCGAGATATTCGGCGAGCGGCAGGTTGAGGAAGCGTACGAGTTGGTCGCGGTCGATGAATGCGGTCATGATCGGAAGCAAATCGGCGAGCGCGATCAGCCCTGGGCCGGTGAACATCTCCGCCGGCATGTGCTCGGGAAGCGGCTGCTGGAGGAGCCCGTCGAGGCCGATCTCGACTTTCGCTATGGCGGGCTCTTCGATCCGGTCGGACGCGATCAGCGGCTCGCCCGCCGCCTCGCCCCTGTTCTTGGAGTCCCCCTTCATCATGCTCAGATTATTCGCTTTTGTCCGAGAGTCGATAATATGCGTTATCGATCGCGCGATAACGACGCGCAGAGGGTTAAGGTTGTTCCTGAGGCATCGCAACGTGACGTTCAGCCGGTCTTCGTCAGTGGGTCCCTCCGTCAGTCTCCGATTGTCGGGTACCGCGCGCTGACGCGAGTCCGCCACAGGTCGCGGCAAAAATGACTCACATTTGTTCACGCGGACTTTTCAACCGCGCGGCGAGTGCCTAACTCGCGTTGACCAACAACAATATTGGAGTCTTCGCTATACCACCGCCCTATCCGCGCCGAGGAATGGCGCCGCCGCCACCGATGAGCGGCCCCCGCTTCAACGAATTCATCCAGTCCCCGAAGGTTCGGGTGATCGATGAGAACGGCGAAAACCTGGGCGTGATGTTTACGCGAGAGGCCTTCGAGCAGGCGCAGGCAGTCGGACTCGACCTTGTCGAGATTTCCCCCAACGCGGATCCACCTGTCGCCAAGTTCCTCGATATCGGTCGCTACAAGTACGAAGCGCAGAAGAAGGCTGCCGAGCAGCGCAAGAAGCAGAAGACGCAGGAGATCAAGGAGATCAAGATGCGTCCGAACATCGACGACCATGACTACGACACCAAGATGAAGAAGGTGTTCGAGTTCCTCGAGGAAGGCGACAAGGTGAAGGTCACCATGCGCTTCCGGGGGCGTGAGATGGCGCATGGCGAGCTTGGGATGGCGGTGCTTCGCCGGGTCCAGGAGCAGACCGCCGAATTGGCGAAGGTCGAGGCGCATCCGCGCATGGAAGGCCGCCAAATGCTGATGGTGCTCGCACCTAAGTAAAGGGCGGCCAGCCGTCGTGCTGCGCACTGCAGCGGATCGATGGAGACGGACCCTCTCGACGAAGGATACGGCAAACGCGGGTCCCATCAAGTGGATCGAGAGCGCTCCCGAGTTCAGCATGCGGACAGGATTGAAGCTTCGCTGCCGCCAGAACATCCAGGTCGCCACCTATCGCTGTCGCCAGTGCCTCTATCTTGAAAGCTACGCGAGTGACGACGACTGAGCAGCGTTACTTACACCGCTGTTGCCAAATTGCTGCAGCGACGAATGATGTCGTCGTTCCGGGGCTGCAATCGCTTTCTTTGACCGCTGTTCGGGATTAGCTTTCCTCGACCGGACGCTCGGCGCCCGAGGGGGAGAGACAGACATGATCCGGAAGTCCCAGTGGCTTATTTCTTCGGGTTTACTTGCCGTCGCCGCTCCGGCGTTCGCACAGACAGCGAATTCGAACACGGATACTGACAAACAGGCCGCACGACCGACTCCGGGCGCCACGGAAGGCGCAGCCACCCAGGACCAGGCGCGCCAGCAGCAGCCGGTGAACACCAACGACATCGTCATCACGGCAACGCGGCGTAACGAAGCGCTGTCGGACGTTCCGATGGCGGTCAGCGCCGTGACCGCGCAGACGCTTCGCTACACGGGCGCGACCGACATTCGCCAGCTGAACCAGGTGGCGCCGTCCCTGCTGGTTTCCTCGACCTCTTCGGAAGCCGGCGCTGCGGTTGCGCGCATTCGCGGTGTTGGAACGGTAGGTGACAACCCGGGTCTCGAAGCCTCGGTCGGTGTATTCATCGATGGCGTCTATCGCTCGCGCACGGGCATCGGGCTTACCGACCTCGGTCCGATCGATCGCATCGAAGTTCTGCGCGGCCCGCAGGGGACTTTGTTCGGGCGCAACACCTCCGCCGGGCTCATTTCCATCATCACCGCCAAGCCACGATTCACTCCTGAAGTCAGCGGCCAGATCGATCTCGGCAACTACGGCTACCGGCGCTTCCTCGCGAGCGTGACCGGGCCCGTCAGCGACACGATTGCCCTCCGGCTCGATGGTGTCTGGGATAAGCGCGACGGCTTCCTGAAGGACGTCGTTTCCGGCCGTGACGTGAACGACCGCAACCGCTGGATGCTGCGCGGGCAGGCGCTGTTCCAGCCAACCGACAATTTCTCGTTCCGGCTGATCGCCGATTATTCGAAGCAGAACGAGGAATGCTGCGCCGCTCCATTCCTACCGGCGCACGACACCGTTGCAGCTGGCGGCGGCAGTGTCGCTGAGCAACCGTCGACCATCGCGTTCATCGAGCGCTCGATGATCGGCGCCAACGGCATGCACGGAATCATCGAGGATGATCCGTTTCAGCGCGACGTCTCGATCACACCCGGGCGAAGCTACCGGTCGGATGTGACGGACTGGGGCATCTCGGGCGAGCTTGTGAACGATTTCGGCTGGGGCGAGCTCACCTCGATCACGGCCTACCGGTACAACAAATATACGCGCGGCCAGGACGCCGATTTCAACAATCTCGACATCCTTTTCCGCGACGACGATGGCGGGTCGTTCAACCGGTTCAGGACCTTCACTCAGGAGCTGCGGCTGCAGGGTAATGCCTGGAACAACCGCCTCGACTGGCTGATCGGCGGCTATTACGCGAACGAGAAGCTGACGCTCCGCGACAACCTCGCCTACGGCGCCGACTACGCTGCCTATTCCAACTGCCTCGTCGCGCTGAACTTCGTGGCCAACGGAGCTCCGTCGAACCTGCTTGCTCCGGGCGCGTCGCCAACATGCTTCAACCCCGGGGTGGCCGGCGCCATCTTGCCGGCATTACCTCCGGCCAGTCAGTCGGTGCTTGCCGCATTCGCGCGGCTCGGCATTTTCGCCGGAGCGCCATTTACGAACGACGGGTTCAGCAATCTCGCGATTGCCGCGGGTGGGCCGGCCTTCGTCGGATCCACGCTCAATGGCTCGGCGCTCGATGATCTCTACAATCAGAAAAGCAACAATTACGCGATTTTCACCCACAACATCATTTCGATCACCGACCAGCTGAAGCTGACTCTGGGCGCCCGCTATACGCATGAGAAGAAGTCGCTCAATGCGTCGCTGACCGACAACAATGTCCTCTGCACGTTCTATGCGGCGGCTATCCCGACGCTCCAGACGCTGCCATGCGTTAGTCCGAGCGTGCCTGGAGGAAGCTTCGGTCTCGACGACAGCTTCAGCGAGAACAAGCTCTCGGGCACGGCCGTGCTGAGCTATAAGCCGACCGACCGGCTGCTCACCTACGCAAGCTACTCGCATGGCTACAAGGCCGGCGGCTACAATCTCGACCGCTCGGCACTCTTCCGCAGCGGCGCGGTGCTTTCACCGCTCTCGGGCAACGGCGCGGTCTGCGTGTCGACGCTGCAGCCGGGTTGCAGCAGGGTCGCATCCGCTGCCGACGACCTTCAGTTCAAGCCGGAGATCAACGACGCGTTCGAGCTCGGCGCGAAGTACAACGGCACCTGGATCGACTTGAACTTCGCCCTGTTCCGCGAAGTCTTCCGCAACTTCCAGCTCAATACCTTTAACGGCCTCAACTTCGTCGTCGAGAACATCAACAGCTGCAGCAATGACCTGAACGGCGCCGACACCGACAATCGCGATGACACCGGCGCCTGCACCGGCAACCTTCGCGGCGGCGTCGTCAGCAAGGGCTTCGAGCTCGAAGCGTTCACGCATCCCCTTGCCGACGTGCAATGGAATGCCGGCCTCGTGATGGCCGACACTCGTTATCGCAGCAATCTCGTCGGCGGCAACGGCGAGCCTTTGACCAGCGCTCTTTTCCAGCTGCCGGGCCGGCAGATCTCCAACGCTCCGAAGTGGACCGCAACCACATCGATCGCATGGACCCCGCCAATCGGCGGATCGGGGATGCATGCCCTGGTCTACGCCGACGCGCGCTACATGAGTAAGTTCGACACCGGATCGGATCTCGACATCGAGAAAATGCAGGACGCCTTCACGCTCGTGAACGCGCGCATCGGGATCGAGGGGCCCGACGGAATGTGGGCGGTCGAGTTCTGGGGGCAGAACATCTTCGACAAGAACTACATCCAGGTCGGGTTTGACGCGCCGCTGCAGGGCACGGGCACCACGCGCGGCGTCGAAGCCGGCTTCTATCCGGTCGCGACGCAGCTGTACGGCGCCTTCCTCGGCGAGCCGCGAACCTTTGGCTTAACCTTGCGTGGCAAGCTCGGTTTGAACCGGGCGGCCCCGGTCCCCTACACGCCGCCCCCGCCGCCGCCGCCTCCTCCGGTAGCGGAGCAGCCCGCCCCGCCGCCGCCACCTCCCCCGCCGCCTCCGCCCGCGCCGACGGAGCGGGGAGAGCGCGGCTGATCTAGGCGGCCTTCGCCCTCGCAGGCTCGCGCGCGGCTTCCAACAGCCGCGCGCGCAATCCGTCAATCTGCTCGCCGCTGAGCTTCATTCCGCCCGGCGCTGTCACGTAGAAAACGTCGACGGCGCGCTCGCCGTAAGTCGCAATGTGGGCGGAGTGGATTGTATCGCCGCAGTCGTGAATAGCAGCTGCGAGCGCTGCGAGAAGCGCCGGTCGGTCGCGCGCATTCACTTCCACCACCGTCGTTCGGGTGGAGGCCCGCTCGGCGATCGCCACCGACGGTGCGACCTCGAACGCAGTCGTTCGCCGCGCGGCTTCCCCTGACGGCAACGGCGGTGCTTCGGCGCTTGCGAGGGCAAACTCCACCGCCTTTGCGAGGCGCCCCCGCTGGCGGCGGTCGCGATAGGGCTGTGAGCGCCCGTCGAGCACCAGCAGATTGTCGAGGGCCATGCCGTCTCGCGTGGTGTGGATTCGCGCGTCGATGATGTTCGCGCCCGCCGACGCAAGCCCCGCGCAAATCCGATAGAAAAGCCCTTCACGATCGGGCGTGAAGACGCTGACCCGGGTTGCTCCGCTCTCGGGATCTTCCTCGACCACGACGTTCGGCTTCGCCTCGCCGATGCGCGCCTCGGCTTCTGCGACCTGCCTCGCGTTGGCGACCTGCCAGGCAAGCGGTTCGGCGACCCAATAGCCGTCGGTCAGCCGCCGCGCATGCGCAGCGATCGCGCTCGCCTTCCATCCCAGCGCAAGCGCCAGATCCTTCTGCCGCGCATTCACGATCTCCGTGCGGCCATGCTGCTTGTGACCAAGCCGCAGGCGTTCCTCGGCGGCTTCGAACAAGGTCCGAAGAAGAGTCCGCTTCCATTCGTTCCAGATGCCGGGGCCGACGGCGCGAATATCGACGACGGTCAGGATGAGGAGCAGCCTGAGCCGCTCCGGGCTCTGTACCTGGCGCGCGAAGTCGTCGATGGTCTTCGGGTCGGCAAGGTCACGCTTGAACGCAGTCGACGACATCAGCAGGTGATACCGCACCAGCCACGAGACCGTCTCGGTCTCCGCCGGATCGAGGCCGAACCGCGGGCATAGCTCAAGCGCAATTTCCGCGCCGATGACGCTGTGATCGCCGCCACGGCCCTTCGCGATGTCATGCAGCAGCACGGCGACATAAAGCACTCGGCGGGACGCGATCTGCCGGAAGATCGCTGTCGAGATTGGGTGATCGTTCTTCAGGTCCCCGCGCTCGATCGCAGCGACCAAGCCGATCGCGCGGATCGAGTGCTCGTCGACGGTATAATGATGATACATGTCGAACTGCATCTGCGCGACGACACGGCCGAAGTCGGGAACGAAGCGGCCGAACACGCCCGCCTCGTTCATCCAGCGCAGCACGAGCTCCGGATGGTTCACCGAGGTGAGCACTTCCATGAACAAGGCGTTGGCGGCTGCCTCGTGACGAATCGAGCGATCAATCAGCACGGCGTCGCGCGTTGCCGCGCGCATTGCCGTCGGATGGATTTCGAGCCGCTCCCGAGCGGCTATGGCGAACAACTCGAGCAGCCGAACCGGCTCGGCGCGGAAGAAGTCGTCGCTTGGGATCGAGATCCGACCGCGGTCGAGAACGAACCCGCCGAGCCTCTTTGGCCGTCGCCGGATCGTCGGAAGGGCGAAGCGGAAGCCTTTCTTCCCGAGCTGCTCGTCGAGCTGCGCGAGGAACAGGCCGGTGAGGTCGCCGACCGTCTTCGCGTTGAGGAAGTAGAATTGCATGAACCGCTCGACCGCGGATTTCCCGGGCCGGTCGGCATAGTTCATGATCTGGGCGATCTGCGGCTGATATTCGAAGCTTAGCCGCTCCTCGGCGCGGCCGGCTAACAGGTGGAGATGGCATCGCACCGACCAGAAGAAGCGCTCGGCGCGATCGAAGCGCCGGAACTCGGCGGCCGTTAAGAGGCCAGCGCCGACGAGATCCGCGGGCTTTTCGACGCGGTGGACATACTTCCCGATCCAGTAGAGGGTGTGGAGATCGCGAAGGCCGCCTTTCCCGTCCTTGACGTTCGGCTCTACGACGTATCGGCTGTCGCCCATCTTCACATGGCGCTCGTCGCGCTCGACGAGCTTGGCGGCGACGAACTCCGCGGCTGTGCCGGCGACGACGTGCTTGCGGAAGTGTCGCATCGCCGTGTCGAACATTTTCTCGTCGCCCCACAGCCACCGCGCTTCGAGGAAGGCAGTGCGGACCGTCATGTCATTCTTGGCGAGAGCAATCAGCTGGGGGATGGATCGGACCGAATGGCCGACCTTCAGCTTCAGGTCCCAAAGCAGGTGAAGCATCGCCTCTGCCGCCCGCTCCTGGCCGGCGCTCGGCGCCTTCTCGCTCAGGAACATGAGGTCGAGATCGCTAAACGGCGCCATCTCACCTCGGCCCGTTCCGCCAAGCCCGACGAGCGAAAGACCTTCTACTGGCTCGTCGAGCAAGCACTCGGTCACGAAGTCGTAGGCGAGCCTCACCAGCTGGTCGTGGAGGAAGGCGGTCGCCCGCGCAGCGGCGCGCCCATTGCCGGGCTCTACCGTCAGCCGCCTCGCAATCTCGGCGCGTCCATATTCGAGCGCGCCTCGAAGGATCGTCATCGCTTCGCCGCTGAGCTTCTTGCCCGGCCTGAGCGTCGACAGGCGATCGGCAACCGCGCGCCGATCGATCAGCGCGCGCTGGTTGTCGATCTCATGAACACTCATCGGCCCCGCTCGGATGCCAGTCTCTTGAGCCGATATAGATGTTCGAGCGCCTCGCGCGGAGTCAGGCTGTCGGGATCGATCTCTCCGAGCGCTTCACTCAACGGATCCGGACCGGCCTGCGCCTCGGCAGCGGATGCGAACAGCGGCAGATCGTCCAGCCCGGCGGCGATTCCCCCGGTGGCGTCGCGGCCCGCTTCCAGCTTCCCGAGCACCGACTTCGCGCGCGCGATGGTGGCCGGCGGCAGGCCCGCGAGCTTGGCGACGGCGATTCCGTAGCTGCGGTCGGCAGCGCCGTCCGCGACTTCGTGGAGAAGGACGAGGTCGCCCTTCCATTCGCGTGCCCGCACGTGGTGAAGCGAGAGCGCATCGAGGCGACCGGCGAGACGGGTCAGCTCGTGGTAGTGAGTGGCGAACAAAGTCCGGCACTTCACCTGGTCGTGCATCGCCTCGACCACCGACCAGGCGATCGCGAGCCCGTCATAGGTCGAGGTCCCACGGCCGATCTCGTCGAGGATCACGAGGCTTTGCGGCGTCGCCTGGGCGAGGATCGCAGCGGTCTCCACCATCTCGACCATGAAGGTTGAGCGGCCGCGAGCGAGATTGTCGGAAGCCCCGACGCGGCTGAAGAGGCGATCGACGATGCCGATCTTCGCTCGGGCTGCAGGGACGAAGCTGCCGGCTTGAGCAAGCACTGCGATCAGCGCCGACTGCCGCAGGAAAGTCGACTTTCCGCCCATGTTGGGTCCGGTGATCAGCCACAGACGATCGTTGCGGCCCATCGAGAGATCGTTGGCGACGAAGCGGTCGCCGCTTTGACGAAGCGCCGCTTCGACGACTGGGTGGCGCCCGGCGTCGATTTCGAGGCAGGCTTCATCGGTCAGCTGCGGCAGCGTCCAGCCACCTTCGAGGGCGCGATGGGCATGGCTTGCCGCGACATCGATCCGCGCGATGCCTTCGGCCGTGGCCGTGATCTGCGGTGCCGCTGTCACCGCCATGAGCGTCAGTTCCTCGGCGTGCACAGCCTCCGCGGCAAGCGCGTGCGCGCCGGCTTCGACAACTCGGCTCGCCTCTTCATGAAGCTCTGGCGAATTGAAACGGACGACTCCCGCAAGCGTCTGGCGGTGCGTAAAGCCGCTGTCGGGCGTCATCAGCCGGTCGGCATGCTTTGCCGAAACCTCGACATGGTAGCCGAGGACTGCGTTGTGGCGGATCTTGAGCGAACTGATGCCCGTTAAATCCCGATAGCGCGCTTCGAGGGCTGCGATCGCCCGGCGCCCGTTGGAGGCTGCCTCGCGAAGAGCGTCGAGCGCTGGGTCGTAACCTTCCGCAATATAGCCGCCCTTCGATGCATCGATGGGCGGCAACTCGACGATCGCTGCGCCCAGCCGGTCGACAAGCGCTGCGTGACCGCCGAGTTGCGGAATCAAATTATCAAGGAGGCGCGGCGGGTCCGTCGCGATTTCCAGCTCGTTTCTAAGGGTTGCGGCGCCGGCAAGCCCGTCTCTGAGAAGTGCCAGATCGCGCGGCGAGCCGCGCCCTGCGGCCAGCCGGGCGAGCGCGCGCTCGAAATCGGGTAACGCCTTCAACGCCGACCGCACCCGCTCGCGCCTTATCGTGTCCTCGTGAAGCCATGCGACGAGCTCGAGCCGCAGCTGGGTCGCACTGCGATCGGTCAGGGGCGCGGCGACATCCTCGCACAGAAGTCGCCGTCCCGCGGCGGTCTGGCAACGGTCGATCTCGCCAAGGAGGCTTCCGGCGATCCCGCCGCCGACGGAGCGCGTGAGCTCGAGGCTGTCGCGGGTGGCGGAGTCGATCGCCATGTGCGCCGAGCGGCCAATCCGGCGCGGCACCTCGAGCAGGAT
Source organism: uncultured Alphaproteobacteria bacterium (assembly GCA_963831485.1). Classification (GTDB taxonomy): domain Bacteria; phylum Pseudomonadota; class Alphaproteobacteria; order Sphingomonadales; family Sphingomonadaceae; genus Sphingomicrobium. Next base: position 83,809 of record CAWHQE010000006.1, read on the forward strand.
ACCGGCGCCCTTCTGCGTCGCATCGAGATAGGCGAGGAGCCCGCCCGCGGCGGCAAGCTCCGCCCGTGACGGCGCGCCAAGGCCGTCGAGCGTTGCGAGACCGAATCTCGACCTGAGTGAGCGCTCGCCCTCAAGGCTGTCGAAACCGCCTTTCCCTGCCGACGTGCGAATCCCCGGGACCGGCGCTTGCGCGATCGTTTCCGCAGGCGACAGACGCGCGAGCTCCGAAGCGAGCTCGCCGGTACCGCAGGCGACGAGCTCGAACCGGCCGGTCGAGATGTCGGCCGCGGCGATCGCCCATTCTTCGCCCGCGCGTCCGATGGCCGCAAGCCAGTTGGCGGAGGCAGATTCGAGAAGCGTGTCCTCGGTCAGCGTCCCCGGCGTCACGAGGCGGATGATCGCGCGCTCGACCAGCGCCTTCGAGCCCCGCGCCTTGCGCGCTTCGGCGGGGCTTTCCGTCTGTTCGGCAATCGCGACGCGATTACCCGCCTTGATGAGTCGTGCGAGATACGCTTCCGCCGAGTGGACGGGCACGCCGCACATCGGAATCGGCTCGCCGGCATCCTCGCCGCGCTTGGTCAGCGCGATATCGAGGCATGCCGAGGCGACCTTTGCATCGCCGAAGAATAGCTCGAAAAAGTCGCCCATCCGATAGAAGAGCAAGGCATCGCCGGCCTCTTCCTTGAGGCGCCGGTACTGGGCCATCATCGGGGTTGGTGCGTCGGCTCGGGCCATTGAACAGGGGTAACCAGAAAGGCCGACCGGAGCGAGCGATTCGTTAGCTTTTTGGAGCGCCTCGAGGCCGCTCATCCGGATGCTCTCCGAACTTCGTCCAATCGGGCGGACAGGCCTTCACTTCATCCGGCTGTCCCTTGCTGCTGTCGAACACCCAGCAATCATCGAAGATCGAGCAGTAACAGGTTCGAACCACAACCTTCCATCGCTCGTCGTTCAACTGGTTCCAGAGGGCAGTATCGTATTCGGTCTTCGCGAGCCGGATGAAATTCCGCTTCTCACCGGGCCGAAGGACGCCGTCGACCCGATCCGTCGTGTAGACGAGATTGCTGCCCACGGCCTTGGCCGCCGGACCGCAGCAGGCGATGAGGAATTCCAACGGAGAACGCAGTGACCTGCCGTTGTAGATGAATTCCATTTCCTGAAGGCGCGCGGGGCCGACTCCGTCGTTGGACAGGCTGAAGGAGATTTCGTCCTTCACCTGAGGCGACGAATTGTCGGTTCCATAGGAGACGTAGGGCCAAGTCTCCGTCCGCTGCATTTTCCGGCTCGCGTCGGCCTGCACAAAACTGAAGTAAGCCAGCGCGACAGAGATCATGAGCGTCGGCACGGTGACGAGAATCTCGGTCCTCAAAAGCGATCGCTCGACCGGCTTGTCGACGGCCGGTTGGGGAGGCTCAGGAACGTCGTCCATGAGCCCGCAGTAGCAGCCTTGAATGGCCGCTGTCAGGGCTTGTGCGTGACTCACTGGCGAACTCTCCGCTAAGGCCGTCCGCCATGTCGGAATCCAACGTCAAATATACCGAAGCGGAAGCGCTCGACTTCCACTCGCACGGGCGACCGGGGAAGCTCGAGATCATCGCGTCGAAGCCGATGGCCACGCAGCGCGACCTCAGCCTAGCCTATTCACCGGGCGTTGCGGTGCCGGTGCGTGCGATCGCGGAAAATCCGACCTGCGCCTACGATTTCACGACCAAGGGCAACCTCGTCGCCGTCATCTCGAACGGCACCGCAATCCTTGGACTCGGTAATCTTGGCGCGCTCGCTTCGAAACCGGTGATGGAAGGCAAGGCGGTGCTGTTCAAGCGCTTCGCCGACGTCGACGCCATCGACATCGAAGTGAAAACGGAAGACGCGCAGCGCTTCATCGATGCGGTCGAGCTGCTCGAACCGAGCTTCGGCGGGATCAACCTTGAAGACATCGCGGCGCCCGACTGCTTCATCATCGAGCAGACGCTGCGCGAGCGGATGAACATCCCCGTCTTCCACGACGACCAGCACGGGACGGCGATCATCACCGCGGCAGGACTGATCAACGCCTGCCTCCTCACCAACCGCAAGCTCGGCGACATCAAGGTCGTGGTGAACGGCGCCGGCGCGGCCGCGATCGCCTGCACCGAGCTGATCAAGGCGATGGGCGTCAAAGGCGATCACGTCATCATGTGCGATCGCAAGGGCGTGATCAGCAAGGACCGCACCGACCTCGACCAGTGGAAGTCGGCGCACGCGGTCGAGACCGACAAGAAGAATCTCGCGGAGGCACTCGAGGGAGCCGACGTGTTCCTGGGCTTGTCGGCGGCGGGCGCGCTCAAGCCCGAAATGGTGAAGACGATGGCGATGGAGCCGATCATCTTCGCCATGGCCAATCCGGACCCGGAAATCTGGCCGCCGGACGCGACCGAAGTGCGGCCGGATGCGATCATCGCGACGGGGCGCTCGGATTTCGCCAACCAGGTCAACAACGTCCTCGGCTTCCCATTCATCTTCCGCGGCGCGCTCGATGTTCGGGCGACCGCCATCAATGAAGCGATGAAGATTGCAGCTGCGGAGGCGCTGGCGGAGCTTGCGCGCGAGCCGGTGCCGGAAGAGGTCGCCGCAGCTTACGGAGGCAGGACGCAGAGCTTCGGTCGCGATTACATCATCCCGGCCCCGTTCGATCCACGGCTGATGGAAGTGGTCGCTTCGGCGGTCGCGGAAGCCGCGGTGCAGAGCGGCGTAGCCCAAAAGCCGATCGCCAACATGGAGGCCTATCGCCAGCAGCTTCGAGCGCGGTTGAATCCCACTGTATCGGTCATGAGTCTCGCCTATGAGAATGCTCGGCAGAACCCGAAGCGGGTGCTGTTCGCGGAAGGCGAGGAGCCGAACGTGCTTCGCGCCGCAATCGCCTTCAAGGAAGGGGGGTACGGCACGCCGGTGCTGGTCGGCCGTGAGGAAGTCTACGACCTGCTCAAGGAAATGGGGGTCGACAACCCCAAGGATTATGAGGTCCTGAACAGCCGCAACTCGCCGCTGGTCGGCCGCGCCATCGACTACATCTACACGAAGCACCAGCGCCACGGCATGCTCCGCCGCGAGATCGAGCGGATGGTCAACCAGGATCGCAATTACTTCGCCGCCGCGATGTTATCGCTGGGCGAAGCCGATGCGATGATCACCGGCACGACCCGGCCCTTCAGCCAGTCGCTACGGCAAGTCCGGATGGTCATTGACGATGAGCCCGATGCGACTCCATTCGGCATCAACGTCATCATCAGCCGAAGCCACACAGTGCTGATCGCCGACACGGCCGTCACCGAGCGTCCGACCGCCGAACAATATGCGGCGATAGCGATGCGCGCGTCCTCGTTCGCCCGGCGCATGGGACTAGACCCGCGGGTTGCCTTCATCAGCTACACGACCTTCGGCAACCCCCCCGGAATGCATATCGAAGGCTTGCGCGAGGCGGTGAAGCTTCTCGACGGTTTCCACGTCGATTTCGAATATGAAGGCGAAATGGCGCCGGATGTGGCGCTGAACTACGACTATCAGTGCCAATATTATCCGTTCAGCCGGCTTTCCGGCCCCGCCAACATTCTCGTCATGCCAGGCCTTCAGTCCGCCAGCCTGTCCGCCAAGCTGCTGCGCGCCGTTGGCGGTGAAAGCGTGCTCGGGCCCTACATCCTCGGGCTTGAGCATCCGGTGCAGATCGCACCGATGACGGCGAGCGCGTCGGATCTGGTGATGTTGGCGGTGCTCGCCGGCGGCGATGCGCATGCACGTGCCCAACGAGAGGCAGCGCGGGTTTAGATTCGCTCGACCGAGCTCACCGGATCGACCTCGCGAAGGGCCGCGATGATTGCGTGCAAGTGCGCGAGGTCGTGAACCTCGATGTCGAGATGGAAGGTCTGGAAGCTTCCGTCGCGGTGCACCAGCTGCAGGTTGATGATGTTGGCGTGCTTCGCGCCGAGGATACCCGACATCGTCCCAAGCGCTCCGGGGATGTCGCGGAGGATCACAGCCAGTCGGGCAGAGCCGCCGTCCGAACCTTCGCCCCAGGCAAGGTCGAGCCAGTCGGCGTCGATTCCGCTCGCGAGCGTGTCGCAGCCGATGACATGAACTTCGATCTCCTCGTCCTCGCGGCGCAACCCGACGATCCGGTCGCCCGGAATCGGGTGGCAGCATTGGGCGAGATGGTAGGCGACACCGGGTGTCAGTCCCTTGATCGAGATGGCCTTGCGCTGGCCGAGCGGGCGCGGAGACGCGACGTCGCCGCCCGCTGAGCCCGGCATCAGCGCTTCCATCAGCGCCTCGTCGCTCACCCGCTTGCGGGCGATCGCGATCATCAGTTCGTCTTGGTTCTCGATCTTGAGCTTCTTGAGCGCGCGCTTCTGCGCCTCCTTGTCGAGCTCGGCAGGAAGGCGCTGGACGATCTCGTCGTAAATCTTGCGGCCGAGCTCGATCGTCTCTTCGCGCTCCTTGTGGCGGACGAAGCGGCGTACCCCGGCGCGAGCCTTGCCGGTCGCAACGAAGCGGAGCCAGCTCGGCTGCGGATGCTGGGCTTCCGAGGCAAGGATTTCGACCTGATCGCCATTCTCGAGCATCGTCCGTAGCGGAACGACGCGCCCGTTGACCTTGGCGCCGACTGTGCGATCGCCAAGGTCCGTGTGCACCGCATAAGCGAAGTCGACCGGCGTCGCGCCCTTCGGAAGCTGGATCAGCTCTCCCTTCGGCGTGAAGGCGAAGATCCGGTCCTGATACATTGCCATCCGGGTATGCTCGAGCAGCTCCTCCGGACTCTCGGCATGGCCGAGAATCTCGACCAAATCGTCGACCCACGGGATGGTCACGTCGCCCTTGGGCTTGCCTTCCTTGTAGGCCCAGTGGGCGGCGAGGCCTCGCTCGGCTTGCTCGTGCATTTCGCGGCTTCGGATCTGGATCTCGATCCGCATCTTCGAATCGTGGATGACCGAGGTGTGAAGCGACCGGTAGCCGTTGCGCTTCGGCGTTGAGATGTAATCCTTGAAGCGCCCCGGGACCATCGGCCAGCGGCTGTGGATCAAGCCCAGCGCCCGGTAGCAGCCGGCGACGTCATCGACGATGATGCGGAAGGCCATGACGTCGGACAATTGTTCGAAGCTGATGTGCCGCTCAGCCATCTTCTTCCAGATCGAAAAGGGATGCTTCTGCCGGCCGGTCACCTCGGCTTCGAGCCCGTTGTCGGCGAGATAGAGCTGAAGGCCGAGGCCGATCCGGTTGACGAGATCGCCGCCCGATTCAGTCAACTGCTGGAGCCGGCGGGTAATCGACGCATAGGCATCCGGTTCGAGTTCCCGAAACGCGAGCGTCTGCATCTCGGTCATCATCTCATACATGCCGATCCGCTCGGCGAGCGGGGCGTAGATCTCCATCGTTTCGCGCGCGATCCGGCGGCGTTTTTCCTCCGAGGGGATATGATGGAGCGTGCGCATGTTGTGCAGCCGGTCGGCCAGCTTCACTAGCAACACGCGGATGTCGTCGCTGAGCGCGAGGAGGAACTTGCGGAGGTTCTCCGCGGCCCGCTCGTTTTCGGACTGCGCCTCGATCTTGCTGAGCTTGGTGACGCCGTCGACGAGCCTGGCGACATCCTTGCCGAACAGCTTCTCGATTTCGTCCGGCGTCGCGACCGTGTCCTCGATCGTGTCGTGGAGGATGGCGGTGGCAATCGTCTGGTCGTCGAGCTTCAGGTCGGTGAGGATGCCCGCGACTTCGATCGGGTGGCTGAAATAGGGGTCGCCGGAAGCGCGCTGCTGGTCGCCGTGCGCCTTCATCGAGAAGACGTAGGCGCGGTTGATCAGCCCCTCATCCGCATCGGGATCGTAGGAGCGGACCTTCTCGACGAGTTCGTACTGACGCAGCACCCCTCTAAAATGGGCAGACGGGGCGCGATTGTGCAAGTGCGAAAGAAAAAGGGCCGCTCGGAGGGAGTAGCGAGCGGCCCAAGGGAAAAATTCTATTTGGCGGCGAGGGCTTGCGTGGATTGCGCCTTCGCCGACGCGTTGCAGCGCTCTAAATCACCGTGCGGTATGGAGCGGCCGTCGACGACGAAGCTCTCGATTCGCCCGGTTTGCTTCGCCAGCGACTGGCACAGCACGACCGGCCGGCTCTCTTCGGTCGCGCCCTGGCAGGCGGAGGCACCGCAATTCCATGTGATGTCACGGGCGATGAAGCGGCCGGTCGTCGGCGTGGCCAGAGTCGCAGAATAATTCGCAGCCGCTGCCGGTGCTGCGACAATGGCGAGAGTGAAGAGAAGTGAAATCGAACGGGACATCACTTTACCCCTGTGATAAAGTTGCGATTCGAAACTTATAACGATTCCAGTTGCACATAGCAACTATTTTTTGGAACTGTTGTGTGCTTTCATGAGATTCAGCAGGGGAGAGAGTTCGGCAATGCCCGGAGACAGGGTGACGTCGCAGATCGACAGGTTCAAGGAAGCGGCGCTTGCGTGCCCGCTGCCTCCGGCCGTCGAACTGATTGGAGAAAAGTGGGCCTTCCTGATTTTGCGTGGGGCCTTCAATGGGCTCCAGCATTTCGAGGAGTTCCAGGCGGGTCTTGGGATCGCCAGAAACATCCTGTCGGATCGCCTGTCGAAGTTGGTGGCAGGTGGGATTCTCGAGCGTTGGCCAGACCCTGAAGACAAGCGGCGCGTCATTTACTCGCTTAGCGAAAAAGGAGCGGAGCTGCTGCCGGTACTGCTCGCCCTTCGCCAGTGGGGCGAGGAATGGGGCTACGGGAAGATGGAAATCGTGCTTGCTGACCGGCGCGACATGAAGCCGGTGCGAAAGATGTGCGTGCAATCGCACGACGGCCGCGAGTTGCGGCTGGGCGATCTCACCTGGATTGACCGCGACGGCGGGAGCGCTGAGCTCAGGACCGCGGCCGAGTAGCTTTCATTCCATCGCAAGGATGTGATCGCGAAGCGCGCGCGCGTCGTGAAGCGCGTTGTGCGGCACCTTGCTGTTCGCTGCCGTGCTGAAATTGCTCATCGGAGCGAGCCGGAACATCACGTGACGAACGTCCACCATGTTGCCGGGTCCAGTGACCATCAGGTTGCAGAATTGCGCAATGTCCTCTGGCCAGTCCGCGAAAATCAGCGGCTCGTCGTCGTGTCGCAAATATCGTTCCAGCGCGTGCGCTGCGTGCTCCCTCGTCAGTCGCGGACAGGACAGCTGCTCCGGCACTGAATCGAGATAGGGGACGACATGCCGCTCGACCCACTCGAGCAGCAGACCCGAAGTCTTGAACGTCAGATAAAGCTCGTCGCCATCGTCGGGCACCAGTGCGATGCTGAGCAACTCGCCGCCGATTCCGTTATATTCCGTGTCGAGGAAGTATCTCATGGCCGCCCGTTAGCGGTCATTCGCAACGAAGCAATCAACCTCGACCGTCGTAGCGGGACTGCTGCGTGAACAGCGCGCAATTGTCGCTCGGAAGCGGCTTGCCCTTGCGGCAACGTTCGTAGGCGAGCCGCCACTGCTTTTTGCGCTCCTCGTCCTGCTTGCGCATTTGTCGGCCGAGCTTCTCGTCGCGCTCCGACTGGCTGGTGGTCACCGCATCGACGCCAGCGGAGACCAGTTTCACGGGAAGGGTGACGACATCCACGGCGGTGCTTGCGATGGTGCCCACGACGCAGCCGCCCAGTGCGAGCGGCAGCAGGAAAACAAGCGAGCGCATGGCCCGAGACTCGCAGAAGACGGACGAACCCGCAATGAACAACAATTCACAAGTGCATCGCTTCCTCGGCGAGCGCTTCCGCCTGCGTGAGCAGTGCCTCATCGGCTTCCGCGCCGGGCGGCAATGCCTCGCGGCCGACGATCACCATGAGCGGGACCGCCATCGGCGTGATTCGTCCCGGTTGGACATGGAGCATGGTCGCCGATGCTCGGTCCACGAGCCTCACCAGTCGGCCGAGCTCCGTCATCCGCCGCCGCGCATCGTCCCACGCCGCGCGTAGCAGCAGGTGCTGCGGTTCGTAGCGACGGAGGACGTCGTAGATTAGGTCGGTCGAGAAGCTCACCTGGCGCCCCGATTTCTTCTTGCCCGGATGATGGCGTTCGACCAGCCCGCCGATCACTGCGACCTCGCGAAACGCGGTCTTCAGCAGGTACGAGCTTTCGACCCAGTCGATGAACTCCTGTTCGAGGATGTCGGCGGAAAAGAGTGCTTTCGGGTCGGTAATCGGCTCGAGCGCGTAGCAGGCCAGGGCATAATCGTTGGCGACGAATCCGAGCGGCTTGAGGCCAGCTTTCTCCATGCGCTTGGTGAGAAGCATTCCCAGCGACTGGTGCGCATTCCAGCCTTCGAAGCTGTAGGCGACCATGAAATGCTGGTCCTCGTGCGGGAAAGTCTCGACGAGCAGCTGGTGCGGCTCCGGAAGCACCGACCGCTCGGACTGCACCTCGAGCCATTCGCGCACGTCATCCGGAAAGCGATGCCAGTCGTTGCGGTCGCACAGCATCTGCCGGACGCGATTCGCGAGATGCGTCGACATCGACATGCGCTGGCCACCATAGGTGACGACCTGCCCGCGCTTGGACGAAGCATGGACGATGATGTCGGTGTCCTTGAACTGCTCGACCTCGAGGCTGAGGCCCGCGAAGAAGAACCGATCCCCGGGCGCGAGTGCTGACGCGAATCCTTCTTCAACGGTGCCGAGCTTGCGGCCGTTCTTGAAGCGGACGCTCATCAACGGCTGCTCGACGATGACGCCGGCGTTGAGGCGATGCTGCTGCGCGACGCTCGGCTTCGCGATTCGCCACACGCCGTCTGCCTCGGGCACCAGCCGGCGGAAGCGATCATAAGCCTTTAACGCATAGCCGCCCGTCGCGATGAAGTTGAGGATCTCTTCGAATGTCTCCTCCCTGAGGCCCGCATAAGGCGCCGCCGAGCGGATTTCGGAGACCAGCTGGTCGCGCTGGAACGGTGCGGCGACGGCCATCGCGAGGATGTGCTGGGCGAGCACGTCGAGCGCCCCCGGGCGAAAGACCTCGGGGTCGAGTTCGCCGTCGTCGATTGCATCGAGCGCCGCGCGCGCCTCGAGATATTCGAAGCGATTGCCGGGGACAATCGTCCCTTTGCTCGGCTCGTCGAGCCGGTGGTTGGCGCGCCCGATCCGTTGCAGCAGGCGCGAGCTGCCTTTGGGCGCGCCCATCTGGATGACGAGATCAACGTCGCCCCAGTCGATTCCGAGATCGAGGCTGGCGGTCGCGACCAGCCCCCGCAGCTTGCCTGCCGCCATCGCGGCTTCGACCTTCCGGCGCGCCTCGACCGATAGGCTGCCGTGGTGGATTCCGATCGGAAGCCCCTGATCGTTCTCGTCCCACAGCTTCTGGAAGATCAACTCAGCAAGACCGCGGGTGTTGGAGAAGATGAGCGTCGTCTTGTGCTGCTCAATCAGCCGCATGACATCGGCGATCGCATGATATCCGGAGTGCCCGCCCCAGGGGATCTTGTTCTCGGGAATCAGGATCGAAAGATCGGGCTCGGCGCCGGGATCGCCGAGAACGAGATCGACCAGTTCCCTATCTGCATTCGGTGCGAGCCAGGACCGATAGGCATCCGGATCGCTGATCGTCGCAGATAGTCCCACTCGGCGCAGGCTCGGCGCGAGCTTCTGGAGGCGCGCCATCGACAGCGACAGAAGATCGCCGCGCTTCTCCTTCGCAAAACCGTGGAGCTCGTCGACGACGATCGTTCGGAGGCGCTCGAACATCTGCACGGAATCAGGATAGCTCAGGAGCAGGCTCAGCGATTCGGGTGTGGTCAGCAGCACCTGCGGCGGCTTGACCCGCTGGCGGCCTTTGCGGTCGGACGGCGTGTCGCCGGTACGGGTCTCGACCCGGATCGGCAGGCCCATTTCCTCAATAGGACCGATGAGGTTGCGCTGGACGTCGACGGCAAGCGCCTTCAGCGGCGATACGTACAGCGTGTGCAGCCCCTCGCTTGGCTGCTCAGCAAGCTCGCATATCGTTGGCAGGAACCCTGCGAGGGTTTTTCCTGCCCCGGTAGCAGCAACCAGCAGCGCGCTTCGCCCGCGCCTCGCCACGTCCAGCATGTCCAGCTGATGCCGGCGTGGCGCCCAGCCCTTGGACTTAAACCAGCTTCGAACGACTGGCGGGAGATTTGTCAGAGGTCGTCGGTCCCCTCGCGCCGGCGGGTTTCTTCCTCGCGATAGACTTCGCGAGTCCCGGCCTCGGTGCGGTCGCTGGTCCGGTTCGAGCGCGTCTTCATAACGAGCCAGATCAGGACGATGAGCAGGATCGCCGGCAAGACGATGTCCATCACCCACCAATAAGCGTGTCCCATGCATTCCTCCCGCCCGTTCAAGGAACTCCCGGGCTTTCGAGCCTATATAGCTCCAATGGCGCGATTGGGTTCCTGGATCGAGTCTCATCCCGAGGGCATCTACGTGCGCCCGGCGAACTCGTGGATCGATCCTTCACAGCCTAAGGAACGGGCATGGATCACGCACGGCCACGGTGATCACGCGCGCGGAGGGCACGGCGCGGTGCTGGCCACTCCCGAGACGCTGGCCATCATGGACGTGCGCTACGGCCCGCAGAGCGGACAGCCGATCGTCTATGACGAGTCCATCCGCATCGGCGACGTCGCCGTTCGCTATGTTCCGGCCGGCCACGTGCTGGGCTCGGCCCAGATCGTCATGGAATATAAAGGCGAAAGGATTGTCGTCTCCGGAGATTACAAGCGTCGCCCAGACCCGACCTGCGAAGGCTTCGTGCCGGTACCGTGCGACGTCTTCATCACCGAAGCGACCTTCGGCCTTCCCGTCTTCCGCCATCCCGAGACGGGAAGCGAGATCGACCGACTGCTCCACCGCCTCCACGCTGACTCCGATCGATGCGTCCTCGTCGGGGCCTACGCCCTTGGCAAAGCCCAGCGCCTCATCTGCGAGTTGCGAGCGCGGGGACACCATGATCCGATCTACTTCCACGGCGCGATCGAGCGGCTGAACCAGCTCTACGAGAGCTTCGGCGTAAAGCTCGGCGAGCTTCGTCACACTGCCGCCGCAACCAAGCAGGAGATGGCCGGCCATATCGTGATTGCGCCGCCGGGCGCGCTCAACGACCGATGGTCGCGCAGGCTGCCCGACCCCGTCACGGCCATGGCGTCAGGCTGGATGCGAATCCGTCAGCGGGCGCGCCAGCGCAATGTCGAGCTGCCGCTGATCGTCTCGGACCATGCGGACTGGGACGAGCTGACGATGACGATCCGCGAGCTTGAGCCGACCGAAGTCTGGATCACCCATGGCCGCGAAGAAGCGCTCAAGCATTGGTGCATGACCCACCAGATCAAGGCGTGCGAGCTGAACCTCGTCGGCTACGAGGACGAGGACGACTGAACCAGCGGCGTTACGGCAATGGATAGTAGCGGATCGACGAACTGACGGTCGCAAGCGCAGCGAACGGATTGCTGCGCGCTAGCTCACCGAGCGTTTCGAAATTCAGCCAGTAGAACGACCAGTCCCAGTAATAGATATAATGTTCAGTCGAGACGTAAGCGACGGCGAATGCGTTCGCGGCGGCGACCAGGAGGAAAGTGGCCGCCGCGATTGGCGCCCAGGCCCGCGGGTTTGGCGCGCGGCGCCGGCAGCAGGAATGGCTGGCCATCCTTCGCCCAAACGCCTCTGAAATGCGCCGTCATCCCTACCGGGCTCCCGCTTCAACGCGCGAGCATTAACCATGACTGCGTTAAACCATGGTGCAGGGCGCAGCTAGGCGTGCAATCTTAACGCGTCGACTACTCGGTCGGGGACGACTGAAAATCCTGCGGGCTGTCGATCATCTTGGCGATGTTCAACAGGGCCATTTTCGCCTGCTCGCGATCAATCACCAAGGCCGCGGTTTGCGTGATGAGGTCGACCAGCAGCAAGTCGCGGACCGTCGGCTCGCGCGGCTCGCGGTGATACATCGCAAAGGTGCCCAAGACCTTTCTTCCACGAGTGAGGATTGGGATCGACCAGCAGGCTCGCAGACCGTTCGGAAGAGCGACTGCCCGATAATCGGCCCAAAGTGGATCGTTCGCGATATCGGAGACGAATACAGCCGCCCCGAGGTAGGCGGCGGTGCCGCAGGAGCCTGCGCAGGGGCCGATCTCCAATCCTTCGATAGCCGCGTTATACGCCGGCGGCAGGCTCGGTGCCGCACCGATGTGCACGTGCTTACCGTCGGGATCCAGGAGAAGGATCGAACCGAGCACCCCGGTCTGCGAGGTCGATTCGACGATTCGGATCAATTCGGCCAACGTCGTCTGCAGAGGCGCGTCGCCGATGGCCAGCTCGAGCACCTTGTTGTGCGCTGTCCTTATTGCCTCCGTCCTCTTGTCCTCGGTGACGTTGTTGCCCTGGACGAAGATTGCGGCGTGCTCGCCATCCAACGGCGGCATTGGCTGGAAGACGAGGTCGACCAGCGCTTCCTCATTCGATCCGTCGGGCCTCGAAATCAGAAGGGAAATGCCTTTCCCGACGAATGGCTGGCCGGAGCGGGCGACACCATCGAGAATCTCGTCAACGCCCTGCTTGGTGAATTCGGGCAGCGAGCTCGGACAGGGATTGGCCGAGGGCTACTGGCCTGCCGACGAATTCAGCGAACGCCTTGTTCGCGAGCACGATATTATGTTCGGGTCCTTCGAGCAGCGCCATAAACCCCGGCGCCCGCCCGAACATGAGTTGAAGGCGTTCGTGCTCGTTTCGACATGCGGACATCTGGTCCAGCATGAGTTGTCCATACAGCAACCGCGTGTCTGCGTCACCGACTGAGGAAAGCGGCGTTGCGCTGTGACCGAAAAACCTGCTCTTTCGACCCCTTCGTCAGTGGGCCGCTTCGGTGCGCTTCACCCCTGACTTGGCCAATTGATCGTCGATTTGCGCGACGAGTCGGTCCAACCCTGCGGAGTTGTTCGCCTCCGCGCGGCCGACCAGCACGTCCTGCGTGTTGGAGGCGCGCAGCAACCACCACCCGTCCTCTGTGCTGACCCTGACGCCGTCGGTCGAATCGACTTTGGCGCGATCGGCCGACAATCGGTCGCGGACCTCCTCGACGATCGCAAACTTGCGCACCTCGTCGACCTGGAAGCGCATTTCGGGAGTTGCCGTCGTCTTCGGCATTGCATCCATGATCTCGGTCAGGCTGCGGCCCGACTGTGACACCGCTTCGATCAGGCGCACGGCCGCATAAAGCGCATCATCGAAGCCGTACCAGCGGTGCTTGAAGAAGATGTGCCCGCTCATCTCGCCAGCGAGCGGCGCGCCGGTCTCCTTCATCTTCGATTTAATGAGGCTGTGACCGGTCTTCCACATCAGCGGCTTGCCGCCGAGCTCGGCGACGCGGTCGAACAGGACCTGGCTCGCCTTCACGTCGGCGATGATCGTCGCGCCGGGCTGCTCCTCGAGAACCGGCTCAGCAAGGATCATCAGAAGCTGGTCGCCCCAGATCACCCGGCCCTTGCCGTCGACCGCACCGATGCGATCGCCGTCGCCGTCGAAGGCAATCCCGAAGTCGAGCTGCTCGCGAGCGACGAGCGCCTTTAGATCTGCGAGGTTCTTTTCGACAGTCGGGTCAGGGTGGTGATTGGGGAAAGTGCCGTCGACCTGGCTGAAGATGACATGTTGGTGCCCGGGCAGGCGCTCGACCATCATGTCGAGGATTGGGCCCGCCGCGCCGTTGCCCGCATCCCAGCCGATCCGGAACGCGCCGCCTGAGAAGCCTTCGAGCAGGCGGTCGACATAAACTTCTCGGATGTCGACCTCCTCGACCGTTCCATTGCCGATGGTCCAGTCGCCGCGGGCCGCCGTCCGGCCAAGCGCCTGGATCTCCGCGCCGAAGACCGAGCGGCCTTTGAGCAGCATCTTGAAACCGTTGTAGTCGGCGGGATTGTGGCTGCCGGTCACCTGGATGCCGCCATCGACATCGAGATAATGGGTAGCGAAATAAAGCATCGGCGAGGGGCCCATGCCGATCTGCACGACATCGGCGCCGCCTTCGGTGAGGCCGCGGATCAGCGCCGCTTCGAGCATACCGCTGTGGGTGCGGCCGTCGCGGCCGACGGCGATCCGCCGCGCGCCTTCGCCGCTCGCGAGCGCGGCATAGCTGCGGCCGAGCGCATAGGCGTCTGATTCGGTTAGGGTGTCGCCGACGATTCCGCGGATGTCATATTCGCGAAGGATGGTTGGGTTGAACTGATGTGCCATAGGGCGGCGCTTCTACCGCCAGCGGGGCAGGGGTCCAGCCCAAGAAGAGAGAAAAGTCCGGGGCTTAGCCGTTTGCGGCGAGCTTCTGTTCCTCCTGCCCGGGAATGCCGAGACTCGCGATCATTTCGCGCAGCTCCTGCCGGGCGGTGATGTGGGCGATGCCGACTTCTCCGAGATGCGGAAGGTCGAGTAGCGTGAGGCCCTTCGGGAACAGCTCGCGGTAGATCACGCGCTCGCCGAGTCCCGGAATGACCCGGAAGCCGACGCGGCGAGCGAGTTCATCCAGCGCCGCGCCTACGCGCTTCAAATTGTGCGATTCGATATGCTGGAGGCGGTTCCTAAGCACCACCCAGTCGACGCCCTTGCCGGTCTGCTTCGCGCGCGCGGTGCGGCTGTTCCAGATCAGCTCGGCGTAGAAGCTCGGCCGCGTGATCTTGTAATTTTCCGGATGCACCTGCCCGATGAGGTCGAGGTCGACGAAGCTGTCGTTCATCGGAGTGACGAGGGTGTCGGCCCGCAGAATAGCTGCTTTGGCAATGACATCGTCGCGGCCGGGCGTATCGATGACGATCACGTCCGCGTCTTGCGACAGCCGTTCGATCGCGGCGGAGAATCCGGTCTCGCTGTGGTCCTCCAAGACCTCGAACGCGGCCTGCGGAAGTTCCTTCTCAAGCCTCCGCATCGTCGCGGCGCGGTTCTCGAGATAGCGGGTCATTGTCCGCTGGCGGCTGTCGAGATCGAGCGCGCCGACGCGATGCCCCGACGCAGCGAGCGCCACCGCCGTGTGGACGGCCGTCGTCGATTTTCCGGTCCCGCCCTTTTCGTTGGCGAAGACGATGAAATGCGGCTCACTCATGCTTGATCTTTCCCCCGGCGCGTGCGCAACGCCGCCCGAACCGAAGATTAACTGAGGTGCTCACGGGGTGCAAATCGTTCGTAGCAGTGAAGAATTGGCGCGAGCCAGGGCTGCGTTCGACGGTTCGCTGGCGCTGGTGCCGACGATGGGCGCCCTCCATGCCGGCCATATCGCTCTGATCGAGGAGGCGAAGCGACGCGCGGACAAGGCCGCTGCTTCGATTTTCGTCAATCCGACCCAGTTCGGCGCGAACGAAGACTTCGGACGCTATCCCCGACGCGCGGGCGAGGATGCGCGCATGCTCGAGAACGCCGGCTGTGACGTGCTGTGGATGCCGTCGGTGGATGACATGTACCCGCGGGGCTTTTCGACCTCGATCCATATCGCGGGCGTGTCCGAGCGTTGGGAAGGCGAAGCTCGGCCCGGCCATTTCGATGGCGTGGCGACCGTTGTCGCAATGCTGCTGCTCTCGGTTCGGCCCGATGTCGCGCTGTTCGGCGAGAAGGATTTCCAGCAGCTGGCGGTGATTCGCCGATTGGTCGAGGATCTGAACATCCCGACCCGCATCGTTGCGGTCCCGACTGTCCGCGAAGAAGACGGTCTCGCGCTCTCGTCGCGCAATGCATATCTCTCAGAGGACGAGCGCGGTCGCGCACTCGCTCTGCCTCGGGCCCTGCACTATGCCCGGCAGGCGATCCTCGACGGCAGGGATGTGCGCCTCGCGCTCGATACCGCTCGGAAATCGCTCATCGAGGCAGGCTTTTCGCGAATCGATTATTTCGCGCTGGTCGATGCCGTCACGCTGGAGCCACTCGAGGCTCCTGCCGGCCAGATGAGACTGATCGCGGCAGCGGCGATCGGCACGACCCGGCTCATCGACAATCTAGCCATCTGACATCGTGGTTGAGTCGCGTTAACCATTTTTTTGCCTTCGGCGCCGAATTCTTGTCCCCAACAGGGAAGAGGGGACTTTTCATGGGTGCCATCAGTCAGAAGAGCGCGGAGTTCCTGCTCAGGAGCCGAATCGCCGAGGCAGAAGCAGGCGACGTCGACGCGCTGTTCGAGCTTGGACTAACCTATTCGACGGGGCGCGGCGGGATTTCCGTCGACCTCATCGAAGCGCACAAATGGTTCAACCTTGCCGCGCTGTCGGGAAGCACTCGAGGCCAGGAATGCCGGGCCGAGATCGCGCTCGAGATGACCGCGCGCGAGATCGCCGAGGCTCAGCGTCAGGCTCGCTCCTGGCTAGCCAGCTGCGGGTACAACCGGCGCGCCGCTTAAGTTCAGATTGATCGTCGTCGTAGCGCTCGGAGCTCCGGGGCGCTCCTTGCCCCAGGTCATGGCGCCGATCTGCGCCCCGGGCAGACCAAGCAAAATCAGATATTCGCGCGCACCCTCGGCGCGCTCGGCGCCAAGGGCCAGCGCATGATCGCGGGTGTCGGTCGGGTCTCCGCGCCCTTCGATCCGAACGGCGACTTCCGGGTGCTGCCTCAGCCACATCGCCTGCGCTGCCAGAACCGCTCTCGCCTGGGCAGTCAGGAACGCGCTCCCCGGCGTGAAATAGACGATCATGCTGCCCGATTGCGTGGCGAAGTCCGAGCGAAGCGCTTCGATGGGGCTGAGGACCGGCACGGGCGCCGCGGGCGCGCGCCGCCTGAGACCTGGAAGCTGAGCGGATGCGGGCACGGCAATGAGGAGGGCGAGAAGGAGAAGCTTGCGCATCGGGTCTAGTCCATTGTGCCCGACCAATTGGGGTCGGACCCGTCCTGGGGAATGGTCATTTTGCGCGGCGCGCTTGCGTCGAGGCTGACACGGTAGATGCCGGGCCGGCCGGCCGCGTCGCTGCGCTGGAAGACCAGCTCATGACTGCTCGCAGCCCAGCTCGGGCTCTCGTCAGCGGGGCCGGCGGTCAGGATTTTTCGCCCGTGCCGTCGGGGCTGATGATGCCGATCCTTCTTGTGTCGCCCACGCGCCAGGTGAAGGCGATGTATTTGCCGTCAGGGCTCCATTCGGGCGTGCCGTAGGACGCCGTCGTGAAGGTGAGGCGGCGCTCGTCCGAACCATCGGCGTTCATCACGTAGAGCTGCTGCGTTCCCGCGCGGTCGCTCTCGAACACGATCTTGCTTCCGTCGGGAGAGTAGCTCGGGTCGGTGTCGATGCCGGGTGCGGTCGTCAGCCGTCGAGGCGCTCCGCCATTCTCACCCACGACGTAGATGTCGCTGTTCGCGCCGAGCATCATCGAGAAGACGATCTGCCTTCCGTCCGGCGAGTAGCGGGGCGCGAACGACATTGCCGGGCTCTGAAGCAGCGGCTGCTGATGGCCTGAGTCCATGTCCACGATGCGCACCTGCGGAATGCCGTCCTCGAAGCTCGTGTAAGCAAGGTGATGCGCCTTGGGCGAGAGGCGCGGAGTTAGCACCATCGTTCCGCCCGGGGTGACATAGCTGTGGTTGTACCCGTCGCTGTCCATGACTGCGATCCGCTTGACCCGCGCGTCCGCGGCGCCAGTTTCGGCGACATAAGCAATGCGCGTGTCGAACATGCCGGGGGAACCGGTGATTTCCTTGTAGGCGAGGCCGGAGCATTTGTGCGCGGCGCGCCGTAGGTCATCGGGAGCGACGACAAAGCCAATTCGGCCCAGCTCGCGGCCCTTGTCGACGTCGTACACATAGCAGCCGACCGTGTAGCGCCCGTCCGATCGCGCCTGGACGAATCCGGTCACCAGTGCCTTCGCGCCCCTGTCGCGCCATTTCGCGAAAGTGGGCGCAGTGACTTCTGGGAAGGAGTAATAATCCTTCTGGTTGGGCTCCAGTGCCATCACCTCGGAAGTCTGGCTGAGATCGGCTTGGATGAGGCGGGTTGCCTGCCAGGCGACGGCGAGCATCTCATTGCCCTTCGTGCCCGAATCCGGCGTGGTCATCGGCGGAATGGCGATGACCGTCGCCGCCGGCGTTCCCGGCTGCGCGGCTTGGGCTGTACCGGCGGCACCGAAGGCAGCCAGCAGCGCGACATATCCAAATCCTATTGCTTTCATTGCTCCGTTGCGACGATCTCGCTGAATTTCCCTACCCATTCTTTCGGCTGGCGCCGCGGCCGGCCCTCCCGGTCGAGAAACGCGGCAGTGACTGATGCGTCGGCCAACAGTTCGTCCCTTCGCATGACTCGCTGATGAATATGGACCGACGATGCGCGGACTTGTTCGACCGTACTGATGACCTGAATGTCCTCCCCGAGCCGTGCCGGGCTTCGATAGCGGATGTCGACGTGGACGACATAATAAGCGCTTCCGTCGCCGTGGAGCATGTCGGCCTGGTCGATTCCGACGGCGCGGATCATGTCCGAACGAGCCCGCTCCATGAACTTCAAATAGTTGGCGTAATAGACGACGCCTGCAGTGTCGGTGTCCTCGAAATAGACGGTGAGGGCGAAGCGGTGCGTCTTGCCGACGAAGCCGCCGCGATAGGGCGTGTCGAGTTCGGATGACGCCATCGCCGAGCCTGTAGCGACCGCCGAGTCCAGACGTAAACCCCCGCTTGACTCCCGTGTAACGCCAAGGTTACATGTAACCTATGTGTTACACAGGGGAAGCAGTCATGAACCAGCGTACCGTTTCCGAAAGAGCGGATTTCCTGAGCCGGCGCAGGGCGCGGATACTTCCGATCCTCGCGATCATCTATCTATCCCAGCAGGCGAGCTACATCACCATGCGTTCGGGTCCCGCGGCTCGGCCAGTCGACGCGATGAAGATTTCGGCATGGCTCGTACTGTCGGCGGTGCTGCTCGCGGCGATTGCGACCAAGGGCTTCTGGCTTCAGCCGCGCGAAGTCAGGTCGATGATCGACGACGAGGTGACCCGCGCGAACCGAAGCGACGCGATGCGCTTCGGCTTCGTCTTCGCGATGCTGACCTGCATCGTCGTCTACTTCATCACGATGTTCGAGCCCGTGAACGGGCGGGACGCCGTCCATATCATCATGTCGGACGGTCTCGGCGCCGCGCTTATCCGCTGGGGCTGGCTCGAGCGGCGCGCGCACAAGGATGTCTGAGCGGCTAGCCAATCGATTGAAGGAGCGGCGCGGCGAACTCGGCCTGACCCAGGCCGAGCTGGCCGAGCGGGTCGGGGTTACGCGAAAGACAGTGAATACCGTGGAGAACGGGGTCTTCACCCCCTCGGCGATGCTGGCGCTGAAGCTCGCCGAGGCGCTCAATGTGCCGGTCGAGGCGCTGTTCTGGATCGAGCGCTGATTTCTCCGACCTCGCGGATAAGGTCGCCCTCTGCTTCGGCCATGTCGGCGAGGTGCATGCCCCAGCCGGGTAGGAACATGCCGAAGACCGAGACTTCACCGCCGATGCGGTCAGTCCACTTCTCGCCAGGCGAGTGATTCGTTCGTATCGAGAGATAGCCGAACGGACCTTTATTGCGGCATTTGGCCGACGCCAGCCCTTCGGTGCGGACATAGGGGGTGGAGGGTTGTCCTTCGGTCGACCATTGGATCGGCCCTCCCGGCACGGAAAGCGTCGAGCGGGTGAACCAGTAGCTGTCGAGCTTCACCCAGTCGGGCGAGCCGGGGAGCGCGGGATTGACGCAGCCGACCGTCATTCCGGGCTGGTCCGCATAGCCGAACATCGCGCCCTGGGGCGGATCGTTCCTCTCGCGGAAGCTGCTCCACGCGATCACGCAGCCGGTCTCGCCGGGACGGCTGCAGAGCGGAATCTTCTTGAAGGTACCGCCGACGAGCTTGCCTTGCGGAACGAGCACGTTGAAGCCGGGGATGATCGCCAGCTTCATCCGCGCTGCGAGCGCCGGATCCTTCTCGATCTCACCGGCGATCAGCTTCTGCAGCATGAGGCTGCCCTGGCTGTGCCCGACGAGGACGAAGGGGCGTCCGCCGTTGCGGGTGCGGATGTAGTTGCGCCAGGCTGCGAGCACGTCGCGATAGGCGAGGCCGGCGGCAGCACTGATGTCCGCGCCGGCTGAATAAGCAGCGACGGCGCCGAGCGTCATCTGGCGATAGACCGGAGCGAACGGGCGGCACACCGAGGCGAAGCGCGCAAACTGCGTTTCAGTCGCAAGTTGCTCTTCACGGCCGGTGCTCAAGTCGCTGTTCATTCCAGCGTCGCTGGAGACGGTCGGATAGATGTAGAAGCAGTCGATCGGCGGGTCCTTGGCGACCTCGCTGAGGCCGGTCGAGCCGTATCCGTTGGGGTTGAGCGCGGTTGTGGGAAGCGGCGTCGAGCAGACGTCCTTGCGGCCCGGCAGGCAGAGCCAGGACAAATCCTTGGAATAGTCCGGCGCAGTGGCGGGCGCTTGAGCATATGCCGGTGGCGCGCAAATCATCGTCATTCCCGCGAAAGCGGGAATCCAACTTTTCTTGAGAAAAGATCGAAAGGTGAATCCCGGATCAAGTCCGGGATGACGCAAGAAAGACATTATTTGGAAGACGCTCCGCTATCGAACAGCCCGCTCTGATTCCCCTGCGGCACCGGCAGCCCGAGATGGGCGTAGCCGCGGCCATTGAGGCAGCGTCCACGTGCCGTGCGAGCGATGAGGCCGAGCTGAATGAGATAGGGCTCGATCACGTCCTCGATCGTGTCGCGCGGCTCGGAAAGACCCGCTGCGAGGGTCTCCACGCCGACCGGGCCGCCGCCATAGAGGTCAGCGATCATCGTGAGGTAGCGGCGGTCCATTGCATCGAGGCCAAGACTGTCGATCTCGAGCCGCGACAGGGCTGCGTCGGCGACTTTCGAATCGATGAGGTCGGAGCCTGAAGCGTGCGCGAAATCGCGAACCCGTCGCAGCAGTCGGCCCGCAATGCGCGGCGTCCCCCGCGAGCGCCGGGCGATCTCGCGTCCACCGTCTTCGGTCAGCTCCATCCGTAACAGCCGAGCCGCTCGGCGAACCACCTGTTCGAGCTCCTCGACCGTATAGAAATTGAGCCGGACAGGGATTCCGAAGCGATCGCGAAGCGGCGTTGTGAGAAGCCCTTGCCGGGTGGTTGCGCCGACCAACGTGAAGCGTGGAAGCTCGATTCGGACAGAGCGCGCGGACGGCCCCTCTCCCACCATCAGGTCGAGCGCGCGATCTTCCATCGCCGGATAGAGCACCTCTTCGACAGCTGGATTGAGCCGGTGGATCTCATCGATGAAGAGGACATCGCCGTCTTCGAGATTGGTGAGCAGCGCCGCGAGGTCACCCGATTTGGCGATCACCGGCCCAGAGGTGGCGCGAAAGCCCACGCCCATCTCGCGGGCGAGAATGCTCGCGAGCGTCGTTTTGCCGAGACCGGGTGGCCCGTGAAGAAGCACGTGGTCGAGAGCTTCGCCACGGCTCTTCGCTGCCTGGACGAACACGCGGAGGTTCTCGCGTGCTGCCTGCTGCCCGATGAACTCGTCGAGGCTCTTCGGCCGAAGCGCCGCGTCGGCATCCTCTGTAGTGCGCTCCGGGGTAGTGATTCGGGCGGGATCAGTGGCCAAGGAACTCTCGAATCTTTCCAATGTTCACACTGACCAGCGTGCGTGCCGGACGGTCAGGTGGGTGCAAATCCGCTGAATGCCGATGATGGATGTCATGCGATCGCACGGAGCGGACAATGCACAATCCCGCCGCTGTAGAACAGAGATTTTGCGCCGCTCGGTACGGCTGCTAACCGTCGAGCTTCCGGGGAGAGGCAAGATGAAGGTCGATCGGCGCACTGTGCTAGGGGGGATTGCCGCGGCCGCGGTTGCAGCCAGCGCAAGAGCGAAGAATGCGGCGATTCCGTCCTGGTACGCCAACGCTCTCGTCATCGATGGGCTCGGTGGCATCAACGATCCCTATGGCGCCGAGGACGATCTTCGCCTGAGCGACCGCGCCTGGGCGGAAATGCGCCAGACCGGTCTGACGGCATTCCGCGACACGATGCTTCCGGTGGGCAACCAGGTCGACGGCTGGGAGCAATTCCAGAAAGTCGTCAGTGACTACCACAACTATTTCCGCGCCAATCCCGACCGGCTGGTGATCGTCGAGAAGGCGGCCGACATTAGGTTGTGCAAGGGCTCGGGCAAGCTGGGCGTGATCCTCGGCACGCAGGACACGTCCATGGTCGGACCTGCGCTCGACCGCCTTGCTGAGATGAAGAAACAGGGCATCCGGGCGGTCCAGCTCACCTACAATCTGGCGAACCTCAGCGGCGACGGCTCGATCGAGCCACGGAATGCCGGGATCACCAACCTTGGCCGCGACACGATCCGACGGATCGAGGCCGAGAAGCTGCTGCTCGACCTTGCACACGGCGGGGCGAAGACCATCGAGGAGGCGGCGGCTTTCGCCAAGCGGCCACTCACCATCAGCCACACCGGAGCGAGAGCAGTCTACGATCATCCCCGCAACGCGACCGATGCCGCAATCCGAGCGGTTGCCGACAAGGGCGGCGTCGTCGGCGTCTATTTCATGCCCTACCTCGCCGCCGACATGAAACCGACGGGTGCGATGCTGCTCGATCATATCGACCATATCGCCAGGGTCGCTGGCGAAGATCACATATCGATCGGCACGGACGGAGGTGTCCTTCCGCTGGTGATCGACCAGCGGGCAATCGAAAATGCGCGCAAGGACTATGAGCAGCGCAAGGCGGCCGGGATCGCTGCTCCGGGCGAAGGGCCCGACGTGTTCACCGTCGTCCGCGATTACAATTCAATCGACAAGCTGGAGCGGCTCAGCACCGATCTGATGAAGCGCGGCTGGACGACCGCTCGGGTCGAGAAGCTGCTCGGCCAGAAATCTGATGCGGCTCTACGGGGAAGTTTGGGGCGGCTAGTGAGCCGCCCCGGAATTGAGAATCAGTAAAAGGCGCCGTGAATCACGTCGACGATGCGACCGTTGCGCCTGTTCACGAGCACCAGGTCGGGACCGTAGCGCACCCAGACATAGCCCGGAGGCGGAGCGCCGAGGCCGAGCGCGCCATAATCGTTGAAATAATAGGATCCTGACAGGAACGGCCGCGGAAGGGTCGAGCCGACCGACCAGCGCCGATAGCTGTAACCGCTCGGATAGCGGTACGAGCTGACGCGTATCCGGCGGAACGTCGTCGGCCGGTGGCCGATGCGGTAGGTCCCGTAGGACCCATGGCTCATCCGATCGTTGCTGTGGCGATCGTTGCTGTAACGATCATTGTTGTGGCGATCATTGTTGTGGCGATCATTGTCGCGATTGTTGTCGTGCCGGTCGTTGTCCCGGTTCGTTTCATGCCGGTTGTTGTCGTGTCGATTATTGTCGTGTCGATTATTTTCGTGGTGATTGTATTGGGCCGTCGCGATCGACGGAGCGACCATTGCGATAGCCGCCACTGCATAAAGAAGGCGAACCATCGCCTGTCTCCTTTCATTTCAGGGACAGATGACACGCACCTAATGAAAGTTAGTTCCGATAAATGGAACGATCGCCAGCTAAAAGGAGTGCTCGACGCCTTCGCCCGAGATTTCGACCCAGTCGTGCTTGCGCTCCTCCCACACCGAAAAGCTCGGTGAGATAAAATATGGATCGTCGAACGCTCCGAGGGGAATTGCGACGAGATCGTTGAACTTGTCGTCGAATTTGCCGTCGATCTCGTAATAGACGTCGGAGCCGCACTCCGGGCAGAAGTGGAAGGAGGCGCGGTTGCCGCTGTCGGCGACCTTCACGAAAATCTTCGACTGGCCTTCGACCCGGACATGTTCCTTCGGCCAGCGCGCCTGCACCGCCAAGGCGCTGCCCGAACGCTTCTTGCAATTGAGGCAGTGGCAGACGGAAACTCGTACAGGGTCGCCGCCCGTGACCGCGACGCGGAGCTGACCGCAGCGGCAGGAGGCCGTGCGCTCAGTCACTTCGCCGCCTTGCGCAGCGCCAGTCGAACCAGCGCGTCGAGCGAGGCGTCGGCACCGAGCTCATCCTGCGCCGCGTTGACCGCGGCGCTTGCTTCGGCGGGCTTGAACCCGAGATTGCCAAGTGCTGAGAGCGCGTCCGCGGCTGCGCCTCCGCGGGGCGCCGGGGGCGCGCCGCTTATGCCCGCCACGCCGAGCTTGCCCCGAAGCTCATTGGCAATTCGGGCCGCAAGCTTGGGGCCAACGCCATTGGCGCGGCCGATCATCGCCTTGTCGTCCTGCGCCACCGCCTGAGCCAGTTCGTCCGGCGAAAGCACCGAAAGGATGGCGAGCGCGAGGCGTCCGCCGACCCCCTGGATCGAGGTGAGGGCGCGGAAAGCATCTCGCTCGGCGGGCGAGCCGAAGCCGAACAGGGTCCATGCATCCTCGCGGACCTGCAGTTCGGTCGGGATCACGACTTCGCCGCCGATGGGGCCGATTGCGCTCAGCGTCTTGCCACTCAGGTGGACCAGATAGCCGACGCCGGCGACGTCGATCACCGCGCTGTCGGCGGTCGTTTCGGCAAGGATCCCGGAAAGGCGCGCAATCATCAGCTGTAAGGCTTAAGCGATGCGGCGCGCCGTCGCCAGATGATGCGCGTGGGTGATCGCGACGGCGAGCGCGTCTGCGGCATCCGGGCCGGCGATCTTCGCTCCGGGAAGGAGGCGCGAGACCATCGCGTGGACTTGCACCTTCTCGGCATTGCCGTTTCCGACCACGGCCTTCTTCACAAGCCGTGCGGCATATTCGCCGACCTCGATGCCGGCCCGCGCCGCGCACATCAGCACCACGCCGCGCGCCTGGCCGAGCTTGAGCGTCGACTGCGGGTTCCTGTTGACGAAGACTTCCTCGGCTGCAGCAGCGTCGGGACGCCGCTCGGACATGAGCAGTTCGAGCTGATCCGCCAGAGCTGCCAGTCGCTGCGGCAGAGGCGCTGCGGTGTCGGTCTTGATCTGGCCGTTGGCGATGTGAGCGAGGCGATTGCCTTCTGCTTCGATCAGTCCCCAGCCGGTGGTCCCGAGACCGGGATCAAGGCCAAGGACCCTCATTTTCCACTCCCGCTTGCGGAAGGGGGCAGGGGAAGGAATGTGATCGAGCGCACGATGGCGGAGGACATGCCCTCCCCCAGCCCCTCCCGCAAGCCGGAGGGGAGTTACGCCAGCTTCTCCAGCTCTTCATCGGGCACATCGTAATTGCCCCAGACGGTTTGGACGTCGTCATCTTCTTCGAGCGCATCGATGAGCTTCATCAGCTGCTGCGCGTCGTCCCCACGGACTTCGACTTCGCTCGAAGGTTTCCACGCTAGCTTCGCGCCTTCGCTTTCGCCGAGCATCGGTTCGAGCGCGCGCGCGACCTCGTGCAGATTCTCGATGCTGGTCCAGATGCGGTGGCCGTCCTCGTCGCTTTCAACATCCTCCGCACCCGCTTCGATCGCCGCTTCGAGCACCTTTTCGTCATCGCCAACGCTCGCCGGATATTCGATCAGCCCAAGCCGCGAGAAACCATGGCTGACGCTGCCGCCTGCGCCTAGATTGCCGCCATTCTTCGAAAAGATCGTTCGGACGTTGGTCGCTGTACGGTTCCGGTTGTCCGTGAGGGCCTCGACGATGATCGCAACACCGCCAGGGCCGAAACCTTCGTAGCGAATCTCCTCGTAATTTTCGCCGTCGGAAGCAGACGCTTTGTCGATCGACCGCTGGATATTGTCCTTGGGCATCGACTGGGCGCGCGCGGCGATGATGGCAGCGCGGAGGCGTGCATTCGCGTCGGGATCCGGAAGGCCCATCTTCGCTGCGACCGTGATCTCACGGCTGAGCTTCGAGAAAAGGGCGGAGCGCTTCTTATCCTGCGCCCCCTTCCGGTACATGATGTTCTTGAATTTGGAATGGCCCGCCATGGCGTTCTCTTATTCCAGCCCGAGTGCCTGGCGATAGGTCTCCAGAATGGCGTCCTGCTCCTGGCGCGTGTGCGCTTCCATTTTCCGGAGGCGGACGATCATCCGCATGATCTTGGGGTCGTAGCCGTTGGCCTTCGCCTCCGCATAGACGTCGCGGACATCGTCCGAGATTCCCTTCTTTTCTTCTTCCAGGCGCTCGATGCGCTCGATGAACAGACGCAGCTGATCGGCCGCGACGGTGCCCTCCGCCATGCTTTGAAAACTCCGATTTTTAACGTGTGAAGCCCGGCTCTAGCGGGTTGAACGGTCATATCAAGCGACTAAGCAGTGCGCGTGATAGAAACCCTCGCACCCCGCAACCGCAAAGTGAAGATCCTGGCCACGCTCGGCCCGGCGTCGAGCGATGCCAAGATGATCCGCCGCCTGATGCTCGCCGGCGCAGACGCCTTCCAAATCAACATGAGCCACGGAGACCAGAAGCAGAAGGCGAAGCTGGTCGAGCATATCCGTGCGCTCGAGAAGGAATTCCATCGCCCCACGACAATCCTGTTCGACCTTCAGGGGCCGAAGCTGCGAGTAGGTCATTTCGAAGGGGGGCGGACGGTCCTCAAGAAGGGGCAGCGCTTCATCTTCGACCGCGAGGAGACGGCAGGCGACAGCAACCGTGTCCTGTTGCCACATCCCGAGCTTTTCGAATCGGTCAAGGCAGGAACGAAGATCCTGATCGACGACGGCAAGGTCCGCCTGAACGTCCTCGAAGTCGACGGCGACCAGATCGTCAGCGAGGTGAAGGTCGGCGGTGCCGTGTCCGACAACAAGGGCGTCAATGTCCCCGACGTCGTGGTGCCAATTCCAGCGCTCACCGACAAGGACCGCGACGATTTGCAGTTCGCGCTGGATCAACGGACCGACTGGATTGCGCTGTCCTTCGTGCAGCGGCCCGAGGACGTAGCCGAAGCGCGGCAGTTGATCGGCGACCGCGCGGCATTGCTTGCGAAGATCGAGAAACCGGCGGCGATCGATCGTCTGGACGACATCATCGCCCTTTCGGACGCGGTGATGGTCGCGCGCGGCGATCTCGGAGTCGAGTTGCCGCCGGAGCAGGTGCCGCCGCTTCAGAACAAGATCGTCGCGACGGCCCGTCAGTTCGGAAAGCCGGTCGTGGTCGCGACGCAAATGCTCGAATCGATGATCACGTCTCCAACTCCGACCCGGGCCGAGGTCAGCGATGTCGCGACGGCCATCTACGACGGCGCCGATGCGGTGATGCTGTCAGCCGAAAGCGCTGCGGGCCAATTTCCGTGCGAAGCGGTGCAAATGATGGATCGCATCGCCAACAGCGTCGAGCGCGATCCCTCCTACCAGGCGCGGATCCATTTCACGCAGACCCGGCTCGAGCCGACCACCGCCGATGCCCTTGCCGGGTCGGCACGGCAGATCGCCCAGACCGTCTCGGCCACCGCGATGGTTTGCTACAGCAGCTCGGGCGCGACCGCGCGAAGGATCGCGCGCGAGCGGACCTCCAGTCCCACTATTGGCAATGAGCGCTTCGCTGCACACCTCACGTCGCCTCGGCCTGCTGTGGGGCGTGCACGCGGTGCACACGCGCGACGTGTCGAGCTTTGAGGAAATGGTCGAGAAGGGCAAGCGCATGGCGCTCCGTCACCAGATCGCGCGGGGTGGCGACCGCATCGTGCTGATGGCCGGAATCCCGTTCGGGACGGCAGGCTCGACCAACGTTCTCCACGTCGTCCGACTGATCGGGGACGAGCTCGAGCGGTACCACTCGGTCAAATCGTCAGCGGGAAAGTAGCGCGGGAATCGGGTCGAGCGCTTTTCGATCGAACTGCCGCTCATCGCGTTCCGGTCACTTCGTCGGGCGCGAACGTCTTTGGTGCGCCATCCTCTTCGAGTGGGGCGCCATAGTTCCACCGGCAAAGCTCGGGCACGCACAAGCCGTGGGCATCCGGATCGAACCGATATTCGGCGATCCCGCAGTTCAGCACCTCTGCCTGCTTGTCGATGCCGAGAATTGCTGCCTCGTCGAGCTCTTCGAGGATGTAGCGGAAACAGAGCACCACGACCTGGTGGCAGACGATCAGAACGCGCCGGTCGCAGTAATGGAGGTTGATCGTGTTGAGCATGGAACGGAGCCGCAGAATCACGTCCGCCCAGCTCTCGCCGCCGGGAGGCCGGTGGTAGAATTTGCCGAGCAGGCGTCGGTGCGCGGCTTCTTCGGGAAAGCGGTGGCGGATCCCCGCTGTCGTCAGTCGGTCGAAGATTCCGAACTCGCGTTCGCGAAGGCGCTCGTCGACGATGGTGTGAGCCGGGCCACCGGACAGCGCACCTTCGCGGCAGATGATCTCGGCCAATTCCTTGGCGCGGATATATGGCGAGGCAAGGATCACCTGGGGCCGTTCGTCGCGGGGCAGGGCGCCGAACCACCGCCCCGCGGCCTGTGCCTGGTCACGACCCAGCTCCGACAGGGGCACGTCCACGTCGCGGACATGGATGGCGATCTCGTGCGCGCCGGTTTCGTCGGCCGCATCCCGAGCGACATTGCCTTCGCTCTGCCCATGCCGCACCAGCCACAGGCGTTCGGGCCAATTCTGCCGCATCAAGTCCTCCTCGATGCCGCAGAAAGCATCAGCGGTCAGATTGTGCCAGTCCGGCGGCTATTCCGCGGCGATAGCGATTTCGGGTGCCTCACCGGAACGATCCTTGCGTTCGTCGATTCGGCGGAAGGTCGCGAGTGCCTGACCGACGATCTGGTCCATATTATAATAGCGGTAGGTTGCGAGGCGTCCGACGAAGGTGACGCCCTCAGTCTCGTCCGCGAGCGCTTCGTATCTCTTGAAGAGCTCCTGATTCTCCGGGCGGGGGATTGGGTAGTAAGGATCGCCTTCGGCCGATGGATATTCGTAGGTGATCGTCGTCACCGGCAAATCCTGGCCCGTCAAATGCTTGTACTCGCTGATCCGAGTGTAGGGCACGTCTGGTGACGGGTAATTGACCGTTCCGACCGGTTGATGATGCTCTTCCTGAAGCGTCTGATGATCGAATTTCAGACTGCGATAGGGCAGCTTTCCGAAGCGGAAATCGAAATATTCGTCGATCGGGCCGGTGTAGATGATGTGATCGGCGTCGACCTCGTCGCGAATGTCTCGAAAGTCGACACCGGTGCGGACCTCGATCAGCGGATTATCGAGCATCCGGCTGAACATCGCGGTGTACCCGTCCTTGGGCATGGCCTGAAAGCTATCAGTGAAATAGCGGTCGTCGGTATTCGTCCGCGTCGGGATCCGCGCTGTGACCGACTTGTCGAGCTGCGACGGGTCGAGGCCCCATTGCTTGCGCGTGTAGCCCTGGAAGAAGAGTTCGTAGAGCTCCCGGCCGACGGCGTTGATGACGACGTCTTCCGACGTCTCGATGTCTTCGACTGGCTCGGCACGTGAGGCGAGATATTCGGCGGCCTCTTCGTCGGTCTGGAGCGCGAGATCGAACAGCCTGTTGAGAGTCGTACGGTTGATCGGGATCGGCACTTGCTGGCCGCGAACGACTGCGAGCACGCGATGCTCATACGGCCGCCACTGCGTGAACTGGGAAAGATAGTCGGAGACCTGCTCGCTGTTCGTGTGAAAGATGTGCGGCCCGTATTTGTGGTAGAGAATCCCGGCCTCGTTCGGCTCGTCATAGGCATTTCCGCCGATGTGGGGGCGGCGATCGATCAGAAGGACCCGCGCGCCGTGCTGCGATGCAAGGCGCTCAGCGAGAACGGAGCCGGCAAAGCCGGCCCCGACGATCAAATAGTCGTAGCGGCCGCCGTCGGCGGCCTTGATCCCATCAAGCGAGCTCATTCTGCAGCTACCAGAAGTGCAGGCGACGTTGCGCCCGTACGAGTACCAAGAATGTCGGCGATCAGCCCGGCCATGCGTCCTTGGGTGGTGTTCCAGCTGGACGAAGAAAGCATGAGGTCGGCTTCGGCCAGCCAGTCGCCGTTCGGATTGCGCGAAAGTTCGAGCGCTTCCTCGCAGGCGGCGACGAACTCTTCGGGGGTCGAGGCGATCTTCACGCCCTCCAACTCGCCGTAATGGCGGACCACGTCGGTGATCGGGGTCGAAACCACCGGCGTTCCGCCGGCCAGATATTCCGGGGTCTTCGTCGGCGAGATGAACTGCGTCGATTCGTTCATCGCGAACGGCATCAGCGCCACATCCCACCCGGACAGATAGGCCGGAAGCTGATCATAGCGCTTGCCGCCGAGATAATGGATGTTCGGCTGCTTCGGCAGGTCCTCTTCGCTGATCTTCACAACCGGCCCGACCATGACGAACGACCAGTCGGGACGCATCTCGGCTGCCTTGGCCAAAAGCTCCGTATCGAAACGCTCGTCGATGACGCCGTAGAAGCCGAGGCGCGGCTTGGGCAGGTCTTCCTGGTCCGCCGGGTCGAACTGGTGAGCGCGCGCTTTGAGGAAATGGACGCGGTCGACCGACGAGGGGAAGCAGTGGATGTTGGAGTGGCGATCCTTCTTCGCTTCGAACAGGCTTGATCCGCCGGTGAAGACGACGTCCGAACGGTCGATCAGTTCCTGCTCGAGCTCGAGCAGCTTCACGGGGGCGAACTTGAACTTGGAAAGCTCGTCCATCGCGTCGAAGGCAGTGACCGTCGGCTCGATGTGCCGCGAGAAAGGCAGCATCATCGGCGTGTAATACCAAGCGACCAATGGCCCATGCAGCGATGCGAGATGCGCGTCGAGGAGACGCTTGAGCGTTGCTTCGCGCGCATCCTCCGGCATGCCCTGCGGAAGATGCGGGACGACGATCCGAACATTCTCGGCATTATCGGCTTCTCGCACCTGCAAAAAAGCGGTGTCGTTCGGCGCGATGTCGACCGGCTCCTCCCAAAAGAGGACGTTCATTTCCCGGGCGAAGCGGCTCATCAGGTGCTGCGGCCGCTGGAACACGAAGTTCCACCGCAGGTGCGAAAAGCAGATCAATGTTGTGGGTTCGGAATCCGGCGCCGAAAGCTCGGCTTCGAACTCCACTGGCACCCCGACGCGAGTCAGCATTTTTTGTTTATCCTCCGTGTCTTGAATTTGCCCTTACACTGTTGAACGGGCCGGGAGGCGTTGCGGTTCCGTACCTCGAAGCAATGTTAGCGCTAAAATAATGCGATTGTGCACTGCACAAACGATAGTCCGGTTTCAGCCAGCGCCGGACTGCTCATCGCCCTTGTTCATTTCGTGTGCGAACCGGCGCGTTTCAAGTCGGTCGGTTGACCAATCCGCCGTCGCCGTGGAAGGAGCCGCTTCTGAGGAGAGGACGCTTGGCGACGACCATCGAAGAGCTTGAGAAGCGGCGGGAGCTGGCACGGCTCGGCGGCGGGGAGAAGCGTATCGAGGCGCAGCATGCCAAAGGCCGACTGACCGCCCGCGAACGGCTCTCCGTGCTGCTCGATCCGGGCAGCTTTGAAGAATATGACATGTTCGTCGAGCACAACGCGACCGACTTCGGGATGGACAAGCAGAAGGTCCCGGGAGACGGCGTCGTCACGGGCTCCGGAACGATTAACGGCCGTCTCGTCTATGTCTTCGCGCAGGACTTCACCGTGTTCGGCGGATCGCTCTCGGAGCGGCACGCGCAGAAGATCTGCAAGATCATGGACATGGCGATGAAGGTCGGCGCACCCGTCATCGGACTCGATGATTCAGGCGGCGCGCGAATCCAGGAGGGTGTCGCCAGCCTCGCCGGCTATGCCGAGGTCTTCCAGCGCAATGTCCTCGCATCCGGAGTCATCCCGCAGGTCAGCCTGATCATGGGACCGTGCGCAGGCGGCGCGGTCTATTCGCCGGCGATGACCGACTTCATCTTCATGGTGAAGGATTCGTCTTACATGTTCGTCACCGGGCCGGACGTGGTGAAGACCGTGACCAATGAGGTGGTGACGCAGGAGGAGCTGGGCGGAGCGGTTACCCACACGACAAAGTCAGGTGTCGCGGACGTCGCATTCGAAAACGACATCGATGCTCTTCTCGCCACGCGCGAGTTCGTCGACTTCCTGCCGCTGTCGAACCGCCACGACTTGCCGGAGCGGCCATCCGAGGACCCGATCGACCGGGTAGAGGAGAGCCTCGACACGCTCGTCCCGCCGAGCGCGGCGACGCCCTACGACATGCACGAGCTGATCCGGAAGGTCGCCGACGAGGGCGACTTTTTCGAGCTTCAGCCGGCCCATGCGGCGAACATTGTCGTCGGCTTCTGCAGGATCGAAGGCCGAACTGTGGGTATCGTCGCCAACCAGCCGATGGTGCTGGCGGGGGTCCTCGACATCAACTCTTCCAAGAAGGCGGCGCGGTTCGTGCGCTTCTGCGACGCGTTCGACATCCCGATCCTGACCTTCGTCGACGTACCCGGCTTTCTCCCCGGCGTCGGCCAGGAACATCACGGGATTATCAAGCACGGCGCCAAGCTGCTGTTCGCTTATGCCGAGGCGACGGTCCCGAAGATCACGGTGATCACCCGCAAGGCCTATGGCGGCGCCTATGACGTCATGGCCTCCAAGCACCTGCGCGGCGACTTGAACTACGCCTGGCCGACCGCGGAAATCGCCGTGATGGGCGCCAAGGGCGCGGTCGAGATCATCTTCCGCAAGGATGCCGGCAAGCCGGACGAAATCGCCAAGCGCACCGCGGAATATGAAGAGCGCTTCGCCAACCCCTTTGTCGCGGCAAGCAAGGGCTTCATCGACGAGGTGATCATGCCGCACTCGACGCGTCGGCGCGTGGCGATGGGTTTAAGGAAGCTCAGGAACAAGCAGCTCGAGAATCCGTGGAAGAAGCACGACAACATCCCGCCGTGATCCAGTCGGTCGCCTTCATAGCGGTTGGCGTCTTGATCAATTGGCTGGCCGGTTGGATCGCTCGATTTATGCTGGTCGGGCCGACAAATGGGAACGAGACGGGGTCATCCGTTACGGTGGATTTGGCCCCAAGGTCTGGAGCGAGGACGATCCGCAGATATTTGCGACGAGGATCAACGACGAGCGATTTGATGCCGCGGCCATGCGCTGGTTCTTGAGGATCATTGGCTCGGTTTTCGCGATCGGAGGAGCTGCGAAGCTCATCGGGTCGCTGCTGAAATGAGCACCTATACCGCCACAATCAGATGGAGCCGCACCGGCGACGGCGACTTCTCCAAGGGCCAGTACAGCCGAGCGCACGTTTGGGACTTCGACGGTGGCGTCTCGGTGCCGGCCAGCCCAAGCCCACACATCGTCCCGGCCCCGTGGAACAACCCAAAAGCGGTCGACCCTGAGGAGGCGTTCGTCGCCTCGCTCTCCTCCTGCCACATGCTGTTCTTCGTCGACTTTGCGCGGCGGGCGGGGTTCGTCGTCGATCGCTACATCGACGAGGCCGAGGGAGTGCTCGAGAAGCGCGGGGACGGGAAGATGGCGATGACCCGCGTGACTCTGCATCCTCGCGTCACGTGGGGCGGCAATCCGCCCGACGAGGCCGCCATCACCGACCTCCACCACCGCGCGCACGAAGCCTGCTTCATCGCCAACAGTGTGACGAGCGACGTGCGCGTCGAGTATTGAGCGCCTCACCGCCTGGCGCCTATCAACCTTGGTGAAGCATATCCCCCTTGAACATGTAAAACAAAGAGAGTACATAGGTTCCTATGGAAAAGGGATCGACACTCCGCGAGTTTCAGGCTCGCTTCCCAACCGAGGATAGCTGCCTCGACCACCTGTTTAAGGTTCGCTACGCGGACATGGATTGCCCGAAGTGCAACCGTGAGCTGAAATACAGCCGCGTCAAAGGCCGCCGTGCCTATCAGTGCCAATGGTGCGCTAACCAACTCTATCCGACTGCCGGAACGCCGTTCGACCGCACCCGCACGTCGTTGCGCGATTGGTTCTATGTGATGTTCCTGTTCACGACGACGCGGAACGGCGTGGCCGCCAAGCGCGTCCAACGCGAGATTGACGTTACCTACAAAACCGCTTGGCGCATGTGCCACGAAATCCGCAAATACATGGGCGCGCTCGACGGTGACGATCCGCTTGGTGGCCCCGGCGAAATCGTCGAAATTGACGAAAGCATGATCGGCGGAAAGGCGCACGGATCACCCGGCGGTCGCTATGCTGGCGGTAAAGCGGTTGTGCTTGGTATGCTGGAGCGCAACGGCGAACCGATTACCCGCCTCGTGCCCGACCAGAGGGCGCATACGCTGCTTCCGCTTGTGCAAGAGCATGTGCTTCCCGGCACTCACATTCACACCGATGCGCTGCGCTCCTACCGCGCTCTTTCCAACATGGGTTATCGGCACTCGCATGTGCGCCACGACATTGGCGAATATGTCGGCCCCCACGGTACGCCCGTGAACCGCATCGAGGGCTTCTGGAACATTCTGAAGCGGGGCATCAGGGGCACCCACATTCACGTTAGCGCGAAGCACCTTCAGAAGTATCTGGGCGAGTTTGAGTATCGCTGGAACATGCGGGCGGTTCCACACCTGATGCTGGATCGTTTGCTTCACAGCTTTGTCCGGTAGAGGGAGCGTTCCTTGATTATTAAGGTTCTAAACCGCATAATTGCGGTCATGTCAGGAGCCGGACCCATGTTGAAACAAGAGCAGCGGAACGTTCCGACGGCGAAGCCTCGCGGCAAGGGTATCGACATTGACGCGGGGTATGAGCGCGTAATGGAGCGCTTCCCAAAAATCATGGCGCGCCTTGGTCAGTGAGCCTGAGTGGCTAACTGCCGACGACCTTGAGCGCCTAAATCACCGAATAGTCGAGGAAAGCGGGGAGCCGTTCGGCGTTCTCAAGCCGCATGAGCTTAACAGCGCGCCCGCGCGTCCTCGGCAACTATTCCACTACGAAGATGTAACAGACGTAGCGGCACTTGCGGTGCGCCTGATGATGGCCGTCGTTTGGGCGCATCCGTTTGAGCAGGGCAACAAGCGCACAGGCTTTGCGGCGGCGGAGATATTTCTGGACGCTAACGGCTGGCTCCTCGACATTCCCGACTTTGAGGACATCGCTGAGGAAATCATTGCGGCGGCGGAGGATCACTCTCTCGAGGATGATCTTGCGGAGCTGTTTCGCCGGAACTTGATCGAGATGGCTTAGCCCGCTTCTCAGCCTTGTGCGGCACGCCTTCGCTCATTGCCTTTAGGAGGCCGTCGAAGCGTTCTTGCCAGTTCATGTCGGCAGCTTACCAGCAACGCCTGGCGGTAGCCATGCGTCACTGAAGGCATCCAACTCGGCCGCCTGTTCGGGCGTTAGCATCTTTCGCTCAACGGCGTGATCGAAGACAACTCTAAGCGCTTCCGCCGCTCCGCTGCTGAGTTTCTGCGCTGTATCCAAAAGTTCCTTTAGCTCGGCTATCGTTGCCTCCGCTTCTGCCATGTGCTGTTTGGCGTCGCCGAGCTTCTCTCGTGCCTCACCCAATCTTTGTTCTGATTCCGCGTTATGCCGCTCCGCCTCTGCTAGGTGCCGTTTGGCCTCCCGCACCCTGTTCAACAGTCGCCAGTTGAGTTTCGATTCAACGTACCGCTGCAAAAAGCTGAGCCCGATGTTCACAGCCATGAGTGCGAACGCGATAAAGATGATAAACTTTGCGACGTTGCGAGTGTGTTGCGATGGGTGATCGGGGATTAGCTGGCCGACTAGCTGGACGATAGGGTTAAGAAGATACGCCCAAATCGCGCCAACAGAGACTGCGATTGCGCCTAGGCCGACAAAGAGCAGGATCACCTTGGTCGCGAGCCTGCCCCAATGATCCTCAATCTTCTCGATGACGCCGCTAAAGCCGAAGTCCACTACAGTCCGTCCTATCTTCTCAACGAACCAGAGCGCCGACGATAACGACGATCTGCGTCCATAACCACACTGGGCACCCATAGTGAACTTTCCCTTACATGTCTAAAGGGGACAAGCTTCACCTTGGTTTATTGCAAAATCTATCAATGCGGATGTAACCGTCGCGCCCTGACGACTCGCTCCCGGCCCAACAGGGGAGGCCGATATGAAACGTCTGGTGGTTGCATTGCTGTTGGCTTCCGCGGCGGTGTCCGCGGGAGGGAAGCCCAAGCCCGCGGCTGAGAAGCCTCCGGCCGGACCCGAGAAGCCACTCGCCGCCGCCTTCAGGGCAGCCTTCGGAAGCAAGGACGCAATTGTCCTCAAAAAGCAGGGACAGCTGAAGGAAGACATCAAATATACGCCCGGCGAGCTGATCGACGCGCCGTTCGGACCGGTCCTACTCAGCCCCGGCGAAGTGGAGAAGCCGTCGCACGTCAATTCGGGCAAGCTCGCGATCGTCTATCTGAAGCAATCGGAAAAGGGATTCGAGGTCGTGAAGAAGTTCGTTCCCGCGACCCAGACCGGCTCGTTTGGCAAGATCGTCGACTGGAGCGTCAACCGCAGCTTTGGCAACCTTCCGATCATCACCGTCAACGGCGCCGGCAACTGGCAGGGCTATTCCTGCAGCACGGCAACGCTACTCGAGCTCACTCCGGATGGGCCCAAAGAGCTCGTCACCTTGCCGATGACCTACGACAATTCGGGTGCCGTCGAGGGGAAGAATCCGACGCAGATCAGCGGCCGCATCGACAATATCCAGCCCGGCAAGGGCTTCGACATGGTCTATTTCGCGGGCTCCAAGGAGTTCAAGGAGCATTATGTCCGCAGCGGCGACGCCTATGCACTAGCCGGAGGCGCGAAGAGCAAGATGCAGACCTGCTGAGCTGACCGTCACCCCGGGACTTGATCCGGGGCCTGCCTTCCTCTCTTACGGCGCCAAGGAAAGCGGATCCCGGCTTGAGGCCGGGATGACGGAGAGAATGATGCAGCTTGGGAGATTGAATCACGTCGGCGTGGCGACGCCGTCGATCCAGCGGAGCCTCGAAACCTATCGCACCTTGTTCGGCGCCGAGCCTCATGGCGAGCCGTTCGATCTTCCCGCGCAGGGCGTGCGCGTCTGCTTCGTCGACACACCCAACAGCCAGATCGAGTTGATCGAGCCGCTCGGCGAAACCTCGCCGATCGTGAAGTTCCTCGCGAAGAACCCGGCCGGCGGGCAGCATCACCTATGCTTCGAGGTGCCGGACATCGAGGAAGCGCGCGCCTGGTTCGAAGGCAAGGGCGCGCGCATGCTTGGCCCCGCCCGCATCGGCGCGCACGGCACGCCGGTTTTCTTCATCCACCCGAAGGACATGGGCGGCGTGCTGACCGAGATCATGGAGACGCCCGAAGCGCTGACCTCTTCCGGCGAAGGCCGGGGCCCGAGCCGCCGCTGCTGCGCCCTTCTTCGTTTAGGACTGGACCCCGGCCTTCGCCGGGGTACAGAGGCGCGCATGGCTGATAAGCCCACCAAATCCGACTGGGATGCGCTCGCCGCGAAGGAGTTGCGGGGCAAAGACCTCTCACTCGAGACGTTCGAGGGGATCAAGCTCAACACCGTCTACGGTCCCGAGACGACGTCGGGATCGACAGCGGTTTTCCCGGCGTCGCGCCGTTCACGCGCGGACCCTATGCGACGATGTACGCCGGTCGGCCGTGGACGATCCGCCAGTACGCGGGCTTCTCGACCGCAGAAGAGTCAAACGCCTTCTACCGCCGCAACCTCGCTGCCGGGCAGAAGGGGCTGAGCGTCGCCTTCGACCTCGCCACCCACCGCGGCTACGACAGCGACAATCCTCGCGTCGCCGGCGACGTCGGAATGGCGGGCGTTGCGATCGACACCGTCGAGGACATGAAATTGCTCTTCGACGGAATCCCGCTTGGCGAGATGTCCGTCAGCATGACCATGAACGGCGCGGTGCTTCCGGTCATGGCCTTCTTCATCGTCGCCGGAGAGGAGCAGGGGGTCCCCCACGACAGGCTCACGGGCACGATCCAGAACGACATCCTGAAGGAGTTCGCGGTCCGCAATACCTACATCTACCCGCCCGAACCCTCGATGCGGATCGTCATCCGACATCATCGCTTACTGCGCGGCGGAGATGCCGAAGTTCAACTCGATCTCGATCAGCGGCTATCACATGCACGAAGCCGGGGCGACGGCGGTGCAGGAGCTCGCCTACACGCTCGCCGACGGGATGGAATATGTCCGCGCCGCGCAGGCCGACGGGCCTCGACATTGACGATTTCGCAGGCCGCCTCAGCTTCTTCTGGGGCATCGGCATGAACCTGTTCATGGAGGTCGCCAAGCTGCGTGCTGGGCGCACCCTGTGGCACCGGATCATGACGCAGCTCGGCGCGAAGAAGGACGAGTCCAAGCGGCTTCGCACACATTGCCAGACGAGCGGCGTCAGCCTCACCGAGCAGGACCCGTACAACAATATCATCCGCACGACGATCGAGGCGCTCGCGGCAGTGCTCGGCGGCACGCAGTCACTGCACACCAACAGCTTCGACGAGGCGATTGCGCTTCCGACCGACTTCTCCGCACGCATCGCCCGCAACACCCAGCTGATCCTCGCCGAGGAAAGCGGCGTGACCGCGGTCGCCGACCCACTCGGCGGCAGCTGGTACGTCGAGAAATTGACGCGCGAGCTCGAGGAGAAGGCCTGGGCGCTTATCGAGGAAGTCGAGGCGCATGGCGGCATGACCAAAGCGGTCGCCGAGGGATTGCCGAAGCATCGGATCGAGGAAACGGCGGCCGCTCGCGCGGCGAAGGTCGATACGGGCGAAACGACCATCGTCGGAGTCAATCGCTACCGCCTTGCCGAGGAAGAGGAACATGACATCCTCGAAGTCGACAATGCCAAGGTCCGCGCATCGCAGATAGCGAAGATCGAGAAGGCGCGTGCGTTACGCGATGAAGCGAAAGTGCGGCCGCGCTCGACATGCTGGAGAACGGCGCGAAACTCCTCCCGGGCGGGGAGGGGTGCGGGATGGGGAGGGGCCGGCGGCGAGGAGGCCCGCACAGCCTGCGCGGTCGTCGGGGAGGATGAAACCTGCTGCGTTTGAGCGTCGAGGCGGCCCGGGTGCGCTGCACTCTGGGCGAGATTTCCGATGCCCTGGAGCGCGCGTTCGGGCGCTATGGCACCAAGCCGGAGCCCGTGCGCGGAATCTATGGGAAGGCGCGCTCCGACAGGCGCTGGAAGATGGTCGTCGAGGGCACGCGCTCGGTCGCCGAGCGTCTCGGCCGCAAGCCCAGGATCATGGTCGCGAAGATGGGCCAGGACGGGCATGACCGCGGCGCGAACCTGGTGTCGTCAGCGTTCACCGATCTGGGCTTCGAGGTGATCCCCGGGCCGCTGTTCCAGACGCCGCGCGAGACCGCGCAAATGGCGATCGACAATGACGTCGACGTGGTCGGCGCAAGCTCGCTCGCCGCGGGCCACCGCACGCTCATCCCGGAGATGATCGAGGCCTTGAAGGATATGGGCCGCGCGGACATCAAGGTGGTCGCGGGCGGCGTCATCCCGCCGCAGGATTACGCCGCGCTCCGCGCTGCCGGCGTGCAGGCGATCTTCGGCCCCGGCACCAACCTCGCCGACGCCGCCGACGAGGTGCTGCGCCTGCTCGGCCACAACCGTCCGCCACTCGACGAGGCGGCGGAGTGACATGGCGATCGCGGCTAGGGCGCACCGCTTTCGCGATCATTGCCTTCAGCTTCGCTCTTTATCTGATGATGATTGGCGCGACTGCAGACTGCGTTTCCGGCAATCCCTGCCTGACTGGCAGCGCGCTTTACTGTTCTTCGGCTCACCAATTGCTGCGATGCTAGCGGTGTCGTGGGTGGGCAATCGATTGGGGATGAGAGATTTCTGAAATGGTCGAGAAACTGCTCATCGACATTCGCGAGGCTGCGCAGTGACCGCGCAGTCAGGCGGTAATTCCACCGCCATCTTTTTGATGATGCTTGTCGTTGGGATGGGAATTCCCGTGACCGCTGCGCTCAACGCGGTCGCGGGCACTCATCTCGAAGTCCCATCGCAGCGAGCACCATTTTGTTCGGTTTGGGATTCGTGCTACGGCGCTGGTTCTCGCCTTCGTCGGTCCGCCGCCGCTCACCGCATTTTCGAAGGTGCCGCTATGGTCTTATGCGGCCGTGCTCGGCGTGTTCTTCTACGTTCTTTCGGTCACTTGGTCGGCTCCTCGGATCGGCGTCGGCAATGCGATCTTCTTCGTGCTTTTGGGACAGCTGATTGCAGCTGCGACAATCGATCATTTCGGGCTGTTCGGAGCGATCAAGACAACGCTCACCGTCAAACGCGCGATCGGCTTGCTCGTCATGGCGGTCGGCGTCTACCTCGCGAAGAAACCGAGGTGAGCTGAGTGTTCAAGAAAATCCTGATCGCCAATCGCGGGGAGATTGCGTGCCGGGTGATCCGCACCGCGCGGCGCATGGGCATCAAGACCGTTGCGGTCTATTCCGACGCCGACGCCCGCGCGCCGCACGTGAAGCTGGCCGACGAAAGCGTCCGCCTCGGCCCTCCGCCCGCGAGCAAATCCTACCTCAAGGCCGAGCTGATCATCGACGCGTGCAAGGCGACCGGCGCCGAAGCGGTTCACCCAGGCTACGGTTTCCTCTCCGAGCGCGAGAGCTTCGCCAAGGCGCTCGACAAAGCAGACATCGCCTTCATCGGGCCGCCGCCCAAGGCGATCCGCGCAATGGGCGACAAGATCGAGTCCAAGAAGCTTGCGGCCAAAGCGGGCGTCAATGTCGTCCCGGGCCATCTCGAGGACATCGCGACGACCGGCGAGGCCGTGAAGATCGCCAAGGACATCGGCTTCCCGGTGATGATGAAGGCGTCGGCCGGCGGCGGCGGCAAGGGCATGCGCCTCGCCTGGAACGAGAAGGACGTGCGCGAGGGCTTCGACAGCGTGAAGCGCGAAGGTCTCAACAGCTTCGGCGACGACCGTGTCTTCATCGAGAAGTTCATCGAGGCGCCGCGCCACATCGAGATCCAGGTGCTTGGCGACCAGCACGGCAGCATCCTCTATCTGAACGAGCGTGAATGCTCGATCCAGCGCCGCAACCAGAAGGTGGTGGAGGAAGCGCCGTCGCCCTTCGTCTCGCCAGAAATGCGCAAGGCGATGGGCGAGCAAGCAGTCGCGCTGGCCCGCGCGGTTGGATATTATTCGGCGGGCACCGTCGAGCTCATCGTCAACGGCGCCGATCCGTCGGGAAAGAGCTTCTACTTCCTCGAGATGAACACCCGGCTCCAGGTCGAGCATCCGGTGACCGAGGAGATCACCGGCCTCGATCTCGTCGAGCAGATGATTCGTGTCGCAGCGGGTGAGAAGCTGAAGTTCAAGCAGGACGACATCGGCATCAACGGCTGGGCGGTCGAAACCCGCATCTACGCCGAGGATCCGTACCGCAGCTTCCTTCCGAGCACTGGGCGGTTGGTCCGCTACTGGCCATCAATCCAGAAGCGCGAGGACGACCTCGTGGTTCGAGTCGATGACGGCGTCGTCGATGGCGGCGAGGTCGGCATGTTCTACGATCCGATGATCGCCAAGCTCGTCACCTGGGCGCCGACGCGCGAGGCGGCGATCGACGCGCAGGTCGACGCGCTCGACCAGTTCGTGATCGACGGCATTTCCGACAATGTCGATTTCCTGTCCGCGCTGATGCAGCACCCGCGTTTTCGCAAGGGGAATCTCGCGACCGACTTCATCGCCGACGAATATCCCGAAGGCTTCGAAGGCGCGCCGGCGGACGAGCAGCTCCTTGCCGATGTCGCTGTCGTCGCGGGCATGGTCTCGGTCATCACTGACGAGCGCGCGCTCGAGATCAGCGACCAGCTCGGCGGGCGTATCTACATGCCGTGCGAGCGGGTGGTGCGGATCGACGGCGGCCCCGAGCACAAGGTACGAATCAAGCCGTACACGGGCGGGACGCTTGCGGTTGTGGACGATGGCGACCTCGTCGACATCGTCGGGCGCTGGGTCCCGGGCCAGCGGCTGCTCACCGTTCTCGTCGATGGACGCAAGCGCACCGTCCAGGTCCGCAGAGCCGGCCGCAACTGGGAGCTTCAGACCCGCGGCGCGAGCCACAAGGTGCAGGTGCTAAATCCGCACGTCGCTGAACTGTCGAAGCACATGATCGAAAAGGAGCCGCCGGATCTTTCGCGGTTGCTCCTCGCGCCGATGCCGGGACTCCTGACCAAGCTGGAGGTGAAGGTCGGAGACAAGGTCGAACCGGGCCAGCCGGTCGCGGTCATGGAAGCGATGAAGATGGAAAACATCCTCCGCGCGCCCAAGGCCGCGAGGGTCAAGGCGACGCCGGCCAGGGCAGGCGACAGCGTGGCGGTCGACCAGGTGATCGTGGAGTTCGAGTAAGCGCTACCGCGCCGGCGGCAGCTTCTCGAGCAGGTACGGATCAAGCGCCTGCCACACCTTCACCCACTCGGCATGGCGGATGAAGTCGTGGGCTTCGCCGGGAAAGATGAGCGTCCGCACCTCGACTTCCGCGCTCGCGCAGGCGCTGGGCGAGGTCGACGGTTTCGACCACGTCGACATTCATGTCCTGGTCGCCGTGGATGAGCAGTACCGGTGAGCGCCAGGTGTCGAGGTGGCCCACCGGCGATGCCGCTCGGGCCTGATCGCGGTCTTTCTCGTCGACGCCGAAAAAGGTGCTCGGGCTAAGGTGCCCCTTTATGGGTGACGGCCAACTCCAGTCATAGACTGACGTAATCCCCACGCCGGCCTTGAACAGGTCGGAGTTGCGCGCCAGCGCCTGACCGGTGAGCAGGCCGCCGTATGAGCCGCCCCAGATGCCGATCTCATTCGGGTTCATGCCGGGCTGTGAGGCTAGCCAGCGGCCCGCGGCGAGCACGTCCTGATATTCGCTGGCGCTCCGCCAGGCGCGGCCGGGCGCATCTCTGAAGTTGCGGCCATAGCCGATGCCGGAGCGGTAGTTGATCGCGAGAACCTCATAGCCCTGCTCGGCAAGGCGCCGGTTCACCGAATAGTCGCTCGAATAATAGCCCATGTAGTGGAACGAGGGGAACATCTGCCGCTGTGGGCCGCCGTGGACGTAGATGAGCCCGGGGTGCGGCCCCGGTCCGGCGGGCGTGAAGAGCTGGCCGGTGAAGGTTAGGCCGTCGAGCGATGTCAGATGCACCTCGGTCGGCGCCGATCCGGTCAGCACCGACTTGTACGCATAATCGGCGTAGGTCTCGCTCAGCTTCGCCGTTCCGGTCTTGAGGTCGAGGATCCGGACGAGGGGTGCCTGGTTGGGGTTGGCCGCGACGACGGCCGCATAATCGCCGGCGGCGCGCGCATCGGCGAGCACCGGATCGGATTGCGGCAAGCCGCGCACCGCGCCTGTGGCAGCATCGAACAGCGAGATCTGACGCGTGTCGAGATTTGCGCAATTGTGGACGACGAGCAGGCCTGCGTCGGTCTTCTCGCTCTCGGCGACCTCGCAATTGGGCGGTGTGATCGGGCGCGGCACGCCGCCGCCGGGCGACAGCGCGTAGAGGCGGCCCCAGCCGTCATCCTCCGAATAGAAGACGAGTGCGTCGTTCGAGGCCCAGCGCAGCGCGCCTTCGGGATCGTCGTCGCCGAGCGTGAGCGCCGGCCCACGCGTGCTCCAGATCGTACGGACTGCGCCTGTCCCAAGATCGACGAGGTCGATCGAGAAGGGCTCGGCTTCGGTTTGATCCGGCGTAACACTGTGCTTGCGGCCAGGGAGGCGAAGCACCGCCACCGAGTCGCCGTTCGGGCTGAGCACCGGAACCGCGAGCCGGTCGACGCCGGTCTCGAGCCAGTCGACATGATCGGAACCGGGATGGAAGCGTCCGAGGAAGGAATAGCCGCGGCGATCGTCGACGAAGATCAGGTCGCCGTTCTTCGCCCACACGAACTGCGACCAGTCGCCGCCCCCTTTCGCGAACAGCTTCGGCTTGACGCCCGGTGAATGCATGTCGACGGACCACAGGTCGCCATCACGCTTGATCAGCAGCTTGCGCCCGTCCGGAGAAAAGCTCGGCTCTGACGCTTCGCCGAGGTCGACCGGCTTGGCGCCTGCAGTCGTGGGCATCAGCCACAACTTCACCGACGGAGCGGGCACCCTGCTGCCCGGATTGAACGCTTCGCCCGTCCGTGGAACGCCTGTCACGTAAGCGATGTGCGTGCCGTCGGGCGAAAGCTCGACCGCGCTGATCGGCTGGCCCCCGTCATCGGTGCGCGATGCCAGTTCGATGCGCCGGAACTCGGGGGAACGCGCGAAGAAAATGGTCGACTTGTCGGCCTGCCGAGTCAGCCACGCGAAGGCAGGCACCTTCGCCGCGCTGATCGAATCCACGTAAGGAAAGTCGAGGAAGGCCGTGTCGGATGGCGCGGCAAGCGCCGGAGCGGCGATCAGCAAAGCGGCGGCGATGAGGAGCGGGCGGATGCACATTCGCGGGAGGCTATTCGGCGCAAGGAACAGGAACAAGCGGCGGTTTATCGAAATTTGAGGCCCGTCAACCGATGTCAGTTGCCTGTCGCTCAACCGCCGTTAAGCTGCCGGTCCAGCCGACTTAGTTTAGCTGGAGATCCAAGCTGATGCGTCACCTCAGCACATTGGCGCTGCTCGCCGCCGCGACCGCTTTACCCCCGCCCGTCCTCGCAGCCGACCTGCCCCAGGGCGTTCCGGTGTCCCAGCTCGTCAAGGACGTGTCGATCCCATATTCGAGCTTCACCCTGAAAAACGGGCTGCGCGTCGTCGTCCACGAGGACCACAAGGCGCCGGTCGTTGCGTTCTCGGTCTGGTACCACGTCGGCTCAAAGGACGAACCGGCGGGACGCACGGGCTTCGCGCACCTGTTCGAGCATCTGATGTTCGGCGGCTCGCAGCATAGCGACACCAGCTGGTTCGGCCCGATGCAGTCGGTCGGCGCGACCGACCTCAACGGCACGACCAATTACGACCGCACCAATTATTTCGAAACGGTGCCGAAGGCAGCGCTCGAGCGCACCCTGTTCCTCGAAAGCGACCGCATGGGCTATTTGCTTCCGGCGGTCACGCAGCAGAAGCTCGATATCCAGCGCGGCGTCGTCCAGAACGAGAAGCGCGGCG
The DNA here is from genome assembly GCA_963831485.1 of uncultured Alphaproteobacteria bacterium. Taxonomy (GTDB): domain Bacteria; phylum Pseudomonadota; class Alphaproteobacteria; order Sphingomonadales; family Sphingomonadaceae; genus Sphingomicrobium. The sequence goes on from CAWHQE010000006.1 coordinate 128,711, forward strand.
ACGATAATGAGCCGGGCGGGCTGCTCCAATATTCGATTCAGCAGACGCTCTATCCCGCCGGCAATCCCTATCACCACACGGTGATCGGCTCGATGGGCGACCTCGACCAGGCGAGTCTGGAGGTCGTGAAGGACTGGTTCCGCTCGCACTACGGCCCGAACAACGCCGTCGTCGTCCTCGCTGGCGATGTGACCGATGCCGAAGCGAAGAGCCTGATGGAGAAATATTTCGGCGGCATTCCGGCCGGTCCGAAGTCGACGGCGGCCGCGGCGGCGGTACCGACGCTGAAGGCGCCGGTTCACAAGGTCTTCCACGACGAGGTCGCGAACACGACCATTTACCGGATGTGGGCGGTACCGGGGGTGACGGGCAAGGACGAGACCGCCCTCGAAATGGCGGCGAGCGTGCTCGGCGGACTTGCCAGCTCGCGCCTCGACAATGCGCTGGTGCGCGACAAGAAGACCGCGGTCAGCGTGTCCGCTTATGTCGATCCGCACGAACGTGTGGGCGAGTTCACGGTTCAGGCGACGGTCAAGCCGGGTGTCGATCCGGCCTTGGTCGGCAAGCAGGTCGATGCGATCCTTGCAGACTTCATCAAGCATGGGCCGACGGCCGACGAGCTGAAGCAGGCGAAGACTGTCGACGTCGCCTCGACCATCAAGGGGTTGGAATCGGTTGGCGGCTTCGACGGCAAGGCCGTCACGCTCGCTCGCGGCGCGGTGTTCGCGAATGACCCGGGCTTCTACAAGAAGGAGCTGGAGGAAGAGGCTGCGCTGACTCCGGCACAGGTTCAGGCGGCGGCGAAGAAGTGGCTGTCGCGGCCGGTCTTCTCGTTCATGCTCGAGCCGGGCAAGCGCGACCCGTATCAGGATTCCAAACTGGCGAATGACACGGCAGGCGGCGGCGCCGGAGCGAAGGTGACCGCAGCGCCGAAGGGCGCCGCGACCGCGAGCGACGGCGTCGATCGCTCGCAAATGCCGCCGGTCGGCCAGATCGCGGACCTGACGTTTCCAGCAGTCGAGCACGCCACCCTGTCGAACGGCATTCCGGTGCTGTTCGCGCGGCGATCGAGCGTCCCGGTCGTCCGCGTCGCCGTGGATTTCGACGCGGGCAACGCCTCAGATCCGCGGAGCGCGCTCGGAACGCAGGCCTTCATGCTTGGCATGCTCGACGAGGGCACCGACAAATATAATTCGGTGCAGATCGCGGAGGCCAAGGAGAATCTCGGCGCATCCATTTCCGCTTCGCCGAGCATGGATCGGTCAGGGATCTATCTGTCGGCGCTGAAGCCGAACCTCGCACAGTCGCTCGATCTCATGTCCGACATCGTGCGTCATCCCGCATTCGCTCCGGCTGAGGTCGACCGCGTCAGGCAGCAGCAGCTTGCCTCGATCGCCGAGGAGGCGAAGCAGCCGGTCGGCATCGCTCTGAGGACCTTGCCGCCGATCCTCTACGGAAAGGCACATCCCTACGGCGTGCCGTTCAGCGGAAGCGGCGACCCGGCGGCCGTCGCCAGGCTCACGCCCACCGACCTTACAGGTTTCCACGACACTTGGCTGCGCCCAGACAATGCGACGATCTTCGTCGTCGGCGACACCACGCTTGCTGAGGCCATGCCGCTGCTCGAAAAGAGCTTTGGCGATTGGCGCTCGAGCGGACCCAAGCCCGCCAAAGATTTCTCCGTCCCGACCGCGCCGCAGACCGGTCGAATCATGCTGATCGACCGGCCGAACACGCCGCAGTCGCTGATCTTCGGCGGCCAGATCCTTCCTTTGAACGGGACCGACGACATCCTCGCATTGCAGGAGGCCAATGATGTCCTCGGCGGCTCGTTCCTGTCGCGGCTCAACAGCGACCTGCGCGAGACACGCCATTGGTCGTACGGCGTCGCGAGCTTCATCAGCCGCCCGCAACATCAAATCCCATACCTGATCTACGCGCCGGTGCAGACGGATCAGACGGGCCCGTCGATCGCGGCGATGCGCGGCGACATGAATGCTTTCCTCACGACCAAGGGTGTTGCTCCCGACGAGCTCACGCGGACCATCGACGGCGCGGTCCGTGAGCTTCCGGGCGACTTCGAGACGGCATCGGCGGTGATGGGCGGAATGGAATCCAACGTCCTCTTCCACCGGCCCGACAATTATTACGACACGCTCGCCAGCCGGTACCGGGCGATGACCGGCCCGCAGCTCGATGCGGCTGCCAAAGCGGCGATCGACCCGTCGAAGCTGACCTGGGTGGTGATCGGCGATGCTTCGAAGGTGAAGGCACAGCTCGATGCCCTGGGAATTCCGGTCGAAGTGGTGAAGGCGCAGTAACCTAACGCTTCAATCGCGTGACATGACCCATTTTGCGGCCGGGGCGCGCTTCGCCCTTGCCGTAGATGTGCACGTGAAGCCCTTCATCAGCGACGAGCTCGGGCCAGCGGCTCACATCGTCGCCGATAAGATTGTCCATGACTGCGCCCCGTACCGCGAGCTCTGTCGGCCCGGGCGGAAGGTCACAGATTGCTCGAATATGCTGCTCGAACTGTGACGTGGCGGCGCCCTCGATTGTCCAGTGGCCGCTATTGTGCACGCGCGGTGCGATTTCGTTGACGAGCGGCCCCTCGCGGCTGGCGAAGAACTCGACGGTGAGCACTCCAATATGGCCGAGCGCCTCGGCAATCCCGATCGTGGCCTTTCTTGCCTCATCGACCTGAGCCGCGATGAGGTCGCCCGATGGAACGGTCGATCGACGAAGGATGCCTTCGCCATGCTCGTTTTGGGGAGAATCCCAGAAGGCATGGCGTCCATCCGCCCACCGGGCGACGATCACCGAGAATTCCGCTGCGAAGTCGATCGCGGCCTCCGCAATGGCAGGACTCTCGCCGATCGAGGCCCATGCATCTTCGGCTTCGTCGGCCGATCGGAACCACGCCTGTCCCTTGCCGTCATAGCCGTAACGCCGGGTCTTCAGCACGACCGGTAGTCCGAGCTGGCCGAAGGCAGCGCGCACATCGTCGATGCCCTCGACCGTTCGCCACGGTGCCACCCGAGCTCCGCAGCCTTCGATGAATTGCTTTTCCACTGCTCGGTCCTGCGCGACCGCAAGCGAGCGCGTGCCAGGCTTCAGCTTCTCGCCGATCGCCTTCAGCGTCTGAACTGGAAGATTCTCAAATTCGTAGGTGGCGACGTCCACCTTATCGCCGAACGCGCGCAGTGCGTCGGCATCGTCGAATGCGGCGCGGGTGAATCGCGCTGCAACGTCGGCGGCGCAGGGGCACTGGTTGGGATCGAAGATGTGGCATTTGTAACCGAGCCGAGCCGCGGCGATTGCCAGCATCCGGCCAAGCTGGCCGCCACCGACGATCCCGATCACGCTACCCGGTGGAATGGTCATTCGGGCGCTTCAGCCACCGATCCAGTCTGCTTTTCGCGCCAGGCTTCGAGCCGGGCCGCAAGCCCCGAATCGCTCGTTGCAAGCATGGCTGCAGCAAGCAGCGCCGCATTGACCGCGCCCGCCTTGCCGATCGCCAATGTTCCGACCGGCACGCCCGCCGGCATCTGCACGATCGAGAGCAGGCTATCCATTCCTTTCAGGGCCTGGCTTTCTATGGGAACGCCGAGGACGGGCAGTCTCGTCATCGAGGCGGTCATGCCGGGCAGGTGCGCAGCGCCGCCGGCGCCTGCGATCACGACCTTGAGGCCGCGCTCGCTCGCGGAATGCGCATAATCGTAGAGGCGCTTCGGGGTGCGGTGCGCCGAAACGACCTTCGTCTCGTGCGGAATCCCGAGTTGCTCGAGCATGTCGGCGGCGTGGCGCATCGTCTCCCAGTCGGAGCTGCTGCCCATAATGATGCCGACCAGCGGCTGAGCCATTGTCCCGCCTTGAACCAAGTGAATTGAGCCGGCTCGTTTAGGGTGCCGATTTCAGGCTAGGCAATCACCGCTTGGTCACGGCGACTCATGCGTCGGAGTGGCCGCGACCAAGTTCCTGCATTTTCAAGGCTTTGGATTCGCGCTATGACGGGCACCGCAGACAAGACGAAGGTCTCGGGGGCAATGTCTGATCAGGTAACCGACGTCTCCGACGTCGACGAGTTAATCGCGGAAATCAGCGCTCTGCGCGGCAAGGTCGCGCAGCTTCAGGAGCGCGTCGAGCAGCTCGACCTGCTCGCGCACGAGGACAGTCTCGTGGGACTGCCGAATCGGCGCGGGTTCGTCCGCGCGCTGGAGCGGCTGATCGACCGCATGGAGCGCTATGACGAGCAGGGAGCAGTTCTTTTCGTCGATCTCGACGGGCTGAAGGTGATCAACGACACCTTCGGTCACCAGGCCGGCGACGAAGCGCTGATCCAGGTTTCGCGGCTGCTCGTCGGCGGAGTTCGCAAGAGCGATCTGGTCGCCCGAATCGGGGGAGACGAATTCGCAATCCTGCTTGGGCATTCGACCGAGGATTCGGCGCGGGATGCAGCGGGTCGCCTGATCGAGGCCATTGCGGCCTGCGAATTCACGCATTGCGGGCAGTCTTTGCCGCTTAGCGTCGCGATCGGCGCGTCGGCGGTGCACGCCGACGACACTCCGGAAGCCGCGCTCGCGCGGGCCGACGAGGAAATGTACCGGCGCAAAGCTGCCGCTTAGGCCGCTTCTCCGAGATAAAAACGGCGCACGACCAAGAGGTCGTCGGCAAGCTCATAGACGATCGGCTTGCCCGTCGGGATCTCCAGCCCGACGATTTCTTCGTCGCTGATGTCGGACAGATATTTGATGATTCCGCGCAGCGAGTTGCCGTGAGCGGAGATGAGGACCCGCCTGCCGGCAGCCAGCGCAGGCACGATCTCGGCTTCGTAATAAGGAACCGCGCGGGCGATCGTATCCTTGAGGCTCTCGGTCTGCGGCACGTCCACGCCTGCGTACCGGCGATCGCCGCTTACCTTGTAGGGGCTGTCCTCCGGCAGCGGCGGCGGCGGGATGTCGTACGAGCGCCTCCAGATCTTGACCTGCCCAGCGCCGACCCTCTCGATCATCTCCTGCTTGTTGAGCCCGGTCAGACCGCCATAGTGACGCTCGTTGAGCCGCCAGTCCTTCGTCACTGGAAGCCACAACCGATCCATCTCGTGCAGCACAAGATGGAGCGTCCGGATTGCCCGCGTCAGCACGCTGGTGAAACAGCAGTCGAAGTCGAAACCACTTTTTTTCAGCAGGCGCCCAGCGGCGCGTGCTTCTTCAACTCCGGCCGACGACAGATCGACGTCCCACCAGCCTGTGAAGCGGTTTTCGAGGTTCCACTGCGACTGCCCGTGCCGCAGCAGCACGAGCGTCGGCATCAGGCGGGCTCTTTCACGCGCTTCGCGGAGTCGCGCTGCGCCACTGCCTTCTTGAGATCGGGAAGGATCGAGTGGAGCGCGTCGAGGCACGCGTAAGCGAGATATTTCGAGCGCTGCGGCGACCAGCCGTAGACTTCGTCCGGCAGGTTGAAATTGTCCTTGAACGGCATTTCGAAAGTCATCGACACGCAACCGTAGCGCTCGGCCAGCTGGGTCGTGGACATGCTCATGTTGGCCTCGCCGGGCTTCGGGATTTCATAGCCCTGCTCGCGCTGGAAATCGGGCGAGATGCGCTCGAGCGTTTCGCTGAACAGTTCGAACAATTTTTGTTGGCGTTCCGTGATAGAGGGAATGCCCTCGAAGCCTGCGAGGAAATTCGCGGGAATCGCTTCGTCACCGTGAACGTCCATCGCGAAATCGACGCCGGTCTCGTCCATCGCGTTGCGGACAGACAGGACCTCCGGGCTGCGCTCGGCGGTCGGCGCATGCCATTCGCGGTTGAGGTTCGCGCCGACGGCATTGGTGCGAAGGTGGCCGCGGCGTGAGCCGTCCGGGTTCATGTTGGGAACGACGTGGAAGGTGCATTCCTTGCGAAGCACCCGGGCGACCGGATCGTCATCGTCCGTCAGCTTTTCGAGCGCCCCCTCCATCCACCATTCGGCCATGCTCTCGCCGGGGTGCTGGCGCGCGTACAGCCACACGCTGAGCGGCCCATCGCCGACCGTCAGGCAGTCGAGGTCCTGGCCGTCGAGAACTCTTGCCGAGCGAATGGTAGCCGACGCCTTCGAGCGCTCCGGTCTGGGTCACGAGATCGTGGTGCCGCTCCATGGAATATGGAGCGAAATAAGCGATCCACACGAGGTCCTGCGGGGGCGTCAGCTTCATCGTCAGCACGCCGTCGGCGTAGGTCGTGTCCTGGATCCGGATCCACTCGTCCCGGTCGAGGCTCATCACCCCTTTGTAGTCGGGCCAGCCGTGCGGATAGGCCGAGCCAGCGCAGTTCGTGATCCGCAGGGTAACCTTACGGCCCGCCGCGCCGGAGATTCGGAAATAGAACCACTGATAAAAATCGCTCATTTGGTCCTTGGCGATCTCAAGGTCGACGCTGTCGCCGCTTTGCCTGACGACGCGGATGTTTCCGGCGTCGAACGAACTGGAAATTGTGAGGGCCATGCGCTTCCACTCGGCTGCTGGGTCGGGTCGCGGCGCCTGATAGCCGAATTCAGCCGACCCGCAACCTCGGCTGGCGGCTTGGCAGGCGGACAAGTCCTCGGCTAGCGCCTTCCCATGGAAAAAGTCCCAGTGCTCGTTACCGGCGGTGCCGGCTATATTGGAAGCCACGCCGTCCTCACTCTTAGGGACGCTGGATGGCCGGTCGCGGTGATCGACGATCTTTCGAACGGAACGCGCGAAGTCGTTCCGCAAGGCGTTCCATTTTATGAGGGGAACATCGCCGAGAGCGCGCTCGTCGAACGGATCTTCGAGGAGCGGAAAATCGAGGCGATCATGCATTTCGCTGGATCGATCGTCGTTCCCGAATCCGTCGAGCAGCCGCTCAAATATTATGCGAACAATACGCTGGCCTCGCACGCACTGATCAGCGCGGCAGTCACCGCAGGCGTGAGGCACATCCTCTTTTCGTCGACTGCGGCCACTTACGGTTCGCCCAAGCGCGTTCCCATCGATGAGGAAGACCCGAAGGAGCCGATCAACCCTTATGGTGCCTCGAAGCTGATGACCGAACGGATGCTTGCGGACGCATCGGCGGCGCATCCGTTCAACTATGGAGCCTTGCGCTACTTCAATGTCGCCGGCGCCGACCCCAAAGGCCGCACCGGCCAGCTGGGCAAGGGATCAACGCACCTCATCAAGGTCGCTTGCGAAACGGCGGTCGGCAAGCGCGAGTGCATCGCTGTCTATGGCACCAACTACGAAACACCCGACGGCACCTGCATCCGCGACTATATCCATGTCAGCGACCTTGCCGATGTCCACGTCGCCGCGCTCGAATGGCTGATCGAGCATCCGGGTGAGAATCTCGTGATGAACTGCGGTTACGGCAAAGGCCTTTCGGTCCTCGAAGTGCTCGACGCCGTCGACCGAGCCAACGGCTCGCCGATCAAGCGCGTGATGGAGGGGCGCCGCGCCGGCGATCCGGCGGAGCTGGTCGCGGGCAATGCGCGGCTGCTGAGGACGCTGGATTGGCGCTCGAAATATGCCGACATCGATACGATTGTCGGCGATGCGCTCCGGTGGGAGCGCAAGCTCGTCGGCCAGGCCTAAGCCGAAATCGTCTGTCGCTCGTCCAGGGCCCTCCGGACTCGCGCCGCTAGGACCTGACGCGAATAAGGCTTGGTCAGCAGGTTCACTCCAGCATCGAGGCGGCCGCCATGGACGATCGCATTCTCGGTATATCCGGAGGTGAACAGCACGCCGATTGAGGGAAGCCGCTCCTTCGCCCTCCGCGCGAGCTCGGGACTCCGCAGCGGCCCAGGCATCACGACGTCGGTGAAAAGCAGGTCGACCCTGACCCCGCTTTCGAGGATCGGAAGGGCGCTTCCCGCATCCTTGGCGGTCAGAACCTTGTAGCCCAGTTCTCGAAGCAGGTCGCTGACAGTCGCGCGAACCTCCTCGTCGTCCTCGACGACAAGGATCGTTTCCGAGCCACCACCTGCCTCGACAAGCGCAGGCCCTGCGACCTGGTCCTCGTCTTCATGGACGCGCGGAAGATAGATTTTGATCGAGGTTCCCTGGCCGACCTCGCTGTAGATTTTCACATGGCCGCCGGACTGCTTGACGAAGCCGTAGACCATCGAGAGACCGAGACCGGACCCCTTGCCCTCGGGCTTGGTCGTGAAGAAGGGCTCGAACACCTGTTCGACGATCTCCGGCGAAATCCCGGCTCCAGTGTCGGTCACTGCGATCATCACATATTGCCCGGGCCTGACCTCGGAATTCTCGGCCGCATATTCGGGATCGAGATGAGCGTTCCGGACTTCGATGGTCAGCTTGCCGACCCCGTCCATCGCATCCCGGGCATTGATCGCGAGGTTGAGCACGGCGTTCTCGATTTGCGTCGAATCGACGAAGGCATTCCACAAGCCGCCGGAGACGACCGTTTCGATCTCGATCGCTTCGCCGATACTTCGGCGGAGCAGATCTTCCATCCCCGCCACCAGACGGCCGATGTTGACGACCTTTGGCTCGAGCGGCTGACGGCGACCGAAGGCGAGCAGCTGGCTTGCAAGCTTGGCGCCGCGTTGCACCCCGCCCATCGCGTTCGCAAGCCGCTGCTCCGCGCGCGGGTTATTGGGCACGTCCGACGCCAGCAGCTGGAGGTTGCCCGAGATGATCTGCAGAAGGTTGTTGAAGTCGTGCGCCACGCCGCCGGTGAGCTTGCCGATGGACTCCAACTTCTGTGCGCGCTGAAGCGCGACTTCGGCGGCGCGCCGTTCAGCAATCTCCTCGACGACGCGCGCTTCCAGAGTCTGGTTGAGCTCGCGAAGCGCCGCTTCCGCATGCTTGCGTTCGATGACCAGCGCCGCCGTCTGGGTAATCAGCTGCACCATTTGCAGATCGTCGCCGACGGGCGCACGCGGTTCGCGGTTATACATGGCGAACGTGCCGAGGATCTGGCCCGAACCCGACCGAATCGGAATCGACCAGCAGGCCCGCAAACCATGTTCGAGCGCGAGATCCCTGAAATCTGCCCACAGCGGATCGGTCGCGATGTCGGAAACGAACACCGGCTTTCCGGTCGAGGCCGCAGTTCCGCAGGATCCGACATTGGGGCCGATCTCGATACCGTTGATCGCCTGGTTGTATCCCTCTGGCAGACTAGGCGCGGCACCGTGCAGCAGACGCCTGCCGCTTTTGTCGAGCAACAGGATCGAGCCGAGGATCCCGGATTCGGAATGCTCCTCGACCGTTCGGACTAGTCCTTCGAGCGCTTTTTCCAGCGGCTGGTCGAGGATTGCCTGCTCAAGCACCTCATTATGCGCAATCCGCAAGGCTTCACTGCGCTTGTGCTCGGTGACGTCGTAGCCCTCGATGAAAATGCCGCCGACCGCGCCGTCAGGAATCGATCATCGGTTGGTAGACGAAGTCGACGAACCGCTCCTCGTCCTCGGCGCCGTTTCGATGCAGCCGGACGGGGACCGCACGTCCGACGTAAGATTCGCGCGACGTCGCGACTTTGTCGAGCAGCTCGACGAAACCTTGATCCGCGACCTCGGGCAGCGCTTCGGCAACGGTCCTTCCGACGACCTCGCGGCCCCCGACCAAATCGAGATAAGCCCGGTTCGCCATCACGAACCTGTGGTCCGGACCTTCAAGGAGCGCTGCAAATCCAGGGGCCATGTTGAACATTTGCTTCAGACGTTCACGCTCGCCCCTCAATTGCTGTTCAGCGCGCACCTTGGCGCTCGTCTCGACTACGATCGCGATCACGCCGGCTGGAGCGCCGCCTTCGTCCACGACGCGCGAATAATCGAGGTTCATCCAGACCGGTTCGGAACGGCCGTGACGATCGAGCGCGAGCTCCTGATCCTGAAAGGACAGAGTCTCGCCAAGATGTAACACCTTCTCCATCACGATCCGGTTCCAGTCCGCCGCTTCGGGCCAGCCGTCGAGCACGTCCTTGCCGAGGATCTGCGGATGCCTTCCGCCCGCGAAACGCGCGTAGGCGTCGTTGTAGATCATGACGCCCTTTTCGCCCCACAGCGTCACGATCGGGACTGGTGATTGGAGGATCAGTGCGACGGTCGTCTTCACGACCTCGGGCCAATCCTCGATGGGGCCGAGCGAAGTTTTCGACCAATCGAGCTCGGCAATAAGTCCGCCAAGCTCACTCGATGTGCCGAGGAAGCCCGGGCGGATGACCAATGTCGTTACGCTTTCCAGAACTCAGCTCCGCCCAAGGGTTTGCAGAAGAAGCAATTCAGGTTCGTTTCAGTTCCATTCCAACCTTAGCGGCCGCTCTTAGTCCTGCCGCACGAGCATCGCTGCCGGCTTGCCTAGATGATCAGCAAGGGCATCGATGAAGCAGCGATAGACCGCTCTCTGTTCGGACATGATCGATAGGTTCGCGTCGGGCCGAATATCGTAGTCCGAACTTCGCAGCGTTTCGAGGGCCTGCCGCAGCTCCGCTTCATCGGGACCGACCTTGCAGGCTTTGACGCTAATGACTCGCGCCAGCTCGCGAGCCATGCGGGTTCCCTCGTCCCTCAGGAGGATGGCGGCGCCGCGGAGCGACTGATCGTCGAGGCAATGTTCGCTGAGCAAGGCGAGATCGAGCAACGCGCCGAGCGCGGCCGGCCATCCAGCCCCGGTGCCCACCGACTGGAAGTAGATCAGCGAGGGATGGTTCGAATGGCTCTGGCGCACCGTCGCGCACCAGTCTCGCCCGTCCCGAAGCACGTCGACAAGCTCTTCGCGATTGCCGATTGCGGCGAACCGCTGGAGCAAAGTCACTGCCGAAGGAGGCTCCCCCGCCGACGTGTTGAGCTTGATGATGCCGATATCGCGTTTCGAAACGCTGCCCTGGACCTCGAGCAGATAGGTGACGGCCATGGTCATGACGGCAAGTCCGCAAAAGCCAGCGCCGAGAACGATCCAGCGCGCGAGGCCGGCCGGATTGCTCTCCGACAGTCCGACCGTCACCAGCGAACTGCCGACGATGTAGATCGCATCGAACAGACCGTGCAGCGGCGGCTTGAAGTCGCTCCTTGCCGCATAGGCCATCAGGCCGAAGCCGACCGCCATGAGCGCCATCCAGGTGAAAAAGCAGAGGACCAGGACGAGCGGCGCGAACGAGCCCGACAGGCCGTGGCGCCGGCCGCGGACGCTTTTCCAGACCGGCAGAAGCGCCCAGACGAGCCGCTTCGCGACGCGCAGCGACGCCCGGCTGCCGCCCGGGACTACGACCGTCTCGAACACGTCGAGAAGAGTCATCGTCGCCAGGACTAGGCCGACCAAAAACAGCAGGGCGTCGACGGTCATCGCGCCACAACGGTAAACACGGAACGAAGTGCCCGACAATCAGCCCTATGCCTTGACTTGGCGTGGGCCTCTCTCTAGGTGGGCCGCCGGTTCGAAAGACCAATCCGAAAACAAGAGATTAGACAACGAGGCAGGCGCCCGGCCATGAAGATTCGCAATTCACTCAAGTCGCTCAAGTCGCGCCACCGGGACTGCCGCGTCATCCGTCGCCGCGGGCGCACTTACGTCATCAACAAGACGAACCGCCGGTTCAAGGCGAGGCAGGGCTAAGCTCCTGTTCTGCCGGGCGGATTGCGCTCGGCCGTCCCAATCCCCAAATCGCTGGTCCGGGAATCGACCGAACGGCCCGGGTCGGTAAATCGCGTCAGCGCGGGTTCACTTCACGAATGGTACAAGGGACCATGAGGAGTCGTGTGATGAATAGGACGGTCATCAAGGTGCTGCTCGTTGGTGCCATCGCGCTTGGCGCGACGGCCGCCTATGCGGCTGCCCAGCCGGCAACGAACCAGCAGCCGCCCCAAACTCCGAAAGGCTGGAGCTACGAGATCAAGAATGGCCAGCGCGTCCCCAAGGGAAACCGCGTCACCAGTCCGGACGGCAGCTGGCGCGAGGAGGTCAAGCAAGGCAATTGCGTGACCGTCAAAGAGAAGTCGGCTTCGGGCGAGTACAAGGAATCTCGCCAGTGCAACCAGAGCTGATCCGAACCCAGCTTATTTCTTGAAGGTGAAGCTGCCTCTCGGCCGCTGCTTGATCGTGCACGGCGGAAGCCCGCTTCCAGGCACGTCCTTGCAGTCACGCACCTGCGCGCTGCCATCAGGCCCGGCAAAGATTGCCCAATCGCGTGAGCTGCCATTGTCGTAGACGCAATGCGCCGTCCATTCATCGAGGTTCTGCCAGGTTCCGACGAAGCCGGCATCGGTGATCCGCTTGCAGCTGTAGCCGGCGTCATAGATCGCGCGCTTGAGGCCGATCGCGAGGTTGAAGGCATCGAGCTGGTGAAGCTGCTTTTGCTCCTCGCTTACCACCCTGATCTGCGGCTGGTTCGTCGGCTGACTCTTGTCGCAGCCGGCAAGGGTCAGCGACGACAGCATGATCAGGCTCAGCGTCCGGTTCATTCGCTCCTCCTTCATCAGCGATAACGAATGTGGACGCGTGCGGCTGCAGCCTTTGCGCGATCCGTCGCTTCCTCGGCGTTCTCGCCGCGTGCAAGCGCGACGCCCATGCGGCGGTTCTTGAGCGTGTTGGGTTTGGCGAAGATCCTGAGGTCGACGGGTCTGCCGGGCGCTCCGAGCGCAAGCGCTTCGGATATTCCTTCGACGGAGAAGTCGTCGCTCTCGCGGTCAGCGAGGATCACGGCAGAGGCGGAAGGGCCATTGAATTCGATCGATGGGATCGGAAGGCCGAGGACCGCCCGCAAATGCAATTCGAACTCGTTCGGAGATTGCGAGATGAGCGTAACCATTCCGGTGTCGTGAGGGCGGGGGCTGAGCTCCGAGAAGATCGCCTGTTCTCCGCGAATGAAGAACTCCACCCCGAAAATGCCGTGTCCGCCAAGCGCCGTCACGACCTTCCGCGCCTGGTTACGCGCCGAAAAGAGAGCACCTTCCGATAGCGCCGCCGGCTGCCAGCTCTCGCGATAATCGCCAAGGTCCTGCCGGTGCCCGACCGGCGGACAGAACAGGATGCCGTCCTTGGTCGCGACAGTAAGCATCGTGATCTCACTGTCGAAGGCGATGAATTCCTCGACAATTACGCGTGGACGGTCCCCGCGCATCTTCTCGACGGCATAGTCCCAGGCCGTTCCCACGTCCTCCGCGGTCTTGGCGGTGCTCTGGCCCTTGCCCGAGCTCGACATCACCGGCTTGATCACGCACGGCAGCCCAATCTCCTGGGCCGCAGCGATGGCCTCGTCGCGGCTTTCGGCGAAGCGATAGTTCGAGGTGACGAGGCCGAGCTCGCGCGCTGCAACATCGCGGATTCCGTCGCGGTTCATCGTCAGCTGCACGGCCTTTGCCGACGGTGCGACGCGCCAGCCCTCCTTCTCCAGTTCGGCGAGCGTCGCCGTGTCGATCGCCTCGATCTCCGGAATGATCACGTCGGGCTTATATTTCTCGACGGCCGCCCGAAGCCTCTTGCCGTCGAGCATTGGAAAGACTTCGAAGGTGTCCGCCATCTGCATCGCGGGCGCATTGGCGTAGCGGTCGCAGGCTATGATCCGACAACCGAGCCTCTTGGCGGCGATCGTAAATTCGCGGCCGAGCTCGCCCGAGCCGAGCAACATCAGTGTGGCGGTGAACATTGCCTCGGCGATAGCCGTGCCGCGATTGCTCGGCTAGACCGTCGCCGAGGGAGGGGATGTCATGCGTTCATTGCTGCTCGTCACTGCCGCTGCTTTGCTGGTGGGAGCGGCGCCCGCGAAGAAGCTTCTGACGCCGACCGATATCGTCAACTCCGCTTCTGCAAGCGCGTGGAAGACAATTCCTGCCGACGATCTCCTGGTCATGGATCTTGCGAGCGGCGGCCGAATTGTCGTCCAGCTCGCGCCTTCCTTCGCGCCGGTGCACGTCGCCAACATCAAAGCGCTCGCTCGCGGCCATTATTGGGACGGCGCCACGGTCTATCGAGTGCAGGACGATTACGTTGCCCAATGGGGGCTCAACGAAAGCGACAAGCCCTGGCCGGCGGGGGTCACCGCCAAGCCTCCTGCCGAATACACCCGCGCGTTCAAAGGACTGACGATCAAGCGCCTCGGCTATGCCGACCCTTATGCGCCCGGCACCGGTTTCTCCGACGGCTGGCCAATCGCGTACAGCGCCAAGGCGAACTGGGCCGATCTCGCCCATTGCTACGCGAGCGTTGGGGTGGGCCGCGATCTTTCGCCGGACACCGGCACCGGCGGCGAGCTTTACGCGGTCATTGGTCAGGCGCCGCGGCAGTTAGACCGGGTTATCGCCGTGGTCGGACGCGTGGTCGACGGCATCGACAAGTTGAGCTCGCTCCAGCGCGGAACCGAGGCGCTCGGCTTCTACAAGGACAAGGCGCAATATGTGCCGATCGCGAGCATCCGCCTCGCGAGCGATATGCCCGCGGCGGACCGTCCCTCATACGAAACTATGGACACGCAAAGCCCCGCGTTCGCGCGGTACCTCAACATTCGCGCCAACAGGCAAGATGATTTTTATATCCGGCCCGCAGGGGGCGTGGACCTCTGCAACGTCCAGGTGCCGGTCAGGAAGAAGCCCTAATTCAGGCCGCCCAGTCGTGGAGGTCGCGGTTCTTGTGCTGGATGACGACCGGACCGTGGTGCGACCGCATGCTCGCTTCGGCGAGCGGCAGCGCAGTCGAGCAAAAGGCGCATTCCGCCGAGACTCGGCCGATCAGCCACTGGGTTCTGCCGCAGCCGGGGCAGTGATTGATTTCATGTTCGCGATAAACGGCGTGGTAGCCCCGCTCGTAAGGCTTCCAGGCGGTGCCGGGAGAGCTCGCCATGAGTGGCTCCTTTCGCCGGGCAAACGAGCGAGCTTGGCACCGGTTGCACGAACCGGAGGGTGTTCCGTCCTGACTTGAGACCAAGCCGCGACGAGGCGAGGCTCGGCGCAGGCCAATTGCTAGAAGCGGAGACCTTCCACCGATATCGGCTCGGCGAACTCGGCGCCGATCTTGTCGCCCGCGGTCCATTTGATCACCGCATTGGCGCGCTCGCGCCCCGGAAGCATCAGCCACACGCGCGAGCCGACCTCGAAGCGGCCCTCCGACACGGCCATGAAGCCGCGCTCCGAAATGTTGAGGACCTTCGCCTCGACGCCGTTGGCACCGAGTTCTCGCATTTTCGCCTCGAGATCGACCGGCAGGCGCGGGAGCTGACGACGGTCGCTCTCGTCCTCGGCAATGCGTGCCTTGATGGTCACGAAGCTCATCTCCATCGGCAGCTCACGCTGGCCGCGTGAAGGAAAGGCCGATCCGACCCTCTTTCACCCACCTCACCTGTGACGAGACAAGCCCGCGGTCAAGAAGCTGCAGCATCAGCCGCTCACCGATATTGGGCATGTGCGGGAATATCACCATCGCTCCTGATGAGGAAATGTTGACGAGGCGGACCACGTGCCTGCGCCCCCGGAATTCCAGGACCGCAGTGCTTGAGATCGCGGCGTGGCGAAGTTCGTCGCGTTCGTCGATCGTTCGAACTGCGGTGCGCGGAATCATTCCGCCGTCGAGAAAGAAGCTGGACGCCACTCTTGAATGCCTCCCACACGGGACTAGCTCAGGCATAGCCATTCGCGCTTAAGGATTGGTTTGCGATAAACGGAGGCTGATGGTCCGCGACTGTTGCCGGCAGTCACTGGCGAGGCCGTAAACTCGGGTGTATGAATCGCTCAGAAGGTGGGGGTTATCTTTTGAAATGAACGGGTTGAAACTGCCCCGGCGGGCGCTTTTGAAGGCGCTGACGCTGTTCACTGGCGTGGCTGGATTGGCGCTGACGCCGCTCGCCGCGCAGATCGCTCCGACGCGCGTTCCCGCGCCGGTCCCAGCTCCGGCCCCAGCTCCGGCGAAGCCTCGCGCGTCAGCGCCGGCCGCGCCGAAAGCCAGCGCCCGAAGCACCGGTCGCGGGTAATCCCGATTTCGCTCCAGACCAGCCGCAGCCAGCGGAGACCGCCCCGCCGACCCCGCCGCAGCCGCCGATGCTGTGGGACCTCGCCAACGCGCAGGCCCTGCTTCAGTACATCCAGCAGGTCGGCGCCGATGGCCTCAATCCGGACGATTACGATCCCTCCGGACTCCAGACGGCCATCCAGTCGGGTGACTATTATCTGATGTCGGCCGCGGCTCGCGACCGCTTCAACTCGCTCTCCTGGGATCTCGCGCTCGGCCATGTGAGGAAGCCGGCCCGGACCGATTGGTACATCCTCGACAACGACCTCAATGCCGAGAGGCAGAACTCACTCCTGCGCTCGGCGTTGATGCAGCACGATGTCGCTGGCGTCCTGAACGGGCTGCTGCCGAACCACCCGCAATATGCGGCGCTCAAAGCCGCGCTCGCCGCCACTCCGACAAGCGACACTGCCAAGCGCGACAGGATTCGCCTCAACATGGACCGCTGGCGCTGGCTGCCGCGCGACCTCGGCGAAAAGTACATCATCGTGAACGTTCCGAGCTTCCACGCGACTCTCGTCCAGGACGGCGAGACTCGCTGGAAGGAGCGGGCGATCGCCGGCAAGCTTTCGACTCCGACCCCGCAGCTCAATGCGATGGCAACGGGAGTGATCCTCAATCCGTGGTGGGAGGTACCCAAGAGCATCGAGCACGAGGCCGCCGGCAAGAAGGGATTCGTGCCGGTGAAGGGGCCTGACGGCGAGATCCAGCGGTGGCGGCAGCCGCCGGGCCCGACCAACGCGCTCGGCCAGCTCAAGTTCGTGATGCCCAACTCGAAGGCCATCTACCTTCACGACACCAACGCGCGCAGCCGCTTCAACGACAGCGTGCGCGCGCTGAGCCACGGCTGCGTTCGCACGCAGCATGTGGTCGACCTTGCGACCCTGCTCCTTGGCGACGACGACGGCGCTTGGACGCCGGACAAGGTGCAGGACGCGCTCGCCAGCAAGAAGACGGTGCAGGCGAAGTTCGTGAAGCCGGTGCCGGTCTTCATCGTCTATTTCGACCAGGCTGCGCTCGTGGACGGCCGGATCGTCGAGTACAAGGACATGTACGGGCGGGATTCGAAGGAAGTCGCAGCGCTCAACATGAAGGACGGCGGCGCCAGTCTCACTCCGCCCAAGCCCAAGCCCGATACGCCCGATCAGGTCGCCAGCAAGCCCAAGCCGACGACCAAGGATCAGGCGACGACTAAGGCGAAGCCGTCCGACCAGGCCGCAACCAAACCGAAGCCGGCCGATCAGGTGGCTCAGCGCTAGAGCCTATTCCGAGCGGTTCAGCCGGTATGTCAGCCTCGCGGCGGCCTGCGAGAGCAGACCCGCGTAGGTCGGGAACGACAGCGGAAAATAAGCGAGCCGGTCGACGCGCATGTCGGCCGCCATCGCAACCGCGGCCACCTGCACGATATCAACCGCTCTGTCGCCGACCACGCTGCATCCCAGGATCCGGCGCGACGAGCGATCTGCAATCAGCTTGCAGAAGCCGAAGGTCCGGCCGTCGATGATCGGACGGATCGAAATCCTCGAACGGCAAGGAAACGCTCATCGTATAAGCGCTTTGGCGGGCCTGTGATTCGGTCATGCCGACGCGGGCATATTCCGGGTCCGTGAAGCTGCCGACCGGGACGATTTGCCGTGCTGTCGCAAGCCCTGGGAAGCCAAGCGCTGCCGACGCTGCAATATAGCCCTGCTGCATCGCCTGGGGCGCCAGCATCTCAACGCCGGTGACATCGCCTGCCGCGTAAATTCCCGGCGCGGACGTCTGGCCGTGCTCGTCGACTCGGATGTAGCCGCGCTCGTCGGTCTCGATGTTGGCAGCGGAAAGCGCGAGTTCCTCGGCATCGACGCACCAGCCGACGGTGCCCACAGCCAACTCAGCCTCGGCCACTTGTTGCCCCGCGGCATCCGTGAAATTCATTCGAATGCCGGTGGGAGCGGATATCGAAGCTGTCGACGGAAACCACCCCTTCGCGAATGACGATCCCGCGATCGCGGAAACCCTGCGCGACTGCTGCAGCGACATCTTCATCTTCCCTCGGGAGGAGCCGGGCAGCTCGTTCGAAAAGTTCAACGCGTGCACCAAAGGCCGCGAAGATCGAGGCGACCTGCAACCCTGTCGCTCCGCCGCCGACCACAAGCAGGGACCTGGGGACCGAATTGAGCCCCCATGCATCGCTATGCGTTGCGACATTTTCGGCGCCCGGAACGCGCAGCTTTCGGGCCTTGCCGCCCACGCAAATGACGATCTTATCTGCTGACAATCTCTCGCCGGCAGCAGTCTCGACTGTATGTCGGTCCACTAACCGGCAGGGCCCGACATTCTCGTGAATGGATGTGCCGGCCCGCTTCAGCTCGCTCCTCAGCGTCGAGTGCGACTGGACGCTCGCGACAACGTCGCCGACGCGCGCCAGCAGGGCTGGATAGTCGAGCGACGGCTGCTCGGTCCGAATGCCATATTGGCTGAGCTGGCCCACTTCGCGCATCAGTCTTGCCGCATGCGCCAGGGTGCGCACCGGAACTGGCCCGTCGGCAGCGGCCATCCCGCCGAGTTCGCCGCTCGCCAGCAGAAGTCGTAGCGGCGCCGAGGTCCGCCGCGCGAAGCGCCGCAAACACGCCGGCCGGCCCACCGCCGAGAACCAGGACCTTCGTTGCACGGCTCGCCATGATCAAAGGTCGAGCGCATTTCCCGCGCCCGATGAATCAGGACAGCCCCTGAAAATCGGAATGTGGATCTCCGACCCATTGATCCTCACGGCCGCGCGTGAAAGGTGGCTCGATGCTCACGGACGCCGACCTCGAACGAATCGTTTTCGGCTGCGGCAATATCGGTGGCATCGGTTCTTCGCCGAGCCTGAGAAGCGCGGGCGACAGCGAGGAACAGGGGCTTCAACTGCTCGATCATGCACGCCGAGTCGGGCTTCGGCGGTTCGACTCCGCGAACACCTATGGCGGCGGAATGAGCGAGATCGTGCTCGGCAAATGGCTTCGCGAACAAGACGCCTCGTTCGTTCGGGATGCGCAGATCGCGACCAAGGTCGGCAATCCTCATGGCTGCCCGCCGGGCGACACACCGCTCAGTAGAACTCAGATCGCCAATCACCTCGACCAGTCGCTGAAGCGCCTCGGGCTTGAGCGGATCGATCTCTATTACATCCACGAGTTCGATCGGATGACTGCGCTGGAGGAAACGCTCGAAGCCATTGCGCGCGCTGTCGACGCTGGGAAGATCGATCGCTTCGGCGTCTCCAACGCGTCGCCTGCGGACGTGGACAGGGTCATGGCCACAGCACCCGAAAGCGTGGCCGCGCGATTCGAATATGTGCAGAACGAGTACAACATGCTCGCCGCCGCGGACGCTGAGCTGTTGATCCCCTACTGCGCCGCGCACGGGTTTCGCTACACGGCATTCAGCCCGCTTGCCGGCGGCTTCCTGACCGGCAAATACCGGTTTGGAGAGGAGCCTCCCTCGGGAAGTCGCTTTGCTCACGCGCCGGAGGTCTGCGCCGGCTATTCGAACGAGCAAGCCTTCCTCGCCATCGAGGGGCTGCGCCAATCGGCCGAGTGCCGTCAGGAGGCGATGGCCGAGGCTGCTTTGCGCTTCGTCCTCGACACGCCGGGTGTCGACGGCCTGATCGTCGCGCCGCGCCGCATCGAGCATTTCGCGGCCATGGGATTCGAGGCGCAATAAGAAAAGGGCCGCTCGAGGCGGCCCTTTGATGAAAATCGTAGCTTGGACTTACGCCAGCTTGTCGGCGTAGATCATGCGGCCACCAGCGAGGCGGCGCATGACCGCATATTGGCTCGCCTTCGGCATCGCAAAACAGCCTTCCGACCGGCCGAGCTGGCCATGGATCTGAAGCATCTCTGGCTCGGCGTACCAGGCGTTGTGAATCACGATCGCGCGCGGCTCGGCATTGTTGTTCGACCAGTCGAGGCCGCGTACGCGCAGGGAAAGGCCGTACTTGCCCTGATAATAATCGTCCGTGACGTAGGTGCCGTTGGACGTCGCGTAGCTACCGAAGTCGTTGCTGAAGCGCTGCAGATAACCCGAATGATCGGGATCCGACCCGCGACCGTGGCAGACGAGATGGCTCTCGACAGTGCCGTTCTGCAGGTCGACGACGTGGAATCGCGCTTCGCTCGAAGGCCGCGAGAAGTCCGCAATGCCGATCGAATCACGCGCATAGACCTGATGCTGGTCGAGCGCAGCTTTGGCGCGCGCGAACAGCGCTGAATCGATCCCGGCGGGCGCGCTCGGCGCCGCCGGCTGCGCGGGAACCAGCGGGCTTGCAGGGGTCGTCCCGCCGGCCTGCGGCGTGAGAATGCCTGGAAGCACCTGCGACATGGCCGCAGAAGAGAGGATGAGCCCCCCGGCACCGGCGGCGCCAAGACGCAGCATTTCCCTTCAATTCAACGACATTCTTTCCCTCCGCTCTGGCCATCTCTTTATCATTCAGCGGGTTAATGGCCGATAACCCATGAGTTCAGGTTTCCCCTTCCATCGTCCCTGCGAAACGGTTCGTCGCGCACCGCAGCGAAGAAGGCCGATACTTGCGCAGAATCGTGGACACGACCCTCGCGATCTTTTTCGCGCTCCAGAAGGCCAATTCCTCCGGGAGTCATGACCTCGAAGGCGGATTTTGCGGTCTTTTATAAATAGATATTTAGCGCTGTTTTTCAATAGGTTGACGCGATATGAAAACGAGTTGGCGCGGAACGGCAAATGGCTGGAAGTATCGCCGAGCGGTGCGACTTGGAATCGAGCCCGCTGCTCGTGCGGGTTGAATGGCCGGGCGCACCTTGCTAAGGCGCGGCGCCGCCGAGGCATCGCCTCCGGAGGCCGCTATTCTATTGCCGATGGAACGGAGCCGCTATTCCGTCCATTGGCACCTCGGGGCGCAACCCCCTGATTTTGAAGACTTTGAGGAGTGTGACGGGACTTTATGCAAATCATCGTTCGCGACAATAATGTCGAGCAGGCGCTGCGCGCGCTGAAGAAGAAACTGCAGCGCGAGGGCGTCTACCGCGAGATGAAGCTGCGCCGTCACTATGAAAAGCCGTCGGAGAAGCGGGCCCGCGAGCGCGCCGCCGCGATCCGCCGCGCCCGCAAGCTCGAGCGCAAGCGCGCCGAGCGCGAAGGCGCGCGCTAAGCATTTAGCGCCAGCACCCAAAACCGTGTCCGCCGCCGAAGCCGTCCATCGCCCCGACCATCGCGGGAGGGCCGTTTCGCTTTGGCTCGGCTTCATCATCGTCATTGCCGCAGGGATCGCGCTGGCCTGGTTCGGAGCGGGGTCCTTAAGGCCGATCGTCACCGCGAGCGGACTGCAATTTCGAACCATTCATGCCGGCAAGGGCGATCCGATCACGAAGGCTGACGCCGCGCTTCTCGATTACGTCCTCACCGCCGACGACGGCACGGTGCTCGACAGCAGCGAGAGCCACGGCGGCGCCCAGCCCTTCACCATGGACCAGGTCTTCCCGGGCTTCGCCGAGGCGATGACCAGAATGCAGGAAGGCGGCCAGTACCGCTTCACGATGCCGCAGAGCCTCGCCTTCGGAAAAGCTCCTCCCCCGCCGGGTTTCCCGAAGAAAAGCGACCTTACGTTTGAGGTCCGCGTCGAGAAGATTGCCCGCGGCGGCGCGGCGCTCCTCCAGCAGCAGATGCTCCAGCAGCAGATGCAACAGCAGCAGGCGCCGCCGCAGCGGTAGCAGGTCCGGGGGCGACAAACTGCGGCCCTTCATTCTCCTCTCTCGCCTGGCGGTGGCTGAGGTCGACCAGCACCACTTTCAGAGTCGCCAGGATCGGGTCGGCGAAAAGCACGCCCAGGATCCCGAACAGCGCGGCCATCAGCAGCTGCATCGCGAGCAAGACGGCAGGCGCCAGGTCGACCGTGCGCCGGGCGACGAACGGCACAACGACATAGGCATCGATGTTGTGCACCAGGAAATAGACGATGATGCACCAGACGCCCTGACCGGAGCTGGCGCTGAAGCCGACCGCGATCATCAGCAGCCCTGAGGTGATCGCGCCGATGTTGGGGATGAAGGCGAGTACGCCGGTGACTGAGTCCCAGCAGACCCGCCATCGGCACTCCGGCGATCCACAGCATGAACCAGGTGAACACGCCCTCGAACACCATCGCGATGAGGCGCCCGAAGAGCAGTCGGCGAAGCGTGAAGCCGACGTGCTCGGCAATTCGATAGAAGCCTGCCCGACTGTCAGCGGCAGCATCCACGCTATTCCCCGGTCATAAAGTCGTGGCTCCGATGCCAGGAAGATGCCGATCACGACCATCGCGATGACGCTCGCTACCCCACCGATAACCGTGCCCACTGCGCTGGTCAGATGCCCGACTCCGCCGAGCAGCTGGCTGCGCAAATCGCTCGGCTGGCCGGCGACGAATCCCAAGCGAGGAGGCGAATGCCATCAGCCGATTGAACTGCGCGGCAACGACTGTCGCGCAGGGCTTCGAACTGGGCAGCGATCGTCGTCCCGGCGAACCAGAAGACCCAGCCGAGAAAGCCAAAGCCGAGGAGAAGCACCAGCAAAAGGCGACAGCCGCGCGCGATGGGTAGGAAGCGCCCGAGCAGCCGCACACCGCCGTCGAGGAAGACTGCGAAAATCGCTCCGCCGATGATCAGAAGCAGCGGCTGGCCGAGGGTAATGACGCCGAAGATGGCGAGGCCCATGCCGAACCACACCGCGGCCTTCTGCATCTCGCGGCGGACGAGCGGGTCGCGGAATTCCGCCGGACCGGGTCGCTCCAGATGGGGCTCCGTGGTCGGCGGCTTCGTCGACATCAGTTATTCCTGAGCGACTTTCCGGCGCGGCCCGAACGAAGCGCCTCGATCCAGCTGATCGGGTTCCACCACTTGGAAGTTCCGTCGAGCGAGAAGGTGATGAACTCGGCGCGGCCGCCGATATTCTCCCACGGCACCGGCCCGCCGAGGCCGCCCTGCCATTCGGGCACTCGGCTGTCGGCCGAATCGTCGCGATTGTCGCCCATCAGCCAGACATGGCTTCGGGGACCGTGACCGGCCCGAAATTGTCTTCGCTCGAGCGGCCGAGCTCGACCGTCTCGTAGGAATGGCCGTTGGGCAAGTGTCTCGCGCACGACCGGCACGCGGCAATACGGCTTGCCGTCAGAGCCGCTGACCCGGAAGTCGTAGAGCGCCGGGTCGTGGTCGGATCCGCACGGCGAATTGACGTCGATCGGGACCATGTCGGGCGGGAGCGACCTGGCGCTTCACCGCCTGGCCGTTGATGGTAGAGCTGCCCGTCGACCATCCGCAGCGTGTCGCCGGGAAGGCCGATGACGCGCTTGATATAATCGGTGCGGGTCCCCGGCGGCGTGACGATCACGATATCGCCGCGCTCGGGCATGCGGCCGAACAGGCGGCCCTTCATCGGGCCGATGATGTGGAAGCTCGGGGACTGACCCACGACCATCCATAGGGATATTTGGTGACGACCAGCCGATCGCCCGTCAGCAGGCCCGGCATCATCGATTCCGACGGGATATAGAAAGGCTTGGCGATCGAGGCTGTGGAAAGCGAGGACCGCGAGCAGGACCCAGAACAGGCCCTTGATCTCGCGCCACAGCGCCGAGCCCTTGTCTTCCATTCTTCTCGACGACGCTGCCGATTTCTGCTCGGCCGCGGTCGCCTCGGGAACAGTTTCATTCAACACTCAGGGCTCCAGCTTGCGGGCGGTCAGGATCACGAAAGCCTGCGCCCAGGGATAATCGTCGGTCATCGTCAGGTGAATGTCGATGGCGTGGCCTTCCGGCGCAAGTGCGTCAAGCCGCGCCTTGGCTCCGCCGGTAAGCTGTAGCGTAGGCGCCCCTGAGGCAAGATTAACGACTCCGATGTCCTTCATATGGACACCGCGCCGAAAGCCGGTGCCGACGGCTTTGGAGAAGGCCTCCTTCGCGGCGAAGCGCTTGGCGAGCGTGCCGGCACGCGTGTGCGGACGCGATGCCGCCTTCGCCTGCTCGACCTCGGTGAACACGCGCTCGCAGGAACTTGTCGCCCCAGCGCTCGAGCGACTGCTCGATCCGCTCGACGTTGCAAAGGTCGGAGCCGATGCCGACGATCATGGGTGCGATCTCGGCAGCAGGTGAGAGAAGCCAAGCACGGCGACGAGAAGGACGAGCGCCGCCGCAGAATAAGCGGCCGAGCGCTCGTTCTGGACAGACCAGGCCCGCCAGCCGAGGACGAGCGCGATTGCGGCGGGAAGGGCACGATGAGCAGATAATAAGGCGAATGCCGCGCCGGACCCAGCGTGCCCACTGCGAAGAACAGAAGCGCGAACGCGATGACGAGCCCCGCGAGGTAGCGATTGCCGGTGCGCTTCGAGCGTCATCATCGCGCGCTGTCCATCAACTCGCGCATGCGGCGAACGCTGGCGTCGAGGCCGGTGAAGATCGCTTCGCCGATCAGGAAGTGGCCGATGTTGAGCTCCGCGATCTGCGGGATGGCGGCGACGGGTACGACATTGTCGAAGGTCAATCCGTGGCCGGCATGAGGCTCGATGCCGTTCTTGACGGCGAGTGCAGCGCAGTCGGCGATGCGCTTCAGTTCAGCGGCGCGCTCCTCACCCTCGACATGGGCGTAGCGCCCGGTGTGGAACTCGACCACCGGAGCGCCGAGGCGCACGGCCGCCGCGACCTGCGCTTCGGTCGGCTCGATGAACAGGCTGACCCGGATGTTCGCTGATCCGAGCCTGTCGACGAAATAGGCGAGGTGATTGTGCTGTCCCGCTGCGTCGAGGCCGCCCTCGGTCGTGCGCTCCTCGCGCCGCTCCGGAACGATGCAGGCGGCGTTCGGCCGATGGCGAAGGGCGATCTCGAGCATCTCCTCGGTCGCTGCCATCTCGAGGTTCAGCGGCAGGTCGATCTCGGCCATCAGCCGGTCGATATCGTCGTCGGTGATGTGCCGCCGGTCCTCGCGCAGGTGCGCCGTGATCCCGTCGGCTCCGGCCTCTGCCGCCATGATTGCGGCGCGCACCGGGTCGGGATGGTCGCCGCCGCGCGCGTTCCGGATCGTCGCGACGTGATCGATATTGACGCCGAGGCGAAGACGGTTGCGTCAAGCGGCGGCGCGGCTCCCAGGCTTGACCGCGGGGATCGCCGCGAGCTCCGGCGGAACCGACTCTGCTTCATAGGTCGGCACGTCGATGCGGATCAGCGGATAGAAGGGAACGCCGAGGTCGGCCGAGCCGCCCGACCGGTCGACCAGCGCAGCTTCCGCGACGACCTCGCCGCCCGCAGCGCGCGACCGCCTCGATCGCCTCGCGCGAGGAGAGGCCGGTGGTTACGACGTCCTCGACCATCAGCACCTTGGTGCCCGGCTCGAGCCGGAAGCCGCGCCGCAACTCGAACATGCCCTGCGGGCGCTCGAGGAACATCGCGGGCTTGCACAGCGCTCGGCCCATTTCATGGCCGATGATCACGCCGCCCATCGCCGGAGAGACCACCGCTTCGATTTGATCGCGGACAAGATCGGGGATTTCGCGAAGCGAGCTCGCGGGCGAGCCGCTCGGCGCGCGCAGGGTCCATCAGCACCCGCGCGCACTGGAGGTAGCGCGGGCTCCTGCAGGCCCGACGATAGGATGAAATGGCCTTCGAGCAGCGCGTCGGCGGCGCGGAACTCGGCCAGGATTTCGTCTTCGGTCATCATTTCGAGGACCGCATTAGGCTGCGCCGCCGCCGCCTTCAACACCCGGCCAGTAGAGGCGCTTGAGGCTCTGGAAAGCCGCGCCTATAGAGCCGGCAAATCCGGTGGCGCGGACCTGCGTCTTCCGGTTCCAACATGTGATCTGGGGTGCCGATGAGACGGATTGGATGGGCGATCGCGTTGGCCGCGGCCTGGCTTACACCTGCAGCGGCGCAAGCGCCTGCAAGTACGCCCGCCGTCAAGCACGCCTGCAGCCGCCACAGCCGCAACGCCGCTCCGCCGGCCGGCTTCGCTCAGGACGCCAACAAGCCCGACGCGGCGACCGCCGCTCCGGCCCAGGAGCCCGTGCGCGCATTCCGACAATGGCTCCGACGCCCGGGATCGGCCAGCCAGACGGTCGCATGGGTCTTCAGGACCAGGTCACGCCCGATCGGCCGCGAAGCGGCGGGATTCCACGATTACATGGCTGCTTCCGCTCTGCGCGATCATCAGCGCGATCGTCCTGGCGCTGCTGCTGTGGGCGATCATTCGCTATCGCCGCGGCGCAAACCCGGTGCCGTCGCGCAACTCGCACAACACCGACGATCGAGGTGATCTGGACGCTCGTTCCGGTCCTGATCCTCGTCGCTGATCGCGATCCCATCGATCCGCCTCTGAGCGCACCATATTCGCCGCCGCCCGCCGACGTGACGGTCAAGGTCACCGGGCACCAATGGTATTGGAGCTACGAATATCCGGACCATCGGCGTGACCTTCGACAGCTACATGCTGAAGGAAGCGAACGACCCGACGCGGCAGAAGAACCAGCGCGCTCGCACCGATGCGGACGGCCCGCCGCTACTCGCGGTCGACCAGCGCGTCGTGATTCCCGCAAGGCAAGGTCGTGAAGTTCATCGTCACCGCCGACGACGTGATCCACAGCTTCGCGGTGCCCGGCCTTCTGGATCAAGCAGGACGCCAACCCCGGCCAGCTCCACGAGACCTGGGCCAAGGTCGATCGACCCGGGCGTCTATTTCGGGCAATGCTCCGAGCTCTGCGGCGCTCGTCACGGCTTCATGCCGATCGCCGTCGAGGTCGTCCCGCAGGCCGAGTTCGCCGCATGGGTCGCCTCGAAGGGCGGCCACATGCCGGGCGCGGCTCCGGCGTCCGCCGCAGCAGCTCGAGCCGGCGGCGGAATGACCGCTCCCGCTCCAGCAGTGGCCGGAACGGCGACCGCGAACGCCCACTCCAGCGCCGACGAACCCCAACGTCGCCAACCGCGCCAACCAGTAAGAGACGGACCCGAGTAGATGAGCACCACCGCCGACGCACTCCATCTCCAGCCGCACGAGGCGCACGGGGCGGATCATCACGCGGACCACAAGCCGGGCTTTTTCGTCCGCTGGTTCATGTCGACGAACCACAAGGATATCGGCACGCTTTACCTGATCTTCGCGATCATCGCGGGCGTGATCGGCGGCTCGATCTCGGGGATCATGCGGTGGGAGCTGATGGAGCCCGGCATCCAGGTGCTCAACCGCGCCTGGCCGATCGGCGCCGGTACCGCGAACTTCGATGAATGGACCCACCACTGGAACGTGCTGATCACCGCGCACGGCCTGATCATGGTGTTCTTCACCGTCATGCCGGCGATGATGGGCGGGTTCGGCAACTGGTTCGTGCCGCTGATGATCGGCGCGCCGGACATGGCGTTCCCGCGCATGAACAACATCAGCTTCTGGCTGCTGGTGCCCTCGTTCTGCCTGCTGCTGGGCTCGACTTTCGTATCTGGCGGAACCGGCCTCGGCGCCGGTACCGGCTGGACGCTCTACGCGCCGCTATCGACTTCGGGCTCGTCAGGGCCCGCGGTCGACATGGTGATCTTCTCGCTCCACCTTGCGGGTGCAAGCTCGATCCTCGGCGCGATCAACTTCATCACGACCATCTTCAACATGCGCGCGCCGGGCATGACCCTGCACAAGATGCCGCTGTTCGTGTGGTCGGTGCTGGTCACCGCCTTCCTGCTGCTGCTGTCGCTCCCGGTTCTTGCCGGCGCGATCACGATGCTTCTGACGGACCGCAACTTCGGACGGCGTTCTTCGACGCGTCGGGCGGCGGCAACGTCGTCCTCTACCAGCACCTGTTCTGGTTCTTCGGCCACCCCGAAGTCTACATCATGATCCTGCCGGGCTTCGGAATGGTCAGCCAGATCGTCGCGACCTTCAGCCGCAAGCCCGTGTTCGGTTATCTCGGAATGGCCTATGCGATGGTCTCGATCGGCGTTATCGGCTTCGTCGTCTGGGCGCACCACATGTTCATCACGGGCATGAGCGTCGACGAGAAGATGTATTTCACGGCGGCGACGATGATCATCGCGGTGCCGACCGGCGTGAAGATCTTCAGCTGGATCGCGACGATGTGGGGCGGTTCGCTGACGTTCGAGACGCCGATGCTGTTCGCGATCGGCTTCATCTTCCTGTTCACCGTTGGCGGAGTGACGGGTGTCGTGCTCGCGAACGGTGGCGTCGACACCTACATGACCGACACCTATTATGTCGTGGCGCACTTCCACTACGTGCTCAGCCTCGGTGCGATCTTTTCAATCTTCGCTGGCTTCTATTACTGGTTCCCCAAGATGAGCGGCCGCATGTACAACGAGGCGCTCGGCAAGATTCACTTCTTCGGCATGTTCGTCGGCGTGAACGTGATCTTCTTCCCGATGCATTTCCTCGGGCTCGACGGCATGCCGCGGCGAATCCCGGATTACACCCCGGCTTTCGCTCACTGGAACTACATCTCGACCGTCGGCTACATGATCACGGCTGCCAGCGTGGGCGTGTTCTTCATCAACCTGTTCTGGTCGCTCGCGGCTGGGAAGAAGGCGCCGGGCAATCCGTGGGGCGAGGGCGCAACGACCCTCGAGTGGACGCTTCCGAGCCCGCCACCCTTCCACCAGTTCGAGACGCTGCCGCGGATCGACTAAGACCAGACGAGCCGTAGCGGATTTCCGCCGCGGCTCGTTTGCTATGGCTTTGCGGGGGCGACCCTCTCGACTTTGACGATCTTGATCTCGGGCTCGAGCATCTGGCCCTTCATCGCGCCTTCGCCCTTCGTCGGCGACACTGGCGAGGCGAGAATCTGCTTCACCACGTCCATTCCCTCGATGACGTGGCCGAACACCGCGAAGCCCGGATCGTCGCCTTTTGAGTCAAGCGCAGGAATGTCGCTTGCGAGGATGAAGAAGTCGGCACGTGCCGTTCCTGGGCCTGCGTTCGCCATCGAGATTGCGCCCGCGACATGGTGAAGCCCGGTCTGGGACGTCGGTTCGTGCGCGATCGGCGCGTAGAGCTTGCGCGCGTCGGTAGTGATTCCGCCCTGGATCAGGCCGCCGTCGCCGACGTGCATGGCGCGATAGAAATTCTGTCCGTCGAAGTGATGCGTGTCGATATAGTGGAGAAAGTTCGCCGTGGTGACCGGAGCATGGGTCTTGTCGAGCGCGACGACGATCCGGCCGAGGCTCGTTTCGATCGCGACGGGCACGAGCTCCGCCTGCGCCGGAGGCGCCTGAACGGAAGTCGCCGGAGCGGCCTGGCTGAGTGCTGGAGCGGAGGCTGCCGCGAGCAACGCGGTGACAAAGAAGCGCGTGGTCATGCGCGCCGCATAGCAGAGGCTCCATGAACATCGCCACAGCGGTTTTGCTTGGGGCTTTTCCCCTAGTGCCCAAGCCCTTATAGGCGGCCGCAAATGCCCGCCATTGAGCTGACGAATCCAGCCGCCCTCCCGGCAGACTGGCGCGATATCCTCGCGCTTACCAAGCCACGTGTCATGAGCCTGGTCGTGTTTTCCGGACTGTGCGGTTTGCTGGTCGCGCCGGTGTCCCTTCCGCGGGTCCTGGGCTTCACCGCGATCCTCTGCATAGCCCTTGCGGCCGGCGCCTGCGGAGCGCTCAACCAATGGTATGAGGCGGATATCGATGCGAAGATGCGCCGGACTGCCGGTCGTCCCCTTCCGGCTGGACGCATGGATCGCCAGTCCGCGCTTCATTTCGGTGTCGGGTTGGCCTTCTTCTCGGTCCTTCTGATGGGGCTGGCGACCAATTGGCTCGCCGCAGTGCTGCTAGCCTTGTCGATCCTCTTCTACGTGATCGTTTACACAATGTGGCTTAAGCCGCGCACCGCTCAGAATATCGTCATCGGCGGTGCGGCAGGCGCCTTCCCGCCGCTCATCGGCTGGGTCGCGGCGACCGGACACATGTCGCTGCTTCCGCTACTGTTGTTCGCGATCATCTTTCTGTGGACCCCACCGCATTTCTGGGCGCTGTCGCTCTTCGTCCGCTCCGATTACGCCGCCGCCGGTATCCCGATGTTGCCGGTCGTCGCGGGCATCCAGAACACGCGTCGCCAGATCTTTTTCTACAGCCTGCCGATGGCGGCATCAGCGATCGCACCGTGGCTGCTCGGCCTGACCGGAGTGGTGTACGGCGGAAGCGCAGCGGTGCTCAGCTTCGTGTTCGTAGTGCTTGCCGCGCGCGTATTGGCCAACGGCGGGACCGAACCGGCTCAGATGGCGCCTGAGAAGAAGCTGTTCGCTTATTCGGTTTTCTATCTATTCGCTTTGTTCACGGTGCTCGTCGCCGATCGCTGGCTTGCAGCCTGAAGTGCCCAAGCTCGAGGAAGAGATCGTTCGGCGTCAGCGTGACCGTGCGCGGATCCTCGCTTTGCTGCTCGGCCTCTTCGTCGTGCTGCTCTTTTTCATCACCATCGCAAAGACGGGAATGAACTGGTGAACACTGCGGTCGCGCCGAACAATAACCGCAAGACGCTCGGCATCCTTCTCCTCATCATTGCCGTCATGGTCGCGCTCGTGGCCTTTTCGCCGATCCTGTACCGGACCTTCTGCCAGGCAACTGGCTTTGCAGGGACGCCCGAGCGGGCTGCGCGGGCCCCCGGAGCGGTAGCCGGGCAAATTGGCGTTCGCTTTGACGCCAATGTCAGTCCGACACTGCCGTGGCGCTTCGAGCCGGAACAGAACACCATTCGTGTCCAGCCCGGTGCCCAGACCAAGATTTTCTACATGGCGCACAATCTCAGCGCACGGGCGATCGCGGCGCAGGCGGTTTACAATGTATCGCCCGAGAGCGTGGGCAAATATTTCAAGAAAATCCAATGCTTCTGCTTCTCCGAGCAGACGCTACAGCCGGGGCAGAAGGTCGATATGCCAGTGGTCTTCTTCGTCGATCCGGCGATCAAGAAGGACCCGGACACCAAGGACATCGACGAGATCACCCTGAGCTACACATTTTATCCTGTGGAAACTGTCCCGACGGCTCGCTAGAGCCTCTCGAAAGACCAACGAGGGAAGCTGCGTACATGGCTGCGACGAAGCACCACGACTACCATCTTGTAGAGCCGGATCCGTGGCCGCTGATCGGCGCGCTGTCGGCCGGAATCATGTTCAGCGGCGTTGTCCTGTGGCTGCACGAGAACCGCTACGGGACGATCATCGGCCTCATCGGCCTGCTCGGCGTGCTCACCACCATGTTCAACTGGTGGAAGAATACGATCAAGGAGGCGCACGCCGGCGACCACACACCGGTGGTCCAGCTTCACCTGCGCTATGGCATGATCCTGTTCATCGCCTCGGAGGTGATGTTCTTCCTTGCCTGGTTCTGGGCCTTCTTCGATTCCTCGATCTTCCCGAGCGCAGTTGAAGCGGTCGGCGGAACATGGCCGCCCAAGGGCGTCACGGTGATGGACCCGTGGAGCCTTCCGCTGCTCAACACCTTCATCCTGCTTTGTTCGGGAACGACGGTGACCTGGGCTCACCATTCGCTCATCCATGGCGACCGCCGCGGGCTGAAGATCGGCCTCCTGCTGACGATCCTGCTCGGCCTAAGCTTCACCTTCTGTCAGGGCTGGGAATATGTCCACGCGCCGTTCCCCTTCAAGAACAGCATCTACGGCTCGACCTTCTTCATGGCGACCGGCTTCCACGGTTTCCACGTCATCGTCGGGACAATCTTCCTGACCGTTTGCCTCATCCGCTCCATCAAGGGCGACTTCACGCCCCGGCAGCATTTCGGGTTCGAGGCGGCGGCCTGGTACTGGCACTTCGTTGATGTGGTGTGGCTGTTCCTCTTCACCACGATCTACGTCTGGGGCGGCTGGGGCGCGCCGCACGCGGGGTGACCCCCACCGACAGCGCTGGCGTGCCTTCGCTCTCAGTGGCGATCAAAGGCGATTGCCCGCGCTGCGGCCAGCACACGCTTTTTGCGAACTGGGTGCGCTTCGAATCCAAATGCAGCCGTTGCGGGTTGGACTTCGACAGCTTCAATGTCGGTGACGGGCCGGCGGCATTCCTGATCTTCATCGTCGGTACCATCGTCGTCGTCGCGGCGCTGGTGGTCGACGGTAGCTTCTCGCCGCGGTGGTGGGTCCATCTCGTCTGGATTCCGGTTGCGAGCGCACTGACCATCGGCGGGCTCCGGATTTCGAAAGCGTGGCTGCTTGCGCAGGAGTATAGGCACCGCGCGCGCGAGGGGCGGGTCCTCAAGTGACGCGCCGAGTGCCGATCGTCGCAACCATCGTCGTCGTCGCGGCCGTTGCGATCATGGTCAGGCTCGGCATCTGGCAGCTGCAGCGAGCGCATGAAAACGCGCAATTGATGCGGCAATATGCCGCCGCCTCGAAGTTGCCGCCGATGGCCTATCCGGTGGCGCCTTACAAAGGACCGTTGCCGCTGTTCCGGTGGGCGACGGGCCTATGCCAGAAGGTCGTCGGCCAGCGGGAGTCCGGCGGCCGCAACCGCAAGGGCGACATCGGTTGGGCGCACATCGTCGATTGCGCCACAGGAGCAGAAGGACCCGGGATGAGCGTTGAGCTGGGCTGGTCAAACGATCCCAACGCAAAGGTCGATTGGAAGGGGGGGCTCGTCAGCGGCGTCATCGTGCCGGACCGCCTCCATGTGATTCGTCTCGTGGCCGCGACAGCTCCGCCCGGACTTCAGCCTGCAGGACTTCCATCGGCGGAGACCGCGGTGCAAGTCACACCCGGCCGCAATCGGATGTATGCGCTACAATGGTTCAGCTTCGCTGCAATCGCGCTCATTATCTATGGGGTCGCATTGAATCGAAGGTGGAAGGAGCAGTCGAAAACGTGAGCGGTGAGATGCACGTCCTCTCGAACGGCCTCACCGTCGCCGTCGACCCGTTGCCGAGCGCGGAGTTTGTCGCACTCGGTCTCTATGCCATGATCGGCTCGCGCTCCGAGCCCGAGCATCTCAACGGGCTCGCTCACGTCGTCGAGCACATGGTCTTCAAAGGAGCCGGCTCGCGCGACACGCGCCAGATCGCCGAGGCCATCGAAGACGTCGGCGGAGTCATTAACGCGTGGACTGCGCGCGATCAGACGGTCTTCTACGGCCGAACGCTGGCCAAGGATGCGGCGCTTCTCGCGGAGCTGATCGCGGACTTCCTGCGCGCGCCGCACATGGACTCCGACCATCTCGAGCGCGAGAAGACCGTCATCCTGTCCGAACTGGGCGAGGCGACCGATTTGCCCGACGATCTCGTCCATGATCATCTGTTCGAAGCGGCATTCGATGGGCAGCCCCTCGGGCGCTCGGTCCTTGGGAGCGAAGAGACTCTTCGGAGCATCACTGCTGACGATTGCAGGAACTGGATCCGCGACGAGCTCGTACCCTCAAGGCTAATCCTGTCGGCAAGCGGCAAGGTGAAGCCCGCCGAAATCCTCAGGCTCGCGGAGCGGCTTTTTGGCGACATGGCGAACTGGCCGGGCGTTCCTATCGGCGCTGCCGAGTTCACCGGCGGCGTTCACAATGACCGGCGCGAGTTCGAACAGGCACATTGGTCCCTCGCATTGCCGGGGTTTGCCGCGTCCGATCCACGGCTGCCCGCGCTTTCGGTATTCGTCCAGGCGCTCGGCGGTGGAATGTCCTCGCGACTGTTCCAGGAGCTGCGCGAAGACCGCGGCCTTGCTTATTCGGTAAGCGCCTGGCAGCAGGCTTATGCGGACACCGGCCTGGTCGCAATGAGCTGCGCTGCGGATCGCACCAAAGCCGTTGAATTGATGAACCTCGCCCGCACCGTGCTTTCCGACGCCGTCGAGACTTCTGAACGAGAACGAAGTGAACCGCGCCCGTGCCCAGCTCGAGGCAGGGCTGCTGATGAGCATGGAGAGCGCTCAGGGCCGCGCCGACCAGATGGCGCGGTCAATCGAGGTTTTCGGACGGGTTCTGTCGGTCGAGGAATTGCAGAGCCAGCTGGCCGCGGTGGATGCGGCATCGGCGAGAGCCGCCGGCGCTGCCTTGCTCGACGGACGCGCCGCGGTGGCATCAGTCGGCGCGCAGCTCGCTCTCGCTGCGTGAGCGACCTTGAAACGATCATCGCCGACCCCTGGGATGACTGGGGGCTGATCGACTGCGGCAACGGTCAGAAGCTCGAGCGCTATGGCAATATCCAGGTGGTTCGGCCCGAGCCGCAGGCGATGTGGGCGCCAGCGCGCGATGGGTGGGACCCGGATGCAACCTTCGTTCCCGGCTCCGACGAGGAAGGTGGAGGCCGCTGGGTCCAGCATCGCCCGGTCCCGAGCCAATGGGAGCTGTCGCGCGGCGACGTGCGGTTCGCGGCCTCGCTGACACCGTTCCGGCACCTCGGATTCTTTCCCGACATGGCGGCGCAATGGGACTGGATGCAGGAACGGGCAGCCGAGGCCGATGTGCTGAACCTGTTCGGCTATACCGGAGTCGGCACGCTTCTGCTCAGCAACGCCGGAGCGAGCCTGGTCCATGTCGACGCCTCCAAGAAATCGGTGGAGCAAGGCAAGGAAAATGCGCGCTTGTCCGGATTGGACCAGCGTCCGATCCGCTGGATTGTGGACGACGCGAGCAAGTTCACCGCGCGCGAGGTTCGCCGCGGCCGCCGCTACGACGGCATTCTGCTCGATCCGCCGAAGTTCGGCCGCGGCCCGACTGGCGAGGTTTGGCGACTAGAGGAGAATCTCGCGCCGCTACTCGCCGATTGTCGCCTGCTGCTCGATCAGAACAGCCGGTTCCTCGTACTGACGGTTTATGCTGTCCGAATGTCGGCGCTCGCGATCGGGGAACTCGTGAAACAGACGCTCGCCGATCTCGGCGGCATGGTCGTAATGGGCGAGATGTCGGTTCGTGAAGAGGCAAGGGGCCTCCTCCTTCCTACCGCGATCTTCGCGCGATGGTCTAAGTCCTAGCCGCGCGGATCGCGGCGCCTCCAACAAAGGGTGCGCCGGCGGTCAGAAGCAGCGATACCGCTGCCTCGAGCGGCAACGAATAAGCGGCTCCGAAGATCAGCAGCGGCACTGCAAGCGGCAGCAGCAACAGGCCCGCGAGGGATCCCGTGCGAGGCAAGCCGGCAGTGACGGCAGCAACAGCAACTGCCAGCGCGGCCAGGCCCGCAGTCCCCACCAGCAGGGCCAGTTCGGTGCGCGCGAGCGATGCCGCGTCCATCGCCAGAAGCGCCGAGGCGGGCACAGCCGCCACCAGGAGCAATGGAGCGAATGTCGTCCAGTGCGCCGCAATCTTCGCGAACGCTATGCTCTCTTCCGCAACGCCATGAAGCGCGAGCTGGTCGAGAACGCCGTCGGCGCGATCGGGTTCGATCAGTCGTTCAATCGGAAGCAACGCGGCCGTCAAAGCAGCGATCCATAAAGCGCCGGGACCGATCCTCGACAGCAGGCGCGCATCGGGACCTATCGCGAACGGGACGAGCGCGGCGACGAGCAGGAAGAAAGCGATCGGTAGCCAGGCTGCGCCAGTGAGGCCACGGCGAATGTCGCGGGCGATCAAAGATGCGATCATGCGCCGAGCTCCACGGCCCGCCAGCCGCCGGGTAGCGCCTGGTGCGATGCGGCGAGGACCGCGCCGCCCGTCGACAGATGCTGCTTGATGAGTTGCCCGAGCGCGAAGCGCACCGTCGGCGTCCAGCGCATTCAACGGCTCGTCGAGCAGCCAAAGCGCAACGCCCGACGCAGCGACCCGCGCCAGCGTCGCGCGCTTCGACTGCCCGGACGACAGCAGCCTCACCGGAACCTCTGCAAGCCGGGTCAGGCCGAGCGCTTCCATCGCAGGATCTACCGTGCCGCCCCAGAAGCGCAGCGCCCGTCGCAGGGGCAACTCGCGGTCGAGCGCGAGATAGTCGTCGGCCATTGCGAGGGGCGCCCGTTCGACATGACCGCGTTCAGCCTCAAGCAGGCCGGCCGCGAGGCGGATCAAGCTCGACTTGCCGCTTCCATTCGGCCCCGAGACCTGTACGGCCTCTCCGGAGCTGAGCGTGAGGTCGAGATCTTCGAAAAGCATCCGGCCGCCGCGCCTCAGCGCCACTTGCTGGAAGCGAAGAAGAATCGTCACTCGGCGTCGTCCTCGAGGGCATGCATGTCGTCGTCGGAAAAGCCGAAATGATGCCCAACCTCGTGGATGACGATGTGCGAAACGAGCTGCTCGAGGCTAAACCGCGCCGACTGCCACTCGGCGATGATCGGCCGCCTGTAGAGCGTGATGCGCTCGGGCAGCGTGCCCGACTGCTGGACGCTCTGGTGATTGAGCGGAATGCCTTCGTAGAGTCCGCTGAGCTGCATCGGATGCCTCAGCCCGAGCCGGCGCGCGGTGTCCGGATTGGCGACCTCCTCGATGAGCAGGACGATCTCGCCGAGGCTCTCCGCGAAGGGCGAAGGCAAACGGTCGAGCGTGCGCCGGGCGATCGCCTCGATGGCGGCGGCGCTCGGGATTCGACCGGCAAGGCGCTCGGCGGGCGTCATGCTGTTTGGACTAGGGACGGTCGCTGAGCCCCGCAACCTTGCCCGGCGCGCGCTAGGCCCTTAGATGGCCGCCTTCCTGGCATGCGGAGCGGTGGCCGAGTGGTCGAAGGCGCTCGCCTGGAAAGTGAGTATACGGCAAAACCGTATCGAGGGTTCGAATCCCTCCCGCTCCGCCATACTTAAGTACTTGATTGCATTGAGTTTTTATTGGCAGGTACACACGGGCTGAAGTGCGCCATTGTCACCGACCTGGGCGACTGGAGAGGTGCGCCGCAACGCGATCATTTGCGGGATTCGTCCGACAATTCTCTGGCGGCAATTCGGGCAGTACGGTTTGAGTTGCGCCAATGTGTCATAAATGGGCTGCAACCATGCGGCCGGGGGATCATGCTAAACGTTCTCTTCCTTTGCACCGGCAACTCCGCCCGCTCGATCCTTGCCGAGGCCATCCTCAACCGGGAGGGGGCAGGGCGCTTCCGCGCTTTCTCTGCCGGCAGTCATCCGAAGGGTGCTCCGCATCCGGCCGCCATGAAGCTGCTCGGCGAGCTGGGCTATGCGACGGACGGGTATCGATCGAAAAGCTGGGACGAGTTCGCCGCGCCCGATGCGCCGCGCTTCGATGTGGTCATTACGGTCTGCGACAACGCTGCGGGCGAGGTTTGTCCGATCTGGCCGGGGAAGCCTCTCAAAGCGCACTGGAGCTTGTCGGATCCAGCTGCCGTGAAAGGTGCTGTCCAACCGCAGGCCTTCCGTGAGACCTATCACCAGCTTCAAGATCGGATAGCCAACTTCCTGGCCACAGAGTTGGCGAATGGTTGAAGCGCCGCCGCTCGCCCCTCGCATCGCCGCCGAAGCGGTTGGCTCGTTCTTTCTCTTCGCCTGTGTGATTGGCTCGGGCATCATGGCGCAGAACTTATCTGGCGGGAACAATGCCGTGGCGCTGCTTGGCAACACGCTCGCGACGGGCGCAATCCTGTTCGTACTGATCACGATGCTGGGGCCGATCTCCGGCGCCCACATGAACCCCGCGGTCAGCCTCGTAGCCGCCGCGCGCCGCGAGCTCAGATGGAGCGACGCTACAGCTTACATTGCAGTACAGCTCGCATTCGGAATCCTTGGTGCTTGGGCCGCGCATCTGATGTTCGGGCTGCCGACGCTCCAGCTGTCGGTAAAAGCGCGCCATGGGCTCGGACAGGCAGCCGGCGAGTTCATCGCCACCTTCGGTCTCATCCTGACGATCCTCGGTACCGTCCGCTACCGGCGCGAGTGGGTGCCTCCGAGCGTGGCGCTGTACATCGTCGCCGCTTACTGGTTCACCTCCTCCACGAGCTTCGCGAACCCGGCGATTACGGTGGCGCGGAGCCTTACCAACACCTTCGCTGGCATCGCCCCGCATGATGTGCCTGTCTTCATCATCGCCCAGTTATTTGGGGCAGGAGCTGCGGCGCTCTTGGCGAGGTGGCTCTTCGACCCGCGCTAATGGGACGGAATGGGTCGACGTTGCATCAGCGGACTCGCGGCCTTCCGTGGATGCCGCATGAGCCAGTCGTCGTGTTCCTTCACAGAAGGAACCGATACCGCAGCGTCTCTCTTGTACCGTTCGCGGCCAAGGAATGGCTGGTTTCCGCCACTTTCTGAGCCCTGTTTGAGACCCAGATCGTCGTTTCGAATACTGCCTGCTCCGCCACCTGCGCGAATTTGAATGCAGGCTCGGTAGAACACCCCATTGAGACCGCCGCTCGCGACCGGCATTCACAGGCGGCGGGGGTTGAGCCATCGACATCTTCTGGGAAGCCATTGCACTCACGATCGGCAGCCTCCTGCCGATCATGAATCCGTTCAGCACGGCTCCTCTATTCGTGTCGCTGACCGCGGGCACGAGCAAGGATCTCCAAAAGCGACAGGCCTTGCTCGCATGTATCTACGCGTTTGGGATCCTCGCGACCTTCCTTCTGATCGGCGCGGCGATCATCGACTTCTTCGGCATATCGGTGCCGGGACTGCGCGTAGCGGGCGGCTTGATCATTTCGGTGATCGGATTTCGGATGCTGTTCCCCGCTCCGCCGAGCGGAGGATCGAGCGAGGAACATCCAAAGGAACTCGAGATCGCCTTTACTCCGCTTGCAATGCCGAGCCTCGCCGGGCCTGGATCGATCTCGGTCGTCCTCACCGCGGCTGCCCAGATCAGGAGTATCAGGCCTAACGACTTCGGCCTGATCTATGCTGCAGTGCTCATCGGAATGGCGCTGACGTTGGTGTTCTCATATTTCGTGCTGCGCGCGGCGAGCACGATGGTGCGGTTCATGGGCAAGTCCGGGATCGATGCGATGACCCGGATCTTCGGATTCCTGCTGATCGCGATCGGGATGCAGTTCCTCCTGACAGGGATCAGCGACTTCTACGGCATCGCCCATCCCTGATTGAGCTATCGCGGTTCGAAACCGCTGAGGCGCAAGTGAACGAGCTGGTCGGCGGACACGCGCGCCATTCCGCTTTGCTCGAGCCGGCGCACATAGTCGGGAGTGACGCCATGGATCCTCAAGCTGACCAAATCGTCGGCGGTCAGGTTGCCGCAGCCGAGCTCGGACAGCTGTTGGAGATAGTCGCCGCTCACGCCATGGATCGCCATCGACACGACATCCTCCGGGTTGAGCCGACCGTGCGTATAGGTCGCATAAGCGCGGATCAGCTCCGGCCTCGCGCCGTGAATGCTGAAGTTCACGAGGTCTTCGGCGCTGAGGTTGCTGAATTGTGGGCCCATCGCGGCGACCTGCCGGACATAGTCTGGAGTGACCCCGTGGATGCGCAGGCTGACGAGGTCTTCGGCGCTAAGATGCTGAAGCTTCGGTCCGATCGCCGCCATGTCGCGGATATAGTTGAGGTCGACGCCGTGGATCTTGAAATCGATCAGATCGTCCGCGGACTGCAGTCGATAACCCGAGCGCGCGAGCCCGCGCACGAAGTCCGCGGACACGCCGTGGATGCCCATGCTCGCTAGCTGACCGGCCGTCGGGCGCGCGTAGCCGATCTCCTGCATCGCATCGATGAGGTCGCGGCCGACGCCGCTCATCGTCAGCGAAAAGGCATCATTCGGAGTCGGCGCGGAGATACCGTGCTGCTGCAGGTATGACGCGAAGCGCGGATCGACGCTGAAGCTGCAGGCGCCGTGGCCGCGAGAGTGTCCGGCAGTGCCGCTGCAGTCGAGCCGGCCGGCGTCGCGGACCAGGGTAAAGCGCACCGGTCCGTCCGAGCCGCCCAGCTGCGCCAGGTTCATGCCCTGCAGGTCGCTGATCGGCCGGTCGTTGGACCACACGCTCTGGCTGTTCGCGCCCCACCGGCTTTCAATCGTCAGTTGCACCTTGCCCAATTCCATGTGCGAGCCGTTGGGCGCGATCGACCATTCGATCCGGTCCGGCTCTCCGGACTCGAAAGCGAGTGCGGCCACCGCGGGCGCGCAAGCAGCAAGTACGCCCGCGGTGACCAGCTTGCGCCAAATGAAGGGGACTCGACCCGGCGCAACTCGAAACTTCTGTGCCATCTTACTCATACCTCAAGGCGTGAATGGGATTTGCCCGAGCGACCTTCACCGCGTGCCCGACCACGGTCGTGATCGCGATTCCAAGCGCGATCGCTGCGGCGATCAGGAAGGGGATCGGCGTCAGCGGGATGCGCTGATCGAACGTGTTCAACCAATCGCGCATGAGCCACCAGGCGATCGGCCAGGCGATGATGTTGGCGATGATCACCGGCCGGCTGAACTGCCACACGAGAAGCCGGACGATGTCG
The DNA here is from genome assembly GCA_963831485.1 of uncultured Alphaproteobacteria bacterium. GTDB lineage: Bacteria > Pseudomonadota > Alphaproteobacteria > Sphingomonadales > Sphingomonadaceae > Sphingomicrobium. Next base: position 168,923 of record CAWHQE010000006.1, read on the forward strand.
CGCGTGCGCGCCCCCAGCACCTTGCGGATTCCGATTTCCTTGGTCCGTCGCTGCGCGGTGAATGCGGCAAGTCCAAACAAGCCGAGACAGCCGATGATTACGGCGAGGAGCGAGAAGGCCGCAAAGATCTTCGCGCGCGCATCTTCGGCCTTGTACAGCTCGCGCATGACGTCCTCGCTGAACTTCGCCTGAAATGGCACATCGTTCGAGATCTGCTTCCACTGCCGCTCGACCGCCGCTTCAACCGTCGCCGGATCGCCGTTGTAGCGGATCACCATCCACGCGGGCCCCTTGCTCACATTCTGGAACATGATTGGATCGATCGGAGTGCGGACGGACCGGAAGCGGCTATCCCCGACGACGCCGATAATAGTGATGTTCACCATCGCCCGTGCCGGGCTCGAACAGTTCGCTCCTGACGACTTTTCCGATCGCGTCCTGAGGAGATTTAAAGCCAAGCTTGTGGATCGCATATTCGTTCATCACGACGTTCACACCGCGGTGCGCGAGTGCGATTTCCTGGTTCTTGTCGACGGGAAAATCGAGCGTCATGTCGTCCGCGGGCCGATTCAAGTCGAACCAGCGGCCCGCAATCAGCTTGAGCCCCACGGCGTCGAAGAAGCCCTCATCGACATTATATTCGCCGATGGTGACAGCCTGATTGCTTCCCGGCGGCACCAGGCCTGTGTTGCTGTTGTTGTCCGTCGCGACTCCAATGTCGGTCAGGCCGACTGCGATGACGCCAGGAATTCGCTTCATCTGCTGTTCGATCATCTCGGCCTTGGAGATGAGCTGGTAACGATTGAGGTCGGTAATCTGCAGGATGTGGTCGCGCTTGTATCCGGGGTCGACCGAGCGCGCGTAGACCGTCTGGCCATAGATCACGGCGGTGCAGACAATCAGGCCGATCGACACTGCGAACTGCAGCACGACGAGCGTCGCGCGGAACTCTTCCTGATCCTGGGGTCTCGGCCGCCGACCGGTTCGCTTTGAGCACTTGCGCCGGTTGGAACCGGGAAAGGAAGAAGGCGGGATAAAGCCCGCTGACGATGCCCACGATCAACGTGAGGAGGATCACTGGCAGAAGGATCCCCCCATGCCCCAAATATTTGAGCGAGAGGTCGGCATCGAGGAAAGCGGCGAATGGCCGGACGAGAAGTTCGACCAGCGCGAGCGCGAGCAGCATTGCAACCGCCGAAATCAGGATGGATTCCGCGACAAACTGCACGATGAGCTGCTTGCGCGTGGCGCCAAGCACCTTGCGCAAGGCAACTTCCCGCGCGCGCTGCCCTGCTCGTGCGGTGGCGAGGTTGGTGAAGTTCACCACTGCCATGCCGAGGATCAGAAGAGCGATGACCCCGAAGGTCGCCATCGTGCGCTCATCGTTGCCTGGAGTCATCGATCCGCCTTGAGCCTTGCCGAGGTGCACGTCCTTCATGTTGACGAAGTGCCAGTCTTCGTCGTCGCCGGCGTTCCAGCGGATGTTGCCGTTGGGCTGGTCGGGGATGTTGCGCTTTTCCCACGCCGGTTCCTGCGCCTGCAGCAGGCTAACGTCGGTTCCAGGCCGCGCCTTCAGCCACACCCAGCCCGATTGGCAGCTCCAGCAGGTGAGGAAGTTGGGCTCCTGAGAAAAGAAGCTGTTGAAATCCATGCGCAGGATCGCGTTGATCTTGAGGCTGCTGTTCTTCGGCAGGTCCTTGAGGACGCCAGTGATCTTGAAATCGCGCGTCACGCCCTTGGAAATGAGGCTCATGGTTTGTCCGACGACCTGGTCGGTGCCGAACCGGTTCATGGCCTCCGTCTGGGTCACGACGGCGGTCTGCGCTGCTGGAAGGCTTGAGCCGGCAACCAGCGGAAGGCCCACCGTCTTCAGGAAGTCGTCGTCAGCAATGAGGTAATTCTTGGTCGGCGATGCCTGACCGTTCTTCATGAACACAGGTTCGCTGCTGAGGGCGTAGACAGCACTCTGGATCTGCGGAAAATCCTTGAGGATGGCGCCCTTGGTTGAATAGGACGACATTTGCAGGAAGGTCGGCTCCTGGTCCTTGGGATGCGGGTACCAGGCCTGCAGCTGATAGGTGTTCTCGACGTCGGGAACCCACCCGTCGTAGCTACGCTCGTAGCGGATATAGAGCAGGATCATGATGCACGCCGCCATTCCGATGGCGAGCCCGGCGATGTTGATGATGGAATAGGTGCGGTTCTTCGCGAGCGCCCTGACTGCTACAGTCCAGTAGTTCTTCCACATGGCGAGGCCCTACTCGTACCGAAGTGCGTGGATCGGGTTGGCGCGAGCGACCTTCACTGCGTGTCCGACGACCGTGGCGATCGCGATCCCGAGCGCGATAGCCCCGGCGATTACGAACGGAATCGGAGTCAGCGCAATCCGCTGGTCGAAGCCGTTGAGCCAATCGCGCATCATCCACCAAGCGACCGGCCAGGCGATCACGTTGGCGATGATAACGGGGCGACTGAACTGCCACACGAGCAGTTGAACGATGTCGCGAGTCCGAGCGCCGAGCACCTTGCGGATGCCGATTTCCTTCGTTCGTCGTTCTGCAGTGAACGCCGCGAGTCCGAACAGGCCGAGGCAGCCGATGATCACCGCGAGGGATGAGAAGGCCGCGAAGATCTTCGCCCGGGCGTCCTCCTTCTTGTAGAGCTCACCGATGATATCTTCGCTGAACTTGGCGTTGAACGGCACCTCGTTAGTGATCTGCTTCCACTGCCGCTCGACCTCGCCCTTCACGGTTCTCGGATCGCCGCGATAGCGAACGATCATCCAGCCGGGACCCGAGCGCACCTTATGGAACATCAACGGTTCGATCGGCGTGCGAACGGTTCTGAAACGCGTGTCGCCGACAACGCCGATGATATTGATGTTCATGATCCCGGCGTCGTCCGAGAGCAGCTTGCCGCGGACCACTTTGCCGACTGCATCCTGGGGCGATCTGAAGCCTAGTTTGCGCGTTGCATATTCGTTGATGACCACGTTGACACCACGTTGTGCGACTGCCTTCTCGACGTTGGGATCGGGCGGATAGGGCGTTGTCATGTCGTCGACCGGCCGGTTAGCGTCGAACCAGCGACCAGCCTTCAGCGGCAAGCCCATCGCCTGGATATAATCCTCGCCGACATTGTACTGACCGATCAGCACCTGCTGGTTGCTCCCCGGCGGGATGATGTAGGTGTTGCTCTGGTTGGTCGTGTTGATGCCAAGGTCGGCCAGCGACGCTGCGACGACGCCCGGAAGCCGCGACATCTGGCCCACGATCGCCTCGTGCCGACTGATCAGCTGGGCGCGCCCGAGCTCCTCGACCTGGAGGATGTGGTCGCGCTTGTACCCGGGGTCGACTTGGCGAGCGAACACGGTCTGCCCGTAGATCACAGCAGTGCAGATGATGAGCCCGATCGACACCGCGAACTGGAACACGACCAGTGTCGCGCAAATCCGGCCCGAACCCGGCGTCTCGGCGGCGGAGCGGTTGGCTTTCAACACTTGTGCCGGATGGAAGCGCGAGATGAAGACCGCGGGATAAAGTCCGCTCAGGATTCCCACCAGCAAGGTCAGCAAAATCGCCGGCAGAAGGATTCCGCCCTTTCCAAAATAGGAAAGGCTGATTTCGGAATCGAGGAAGGCGCCGAACGGCTTCACCAGGAGCTCGACGAGCGCAAGAGCGAGCAGCATCGCTACTGCGGAAATCAGGATCAATTCCGCGACGAACTGCACGACCAACTGCTGACGCGTTGCGCCGAGCACCTTGCGAAGCGCGACCTCTCGCGCACGCTGGCTCGCTCGCGCCGTCGCGAGATTTGTAAAGTTCACCACCGCCATGCCGAGGATCAGCGCGGCGATGATCGCGAACGTCGCGATTGTCGTCCGGTCATTGCCCGGAGTCATCGAGCTGTCCTGGGCCTTGCCGAGATGCACATCGGCCAGGTTGATGAAGTGCCAGTCTTGCTCGTCACCGGGATTGGAGCGCAGATTGCCGTTGATCTCGTCGGGGATGTTGCGCTTCTCCCACGCCGGCATCTGCGCTTCGATCTGGCGGACGTCGGTTCCCGGCCGCATCTTCACATAGACCCAGCCCGACTGGCATCCCCAGCATGTCAGGAACTGCGGATTGTCCGAATTGAAGGCAACGAAGTCGAGTCGAAGGAGCGCATCCAGCTTCAAGCTCGAGTTCTTAGGTACGTCCTTGAGCACGCCGGTGATCCTGAAATCGCGCTTGATGCCGCGCGAAATGACGGTGAGCGTGCGCCCGACGACCTGATCGGTCCCGAACTGCTTGATAGCCTCCGACTGCGTCATGACCGCGGTTTGCGGCGCCGACGTGCTCGAGCCGGCGATAAGCGGCAGGTTGACGACTTTGAGGAAGTCGTCGTCCGAGAACAAATAGTTCTCGGTCGCGCTCGCCTGTCCGTCCTTCAATACTACGGGATTGTTGTTGGTCAGGTAGACCGTGTGCTCGATCTGCGGGAAATCCTTCTGCGCCATCCCCTTCGTCACATAGGCGGACATCTGGAGGTAGGCCGGCTCGCTGTCCTTGGGATGAGCGTACCAGGCTTGTAGCTGGTACGTGTTGTCAACATCCGGAATCCATTTGTCGTAGCTCTGCTCGTATCGGATGTAGAGCAGGATCATGATGCACGCCGCCATGCCGATAGCGAGGCCTGCAATGTTGATGATCGAATAGGTCCGGTTCTTCGCGAGAGCCCGCAGCTGCGACCGTCCAGTAGTTCCGCCACATGGTGACTTCCTTTGGAAGAGTTGGACCTCGTCAATTCAAATTCCCGCAATTGATCTCAAGATCGGCATCACTCGTACCGAAGGGCGTGGATCGGATTGGCTCGCGCCACCTTCACCGCGTGGCCGACGACCGTCGCAATCGCGATGCCAAGAGCGATCACGGCTGCGACGACGAAAGGCACCGGAGTCAGCGCGATGCGCACGTCGAAGCCGTTCAGCCAGTCGCGCATCAGCCACCAAGCGATCGGCCAGGCGATGACATTGGCGATGATCACCGGGCGGCTGAACTGCCACACGAGAAGCCGAACGATGTCGCGCGTGCGCGCACCCAGGACCTTGCGGATGCCGATCTCCTTGGTCCGGCGCTGCGCGGTGAAGGCGGCAAGGCCGAAGAGACCGAGGCAGCCGATGACGACCGCCAGGAGCGAAAATGCGGCGAAGATCTTGGCCCGCGAATCCTCCGCTTTGTACAGGCCGCGGACGATGTCTTCGCTGAACTTCGCTTCAAACGGGACGGTGGGCGCAAGCTCCTTCCATTTCGCCTCGACCTCGCTTCGAATTTGGTCGGGATTGCCGCGGTAGCGGATCACCATCCAGTTCGGCCCGGCCCGCAACTCCCGGTACATCGTCGGCTCGATCGCTTGCCTCACCGATCCGAAACGGGTGTCGCCGACCACGCCGATCACGGTAAGCTTCACGGGGCCAACGTCTCGTGAATATAATTCATTGGAGAAGGTTTTGCCGAGCGCATCCTGAGGCGACTTGAAACCGAGTTGCTTCACGGCGAGATCGTTGATGACTACGTTCACTCCGCGCGCTGCAAGCGTACGCTCGGCGGCCGGATCGGGATCGACCGGAAGCGTCTGATCGTCGGCCGGCCGGTTCGGGTCGAACCAGCGCCCGGCTTCCAGCTTCATGCCCATTGCGTCGAGGAAGCCGAAGTCGACTTCGTAGGTCCCAAGGTCGATGCTCTTCGATGCTCCAGGCAGAGCGACACCAGTGCTCGAGTGATTGCCAGTGTCCATTCCAAGGCCGGTACGGCCGACCGCCACGACGCCGGGCAGCCTCTTGATCTGTTCGACGATCATGTCTCCGCGAGGAAGCAGTTCCTTGCGTCCGATATTGTCGATTTGAAGAATATGATCCCGGTTGAATCCCGGATCGACGGAGCGCGCGTAAACGGTCTGGGAATAGACCACGGCGGTGCAGATGATGAGGCCGATCGAGACTGCGAACTGCAGCACGACAAGGCCTGCACGCAGACGACCGGAGCCCGGCGTTTCCGCGGCCGATCGGTTTGCCTTGAGCACATGCGCCGGCTCGAAACGCGACAGGAAGAATGCCGGATAAAGTCCGCTCAACAAACCGACGAGCAAGGTCGAGTGCGATTGCCGGGAGAAGAATCCCCCCTCGGCCGAAATAGTTCAGGCCCAGATCGGCATCGAGAAAAGCGGCGAAGGGGCGAACGAGCAGTTCGACGAGAGCAAGCGCAAGCAACATTCCCACCGCCGAAATGAGCATCGATTCCGCGACGAACTGCACGATGAGCTGCTTGCGGGTTGCGCCGAGCACCTTGCGAAGCGCGACCTCGCGGGCACGCTGGCCCGCACGTGCGGTTGCCAGGTTGGTAAAGTTTACCACGGCCATGCCCAGGATCAGGATCGCGATGACCGCGAAGGTCGCAATGGTGCGAGGATCGTTCCCCGGGGTCATGGCTCCGTTCTGAGCCTTGCCGAGGTGGACGTCGCGAAGGTTGACGAAATGCCAGTCCTGATCGTCGCCCTGGTTGTAACGGATACCGCCGCTCGTCTCGTCAGGGATGTTGCGCTTCTCCCACGCCGGCTCCTGCGCTTGCAGTGCCTTGACGTCGGTGCCGGGCCGAAGCTTGAGATAGACCCAGCCCGACTGCCAGCCCCATTGGGTCAGGAACTCCTTGGTGTCGGCCCAATAGCTGTTGAAGTCGGTCCGCAGGATTCCGTTGAGCTTGAGGCTCGAGTGCTTCGGAATATCCTTGAACACGCCGGTGATTTTGAAGTCGCGCGCGACCCCCTTGGACATGGCCGTGATCGTGCGCCCGACGACATGGTCCGTTCCGAACCGCTTGATGGCTTCCGACTGCGACAGGACAGCCGTGCCGTCAGCGGGCAGGGTCGTTCCGTACAGCAGCGGCAATTGTACGACTTTCAAAAAGTCGTCGTCAGTATAGGCATAGTCTTCCGAAGTGGACGCTTGCCCGTCCTTGAGGATCACAGGACTGGAGCTGAGGATGTATCCGGTGCGCTCGATCTGCGGAAAATCCTTCGCGACCGCGCCCTTGGAAACATAGGCGCTCATTTGCGAGAACATCGGATCGCCCATCTGAGGATGGGGGTACCAAGCCTGAAACTGGTACGTGTTCTCCACGTTGGGAAGCCAGTCGTCGTAGCTCTGCTCGTAACGAACGTAGAGCAAGATCATGATGCATGCGGCCATGCCGATCGCGAGACCCGCGATGTTGATGATCGAATAGGTGCGGTTCTTCGCAAGCGATCGAACCGCAACCGTCCAGTAATTCCGCCACATCGTGACCATCTCGTTCCGTCTTTCCGAATTCAATTCGTTCAGGCTGCGCGACGGCGCTCCTGCAGGATCTTGCCGTCGAGCATGTTGACGACACGGCTCGCGAAGTCAGCGTGCGACGGCGAGTGCGTGACCATGACGATGGTCGAGCCCTCCTGGTTGAGCTGGCGGAGCATGCGCATGACTTCCTCGCCGTGCGCGGTGTCGAGATTGCCGGTCGGCTCGTCGGCAAGGATCAGCTTCGGCTCGCCGACCAGGGCACGGGCGACCGCGACGCGCTGCTGTTGGCCGCCCGACAATTGCGTCGGGCGATGTTTGGCGCGGTGCGCGATGCCAACCTTGTCAAGCACGCGCTCGACCCGCTCCCGGCGCTCGGACGACGGGAAGTTGTGGTAGAGCAGCGCCAGCTCGACATTTTCGCGAACGGTCAGCTCGTCGACCAGGTTGAAGCTCTGGAAGATGAAGCCGATGTTGCTCTTGCGCGTGTCGGCCAGCTGCGATTCCGAAAGTCCCGCGACCTCCTGGCCGTTGAAAATGTAGGAGCCGCCGGTCGGGCTATCGAGCATCCCCATCACGTTGAGGAGCGTCGACTTGCCGCATCCGGAGGGGCCCATGATCGCGACGAATTCGCCGTCGGCGATGTCGAGATCGACGTCGTCGAGCGCCGTCGTCTCGACGGTATCGGTACGGTAGGTCTTGGTCAGGCCGGTCATCGTGAGCACTGTTCTGTCCTTTCTCAGTCCCCGGAGCTGAAGGTTAGGCGGTCCTTGTCGGTGAGACCGCTGTATGATGAGGTGATCACTCGGTCGCCGGGCTTCAGCCCGCCGAGGACCTCGATGAATTCGCTGTTACGGCGGCCGAGCTGGACTGGGCGCTTGGTTGCGCTGTCTCCGCCCTTGTCGACGACGAAAACCCAGTTGCCGCCGGTGTCGTTGAAAAAGGCGCCGTTGGGAATGAGTAGGGCCTTCGACGAGTTGCCGACGGTGAGCTTCGCCTGGATGGTTTGCCCGCGCTGCATCGACTTCGGCTCCTGGTCGACGAAGAGCAGGTCGATCTGGAACTCGCCGTTGCGTACCTGCGGATAAACCTTCGCCACGCGAAGACGATAGGTCTTGCCGTCGATGTCGGCGGTCGCGGTCTGCCCGACGGCTACGCGGCCGAGATAATATTCGTCGACGTTCGCCTGCAGCTTGTCTCCGCCAGCGCTGTCGATCTGGCCGATGCGCTCGCCCTGCTGGAGCGACTGGCCGAGCTGGATGTCGAAGCCGCTGAGCTGGCCGGTGACCGGCGCGCGGATGTTGAGCTGCCCGAGGCTGCTCTGCGCGACGCCCATGCTGGTGTTCAGCGAGTTGGCTGCCATTCGAAGCTGCCGCAGCTGGCTTCGCTGTAGCGACTCGTTCTGCTGGATGCTCTGCTTGAGGATCGCGAGACGGTTCGTCTGGTAGGAGAGGTCGTCCTTGGTGTCGTTGAAGGTCTTCATCGCGACGAAGCCCTTGTCTGCGAGGGCCTTTTGCAGGTCATACTGCCGCCGGGCCTTGACGAGGTCGTTCTCGGCCTGGTTGAGGTCGCGAGAGTTGGAATTGTGGGTGTTGACCAGCGCCAGCTCCTGGCTGCGCATATTGTTGAGCTGCTGTTCGACCTCGGCTTGCTTCTCGAGCGTCGACAGCTGCAGCTCCGCGTTCGACAGGACCGCGAGCATCTGCCCCTGCACGACCTGAGCGCCGTCCTCGACCAGCTTCTTGTCGACCTGCCCGCCCTCGACTGCGTCAAGGTAGACCGTGACGAGCGGAGTGACCTGCGCGCGCACTGGCACGAAATCGTCGAACGTCCCACTCTGTGCTTCCGAGATCGCGAGCCGGTCGCGGGCAACGGACATGGATCCCGCGCGCGGCGCGAAAAGCCAGAAGATGAGGATCACCAGGACGACGGCGGCCCCGGCGCCCGCGATAAGAATTCGGCGGTCGATGCGCTTGCGCTCGACCACCCGGTCCATCGCTCCGCCGCTCACGGCTTCGCTTCGATTCGACTGGCGCAACTCGACCAAACTCACTGTCCGCCTCCGAACAGTGTCTGTCCGGAAATGGACGAGGCGGGCAGGACCGTCGCCCCCCCGCTCGCTACAATATCGATAATGAAATCACCGCTCATGCCCTCTGTCGCTGCAAGCGCCGTGCCAATCGGGTAAGCCACTTTTTACAGAGAGGGACTGTTCGTTTCCGGACAGCTGCGCTACATACGTAGCGTGGCGGATAAGTTCAATCTTG
>CAWHQE010000007.1:0-15842 GCA_963831485.1 uncultured Alphaproteobacteria bacterium
GTTGTCGACGACGATCCCGATATCGCTCTCGCAGCGCGTCTGGCGTTGCGCGACATGTTCGAGCGCGTCGAAACGCTGAGCTCACCTGCGGACCTTCTTCCCCTCCTCAAAGGCGAGAGCCCGGACGCAATCCTGCTCGACCTCAATTTCGAGCGGGCGCGGACCGACAGCCGCGAGGGTCTCGAATATCTCGGAAAAGTGATGGACATCGATCCCGACGCAGCCGTCGTCATCATCACCGCGCACGGCGGCGTGTCCGTCGCGGTGGAAGCGATTAAGGCTGGAGCCAGCGATTTCGTTGCCAAGCCGTGGAGCAACGAGCGGCTCGAGGCAACGGTGAGAAGCGCTGCGTCGCTTCGGCGGAGCCGGCTCGACGCGCGGATCGAGCGCGGGCGGGCAACCGAGCTTGCCCAGATGCCCGAGACTCCCTTGCTCGGACAGTCGGCGGCGATGGAACGCGTGCGCAAGCTTGTCGAGCGGGCGGCGCCCACCGACGCGAACGTTCTCATTCTCGGCGAGAATGGCACCGGCAAGGAAATCGTCGCGCGTGAGATCCACCGGCTTTCCCGTCGCTCGGACAAGCCCATGGTGTCGATCGACCTCGGCGCGACGAGCGAGACATTGTTCGAAGTTTGAGTTGTTCGGGCATGTGAAGGGTGCCTTCACCGGCGCGGCCGGCGAACAAATCGGGCGGCTCAAGGCTGCCGACAAGAGCACATTGTTCCTCGACGAGATCGGCAACCTGCCGCTTCATCTGCAGCCCAAGCTGCTGACCGCGCTCGAACAGCGCCAGGTGCTTCCAGTCGGCGCGAATAAGCCGATCTCGATCGACGTTCGAGTGATTGCGGCAACCAACGTCTCGCCCGAGCAGCTCGCCGACGAAACGCGCTTCCGCCAGGACTTGCTGTTCCGCCTGAACACGATCGAGATCGAGCTGCCGCCGCTGCGCCACCGCCGCGACGACATTCCCCTTCTCCTGGACCACTATCTCCGTCTCTATGAACGCAAGTACGAGAAGCCCGAACGGGAACTTCCGCCGATAGTCCTAGAAGTGCTGATGACCAACGACTGGCCCGGCAATGTGCGCGCGCTTCGCCACGCGGCCGAACGAGCGGTGATCATGGCGGAAGGCGACCGATATCGGACCGACGATTTTCCGCTGACCAGCCGAGGCCACGGCACCGGTGCCGTGGCGAGCGTCAACGACACGCTGAACCTCGATCAGCTGGAAAAGCAGATGATTGAGCGGGCGCTTCGCATGCATCACTTCAACATCTCGCTTGCGGCAAGTGAGCTCGGCCTCAGCCGCGGCGCGCTGTACCGGCGCATGGAGAAGCATGGACTTTAGGCGCAAGTTCGAATTTGGGCTGGCGTGGCGCACGTTCCTCTTCGTCGTCGCCTTACTAGTCGTCATCAAGGCGGCTTCTATACCCGGTGTCCGCGCCGGTCTCGCCGTTGCCGCGATCGTCGCCGTCACCGCGCTCGCCAGTTTGTGGAACTTCATCCGGCGCACGAACTTTCTGGTGTCCCGCTTCGTCGAAGTCCGTCCGGTTCGAGGATTATTCGCAGCGCTTCTCGGATCCGAGCGGCGGCGGGTTCGACGTGCTTGGGCAGACGCTCGATCACGCGCTCAAGACGCTTAAGGCACGCCACTCGCAGGAGAGCGCCGAGGCGCGATACCTGTCGGCGATCATCGACGACGCGCCGAGCGCGCTTCTCTCCGTGGACGCCGATGAGCGCATCGAAGTGCTCAACAAGTCGGCTCGAGAGCTGTTCGCCCGACACCCGCTCAACCGATTGTCCGATCTCGATACGCTCGGGCCGGAGCTGGCCGCCGCAGCTCGCCTGCCCGCGGGAACGCGCAAGATCACGCGCTTGGTCCTCGACGGCGTGCCGCAGAAGGCCATCTTCGCCTCCGCTCAGGTTGGCCGCCTGGACAAGCCGGTGACGATCATTTCGATCCTGCCGGTGCAGAGCGAACTCGGTGCGCTCGAGGTCGCGGCGCAGGCCGACCTCGTCCGGGTCCTCACACACGAAATCATGAATTCCCTGACGCCGGTCACCTCGCTGGCCCGGACCGGCGCCGACCTCGTGGCATCGGCGGCCAAAGGGAATGACGTGATCGAAGACGCAATGAGTGCGACGGAGACGGTAGCGCGCCGCGCTGAGGGAATTTTGCGCTTCGTCGAAAGCTACCGCGAATTCGCGCAGGCGCCCGAAGTCCACCGCCGCCTCTTCAAGGCAAAGCCATGGGCGGACGAGATCATGCGCCTAGCCCTCGCCAACGCAGCCGATCGACAGATCGACGCGCGGGTTGAGGTCTCGCCTAAGACGCTCAGCGTCGACGGGGACGCCGAACTGCTGTCGCAGGCGGTCCTCAATCTGCTCCGCAACGCGATCCGCGCTACGGCCGAGATAGAAGCGCCGGTGCTCACGCTGGCGATGACTCGAGAAGCGACTGGTCACTGCCGGATTGAAGTGCGCGACAACGGAAGCGGCATTCCGGAGGACCGACGCGACGATATTTTCCTGCCCTTCTACACCACCCATAAAGGCGGCAGCGGCGTTGGTCTCAGCTTCTCCAAGCAGGTCGCGCTGGCCCACGGCGGGTCGATCTGCGCACTCACGGCCGCGGAAGGCGGCGCGAACATCCGCCTGGTGATCTGAAGCCTCAGCCGAAGGTGAAGGAGAAGGCCTCCACACCCGGATCGAGGAACGTGATCGTGAAACTGTGGTCGCGAACGGCGCCTTTCTGCCGAACCAGCTGGTAGAGGCGCTGCCCGGTCACGACGCCGCTGCCGTCCGGCTTCACATCCACGCCCGCGTCGGCTCCGGGCGCTTTTCCGTCCAGAGTGACCGTAAAGCGCACCGGCTTGCCGTTGGAGGAACCGAGCACGAGATGCAGGTCGCGCGCGTGGAAGCGGAACGCGATCGCTGCGGCGGGCGCCAGCGAACGGGCGCTCTGGCGATTGTCGATCCAGTCGCCCGCCAGCGCCCAGTCATTCAGCTCAAGCGAGGATGGCGCATAGGTCTTCGGCTTGTCGTGAACGAGGCCGCCCGGCGAGACGAAACGCTCGGCGCGATAATAGCCGATATAGGTCTCGGGCGAGCCGATCTCGCCGAATGCCGCTGCCGCCTCGGCGCCGCTCGCGCTCTCCTGTGACATGCCTTCCGCGGGGGCGTGGCCGGCTTCGGCGAGAAGCTGCCGGATCACGCGTTCCGACATCGCATACTCGCCTTCGCCATGATGGAAGTAGCGAATGCGGCCCTGCGCATCGACGAAGTAATGCGCCGGCCAATATTGGTTGTGCAGCGCGTTCCACAGCACATATTTGTTGTCGAGCGCGACGGGGTAGCGAACCCCCAGATCCTGGATAGCCTTGGCGACGTTCGCAGGCTCGCGCTCGAATGCGAATTCGGGTGCGTGGATTCCGATGATGGCGAGCCCATCCTTGCGATACTTCGAGTCCCACGCCTTCAAATAGGGAAGCGTTCGAAGGCAGTTGATGCAGCTGTAGGTCCAGAAGTCGATCAGCACGACCTTGCCCTTGAGTTGAGCGTTGGTCAGCGGCGGGCTGTTGAACCACGGCCCGATTCCGTCGAGCGGCGGCAGGGTTCCCAGAACCGGAAGCACGAGCTCGCCGGCCGCGTTGGTGCGCGTCGAGCTCTGATCCATCGACTGGCTTGCGCCAAGGTTCCGCGCGAGGCCGGATTCGATGCTCGCGGTTTGCGCGCTCGAGATCTTGGAGAGCACCTTGGTGTCGAACCCGAAGGCGATCGCCGCTACTCCGACCAGAACGAGCACGCCGAGGACCTGGCGGATGCGCTCGCTCGCTCCGAGTGACTTCTTCATCCGGGCGAACAGCTTGCCGCCGACCAGCAGCGCAAGCGCCAACGAGGTCGCCGCGCCGAGCGCATAGGCGAGAAGCAGCAAGCGTGGTATTGAAGCTTGCGCCCTGGAGCGCCGCGGCGGTGAAGATGATGCCGAGGATCGGTCCGGCGCACGGCGCCCATAGCAGACCGGTCGCAACGCCCAGGATCACCGACGACCAGACGCTATCCTGTTGTCCTTCCTTTTCCGTCAGGCGGGAGCCGAGCGCCACGAGTGGACGCGTCAATCGGTCCGAGACGCTCGGGAAGATGAGCGCGATTCCGAACATCGCAAGGAGCGCCAGCGCGGCCCAGCGGCCGATTGCATTGGCACGCACCGCCCATCCCCCGCCGACTGCAGCGAGCGTGGCGACGATTGCAAAGGTTGCCGCCATTCCGGCGAGCATCGGCAAAGTGCTTCGCACGAAGGGCCGATCTGCGCGCGCGAATACGAACGGAAGTACCGGGAGGATGCACGGGCTGAGGATCGTGAGGATTCCGCCGAGATAGGCGAGCAGGATCAATAGCATGGGGGAGTTCGGGCTCGGTTCAGCTTGAGTCGGGTAGGGGACTCGCGCAATTGGTTACGGAGCTATAACCAAGCATGAACGACCGTCGCGCATTTCTCGGCCTCGCCGGTACCGCCGCACTAAGCCTTCTCATATTCGGACGCAGTGGCGGCTCCGCGGCGAACATGAATTTTACCGTCAGTCGCGCGCCCGCGCAGTGGAAGCAATTGCTCGGAGTGCAGCGCTATGCCGTTCTGCGCGAAGCCGCGACCGAACGGCCTTTCTCGAGCCCGCTCCTCGACGAACATCGCAAGGGCACGTTCGTCTGCGCCGGCTGCGCGCTCCCGCTGTTCAGCTCGGCAACGAGGTTCGAAAGCGGGACCGGATGGCCGAGCTTCTGGAAGCCGCTTCCGCATGCGGTCGTGACGAGAACCGATAACAGCCTGTTGATGGAAAGAACCGAAGTCCTGTGCGCGCGCTGCGGCGGGCATCTCGGGCACGTCTTCGACGACGGCCCGAAACCGACCGGACTGCGCTATTGCATGAACGGACTGGCCCTGAACTTCAGGCCAGGCGCGGTCGCCTAGGCGACGATCCTCAAAGTCCCGCGCTTGCCGGGCGCGGAATAGCAAACGACGCCGAGTTCGGCCTGTAGCCGATCGAGCTCGCGCTCCTTCGCCTCTTTCGCGGCGTCGGCGTAGCGCTTCTCGATCTCGGCTTCTTCCTCGGTCTGCTCGCGGAAGAAGGAGATGGTGATCCTGTGCCCGAAGACCTCGTCGCCGCGAAGTCTCAGCTCCGCATCGGATCCGTCAGGAAGGCTGTCACGCACCTCGGCCAGTTTGTCGATGAGATCGTCGAGCGACACATGGTCGGCAATATCGACGAAATCTTTGACGCGTCGTTTCATCAGTGACCCTCCCCGGTCCCCGGGGCGTTAAATACATGTGGCGCGATTTCAGCGCGCAACGCATAATCGACCTTTATCCCCAGCGAAGTTGCCAGCCTGTGAATAGTTTTGAAATGAAACCTTCAGAAGTCGGGTCGCTGACACTCGAAGGCGAACGCTTGAGATTGAGGATAAGTCCTTCAATCGGCGGCACTATTTCCGCCTTCGAATGGCTGGACGATAATGGCGCGAGAGCAATATTGCGCAAATGCCACACTCCTCTCGAAAAGGTTCTCGACGCGCTCTGCTTTCCGCTCGTGCCCTACGTAAATCGCATTCGAGGGGGGCGATTCACCTTCCGGGGGCGGGAGGTCCGACTCAAGCCGAACATGGCCGGCGACCCGAGCCCCTTGCATGGACAAGGCTGGCTTAATCCGTGGACCGTCGAACGCGACGATGGAACCAGCGCCGTCCTGCATTACCGCCACGAGCCGGGCGAATGGCCGTGGTCGTACGAAGCGACGCAGGAATTCAGAACTCGATGAAGACGGCTTCTCGGTTCGACTGATCTGCCGCAACAGCAGTGACGACCCAATGCCCTGCGGCCTCGGTCAGCATCCCTATTTCGACTGCGGACCGCAGACCCGGATCGACACGCACGTCGATTGCGCATGGACGATCGACGCGAATGTGCTGCCCGTCGCGAAGGTCGCGCCCGAAGGACGCTATGATCTTCAGGAATCGGCTGCGTTTGCGGCCAGGATCTCGACAACGGCTTCGGCGGCTGGGGCGGCGAGGCGCGAATGACCGATCCCGACTGGCCATATGAACTACGCCTCTCGTCGCCAGAAGCGCGATTCTTCCAGCTCTATTCTCCGTCGCATGGCGGGATCTTCGTCGCCGAGCCGGTCACGCACGCCAATGCGGCCCTGAACGAGCCGGAGAGCGAGTGGCCCGAGCTGGGCATGAAGGGTGCTGGATCCGGGGCAGTCGATGAGCCTCGACATGCGGCTGGACGTCATTCCGAAATAGCCGCGCCGTTCAGGTTGAACAGCGGCGAAGCCCCTTATATAGCCGCCCGCTCTGCCGCACTCGGAGACGTGGGTGAGTGGCTGAAACCAGCGGTTTGCTAAACCGCCGTACGGGGAATTCTCGTACCGAGGGTTCGAAATCCCTCCGTCTCCGCCAGCCCCTATTGATATCTCTGTATATTTTCGGACTCTGGGGCCTGATGCCCACTCCGATGCCCACTTTTGAAGCTGCACCAAGCACAGTGTTGCTGTTTCCCGCAGTCGTTAGTGGCGCGGTGAAAGCCCATCGCTTCTAGGTTCTCTTCCAGGGTCCGATATGCGTCGGTTTCGCCGAGAATCTCGAGCGAGACGACGATATCGACATCGCCTGTTCCCGCATGCCGCGGAACTTCCGGTGGCTTAGCACTCACAAGATAGCGCGGCGTCAGGCCGCCCACCAAGAATACCGATTCCTTCCAGGGTCCTAGGCCTCGGAGCAGCGTTACCAAAACGCCTTCAGCTGCCTCAGTGACGGCGGGATCATATCCGTCGATGTGACTCGGTTTTGCCATTATGCGTTGAGTCTTTCTGAGCGCAGATGGCCCGCCAAATCTTTCGAGCGACCAGGAAGCTGCAGCAGGTCAAGATAGACCCTTAGAGGGCTGGCGTAGCCAATTCCCTCGATGCGCACTGCAGAACGAGCTTCAGCCTCTTTACGAACTGGAACGATTGCGAGATTCCAGCCCTCGTCTACCTGCCTTGCATCGAGCTCGTCCAAGACCACTCGTTGATGTGCGCTCGGAACCATCCGACAACGGACCTGCGATATTGATGTTAAGAATGGCGTGTATGCTTGCGCCGCCGCTTCGCCCGTGACGGCATAAGGGATGCCATGTTCGTGACAGGCGCGATCAATGCTCTCCATCAGTCGCTTCGAGTCTAAAATCGGAGAATAGAAACGCTGGGCCGAGGGCGCCTTTCGGTTCTCGATATATCGCGACCAAGAATCGATCATCTGAGTTGGCTCAGACAGGCGACGAACCTTTGCCGGGCCGCTGCCATGCACTTCGACCCATTCACGCCGCTCCATTTCTGAAAGCGTTGCAGAGGCCGTTGCCGGCGACACCTCCGCCTTGTCAGCCACATCGCCCACGGAGAGCCATTCATCTCGCTCGGCGAAAACAGCTTCGAGCACGCGCGCCTTGCTGCCTTGGAAAATGCTATCGAAGATCTTGCGCGCGTTCTGGGGAGGCGGCCGGTCGATCAGAACGAACGCACCGTGTGCCGGGATGTAGAGACTCCCTCCGCGGTCTGCGTAGCCAACTCCCTCGGATTTCAGGACATCACGAGCGCCGAGGGAAACGGCATTGGACACAATGAAAGGAACGACTTCACGGTCAGTCGGCCGAAAATGAACTTGGTGATTGCGGAGCTGCCAGACGGCTTCTCGCACGTCGCGCGGGAAAGCGTTTTGCTTGGCTTCCACTAGGAGGACAAGCGATTGGCCCGCTATCTCAGCCTCGACGATGGCGTCTAACCTATGACGCTCTACGTCTGGCTTTCGACGTCATTCAGTACGGCATGCGCGTCCGGGAGACTGTTGATAGCCTCGATCAAGTGTCCAATGAGCTCGCGCTCGCTTTGATGAAATTCCATATTCAATGCCCAGTGAATATGGCCTCGTTAGCGAATATTGCCATTTTTTCGAATATTCGCTAACGAGGCCATATTCACTGGGCATTGAATATGGAATTTCATCAAAGCGAGCGCGAGCTCATTGGACACTTCATCCAGCCATCAACAGTCTCCCGGACGCGCATGCCGTACTGAATGACGTCGAGAGCCAGACGGTAGAGCGTCATAGGTTAGACGCCATCGTGGTCGAGGCTGAGATAGCGGGCCAATCGCTTGTCCTCCTGAGTGGAAGCCAAGCAAAACGCTTTCCCGCGCGAATGTACCTTGCGAGAAGCCGTCTGGCAGCTCCGCAATCACCAAGTTCATTTTCGGCCCGACTGACCGTGAAGTCGTTCCTTTCATTGTGTCCAATGCCGTTTCCTCGGTGCTTGTGATGTCCTGAAATCCGAGGGAGTTGGCTACTGAATACTGCAGGAGTTTTACATCCCGGCACACGGTGCGTTCGTTCTGATCGACCGGCCGCCTCCCCAGAACGCGCGCAAGTTCTTCATAGCATTTTCCAAGGCAGCAAGGCGCGCGTGCTCGAAGCTGTTTTCGCCGAGCGAGATGAATGGCTCTCCGTGGCGATGTGGCTGACAAGGCGGAGGTGTCGCCGGCAACGGCCTCTGCAACGCTTTCAGAAATGGAGCGGCGTGAATGGGTCGAAGTGCATGGCAGCGGCCCGGCAAAGGTTCGTCGCCTGTCTGAGCCAACCACATGATCTATTTTGGTCGCGATATATCGAGAACCGAAAGGCGCCCTCGGCCCAGCGTTTCGATTCCCGATTTTAGAATTTAAGCGACTGATGGAAGAGACATTGATCGCGCCTGTCACGAACATGGCATCCCTTATGCCGTCACGGGCGAAGCGGCGGCGCAAGCATACACGCCATTCTTAACATCAATATCGCAGGTCCGTTGTCGGATGGTTCCGAGCGCACATCAACGAGTGGTCTTGGACGAGCCCGACGCAAAGGCAGGTAGACGAGGGCTGGAATTGGCAATCGTTCCAGTTCGTAAAGAGGCTGAAGCTCGTTCTGCAGTGCGCATCGAGGGAATTGCCTACGCCAGCCCTGTGAAGGGTCTATCTTGACCTGCTGCAGCTTCCTGGTCGCTCGAAAGATTTGGCGGGCCATCTGCGCTCAGACCTTTACGCATAATGGCAAAACCCCGAGTCTACATCGACGGATATAGATCCCGCCGTCACTGAGGCAGCTGAAGGCGTTTTGGTAACGCTGCTCCGAGGCCTAGGACCCTGGAAGGAATCGGTATTCTTGGTGGGCGGCCTGACGCCGCGCTATCTTGTGAGTGCTAAGCCACCGGAAGTTCCGCGGCATGCGGGAACAGGCGATGTCGATATCGTCGTCTCGCTCTGAGACTCTCGGCGAAACCGACGCATATCGGACCCTGGAAGAGAACCTAGAAGCGATGGGCTTTCACCGCGCCACTAACGACTGCGGGAAACAGCAACACTGTGCTTGGTGCAGCTTCAAAAGTGGGCATCGGAGTGGGCATCAGGCCCCAGAGCTTCGAAAATATACAGACATATCAATAGGGGCTGGCGGAGACGGAGGGATTTGAACCCTCGGTACGGGAATTCCCCGTACGGCGGTTTAGCAAACCGCTGGTTTCAGCCACTCACCCACGTCTCCGAGTGCGGCCCCTTCGCAGGAAGAGCGGGCTATATAAGCGCAATTCCGCAAGCTTCAACCTGAACGGCGCGGCTATTTCGGAATGACCTCCAGGCGCATGTCGAGGCTCATCGTTTCTCCGGGATCGAGCACGCGCATTCCAAGCTCGGGCCACTCACTTTCGGGCGCGTTCAGCGCCGCATTGGCGTGCGTCACCGGCTCGGCGACGAAAATGCCGCCCTCCGGAGGCGAATAGATCTGAAAGAACTTGGCTTGCGGAGACGACAGGCGGAGCTCGTACGGCCAATCGGGATCGCTCATCCGGCCTCGCCGCCCCAGCCGCCGAAGCCGTTGTCGAGATCCTGGCCGCAGACCAGGCGATTGCGAAGGTCATAACGGCCTTCGCGCGGGAACTTCTCAATTGGCAGGACCCTCTCGTCGATCGTCCAGGCGCAATCGACCTTCGTGTCGATCCGGGTCTCGGGTCCGCAGTCGAAATAGGGATGCTGGCCGAGCCCGCAGGGCATGGGCTCGTTGCTTGTATTGCGGCAGGTCAGGCGCACCGAAAAGCCGCGTTCATCGAGCGCAAATTCCTGCGCGCCTCGTACGACCAGGGCCATTCGCCCGCCTCGTGGCGGAAGCGCAGCACCGCGCTCGTTCCTCCTGCCGCTCGACGCTCCACGGGTTGAGCCAGCCCTGTCCGTGCAGCGGACTCGGGTCGCCCGCCATGTTGGGCTTGAGCCGGACTTCGCGTCCGCGGAAGGTGAAGAACCGCCTCGGATTCGGTTCACGTAGGGCACAAGCGGAAAGAACAGGCGTCCAGAACCTTTTCGAGAGGAGTGTGGCATTTGCGCAATATCGCTTCGCGCCGTCATCGCCGATCCAGTCGAAAGCCGAAATTGCGCCGCCGATTGAAGGACTTAGCATCAGGCGCAGGCGTCCGTGCGAGTGCAGCGACCGACTTCTGAAGGTTTCATTTCAAAACTATTCACAAGCGGGCAACTTCGCTGGGGATAAACGTCGAATATCCGTTGCGCGAGAAATCGCGCCAAATGTATTTAACGCCCCGGGGGCCGGGGAGGGTCACTGATGAAACGCCGCGTCAAGGATTTCGTCGATATTGCGGACCATGTGTCCCTCGACGATCTCATCGAAAGACTGGCTGAGGTACGCGACAGCCTTCCTGATGGATCCGAAGCCGAACTCAGACTTCGCGGAGACGAAGTGTTCGGGCACCGGATCACCATCACCTTCTTCCGCGAGCAGACGGAAGAGGAAGCGGAAGTCGAGAAGCGCTACTCTGAAGCCTCGAAGGAGGCCAAGCAGCGCGAGCTCGAGCGGCTTCAGGCCGAACTCGGCGTGGTCTGCTACTCAGCGCCCGGCAATCGCGGGAAGCTAAGGATCGTCGCTTAGGCGATCGCGCCTGGCCTGAAATTCAGGGCCAGCCCGTTCATGCAATAGCGCAGGCCCGTCGGCTTGGGCCCGTCGTCGAAAACGTGGCCGAGATGCCCGCCGCAGCGCGCACACAGGACCTCGGTTCGTTCCATCATCAGGCTGTTATCGGGCCGCGTCACGACCGCATGCGGCAGCGGCTTCCAGAAGCTTGGCCAGCCGGTACCACTCTCGAACTTGGTTGCCGAGCTGAACAGGGGCAACGCGCAGCCTGCGCAGACGAAGTGCCGCGCCGATGCTCGTTCAACAGCGGGCTTGAAAACGGCCGCTCGGTCGCGGCCTCGCGCAGCACCGCATAGCGCTCATGCCCAAGCATACGCTGCCAATGGGCGGGCGAGTGATTGACGGCGAAATGGACGTTCGCCGCCGAGCTGTTCTGCGCCGAACAACAGCAGGCTGACGCGCCGGCACCAGCCAAGGCCAATAAACGTGCGTCGATCGTTCATAACTGGTTATAGCTCCGTAACAATATGGCTAAGTCGACTAACCGACCTTAGCTGAACCGAGCCCGAACCCTTCCATGCTGCTCATCCTCCTCGCCTATCTCGGCGGGATCCTGACGATCCTCAGCCCGTGCATCCTGCCGGTGCTGCCGTTCGTGTTCGCGCGCGCCGACCGGCCGTTCGTCCGCAGCACGCTTCCGATGCTCGCCGGCATGGCCGCGACCTTCGCGATCGTCGCGACCCTTGCGGCCGTCGGCGGGGGCTGGGCGGTGCGCGCGAATGCGATCGGCCGCTGGGCCGCGCTGGTCTTCCTTGCGCTTGTTCGGATTGCGCTGGTCTTCCCGGGCGTCTCGGACCGCCTGACGCGGCCGTTGGTCGCCTTCGGTTCGCGGCTCACCGAAACGGAAGGGCAGCAGGACAGCGCCTGGTCGTCGCGGTCCTTGGCGTTGCAACCGGCCTGTTGTGGGCGCCGTGCGCCGGGCCGATCCTCGGCATCATCTTCACCGCCGCCGCGCTTCAAGGTGCGAGCTTCAACACCACGCTTGCTTCTCCTCGCCTACGCGCTCGGCGCAGCAACATCGCTCGCGCTTGCCCTCCTCGTCGGCGGCAAGCTGTTCGCGAAGATGAAGAGGTCGCTCGGGCGCGAGCGAGCGCATCCGACAGGTGCTGGGCGTGCTGGTGCTCGTCGGCGTTGCCGCCATAGCCTTGGGCCTTGATACGCGGGTGCTCTCGAAGATTTCGAGCGCGCAGACGGCGAGCATCGAATCCGGCCTCGCGCGCCAGCCTCGGCGCGAGCCAGTCGATGGACGAGACAGCGACGCGAACCAATGCGGCCGGTGAACTCGTACTTCCGGTCCTCGGAACCCTGCCGCCGCTCGAAGGCCTCGGCCCGTGGTTCAACAGCCCGCCGCTGACAAACGCAAGAACTCAAGGGCAAGGTCGTGCTGATCGATTTCTGGACCTACAGCTGCATCAATTGCCTCCGCGCGCTTCCCTATTTGCAAGGCATGGGACGAGAAGTATCGCAAGGACGGGCTGGTCATCATCGGCGTGCACGCGCCCGAATTCGCGTTCGAGCGCGAACCTCGCCAATGTCGCCAAGGCGGTCGAGGACCTCGGGGTCCACTACCCGGTCGCGCTCGACAACGAATACGCGTTCTGGAGCGCGCTCCACAACAATACTGGCCGGCGCATTACTTCGTCGATGCGAAGGGCCGCGTCCGCTTCTCACCATCACGGCGAAGGCGACTATGCGATGTCGGAGCGGGTGATCCAGCAGCTGCTCGCCGAAGCCGGCCACGCGCCGTCGGACCGGCATGGTCGCAGGCGAGCGCGTCGGGCGCCGAAGCTGCCGCGGCGTTCGGCGAGATCGGCTCGCCCGAGACCTACATCGGCTATGCCCGCGCCGAACGCTTCGTCTCGCCCGGCGGGCTGCATGCACGACAGCCAAAGACCTATGCGGCCGCGCCGCTCGCGCTCAATGAATGGTCGCTCGAGGGCCGCTGGATCGACGATCGCGCAGAGCGCGCGGTCGCCGCGCCGGGCGCGAAGATCACCTTCCGCTTCCACGCCCGCGACCTCCATCTCGTGCTGGGCTCCGCGAACGGCAAGCCGGTGCGCTTCGGGTGACGCTCGACGGCAAGGCGCCTGGCGCCGACGCAGGGCGTCGACGCCAAGCCGGACGGCGCGGGCGTCGTCACGGAGCAGCGGCTCTATCAGCTCGTTCGCCAGAAGGGCGCGGTTCGCGACCGCACTTTCACGATCGACGTTTCTCGATCCCGGCGTCCAGGCCTTCTCCTTCACCTTCGGCTGAGGCTTCAGATCACCAGGCGGATGTTCGCCGCCGCCTTCCGCCGCCATCAGTGCGATGATTGACCCCCGTGGGCCAGCGCGACCTGCTTCGAGAAGTTCGGCCCAACGCCGCTGCCGCCTTTATGGGTGTGTAGAAGGGCAGGAAAATATCGTCGCGTCGGTCCTCGATGCCGCTTCCGTTGTCGCGCACTTCGATCCGGCAGTGACCAGTCGCTCTCGAGCATCGCGAGCATGAGCACCAGCGCTTCTCTGTCGGCCGTAGCGCGGATCGCGTTCCGGAGCAGATTGAGGACCGCCTGCGAAAGCAGTTCGGCGTCCCCGTCGACGCTGAGCGTTTAGGCGGGACCTCAACCCGCGCGTCGATCTGTCGATCGGCTGCGTTGGCGAGGGCTAGGCGCATGATCCCGTCCGCCCATGGCTTTGCCTTGAAGAGGTGGCGGTGGACTTCGGGCGCCTGCGCGATTCGCGGTAGCTTTCGACGAAGCGCAAAATTCCCTCAGCGCGGCGCTCTACGTCTCCGTCGCCTTATTGCGTCTTCGATCATCGTCATTCCCTTTGGCCGCCAATCCCTCGAGGTCGCCGCCGTTGCTGGCCAGAAAGGTGACCACGTCAGGAAATTAATCGTTTGGTGTCTTGAGGCCCCGGACAAGGTCGGCCTCGCCACAACCTGGAGCACAGCCAGACTCGCTCTACCAGCAGGTAGAAATAATCGTGCGCCCGGCTTCTCCAGCAGCAGAGACCTGAGCGGAGGCAAAAATAGCTTTCTCCCGCACGCCGTCGAGGAGCAAGCGCATGATCTTCTCCGCCGACGGCGGAGGCGGCTGCCAGCCACCAGCTTCCAGCCGCATTGAGGATCGGACCATCGGTTGAGCAGTGTCTGGCGGAGCAGCTCTTAAAGCGTTTTCTGTTCAGCAGTTCGATACGCTCATCAGCGTCACAGAGAGAGCGCGCGGGGCGCGCGTCGATGAGTCGCCGACGGTCTCGCGCCTCACACTTTCTCCTCGGGGGTCGGCGTGCCTAAGCGTCTTAAGCCTAGTGATAGACGTCTGCCTAGCCTCATCAAAGCTCACCCGCGCTTCGGATCCGAGTGGCGCTCCGATGATCCTCGAACCAGACAGACTCGACGAAACGGGACGCGAAACTGTCGTGCGCCGATGAAGTTCCACGAACTGGCGAGCACAGTGACGGCGACAATCGCGGCGGACGGCGGGACCAGCGCCGGACACCGGGTGTCGAAGCCACCTTGATAACGACTCAGTGAAGCAACGACGAAGAGGAACATCGCACCACGCCAGCCCGAGATTCGGAGGCTTGTCGCCTGGAGTCCCATGTTCTCCATGCGCCAGTTGCGGCGCCGCCGCGGCTGAGGCCGGAGCCGCTTGCCGCGAGCAGGAGTGTGAAGTGGTCCGTGCGGAGAGCACCGCTGGATGGTCTGCTTTTCAAAGCTGATAAAGGTGCGGCGTGTCGGGGACGCTTCGCCACAGGCGCCGGTGCCCATGCGCTTCTGCTGGTAGACAGAAGTTCGTCGATTTCCGATCTCGTTCGCCTTCCCGCCATGATCACCGGCTGGACTCTGCCGCATGGCCGGAGCACCGCGCACCGTTGCCGGCCAAGTCATTCATCATCAGCCGCTTCTTCAGGCCTCGGCTGAAGCTCCCGTTCAGGCTTCTCATCTTGTAGCCGGTGAGAGACGGAGGTCATTCGTCCAGGCAGCTGGTTTTGGCGTAGTAGCAGAGCCGAACGGCGACGAGCTCGATCTCGATCGTGTACCAGGCGGAACAGCCAGTCCTGGCGGACACCCGTTTCGTCGGTCGGGTTCCTCAGGCGAGGACGTTCAGTTCCCACGATCGCTCGGACGTCGATCGAGATCGGCTTCTTCGCGCCGACTTGGAGCCGCCTCGCGCTGCTGGAGCGCCGGTTTCTGCGGCTTCGAGCTCCAGATGAAGCCGCAGATTTCCCGATTCATCAAGGAACAATTGCTCTTGTTGAAAGCCTTCGAGCCGACCGATTCGTTCGCCGCCCGCGCTATGAACCATTTCTTCACGTGCCCGAGACAACTCGAACTCGGACGATGCCGCTCGTCGCACCGAAGTCAATCGACGCCATGGGCTTGTCTCCAACAACAGGAAGAGCCGATGAATTCTACCGCGCGCGACGATTTCCTTGCCAGTCCAGTCTCACCGAGAATCGAGAACGGTCGCGTAGATCAGCGCCGGCCGCTCGACAAGCTTTCGCACGCGGTCCATCGCCGCCAACTGTCCGAGCAAGGAGTCTCGGCGTATCAAAGCGGCTTCGTTCCCGCCCGCGCCTGGTGCGCGCGTCGGGCGCGGCTCACCGAGGCGACGCAGCCTTCTCACGTGTCTCAAGCCGCTCATTCCTCCACGGCTTCGGCGGCGATTTTGGCTGACTAAGCCTTAATCGCTTCCACCGCGACGGACACACCCGCGTGCGCGCTGATGATGACTGAAGCAGGCTGCGTCAGGATCAATGCCGTCACTTTTCCGAGATATTCGAGACCCTCGCGGCTGTCGGTCCGCGCCCGCTCGAAATTGAGGT
>CAWHQE010000008.1:2500-13641 GCA_963831485.1 uncultured Alphaproteobacteria bacterium
CGCCAAGCCCGTGGATCCCGAACACGTCGAGGCTGTCGTCGAGCGAAGGCGGTTCTTGAGCGAGCCGACAAAGCCGTAGCAGACGAGGCTTGCGGCCGCGCCCAGCAGCATGGCGCCGATCGGCCCGCTTGCGCCGGCGGCGGGCGTCACTGCGACCAGCCCGGCGACCGCGCCCGAAGCGCCGCCCAGCATCGACGGCTTGCCCGACACGAGCCGCTCCGGCGCCCATCCAGGCGAGCAAGCCCGCTGCCGGCGCCACGAGCGTGTTCACCATCGCCACCGCGGCGAGGCCGTTCGCCTCGAGCGCCGAGCCAGCGTTGAACCCGAACCAGCCGACCCACAGCAGCCCCGCCCCGACCATCGTCAGCGCCAGCGAATGCGGCGGCATGGCTTCCCTCAAATGCCCGATGCGCGGACCGGCGAACGCCACGCCGACCAGCCCCGCGACGCCCGAATTGATGTGCACGACGGTCCCGCCGGCGAAGTCGATCGCACCGAACTTGAAGAGGAAGCCGTCGCTGGCCCAGACCATGTGCGCGAGCGGCGCGTAGACGATCGTCTGCCACAGCAGCGAGAAGAGCATGATCGCCCCGAAGCGCACGCGTTCGACCAGCGCTCCGATGACCAGCGCACCGGTGATCGCGGCGAAGCTCATCTGGAATGCGGCGAAGACGAGTTCGGGAATGGCCTTGCCGCTGTTCCCGACCGCCCAGCTGCTGTCGCCGGTCGATGCCCGGCGAAGCCCGCCTTGCCGAGGCCGCCGATCAGCGCGCTGCCGTCGTAGAAAGCGAGGCTGTAGTCCCACAATACCCAGGTGAGGATCGCGATCGCCGTGATCCCGAGCACCTGGCTCATCACCGAGAGCAGGTTCTTCGCCCGGACCAGGCCGCCGTAGAAAAGCGCGAGACCCGGGAGCAGCATCAGCATCACGAACGCGGTGGAGACCAGCATCCACGCCGTATCGCCGCTGTCGATGGTCAGCTGCTGGCCCGCCATGCACGCACCCCCGTCTGCTGCAGTGCACAAGCTAATGCGCCTGCAGCGGCGGGCTACGTGAAAGCTTCACCTATTGGGCGGGCGGCTCCGGGTGCGCGGCCTTCCACTCCATCGCGGTACGGACTCGGCTTTCGACCGACGGGTGATCGTAGAAGATGATCTCCTCGATCGTGTTCGGGCGCGGGTAGCGATATTCGGCGGTCTTCACGAGCGAGGTCGACAGCGCGTCAGGCCGGTTCTCGGTCCTCAGCGAGTACATGTCCGCCTGCGCCTCGAGCGTCCGGCTGAACGTGTTGACGATCGGCAGTGTCGAGCAAGCCGAAGAAGCGTCAGACCATGAACATCAGCACCGGAAGCCCGCGCGGCTCGGCAAGAGTCGCCGAACTTCCAAAGCGACGCGGCGAACCAGGGGAAGGTCTGTTCCGCGATCCAGAACAGGATGATCGCGCAGATCGACGTGAAGAGAATGCCCCACCAAGTGTGCTTGAGTACGTAATGGCCGATCTCGTGCCCGGTGACGGCGCGTACCTCGTCGAGCGTCGCATTCTTGAAGGCGACGTCGGAGATGGCGACGCGGGCCGTGCTTCCGACGCCGCCGGCGTTGGCGGTGAAGTTATTCGACTGGCGCGACCCGTTGTACATGAACACACGCTCGGGCGGGACGCCGGCGCGGCCCGCCATTTCGAACCACGGCGTCGCGCACCTGACCCGGCGGCACGGGCGTATAATGGTTGAACAGGGGCTCGATCAGCACGGGGGAGAGCAAAGCGACGAAGGCGAAGCCGACCGCGGCCAGGGCCCCCGACCAGATCCACCAGCGCTTGCCCGAGCGGCGGATCAGCCAATAGACACCCGTGAGGAAGATGGCCCCGATAATGGCGCTGACCAACGTTCCGATGCCGAGCTGAAATAGCCAGTCGGAAAAGGGCTGGGCGGTTCGGCCGTAGCTCTTCTCCCGCCACCAATCGGCATAGATCGTCCACGGCAGCATGAGGATCGCCGAAAGGACAAAATAGACGAATGCGATCACCAGGGCGCTAAGGCTTCGCCGCTTCTCGCCCAACTTCGCCTCGATACGATCGAGAATTCCCGAGCGGACGATCAACCAGGTGACGAGCGCTGCGACGATCACCGCCCACAGCAACATCCATTCCTTGCCGATGGTATAATGATGCGCCTTCTCGAGCGCTGCCGGCCCCAGGCTGTCGATATATTGCGCGGTCGCGGCGTTCGGGTCGAATGCCATGCAATGCCCTCCCCTTCAGACCGGTAGCGTAACAGCTGCGGGAACGACTGCAAGGCGCGGCGATTGACGTAACATGCCCGAGTCCAAATCCGCTCCGGCGCCAATGGAAGCCCTGCTTGCGGCCGAGCTGCCGGAAGGTGATGGCTGGCAGTTCGAGCCCAAGTGGGACGGCTTCCGCTGCCTCGCTGCGACGCGACGGTAAGGAAATCACGCTGACGTCGAAATCGGGCAAGCCGCTCGGACGCTATTTCCCCGACGTCGTCGCGATGCTGCGGGGCGCTCAAGGAGAAGCAGTTCCTGCTCGATGGCGAGCTGATCATCCCGGTCGATGACGCTTTGTCGTTCGAGGAGCTGCAGCTTCGCCTGCATCCGGCGGAAAGCCGAGTGCGCAAGCTGGCCGCCGAGCATCCGGCCGAATTCATGCTGTTCGACGCGCTCGAGATCGCCGGCAAGGAACTCACCCACTGTCGCTGTCAAAGCGCCGCAAGGCTCTCGAGAAATTCTTCGCGAGGAATGAGGTGCCGCGCCTGCATCTGTCGCCCGTGACCTACGACCGGGGGACCGCAGTCGACTGGCTCGAGCACAGCGGCGGCGCGCTCGATGGCGTGATCGCGAAGCGTAGCGATCTCGAATATCGCTCGGGCGAGAGGGCAATGATCAAGGTGAAGCAGCAGCGCACGGCCGACTGCGTCGTCGGCGGCTTCCGCTATGCGAAAAAAGGGAATGTCGTCGGGTCGCTCCTGCTCGGTCTCTATGACGACGAGGGCAAGCTCAACCATGTCGGCTTCACGTCAGCGATTCCGGCGAAGGACCGGCCGCAGCTGACGAAGGCGCTCGAAGCACTGATCGAGCTGCCGGGCTTCACCGGAAGCGCGCCTGGCGGCCCAAGCCGGTGGAACACCGAACGGTCCATGGCGTGGGAGCCGCTGAAGCCCGCACTGGTCTTGGAGGTCCGCTATGACCAGGTCACCGGCCACCGCTTCCGCCACGGCACGGGATTCTTGCGCTGGCGACCGGACAAGGACCCGAGGCAATGCACCTACGAGCAGCTCGCGCCCGAGCTCCGTCCATCGCAACTCGAAGAGCTGTTCGGCCCATGATCTTGCTCTTCGACGCACCGCTGATCAGCGGGCTCAGCTATGGCGAGGAGGTTATCAGTGCTGAAGAGGAGGAAGCGCTGATCGATCATCTGGGGGCGACCGATCTGTCGCCGTTCCGCTTCCACGGCTTCGTCGGCAACCGCAAGACAAAGAGCTTCGGCTGGCGCTACGACTTCGACGACGCGAGCTTCACGCCGACCGAGCCGATACCGGAATGGCTGACACCGGTGCGCGCCAAGGCCGCGACGTTCGCCGGACTGCAGCCGGAAAATTTCGTCCATGCCCTGCTCGCGCGCTATGACCCGGGAGCAGGCATCGGCTGGCACCGCGATCGCGACGTGTTCGAGAAGGTGGTCGGGATCTCGCTCGCCAGTCCGGCCACGCTCCGTTTTCGTCGTCGCAGACCGGACGGATTCGAGCGCGCTAGCCTCGATGTCGCGCGGCGCTCCGCCTATCTGCTGTCCGGAGAAGCGCGCTGGGACTGGGAGCACCGGATCACGCCCGGCGATCAACTGCGCTTCTCGATCACCTTCCGAACCATGTCCGACAAAGGCCGCCGCAAAGAAATGCTAGCGGCTCTCGAAGCCCGCGACGCACTCCGCGACCCAGCGCGCGGCGGTCAAAGCGCTGAGGTCGCTGGGGTCGAGTGAAGGGTCCCATTCCGTAAGATCGATGAACTCCGAACGCGGTGATCGCCGGCAATTCGCCGCACTGCCCAAAAGAAATCGCTGACCTGCATGCCGCCCGGACGCGCTCCGGGCGCGCCGGGCATCTGAGATCGGTCGATCACGTCGATGTCGCAATCAAGCACGATCGCATCGGCGCCCGCCATGTGCTCCATTGCCCGCTCGACCGCCTTCTCAATGCCGTCGCGCCGAACCTCTTCGATGCTGACGATGAAATTGCCTGCGTCGAGCGCGTCGCGGTGCATCTTGGCGGTGTTGGCGAAACTTGCGAGTCCGATCTGGGCGATGTTCCTGCCCGGCAAGCCGTCCTTCATCAGCGCGCGTACGGGATTGCCGTTGCTGAGGCCGTCGTCGAGCTCCCGCATGTCGAAGTGCGCATCGAGCGTGATCAGCCCAACCGTTTCGAACGGCATATCGAGGGCGAGGACCGCCGGACGAGTGATCGCATTGTTGCCGCCGGCGACGAGGGTCAGCGCGTGGTCCTTCAGGCTGGCCGCTATGGCATCGCGGATTGGATCCGTCGCTTGCTCGATGCTCAGTCCGTCGAGCTCGACATCGCCGCAATCGTGGATGGGGGTGAACAGCAAATCGCCTGTCTCGATGTTGTAGCGACCCATGCGTTTCAGGGTCTGGCGCAACCGAAGCGGTGCCTTGTCGCACGCGCCCGGAGTCACCGAGCCTGCGGCAAGCGGCGCTCCGACCATACCAATCGGCACGCCGTCGTCATCCACCAGCAATTCGGAAAGGTTCGGCCAGTCGCTGCTCATGGCTTTGCCGTAGCAACGAGCCTCGCCTAAGGGCAAATCATGTGGGACCGGCTGCTCGTCGATTGCAACATCGCCACCTTCGAAGAAGCGCCGGGAAATCAGCTCGGCCTGATCGAGAATGGCGCGATCGGGATCGCCGACGGCAGGATCGTGCGCGTCGGCAAGAGGACCGAGCTTGCGGGCTTTCGCGCCAAAAAGGTCGATGCGCTCGGCGGCGCCTGGGTCACGCCGGGGCTGATCGATTGCCACACGCATTTGGTGTTCGGCGGAACGCGCGCCGACGAGCATGCGATGCGCCGCGCCGGCGCGACCTATGAGCAGATTGCCGAAGCGGGGGGCGGGATCGCCTCGACGGTGAAGCGGACCGCGGCTGCGTCGGACGAGCAATTGCTCGAGCAGAGCCGCCGCCGGTTGCACGCACTGATGCGCGGCGGTTGCACGACCGTCGAGATCAAGTCGGGATATGGTCTCGATCCCCCGAGCGAGCTGCGACTCCTCGGGATTGCGCGCGATCTTGGCGAGGGCGAAGCCGTGCGCATCGTCCCGACGTTGCTCGCCCTGCACGCGCTGCCTTCAAACCAGCGCGATCGCCGAGCGCATTATATCGGCGAGATCGTCGACAAGCTCATCCCCGCAGCGGCAAAGCAGGGGATTGCGACCAGTGTAGACGCCTTCTGCGAGGGCATCGCCTTCACGCCCGAGGAGGTCGAGCGTCTGTTCAAGGCGGCCGCGCATCATGGCTTGCGCGTCCGGCTTCACGCCGAACAATTGTCGAACCAGCACGGGGCTGCCCTTGCGGCGCAATATCGCGCGCTGTCCGCTGATCATCTCGAACATCTCGACGACGCCGGCGCCAAAGCGATGGCGGCGGCGGGGACGGTCGCAGTGCTATTGCCGGGCGCTTATTATGCGCTTCAGGAGAAGAAGAAGCCGCCGGTCGCGATGCTTCGCAAGCACAAGGTGCCGATCGCGGTCGCGACCGACTGCAACCCGGGGACCTCGCCGCTATTATCTCCGACCCTGGCGATGAACATGGCATGCACCCTGTTCGGACTGACGCCTGAGGAGGCGATCGCCGGAATGACGACCAACGCCGCGCGCGCGCTTGGGCTCGCGCATGCCGTCGGCAGCATCGCTGCGGGCAAGCAGGCCGACCTCTGCGCCTGGCGAATCGAATCCCTGAGTGAGCTTGGATATTGGGTCGGGCTGGCAGGACCTGAGAGGAGGATCTTTGCCGGCCTCGACGCCTAGGCTCGCCGCGGCGCTGGTCGCCCTCGTCTGCTGGGCCGGGCTCGCTCTGAATTTCTCGGCGACCTACGCAAGTCAAGGCGACCTCCTCGCGACGTTGTGGAGGCTCGGCCACTTCTTCACGATCATCTGCAACCTGGCGCTCGCACTCGCAATGACCTGGGTCGCCCTCGGCGGGCGAGTCTCACCGTTCATGCTCTCCGGACTGACGCTCGCGATCCTGCTCGTCGGAGTGGTTTATGTGCTCCTGCTCCACGGCCTTCATCTTTTGAGCGGCCGGGCGCTGATTGCGAACCATCTGCTCCATTATGTCTCGCCAGTCGCGATGGCTGCCTACTGGCTTCTGTTCATCCCCCACGGACGGCTGCGCTGGCAGGACGCGTTCTGGTGGGGCCTCTTTCCGCTCGCTTACTTCGTCTACGTTATTGCACGTGGTATGCACGGCGAGGGCTATCCCTATCCCTTCATCAACGTGACGAAGCTCGGCGCGATCCAGACTGGGATCAACGCACTTGGAATCGCCGCCGGCTTCACGATCTGCGGCTTCGTGCTCGTCTTCCTCGATCGGCAGCTACTTGGGAGGCGGCGGTCAAATCGCTAAGGCGCAATCGATGAGCGACAGACGCGACAACAGCCGTCACATCCGCGCCCGGCGCGGAAACGAGATCAAGGCCAGGCAATGGACAACCGAAGCTGCGGTCCGGATGCTCCAGAACAACCTCGACGACGAGGTCGCGGAAGACCCTCAGAGCCTGGTGGTCTATGGCGGTATTGGCCGCGCGGCACGCAACTGGGAATGCTATGACAAGATCGTCGAGACGCTCGAGCGCCTTGAGGAGGACCAGACCCTGCTCGTCCAGTCCGGCAAGCCGGTGGGTGTGTTCCGTACCCACGAGGGAGCCCCGCGCGTCCTCATCGCCAACTCGAACATCGTTCCCAAATGGGCGAACTGGGAATGTTTCAACGAGCTCGATCGCAACGGGCTCATGATGTACGGCCAGATGACGGCCGGCAGCTGGATCTACATCGGTAGCCAGGGGATCGTGCAGGGCACGTACGAGACCTTCGTCGAGATGGGCCGCCAGCATTATGGCGGCGACCTCAAGGGCCGTTGGATCCTGACCGCTGGCCTCGGCGGAATGGGAGGTGCACAGCCCCTCGCCGCCGTGATGGCGGGCGCTCACTGCATCGCGATCGAGGTCCAGGAGAGCCGCATCGAAAAGAGGCTCGAGACGCGCTACCTCGACCGCCGAGCGTCGAGCATCGACGAAGCGCTCGAGATCGTCCGAACCGCGAGCGAGCCGACCAGCGTCGGTCTCCTCGGCAACGCCGCGGAGATCCTTCCGCAAATGCTGGAGCGCGGCATCCGTCCGGATGCGCTCACCGACCAGACTTCCGCGCATGATCCGGCAAACGGCTATTGTCCCGTCGGATGGAGCGTGGCGAAATGGCAGCAGATGCGCGAGCGCGATCCCACCGCGGTCGCCGAAGCGGCCCGAGTCTCGATCGCCCAGCATGTCGAAGCGATGCTCGCATTCAAGTCGGTGGGCGTCCCGACCTTCGATTACGGAAACAACATCCGCCAGGAAGCGAAGGACATGGGAGTCACCCACGCCTTTGACTTCCCAGGCTTCGTTCCCGCCTACGTCCGCCCGCTTTTCTGCCGAGGGATCGGTCCCTTCCGTTGGGCCGCGCTCTCCGGCGACCCCGAGGACATCTACCGCACCGACCAGAGGGTAAAGGAGCTGATCCCCGACGATCCGCACCTACATCGATGGCTCGACATGGCGCGTGAGCGGATCGCCTTCCAGGGTCTTCCGGCGCGCATCTGTTGGGTCGGCCTCGGCCAGCGCCACCGTCTCGGGCTTGCCTTCAACGAGATGGTTCGGAGCGGTGAAGTCTCGGCGCCGATCGTCATCGGCCGCGACCATCTCGACAGCGGAAGCGTCTCTTCGCCCAACCGCGAGACCGAGAGCATGAAGGACGGCAGCGACGTCGTCAGCGACTGGCCGCTGCTCAATGCCCTGCTCAACACTGCGTCCGGCGCGACTTGGGTATCGCTGCACCACGGCGGCGGTGTCGGGATGGGCTATTCGCAGCACGCCGGAATGGTGATCGTCGCGGACGGCACCGACAATGCCGCTCGCCGGCTGGAGCGGGTGCTTTGGAACGATCCGGGCACCGGCGTCATGCGCCACGCCGACGCGGGCTACGACATCGCCATCGAATGCGCGCGTGAGCAGGGCCTCGACCTGCCGATGGTGGGTGCATGAAGCTGAATCCTGAAGCCATAGACGTTGCGACGCTGCGCCAGCTTTGGGGCGGCGCGGAAGCTTCGCTCGACGATTCCTCGATGCAACGCGTCGCCGCGTCAGCCGCGGCCGTGGACCGAATCGTCGCCGGCGGTGAAACGGTGTACGGCGTCAACACCGGCTTCGGCTTGCTGGCCAACACACGCATCCCGAACGACCGCCTTGCCGAGCTTCAGACCAACCTGATCCTGTCCCACAGCGCCGGCCTCGGCGACCCGCTCCCGCGTCACGTCACGCGGTTGATGATCGTTTTGAAGCTACTCGGCTTGGGCCGCGGCTATTCGGGCGTTCGCCTCCTTGTGATCGAGGCGCTTCAGCGGCTGCTCGATCATGACGCGATGCCGGTCATCCCGTCACAGGGAAGCGTTGGCGCCAGCGGGGATCTCGCTCCGCTTGCTCACCTGATCTCGGCTTTGATGGGCTATGGGCGCATCGATGTTGCGGGCGAGCTGCTCCCTGCGCGCGATGCGCTCCAGCGCATGGGCCTCGATCAGCTCCAGCTCGGCCCGAAGGAAGGTCTTGCCCTCATCAATGGCACGCAGGCGAGCACGGCACTCGCGCTCGATGCCTTGTTCCAGGGCGAGCGCGTTTTCGCGGCCGCCGTCGCCGCCGGCGCAATGTCGGTCGATGCGCTGAAAGGAAGTGCCAAACCCTTCGATCCGCGCATTTCGCAGTTGCGCGGCCAGCTCGGCCAGATGCGCGTCGCTGCCGCCATTCACGACCTGCTCCAAGGCAGCGAAATCCTCGTCAGCCATGTCAAATGCGACCGCGTGCAGGATCCCTATAGCTTCCGGTGCCAGCCGCAGGTCATGGGCGCTGCGCTCGACCTGCTCGAGAATGCCGCGCGCACGCTCACCATCGAGGCGGGCGCCGTGACCGACAATCCCATCGTGTTCGCCGATGAAGATACCGCCATTTCGGGCGGCAATTTCCACGCCCAGCCGGTCGCCTTCGCCGCCGACACCATCGCCATTGCGCTATGTGAGGTAGGCTCGATTTCCGAACGGCGGGTAAGCGTCCTCGTCGATCCCAAGATGAGCGGCCTTCCTGCCTTCTTGACTCCGGATTCCGGCGTGAACTCAGGCCTGATGATTCCCCAGGTCACCGCCGCCGCGCTGGTCAGCGAGAACAAGAGCCTCGCCTTTCCGGCGAGCGTCGATTCGATTCCCACCTCGGCGGGCCAGGAAGATCATGTCTCGATGGCGCCGATCGCCGGGCGCAAGGCAGCGCAGATCGCGCGCAATGCCGCCGGCGTGATAGCGGTCGAGTTGATGGCGGGGGCAGAGGGCATCGACTACCACGCGCCGCTCAAGACCTCGCCGAAGCTTCGGGAAATCCACGCTGCAGTACGCGCCCACTCGCCGCAGTTCACCGCCGACCGTTATTGGGCTGACGAGATGAGCGCGCTCCAGGCGGCAGTGCTCGATGGCGAGATTGCGAAAGGCCTACCGGCGCTCGGCTAGCCGACGCGATCCCAGTGAGTCGTCTTGCAGATCACCGCCAGGACGCATCCGTGCACCGTGAGCCGGTCTGGCCCGACCGCTTCGATCGTGCCCTTTGCATTCATGTTTCGGCTGGCGAGGAACACGTCGGCGCGCCAGGACCCGGGACCTGACGGCTCGATGTTGTCGATCACCCGTGAGCCCATGAGATGGGTGCCGCTGCCGCGCTGAGCTTTCGTGCGCTGCTGTTCGGAAGCCTTGACGACCCGGCCGCACAGGCTGTGTCCGCATGGTCCGATGACGATTTCCATCGCCCCGTTCTTCCACCGTCCCTCGAGGCTCTTGGCAGCCGCGCCGGAGGGCGCAAGGGCAACCGCAAGTCCTACGAACGCAAGAAAAAAGCGTTTCATTGCACCCCTTTAGCAATGCTTTGCGGCAAAAATCGCACCTTCAGCTTGCCATCCGATGAACTGCGCTTCCTTTCGGTCGGATCTATTGCGGCGCCGGAACGGAGCCGTCGGCCGGCAAATCGGCTGTGAATGCGGTCCACAACTGCGCCTTGCAGAGCGCCTTGCCAGCGGCGCATCCGGAGACCTTGAGCTGCGTCGGGCCCAGGCGATCGAGCTTCGCGGTCACCCGCATGTTCCTGTCGGGAATGAACAATTTGCCCGCCCAGCGTCCCTTCCTGTCCTGCTGGAGAGCGGTCAGGAGCTGAGCGCCCACCAGATCTGCGGTGGTTTTGCTGGCGTCCTTCTTGGCCTTGTCGGTGGCCCAGACGACCGTCCCGCACGAGTTGTCGCCGCATGGCGCAATCTTGATGATCGTATTTCCTCCCGGGCTTCGCCAGGTCCCGTCGAGCGACGATGCGGCGGGTGCGGCGGGTGCGGCGGTCTGGGCTGCGAGAGCGGCAATCAGTGCAAGTGCGGCCATGTTCGCCTCCTTTGCGGGGCGGGACTCGTACCGGACGGCGATGACTAATGGAAATCCCGACTTTTCGGGATGATTTCGACATTCCGCGGGTGGCGATTGGGCGGACGTCCCCAACTTCCCGCATGGTCGGCCTTCTCGAGCCTCGCCGGAAGCAGTGAATCGTCGCTCAATCGGCTGAGCAGGTGCGTATGATCCTCGAGCCCGCCGGCGACGACGTGGATCACATTGCTGTCGGGGTCCTTTTGAACCACTCCGTGCACGGCCATCAGCCGAGCGCCCATCACGATCTTGCGCTGTTTCTCGAACACCGCCGGCCAGACGACGAGGTTGGCGATCCCCGTCTCGTCCTCGATGGTGATGAAGACGACGCCCTTCGAGGTCCCGGGCCGCTGGCGGATCAGCACCACGCCCGCC
>CAWHQE010000009.1:0-57854 GCA_963831485.1 uncultured Alphaproteobacteria bacterium
TGGTGCCTGCCACCGCTTAACCATCGTATTGCTAAGAAATGCCGCAGAAGATGCCTTCCTCGCTGCGCCAGCGCGCGCGCGGTGTCGCGCGCCAGCACTTCGTCGACCGGCTCGATCTCGGTCGGCGACCTTGCGGTCGAGCACTCGGGCACGAAGTCCGGCGTCCAGCCCTGGATCTTGTGCGGCTTCCATTCCCGCCGGCGAGCAGCGATGCGTCGGCCGGCTCGGTGGCGATGATCTTGCACCTCCGGCCGCGCGAGCTTGCAGCATCTCGCCGACGCCGGTCAGCGTGCCGCCGGTGCCCCAGCCGGTGACGAAATAGTCGAGCCGCTTGCCGGCGAAGTCGCGCAGGATTTCCGGCGCCGGTGGTGCTGCGGTGATAGGCCGGGATTGGCCGGATTCTCGAACTGGCGCGCGAGGAACCAGCCGTGCTTCTTCGCGAGCTCCTCGGCGCGTGCGCACCATGCCGCTGCCGCGCTCGGCGGCCGGCGTCAGGATCACCTTCGCGCCGTACGCGCGCATCAGCTTGCGCCGCTCGATCGAGAACGAATCGGCCATCAGCGCGACGAACGGATAGCCGCGCGCGGCGCACACCATCGCCAGCGCGACGCCGGTGTTGCCGGAGGTCGCCTCGACGACGGTCTGGCCGGGCTTGAGCAGGCCCTTCGCTCGGCATCGAGAATGATCGCGATGCGCGAGGCGATCCTTGACCGAGCCGCCGGGATTGAACGACCTCGACCTTGACGTACATGTCGACGTGCGCGGGCGCGAGGCGGTGCAGCTTGACGATCGGCGTGTTGCCGATGGTGTCGAGGATGCTTGTCGTGGAGCATGGCGCGACTCCATGTCGAAAAGGGAAGGGCGAGCATAGTCTCCCCGTGGCGCGCAAAAAAGACGGCCGTAGTGCAGGGTTCGCACGCTATCGAAAGGCGCGGCCAGTTGGCCAAAAGTCCATTCAGCATCGACGATTGGCTAAGTGCGTTGGCCGGAGACGGGCGAAATCCCTCTGCTATTCTCGAATGCGTGATGCGTCGCCGCGACAAGGTGCTGGTGGGTTCCGCAATTGCCGCGCTGGTCGGCGGCTTGGCTGCTGTTCGGCGCGGCGGCCTGGCTGCTGTGGCAAGAGTCGGTGGCCGCCGAACGGGCCTATAACGTCGGCCTGGCCAGCGCGCTGGGCGAGCGCGCCGAGCAGATCGTGGTCGATACGCGCAACATGCTCGCGACTTCAACGAGCTCGCGGAAACGCGCTGTTCGCGCGAACGCCTGCAGGCGATGCAGGCAGGCGGCCATGTCACGTCCCTACATTCGCGCCATCGGTTACTGGCGCGACACGCAGCGGCTATGCAGCGTCGGCTTCCCCGACCGAGGGGCTGAAGCCGCCGCACGCCGATCGCATCTACGACAACGGCCTGATCGCCTGGTGGCCGAGTCAAAGTACCGAGTCGGCGGAGTGCAACTGTTCCTGATGCGTTACGGCGAGCACGACGTGGCGATCGATCCGCGCCTGCTGCTCGATCTGGGCGCCTACTCCGCGGCCGCCGCGCCGGGCTGTGGGTCGGAGGGCTGCCGATGTCGGCCGTGCCGGCGGGGTGCGGAGCTGCCGGACCCGGATCGTGAAGGTCGGCGTGCGCTCGACCGCGCCCGCGGCTGGTGATTTCGCGTTTCTCGCGCAACGGCCTGATGCCGATCGACGTGGTCGCGATGGAGCCGCTGGGAGCTTTCCGGGCGCGGCACACACCGCTGGCCGGCGGCGGCGTGCTGGCGATCGTGCTGATCGCGGTATGGCTGGATTTGATCCTGCGTTTTTCCAAGGAGCCGTATCGGGGTTCCGGGCGGCGATGGGAACTGCAATTGCAACATGTGCCCGGTGCATGGCACTCAACGCGCTCGAGAAGCTCTACGTCGCGCTCCGCGACATGGAACCGAGGATCGAGCTAAGCCCGGAAATCCTCGAGCGCGCGCGAGTGCCGCTCGAGCGGATGCTCGAGATGGCCGGCCGCACGGTGGGGCAGGGCGACGTCGGCAAGCCGATCCTTCCAATCGTCGATCATCCCGAAGAGATCGATCCTACGATCAGCGGCGACTGACGGCCGGCGAGGGCCGGCCGCACAATCAATAAGCCGAGGTGTTGGGCTGGCCGCCGTCGGCCGAAGGAGCGTTCTGGCTGTTCCTGGCCGCCTGATCAGGCTGCGCCGGCACCATCACCGTCCTGCAGGTGCGGTGGATGGTCGTCGCCGGATTGTCGTTATCCTCGCAAATCCGTTTTTGACCATCTGCGGTCAGCCGGCTGCGCCTGGTTCATCGCAGCGCCGGTTGGGCCGTCTGAGCTACGGCTGGGGCAGTCGCGGCGCCGACAATGGCGAGCGCCGCCGAGACTTGACATCGTTAACTCCTGATTGGGGAACAACGGTAGCAGTAAATCGCGTCCGAACAGCCCTGAACGTAACCTTACGGACCTATCCGACAGACCGTTGAATAACCCTTAGGTAACCGTGCCCGGTGTAGGTCCACGCCATGACAAGTCAATGTCGCAATAATCGTTCAGGGGGCCCAGGAAAGCCCTGTAACTCGATAGGATAGCGCATCCTCCTCAGGAGGTTCCTCCGTGGGAGGGGGAGGATCATGTCACGCATTCGGCGCCGCTTGTTGCGGTGCTTTTCGGCGCCAGCCTTGGAGCGCCTGTTACCGCCACGTCCAACATTGCACCGAGCGAGATGCCGGCGCGCATTCGGCCGCGCATAATGCCGTGCGCGCCCGGGCAGGCGTTCCGCCGCTGAACTGGGATGCTTCGCTCGGTAACGCCGTTGCCAGCTACGCCGTGTTTCTCGCGGTCACCAACAGCTTCCAGCATTCGGACCGAAATCAGCGGGGAGGAATCGGCGAGAAGCTGTGGATGGGTACGAAGGGCACGACAGCGATAAATCGATGATCGCGGGTGGACTTCCGAGCAACGCTATTCGGCCCGGTGTGTTCCCGTCGGTGAGCAACAGCGGCAACTGGGAAGACGTCGGCCATTATGCACAGATGGTCTGGCCGACGACGACCGTGTCGGCTGCGCGATCGCGTCCAATGCGCACAATGACTTCCTCGTCTGCCGCTACTCTCCCGCCGGAAACGTCATGGGGCGGCCGGTTCCCTACGTCACTTACGCTTCGCGCGTCGGGCGCTGAGCGCTCTTACGGCACGGCGGCGTGCCTCTGGCGGGCAACTTACTGCCGTTACCGGCTTGCACCGGGAAACCTGCGGCGGTCACGATCGTTGATGAGCCGAAACAGAGGAATTGCACCATGAGATCAGTATCGAAACTCACGATCGCCGCCGCACTCGGCGCTGATTGCCTTAACCCCGGTCGGTCCGGCCATCGCTGCAACGACCCACCATCATCACCATTATCAAAGCCACACCACGTATCATCACAAGGTGTGCCGCCGGTCGTCTGCGACGACGGGCACGGTCGCAGGCGGTGTTGCGGGTGCGGTCGTGGGGCATAGCTTGCTCGGCCACGGACTTCTCGGCACGGCCGCCGGTGCAGTCGGCGGAGCGGTCGCCGGCGGCGCGGTCGACCGCAGCATGACCGCCCACTACCGCTGCTACTACACGCACTAAGCGTCGGCGCGGGCAATGCCCGCTTCAGCTGAAGTCGGACCGCGGGAGCGCGTCGCAGCGCTCGCCGCGGTCGCGTTCGTGCAGCTGGCGCTCGGTCTGGTGCTCCTGAATGGGCTGCGCGTCGATGTCAGGCAGCCGGGTGAACTGGTCGAGCGGCTCGTCGAGATCGCACTGCCGCCCAAACCGCCGGCACCGATTGCTGCACCCAAACCCAAGTTCAGGCACGAACGCCGGTCTGCACCCGCGCCACGGGCTCCGCCGAAGCCGCTCGGTGGCTCGCCGGGACTGCGGCCCGCGCACGCTCCGCCGTCGGTAGCGCCGGTCATTGCATTGCGGCCCACATTAGCACCCGCCGGGGGAGGAACCGGAGCCGGACCGGCGCTGGGGACGGGTGCAGGCGGAGGATCGGGCGGCCAGGGCTATGGAAGTGACGAGGGCGGCACGGATCTTCAGAAGATCGCGGGCGACATCGAGCCGTCGGACTATCCGCGAGCGCTCGGCAACCGCGGGATTGGCGGGCGAGTCAGCGTCACCTTCACCGTCGAAACAAACGGTCGGGTGACGAACTGCCGGATCACGCGTTCGAGCGGAATCCCCGAGCTCGACGCGCTGACCTGCAGGTTGATGGAGCAGCGATTTCGCTTCCGCCCGAGCACCGACCGCTACGGCCGACCGATCCGCGACGACGTCGACTGGGACCATGACTGGATCGCGCCTCGCGGCGGCTAAGGGAGCGGCTTTGCCTCGCCTTCGATCGTGCGCGTGCCGGGATGATGCTTGTCGAGGTGGCGCTTGATCGCCTTGAGGTTGCGGGTGTTGGAGCGAAAGAAGAAATCGGGGATTGCTCCGACCCATGGAATGAGTCCGAGCAGCCAGTCGAACCCGACGTTTCCGGCCATCCGCGTCAGCTGCCATTTCGACATGCCGACATTCTTTCCTTCCCATACGATGTAGGCGCCGAGCGCCGCGGCAGCGATATCGCCGACGACCGGAACCACGTCGAGAATGACGTCGAGGCCGATCGGCCGGTTGATCCCGGGGATCACGAACAACCGTTCCATGACCTTTTCCATCGCCTCGACCCGCTGGCGGACCGACTGCGGGTCGGTTCCCACGGAGGGGAAGGAGAGCCTCTCTTCAATACGCATCGCCTCAGCCTCCGGGTGACGTCCGTGCCTCGAGGTCGGTGAGCGTGTGGCGGGCGTAACGGTTCCCCGCGAAGTTCTGGATTCGGGCGGAGACGAGGGACCAGCGGACCGGCGCTGCGATGGGAATGAATAGCTGGCCGCCGTCAATCAGGGCGGCCGCCTGGCCCAACAGCGCATAACGTTGGGCGGGCACTGGTGACTGCCGTGCGCCGTCCATCAGTTCGTCGGCGGTCGGATCGCAGACGGCGACCCGGTCGCAGCGGAAATGGCGCACGAACCAGGATGGGGACGAGGAAGGCGCAACCTCATCGACCAGGATGAAATCGGCAGCGGCGTTGCTCTGCGCCCGCTCGACGGTCAGTCCGAGCTGGCCCCAATCGCGTTGAAGCAGCTGGAGCAGAAGGTTGGCGCCGGGCCCGTCCGGCAAGGCGATGCGGATCGTGGGCTTGGGCGCCTTACCGAACAGCCGGTTAGCTTGCGCCTGCAAACCGGCCGCCCGATCCGCATAGGCCGTTCCAGCCCACGCGGGTGCTGCTGGCGGCGGAATGCCGTCGAGGCCCGCTTCGAGCAATGTAGCGCGCGGGGCCAGTCCGGGTACGGCAAGCGCGGCGACAAAGCTGTCGCGGTCGATCGCCTCGCTGAGGAGCTGCCGGATGTCGGGCTTATCGAACTTCCCGCCCGATTGTGCGGGGACAAGGCCGTAGAGGCCGGACGCGGGGTCGAAGCGCAGGGTGTCGCGCGGGAGCTTCACACGCTGCGCGAACGGAAGGTCCGCAAACGTCCCGCCGAGAACAATGTCGAGATCGGCCGCCGCGAACGCCTGGACCGCGGCCGGTGCGCTTGCTCCTGCAAGCAGCAACTGCTCACGGCTCGTCGTCTCGTCGTCCGGCGAAACGATCTCGCGTGTGAGCCTGATCGTGCCGTCCTTGCCGCGCACACCGGCGAACGGGCCGGTGCCTTGGCCGTTGCGAAGGATCGCCATCTGCGGCTGGGCAAGCAATGACAGCAGGTCGGGCCGCGGCGAAGTCAGGTTGATCTCGATGACCCGGTCGGTCATCGCGACGATCTCCTCGACGGCACCAAACGCATCCTTGAGGTTGTTCTTGCTCCGTCCGCCGATCTCATGCCTCAGCAGCCGGGCCACCTGCTCGGCGGTGATTTTGCGTCCGTCAGGCCAGTTCGTCGCGGCGA
Source organism: uncultured Alphaproteobacteria bacterium (assembly GCA_963831485.1). Lineage (GTDB taxonomy): Bacteria > Pseudomonadota > Alphaproteobacteria > Sphingomonadales > Sphingomonadaceae > Sphingomicrobium. The sequence continues at coordinate 5,946 of CAWHQE010000009.1, forward strand.
GACGGAAGATATAGCTGAGGCCGTCATCGGTGACCGTCCAACGTTCGGCGAGGCCGCTGACCACATTGCCGCTCGCGTCGAAACGCACCAGTCCTTGCGCCACGTTCGCCAGCAGCATCTGGTCGGCGGCGGATAGCGGACCTTCGGAGGGATCGCGCAGCGTTGGAGTGGCGCCGATGACGACCACCTTCACGGCGCCCTCCGGCTGCTTTCGGCAGCCGGGCGTGGCCGCGAGCATAGCCAGCATCAACAGTGGCAGAATGCGGCGCATCCTGCGGGTTTAAATGCAAGCGCTCATTCAGCAAGCCTCTGGATAAATGGGGCCAACTGTTTTAGTGAAGTAAAGCAGTTCGGGAAGATGAGTGTGACCGACAGGGACGGAATCTGGAGCCACGGTGGCGTACCGGTCGAGGAGCTTCCCAATCCCTTCACGCCGCATCCGATCCACGAGCCGGAGGTCCAGACGGCAGGCGGCGCCGAACGGCGCAATCGTCGACGTTGGCCGCTCTACCTTTATTCGATTTCGGGACTGATCCTCATCACTCTGGTCTGGCTCGTGCTGACGGCGCCGCTGTCGCGCGCGCTTGAGCCGCTGCAGGATCCCGCGCTGCTCCTTTTCTCCGACGATGGCCATCCGATCGCTCGTCACGGCGCGATCAAGGAGGCGCCGGTCGATGTGACCAGGCTCAATCCGTTAACGCCCTCGGCGTTCGTCGCGATCGAGGATCGCCGCTTCTACCGTCACTGGGGAATCGACCCGCGCGGAATTGCACGTGCATTCGTCGACCGACCTTCGGGGTCATGGCGTTCGCGAAGGCGGAAGCACGATCACGCAGCAACTGGCGAAGACCAACTTCCTGTCCGGCGACCGTACGATCAAGCGCAAGGCGCAGGAGGTGATCATCGCTTTCTGGCTTGAGGCGTGGCTGACGAAGCAACAGATCCTCTCGCGCTACCTGTCGAGCGTCTATTTCGGCGACGGCGTCTACGGTCTTCGCGCCGCGGCGAACCATTATTTCAACCGCGATCCGGGAATCTGAACCTCGCACAGTCGGCCATGCTCGCGGGAATGGTCCAGGCGCCGTCGCGTCTTGCCCCGACCCACAACCTCGCGGGCGCGCAGAAGCGCAGCGAGCTGGTGCTGAAGGCTATGGCGGATACCGGCGCGATCAGCCACGCGCGGGCTGCTTCGGTCCATCCGGCGCGTCCGGTGGTCAGCGCCTCGACTGTTCCGACCGGCTCCTATTTTGCCGATTGGGTCACGCCCTACGCGCAGCAATCGCAGGACCCGGACTTTGGCGAAGTGAGGGTCGACACCACGCTGGATTGGACGCTGCAGCGGATCGCGCAGCGCGCTATCAGCCACGTTCCAGCCGGCGCGCAGGCCGCGCTCGTCGCGATGCGTCCCGATGGCCGCGTCGTCGCGATGGTCGGCGGCGAGAGCTACGCGCAATCGCCATTCAACCGGGTGACGCAGGCTCGGCGGCAGCCCGGATCGGCATTCAAGTTGTTCGTCTACCTGGCCGCATTCCGGCAGGGGTGGACGCCCGACAGCATCATCGAGGACAAACCGATCACAATCGGCGACTGGACGCCGGAGAACAGCGACCGGGTCTATCGCGGGAAGATCACGCTGCGCGAGGCTTTCGCCCGCTCGAGTAACGCAGCGACCGTGCGCCTCTCGGAGGAAGTCGGTCGGAACAACGTGATCCGCGAGGCGCGCGACCTTGGGATTACCACCCCGCTTCCCGACAAGCCGAGCCTCGCGCTCGGCACTGCGGGGGTGAGCCTGCTCGAACTGACGTCGGCCTATGCCGCAGTCGCGAGCGGCCGCTATCCCGTCGTCGCGCGCGGGCTGCCGGAAGCGTCGGCTCCCGAAGGGCTTACCGCATTCTTCCATCGCGACGGGGCGCTCTCGTCCGAGCGGGATCGAGCACCCATGCTCGACCTACTCTACGCCGCGGCGAATGCGGGGACGGGGCGCCGCGCAGCGCTGGTAATCCCCACCTTCGGCAAGACCGGAACGACGCAGGAGAATCGCGACGCGCTCTTCATCGGATTCGCGGGCGATCTGGTGGTTGGCGTCTGGGTAGGGCGCGATGACAACAAGTCCCTTGGGAAGGTGAGCGGCGGCACCATTCCCGCGCAGATCTGGCACAGCTTCATGAGCTCGGCGATCGCCGTCGATCATGGACGCGGGCCCGACTTGCCAGTCGGCTTTGCTCGAGCGCAGCAGCGCCAGCTCAAGAGCCCGCTGCCGCCGGAGTGGAGCAATTCGACCAAGCCGCTGCGGCAACTTGCCGAGCGGCTCCACGCAATCTTCGGGAACTAGAAGCTAGCGCTGTGCGGGCGTGGCGGCCGGCTCCGGCGTAGCCGGTGGCGGCGTAGGCGCAGTGGGAGCAGCCGGCGCGTAGAGCGGTGCGTTGGCCGGCCTGCTGTTCGCCGTCGTCCCGACGCGGTGAACGATGTGCGGCGTGACGATGATGTAGAGCTCGGTCTTGGACCGCGTCGTGCGCTCGTTGCGGAATGCCTCGCCGAGAACCGGGATGTCGCCCAGCAGCGGGACCTTTGACTTGCTGCTGATCGTCTCATCCTGAGTCAGACCTCCAATCACGAAGGAGTCGCCGTCGCGGACGGTCGCCGACGTTTCGGCTTCGCGCTGGCTGATGGTCGGATAGCCCTGGCTCGTTCCGGTCACGCTCGACACCACTGCGAAGACGTGGCTGGTGACATAACCGTCGCCGCTGACCCGGGGTGCAATCTGAAGGGTCACGCCGACGTTCACATATTGGACCTGCTGCGACACCCCGTTGACGCCGGAGAGTGCGATCGAGGTCAGGATCGGAAGCGCGTCGCCGGTGACGATCTTGGCGGTCGAGCCGCTCTGCGCCGAGATTCGCGGACGCGAGACGATCCGTCCGTTGCCGTGCTGGATTTGGGCATAGAGGGCCGCCTGGAAGCCGGCGCTGGTCACGTGGCCCGAGCAGACATTATTCAAACCATTATCGTGGCAGCCCTGCTCGGGAAGGCCGAGAGTGAACGAGCCGCTCCCGAAGGTGACGACGCCGATCTGGCCATTCGCATTGTTGAAGTCGATTCCAAGCGCTTTGAGGCCCTGCTCCGTGAGTTCGACGAATTGCGTTTCGAGGACGACGCTATCGACGGGGATGTCGATCGCCTCGATCATCTGCTTCAGCTCGGCAATGCGCTCGGGCGAGCCCTTGAGCCAGACCGCGTTCAATCGTCGGTCGACCCCGATCGACGCGTCGACCGACTGGCCGAGCGGCTCGTCGCTTGCACCAGGTGCCTGGGTGGCCTGCTGCGGCGTGTAATTGTTGCCCGTGAGGCTGTTTGAACCGAATGCCGGCTCGCTCGGGATGAACAGGTCGTTGGACTTGACGGTCAGCCCGTCGGTGAGGAGCCCGACGACTTCGGAGACGTCGGCATATTTGAGCAGGACGAGCGCATAGCTTTCGGGGGTCTCGTTGGCCGGCGGCAATCCCTCGGATGCAACTGGGAGGCCAGTGTCATGTTCCCTGGGCTTTGCCTTGGTTCCGGAGCTTACGGTGACTTCGATGGTACGGTCACCCGACTGCACGGCCGATAAGGATGCCGGCCGGTTGGTCGCGAAGCGCACGATCAGCAACGTGTCGACCAATTCGAAGCTCATCGAGCGGACGAGGCCTTTAAGGTTCGGTGGCTGCACAGCGTGCGGGCCGCGGGTGGTCAGTGCGAAACCGAGCGAAGGCTGGGTCGGCTGCTGCTGCGCCATCGGGGCGTAAGTCGTCGCGGATGGATCGAAGCGGAGCTCGAAGCGCGACTCGTCAGCACTTTCGCTGATCAGGTGGACGTCGGTGAGAACGGCTGGGACGGGTTGCGCGCGCAATTAAGTCGCGGTGGCCGATGCTGCGCTGCTCAGGCCAAACAAGAGCGCCAGCGCGCAGACGATCTGCGCCCATACGCGCGCAGTCGATCCCGACGACTTCAAGGAAACTCCCCACCCCATCCAGATTCGGACTTTACAGGAAAATCACGTGACCCAAACATGAATGTGCGGGCGCCCAGAGGACGCCCGCACAATCTTTTCTTACAACGACTTAGAAAGCTGTCGCGCCGTTCGGCGTACCGAGTCCAGTCGGACCGTCGTAACCGTTCGCGCCCGTGCAAAGGTACGAACCTCCGCAGCTGCCGTTGCTGCCGCTCGTCACGTCGTAGAGAGCCGATACGTGGTTGTACGGATCGCCACCGTAGTTCACGGCGCCGCCGTTGGCACCGTAGACGCCGGCAATGAGTGGCGCAGCAACGCTCGTTCCGCCGAAGACCATCCAGCCCGAACGACGAGCACTCGCTGGCCCGTAAACCGCAACGCCGGTGTTCGGGTCGGCGATCGCCGACACGTCCGCAACAGTGCGGCGAGCACAATTGCCATCAGTCTGCCAGCTCGGCTTCGCATAAAGAGCGCTGCAGCCGCTTCCTGCGCCGTTCCATACGGTCTCGGTCCATCCGCGCGAATTCGACGCGCGGCGAAGGCTCGTTCCGCCGACCGCAGTCACGTGCGGCGAGGAGGCCGGGAACTGGACTCCGTAGCCGCTGTCGCCCGAGCTGACCGTGACCGCCACGCCCGCATGATTCCAGTGGCTTTCGTAGCTGGTCGTGCCCGATTCGCCACCGCCGTAGCTGTTCGACACCGCGTTGGCGTGAAGGGCGACTGCCGTATCCACGCCTTTCGCCAGGTTCGAGAGAGCTCGACGAGGCTTGAACGAGGATGATCTTGCAGTTCGGGCACATCGCGCTCGCCATGTCTAAGTCGAGCGCCTGTTCCTGGTCCCAGCCGGTGTCGGTCCGGGGATAACTAGCCGCGACGCCATTCTGGTTGACCTTCTGGAAACAGCCGTTGGCCGTCGTGCATGCCGGAAGACCGTATGTCGCTCGATAGACCGCAAGATCGCTTTCTGCACTGGGGTAGCCATAAGCATCGACGATCGCGATCGTGTAGCTCGAGCTGCCGCTGCCGGTAACGGCATAAGCGCTGCGCAGGTCGGTCGGACCGTAGCCCGACGGAACCGCATTGCGCGCCAGGCGCTGCCCCGCGGCCCATTCGAGGATGTTGCCGTGAGCGTCGGTGACGACCTTGGCGAAGCAGTGCGCGGTGCCGGGCGCGGACATCTTACCGCAAACCGACATCGCATAGACATTACCGTATCTTTCGATCGGGAACGTCGAGGCGGGCGCGGAAGACGTAACTGCGACGCCAAGAAGCGTCGCGAGCGCGATCGCGCCCAATTTCAAAAATCTCATTATGACTACCCCCAATTTCCGATACTCTGGGACCAAGGATGCTGACCGCAAAGGGTAAAAAATCAAGCAGCCGCAAGATCATGGCGTTACGCCGCCATTCATTTCGCCGCAGGATAAAGGCGCTTGGTCGTTAAGGCAAGTAAATCGCCTGCGCTGTATCAAATTGGTTTACCAACCTTTTCTAGGCATTTGGGCGTTGGTTTGAGTATGCGATTTTCGTCTTCAGAACCCCCGGCCGTTCAGCTTGTGGTGGCTGTGGTGGCTCTTGTCGCCTGTTGGTCGCAAGCACCTGCCGCCGCGCCGCTTTACGACCCGGTCGTCCTCAATATCGGGGTCAACTGCCAATGGCAGCCGCGCTGCGAGCGTGACCAGCGCGGCGCAATGAAGGACGCGCATCGGTTCATCGCTCGCGATCATCCGCCGCTGTGGCGAATTCAGCTGTGCAACAAGAACGCCAGGCGAGCGACCGCACGGGTCGATTGGATCGGCTTCAACAATTGCATCCGGAACTATTCGCTCGGGCCGCTGGCGCAGCGGCGACGCTGACCCGGGCGAGCTGGAACGGTGAATGTGACCGCTCGTTCTTCCTGACAGAGGCAGGAAGACAGCAATGAACGCCAAAGACCGTCAATTCAGGAACGATGGAAATTCGGCCGAGCGCGGCAAGGATCTCAGCGGCGACCAGGTCAAGGAACTTGACCTCGCGGGCGGAGTCGAAGGTGGCATGCCGGCCGGGAGCGCCGGGGGTCCAGGTCAGAGCGACGTGGAGGACGATCGTTCCGAGCGTGCGAAACATCGACCCGACCGCTGATCGAAGCGACGGGAACCCCCGTTCAACCAGCAGATGATAAGGGTAGTCGCTCTCCGGAAGGCGATCGTCGCTGGCTTGTGCGGCGCTGTGGTCATGGAAGCCTTCTCCGTCGCCGCGACGCACGCCGGCCTTCCCACGGTCGACATGGTCGCGGAGCTTAGCTCGCTGGAATTCCGCCATATGCGCGTCGTCGCGAATGCCGCGGCGCTGCTCGCTCACCTCAGCGTTGGCGTGTGCTGGGCGGTTTTCTATGCATTCTTTTTCTGGGGGCGCTTCCGCTGGCGTCCTCCCGTGCAGGGACTGGCCTTCGCCGTCGTCCCGGCAACGCTTGCGATCCTCGTCGTCTATCCGGAACTCGCCTTGATGCGTGCTCCCGGACACGCAGTGACGCTTAATTTCGAGACCTTTTTCGCGCCTCTCAGCGCCGCGACCGTCGGCAGCCTGCTCGTCAGCCACGCCCTGTTCGGGCTTACGATCGGCTCCATCTACCGGCGACCAGTCGGTTATGCGGTTGGCCACAAGCCTCCGCTGCCGCCTCCTCGCCGCCCGTATGAGACGCGAAAGCGGAAGGAGAATAAGGCCGGATTCATGTTCGCGACCGGAATCGAGTGCAGCTATCCGACGATCGATCAGGGGCGATGGCGCCGGGACGAGATGGATTCCACGCGCCATTACGATCTGTGGCAGGAGGATTTCAGACTCGCGCGCGAGATCGGGATCACCCACATACGCTACGGTCCGCCGCTGCACCTGACTTACGAAGGGCCGGGGCGCTTCGACTGGAATTATATCGATCCGCAGATGGAAGAGCTTCGCGAGTTTGGACCGGAGCCGATCGTCGACCTGTGCCATTTCGGAGTCCCTGAATGGCTCGGCAATCTGCAAAACCCAGACATCGGCAAGGCGCTCGAGGAATATGCCGGCGCGTTCGCTGAGCGCTTCCCGTGGGTGAGATTCTATACGCCGGTGAACGAAATGTATGTCTGCGCAAGAATGAGCGCGCTCGACGGCATTTGGAACGAGCAGCTCCAGGACGAGGGCGCGTACGCAAAGGCGGCGTGGAACCTTGCCAACGCCAGCATCCGAATGAGCGATGCGATCCTGAAGCGGCGCGTCGACGCGATCTTCATCAACAGCGAAAGCAGCGAATTCTATCAGCCCTGCTGTCCCGATCCCGAGATCCAGGAGATCGCGGATGCCGCGAACGACCGGCGCTTCCTCCCGCTCGACCTGATCTTCGCGCATCCGCTCAGCGACCGGATGCACGACCTCCTGTGCGCGCAGGGGAATTCAAAACGAGGAAATCGGAAGGCTCGCTAGCCGCGAAGTGCCGCGGCGCACGATCCTCGGCGTAGATTATTACGAATGGAACGAGCGGCTGATCGACCGCGACGGCCACCCCCGAGCACTCGGCGAGCTATTCGGCTGGTACGTGATCGCCGACCAATATTGGCAGCGTTACCGGCGGCCGATGATGCACACCGAGACCAACAAGATGGACGCCCAAGGCGCGTCCCGGTGGCTGTGGCGGCAGTGGCATAACGTCCAGCTGCTGGCGAAGGCGGGCGTGCCGCTGGTCGGTTTCACCTGGTACAGCCTGACCGACCAGATCGATTGGAGCATCGCGATGGCCGAGGCGGTCGGGCTGGTTTATCCCGTCGGGCTGTTCGACCTGAACCGCGAGTCCCGCACCGTCGGCCTTGCCTACAAGCATCTCATCGACATGTATCGCGACGTTCCCGGTTATCGCGACTGCTACGCGCTCTTGAAGATCATGCAATGATTTACGGCTTCCTCGATGCGCACGGCTATGATCCAGGCCCGAGCCAGCGGCCGATGCTCGCCGGCTCGATATCGGGGATCCTCGCGACCGTCCCGGCGATCGGCGTCCTCGTTGCCTTCGGATCGCTGAGGGTTGAATCGGAGATACTCGGCCTGTCCAGCGCTGAAACGCTCGCCGTCGGCTGGGCGGCGATGGCTATAGCCGGCGCGGCTTATGCGCGCTTCTTCGGACGCGCAGCGAACGCGGTGCGGGGCGGCTGGCTGTTCGGGATGTCGTTCGGCTTCGCCTTGTGGGCCGCGGGAGCCGTGCTCGTCCTGCCGTTGATGAGCGACGGCCGAGCGCCGGCGGGCCAAGCGGCCGTAGGCGTCGCCCTTGCACTGATTGTGTGGGGCCTCGCGACGGGGATTCTCGTTCCCTTCGTCCACCGCCCGCTTCACGAAAGCCTGGACAAGGCCTCGAAGAGCGCGGCGGTCGGGCCGGGAGCGGCTGCTGCGAAGAACGGACCGATCAAGCAGCGGCGCCAGGAATCGAAACGCTAGTCTGTCCTTATGTCGATCGGCGCTCGACGTCGGTTCGGTGCCATTGATCGGCGCCGGATCATGAGGGCCGCCAGCAGCGCCAGACCATCGCGGCGCCCCGAAAATGAGCAACGCCGCTTCCGCTCAAGCGGCAGCAACTGCCAACGACTCTCGCCGTCCATCACACCAGCTCGCGCACCGTGTCGGAGGCGAGCGTCAGCGCGGTCTTCATCGCGTGCGGCGTTCCCTTGGCGAGCGCCTTGCCCATGTTGAGCGCCTGCTTGAGCGCGATCTTCGGCGGAATCGGCGGCTCATATGGATCGACCACCGCTTCGATCAGGCACGGCCCCGGCGTTGCGAGCGCTTCGCGCAGCTGGTCGCCGCAGCGCGCCGGATCGTCGATCGTGACCGCGCTGATGCCGCAGCCTCGGCGACCTTGGCGAAGTCGATCGGCTCGAGCTCGCAGCCATATTCGGGGTTGCCGAGGAAGACCATCTGCTCCCACTTGATCTGGCCAAGCGCGTTGTTCTTGATGACGATGATCTTGGCGTTGAGGTTGTATTTCCTCAGCGTCACGAAATCGCCCATCAGCATCGCTGCTGAGCCGTCGCCGATCACCGCGACGACCTGCCGATCGGGGAATGCGATCGCGGCGCCGATCGCATAGGGCAGGCCGCATGCCATGCTCGCGAGCGTGCCCGAGCAGCTGAACTGCATCGATCCGCGCATATCGACGTGACGAGCGGTCCATGAGGTGATGGTGCCGCTGTCGGTGATGACGATCGCATCGTCGTCGAGCAGCTTGTTGAGCTCGTGGGTGACGACCTGCGGCTTCATCGGCATGTCGGTGCGCGTGCCGCGCTCGTTCATCAGCTCGCGCCACTCCTTCATCGCATCCTGCGCTTGCTTCGAGGAAATTGCCGTTGTCGTTCTTCCTGAGCAGCGGCAGCAGTTCGGAGAGCACGCGCTTGCTGTCGCCGACCAGGCCGACGTCGACCGGATAGCGAAGTCCGACGCGCTTGGGATCGAGCTCGATCTGCACCGCCTTGGCCTTGCCGGGCTTCGGGTAGAATTCGATGTAGGGAAAGCGTCGAGCCGACGATCAGCAGCGTGTCGCAGCTTTCCAGCGCCTCTTGCGAGGGCTTGGTGCCGAGAAGGCCGACGCCGCCGGTCGTATAGGGGCTTTGGTCCGGCACCGCTTCCTTGCCGAGCAGCGGCTTGCCGATCGGCGCCTGCAGCCGCTCGGCAACCGCAAGCAGCTCTTCCGTCGCGCCGATCGCGCCGCGGCCGGCGAGGATGAACGGCTTTTCGGCGGCGTTCAGAATGTCGGCGGCGCGCTGAAGCATCTCGGGATCGGGAAGCTGTCCGCCGCGCGCCATGATGTTCGACACGTGATGCGCGACGTTTCGCTCCGACCGGTCCTTCGCCGGCTGCGACTGGAAGTCGACCGGGATCATCACATGCGTCGGCTGGCGATAGGCGAGGGCGGTGCGGCAGGCTTGCTCGACAACAGCTTCGACGTGCGCCGGACCCATCACGCGCACCGAATAGGCCGTCGCGTCCATGAAGAGCTTGTCGAGTGCGACGTCCTGCTGCGTGTAGGTCTCGATGAGGTCGTGGTGCTGCGCGCCGGTGATCGCCAGCACCGGCTGGTTGTCGAGCTTGGCGTCGTAGATGCCGTTGAGGAGGTGGATTCCGCCCGGCCCGGAGGTCGCGAGGCAGACGCCGAGCTTGCCGGTGAATTTCGCATAAGCGCAGGCCGCGAACGCCGCGGCTTCCTCGTGCCGGACCTGGACGAACCTGATCTTGTCCTGGCGCTGCCGGAGCGATTCGAAAACGCCGTTGATGCCGTCTCCTGGGATCCCGAAGATCGTGTCGACGCCCCATTTGATCGAGGGTTTCGACGAGGATGTCGCCGCCGGTCTGGGCCATGGTTCTTACTCCTAACTCTCTTCGTAAACGCGCACGTCGCGGAACGGACCCCCGCTGCTTGCTTCGGCAGGTTGAGCTGGACCGGGAGGTCCGCGAAGGATGATATCGCGCGGCACGTGTCCAACGTCGGTGACGCCCGTCAGCGCCATCGCGACGCTGAGCTCGTCCTTGAGCATCTCGAGAGCTTTGGTGACACCCGCCTGGCCATAAGCGCCGAGGCCGTACAGATACGCTCGGCCGATGAAGCAGGCGCGCGCCCCGAGGCCGAGGAATTTGAGCACGTCGAGGCCCGAGCGAACGCCGCTATCGACAAAGACCTCGGTGTTGTCGCCGACGGCGTCGACGATGCCGGTCAGGACCGACGCGGTCGAGGGAGCGCTGTCGAGCTGGCGGCCGCCGTGGTTCGATACGAGTATGGCGTCTGCACCGGCCTTCACCGCCATCTTCGCATCCTCGACGTCGAGAATGCCTTTGACAATCAGCTTACCTGGCCAAAGCGATCGCACCCATTCGAGCGTCTTGACGTCGAATGAGCTGTCGAGTTGGCTCTTCACCAGCTCCGCCATTTCCTTGACGTTCCCAGATTTTACCTTGTCTGCGTAGTTTCCGAAGCTCCATCGCTTCGAATGGAGCATCGCGAACGCCCAGCTCGGGTGGCTGACGATGCTCCAGATGTTCGCCGGCGTAAGCTTGGGCGGCACACCAAGGCCGTTGTGCACGTCGCAATAGCGCGTGCCCTCGACGTGGAGATCCATGGTCAGGATCAGCAGCGGGACAGCCCGCCTTCTTCGCCCGCTCGAGCAGCTCCTTCGAGAAGCCGCGGTCCTTTTCGAGATAGAGCTGGAACCAGAAGGGCCTGTCGACGGAGCTTCGGACGTCCTCGATCGAGAGTAACGCGTTCGTCGAGAGCGAGAATGGAATTCCGAATTCGTGCGCGGCTCGGCACGACAGGATCTCGCCGTTCGACCAGATCGCGCCGCACATGCCGGTTGGGCCAATCGCGAGCGGCATCGCCACCTTCTCGCCAAGCATCGTCGTTTCGAGCTTTCGATGAGACACGTCGAACATCACGCGTTCACGGAAGCGGATGGCGTCGAGGTCGCGGCGGTTCTCGCGCAGGGTGATCTGCTGGAAGGAGCCCGCCTCCATATAATCCATGAAGGGTTTGGGAACGCGCCCATGGGCGCGCCTGCGCAGATCCTCGATGCTGGCGATGCTGTTCGGTACCTTCTTCACAGCTCGCCTAGCTTCGCCATATCGGAGATACGGTCTCCCATCCGGCAGGCGAGCGCCTGTATCGTCAGCGACGGGTTCACACCGCCGCTCGTCGGAAAGAGCGAACCGTCGCAAACCCAGAGGTTGGGGATCGACCAGCTGCGGCCGTCCTTGTCGACGACACTGTCATCTGGGTGGTCTCCCATCCGACATCCGCCCATGAGGTGCGAGGTGTCGTCGTCGACCCACAGCTCCTTTGCACCCGCGCCCCCAAGCACCGATTTCATCGATCCGATGGAATGCTTCATCAAACGTCGATCGTTCTCCGAATAAGTGAAGGTCATCCGGGGAATCGGAAGGCCGAACTGGTCCTTCTCGTCCGCGACCTCGACCCGATTGTGCCGCTGCGGCTCGGTCTCGCCGACGATCCGAAGGCCTGCGATATGATTGTAGCGGGTCATCTCCTGACGGAGGTTCATGCCCCACATGCCGCGGTTGATCGCCGTTGCCTGCGCCCAGCCGACCGGTAGCGGGCCCTGACTCATGAAAGCATAGGCGCCGTGGAAATCCTTCTTGTCGCTGTCGTCGTAATTCCAGTGCTCGGTGACGGCCATGCACGGCGGGGCTTTGTAGCAGCGCACCTCCTCATCCATAATTCCCCAGACGCCGGGCCCCGAGTGGATCATGATGTGCGTGCCGACGAGGCCAGTCTCATTGGCGAGACCGTCGGGGAATTGGTTGCACTTCGAGTTGAGCAGCAGGCGCGGCGTCTCGATCGCGTAGCCCGCCACGACGACGTGCTTCGCCTTCTGGTGCCGCCATTGGCCCGCGCGATGGTAGGTCAGGCCGGTCGCCTTCCCGTCCTTGCCCATCTCGATGCGCCCGACCATCGCCAGATCGCGTACTTCCGCTCCGGCCTTCAGCGCGCGCGGGATGAAGGTGACGAGCACGCTCTGCTTGGCGTTGGTGGAGCAGCCGTAGGCGCAGAAGCCGCGGTAGACGCAGGGGTGCGCCATCCCCCGCGGCGCGGACAGCGTCGCGAGTGGCAGCGGCGACCATTTGATGCCGATCGCCTCGCATCCGCGCGCCAGCACCAGGCCGGCCGCGTTCACCTCATGCTCGCGATAGGGATAGCGCTTGCGCCGCTTGCCCCACGGGTAGCGGATCGGGCCTGAGATCTTCAGCGCCTCTTCGGCTTCCTCGTAATAAGGCTCGAGCTCATCGAAGCTGATCGGCCAGTCGCGCCCGTAGCCGAGCGTCGACGTGCATTTGAACCACTCCGGCCGCCAGCGAAGCGCAATCATTGTGTAGTGGACGGTGCTTCCGCCGACGCCGCGCCCGCTGTTGTTGGCGCCGAGCTCGACCGGGTCGGCGCCGCCGGTGATCCGTTCATCGGTCCAGTAGAGTCCGCCCTGCCAATTCTCGTCGGACACGAAATCTTCGAGCGGTCGCCAGAATGGGCCCGCATCGAACGCGATGACCGAGAATCCAGCCTCCGCCAGCTTGCATGCGAGCGTGCCACCGCCAGCGCCGGTCCCGACGATTGCGAAGTCGACCTCTTCGCTGTCGTCGTAGGTCCGCATGTCGACCCATTTGCCTGGTCGGAACACGTCCGGTGCACGGCCGTTGACCGTCCTCGGCTCGGCGACGTCAAGCATCCGATTCCGCCTCGAAATCGGACTCCTTGGCTTCCCACGGATCGCGCTCGTCGAAGCCGAGCCGCGCATAGCCGCGCGGGGAGGCGGGGCCGCCGTACCCGATCTCGCTCCATGCGGCGGGGTGCGAATAATAAATTCCGACGGTCTGCTTCAGCAGGTGGTGAAGGAAGAATCCGGCGGGCGGCAGCTCGCGCCAGTAGCGGCTTTCGGCGCGGTTGTGCTGGACGTCCGTGAGAAGCTCGTCCTGGTTCTCCGGCGTCAGCTCTTCGAAGCTCTTGCCGTGCCGTTTGAGCGCTTCGGCAGCGATCGCCTCGAGCCCCAGCTTCCACGCATCGCGCATCGGCGGCATGTCGGCGTAACGGTATCCGGGAGAGTGGTTGTGGTGGAGCATGGCGTCGATCCACGGAACGATTGGCACCGGCTCCTCGCGATCGGGCTGGGGTAGGAGCCGCGCAACGATGGCTTCGAGTAGAAGCCATTGGTCCTTGGTGAGGAAGCGTCGTTTCGGGACTTCCTCGAGCCTCTGCCGGATGGCTTCCCGAGTTTGGTCATTCCACGACGGCGAATCCCATTTGTCGAGGACGTCGTAGGTCAGATAGGGCGTCCGGAATTCACTCATCGGCTGGCGCCCGGAGAGCGGGCAGAATGCCGAGGCCGGCGGCGGCAATCCCGAGGAAAGCTGGCGGGGCGGGGAGGGGCGGCCCCTGAAGGATCATCTGGCTCCAGTTGTGCCAGCCGCCCATGTTTCGGTGGATCCCATAGGCGTGGAAAATCGGCCCCGCGATGCCGAGCACGGCGGTCGCCTTGAGCAACGGCTCTGCCACCACCGTCGCGCGAGGCCAGAGCGCCGCCGCGCCGATAGCGACTGCAGCGAGCGGCGGGATGGTCACCGGCGCGTACATCGCGGGGTCCTGAAAAGCGCCGCGGAAGTGAAGCAGGCCTGCCTCGCAGACGGTGCCCATCAGGGAGAAGGCGATGAGGCCTGCGGTGAGCTTGGGAAGGGGCACGCGCAGATGGTCGCTGGAGTTGACCATCTCGCCTGCGATTGCGCCGTAGAGACCAGCGAGCGTGAGCGCGGCCGGAGCTCCGATCGGTGCGGCGTAAAAGAGGTTCAGCGCGTCGAGTTCACCGGGGCGCTTGAGGATATTGTAAGCGTGGAAGCTCATGCCGATCAGTCCGGCCGCGCCGACAGCACTCAGGGCCAGCTTTGGCAGGCGTTCGTTCGCGCGTTCGGGGCGAAAAGCGATGTAGGTCGCAGCCCCGATTCCAAGCAGCGCCATCGTCGGCCCGACGAACATCGCGCGGTCCTTGAACTCGCCGCGATAATGCTCGAGGGCGCTGTCGAGCGCGACGCTGACGCATAGGATCGCAGCACCGGCGCCGAGCGCCTGTGCTGCCCGATGGTTGACGTCCCCTTTCGGCTTCCAGGCCCGCTGCAGCAGCCAGCCTATGCCTGCCGCGGTGACAAGCGTCGCGGTTGCTACCGCGACAAGCGGCCGATGCGAAGGTTCGGGCTGGCGTAGTGCAAGCAAGGCTCAGCTCCGCTGGTTTGCGCTTGTCTTCCCCCGCCTGCTGCTGTCCCCATTGCAGCTTCGTGACGCGAGCATGAAACCGACACCGCGAGCGGCTGCCGCCGCACCGAGCGCGGCCAGACCCAACTCCTTCTTGTGCTCGCTGATCGAGAGCGCCGCGCTGCTCTCGCCGGCCTCATGGTCGAAGCTGCCGTGAGCGCCATGGTCGCCGGCAACCAGTTCGAACAGCTTGTCCTTGCGGTCGGGATTGAACCGCTCCGGCCGCTGCTGCCGTTTGAACCGCATCCGCGCGAGATCGTCGTCGAGCAAGCTCGCGGCGACCTTGTCGCCCCAGATCGCCCGCACGGTCGGTGGGCCGACGTCGGCCTCCTTGCGATCCGTGTGCGCCGCGAAATAGACCGCGCGGCGTGCAACTTCTGCCTGGTAGATCTTGCCGATCGGCCGCGGCTGGCCAGGAAGCCTTGCGCGTATCCAGTCGAACTGGGGCGTGTTGATGTCGTGCATCTGCACCATCGTGATTGATATAGCGGTCTTGTCGTGCAGCAGTTCCGAGCGGACGGAGTCGAGGAAGCCCTGGGTCGCGTGGCTTGGCGCCGCAATAGGCCGACTGCAGCGGGTTTCCGCGATTGGCGAGGGCCGAGCCCACGAGTAGGATCTTTTCGCGGTTGCGCGGGGAGCATCCCCTTCGGCGCCTCGCGAGTTCCGTTGACCTCGCCGAGATAGGTGACCTTCGTAACCCGCTCATATTCCTCGCATCTCGTTTACGCCGAGGCGTCGGTGGCACCGCGCCATCAATCGGCCGTACGAGCCCGCTGCAAGTCCATGGGGTCGCGAGGTACCACTACAGCGCGGCGGCGTGTCAAAAGCGTGGCCGGGGTTAGGGCCTTGCCTTCAAAATCCCAAAGCGGGGAGATTTTCGGTTGAATGGTGGAGCCGAGGGGGATCGAACCCCTGACCTTCGCAATGCCATTGCGACGCTCTCCCAGCTGAGCTACGGCCCCACGTTCTTGACGCCTTAGGCGAACTATCCCCCGCTGGAAAAGGGGGAAATCGACACGCCCGGTGCGCAAATTCTTAGCTTTCGTCGTCCTCGCCGCCGGTCTCGACGCCAAGATCGTTGTCGCCCGTCTCGAGATCGACTTCTTCGTCCGCGCTGACCTCCTCGTCCTCGTCAATCGCAAGATCGTCGGCGGCGAGATCGGCGTCGGTCTTCTCCGGTTCCTTGGCTGCCGGTGCCGCCTCGAACGCGAGCGGCTGCTTCGACTTCAGCACCGGCTCGGGAATGAAGTCGGTCCCGCAATTGATGCAGTGGACCGGATCGTCGTTGCCGAGGTCATAGAAGCGGGTCGAGCACTTGGGGCAAGTGCGCTTGGTGCCCCATTCGGGCTTCACCATTTGGGTCTCAACTCCAGTAAAATGTCGTGTGGCGCCGGGCAGTCCGAGCCGTTCGGCGGGGCGCCTTGCCATAGGGATATGCCCCTGTCAAAGCACGGCGCGTGACCGTCGAACAGGGACCGATCTGGTGCGCCGGACAGAGCAGCGCAAGGGCCCTCGACCGACGCGCTTTCCTTGGCGTGCTGGCTTCGGCCACGGCAGCGACGGCCGCAGCCGCCCCTGTGGGCGCGGGGCCCGGCATCCTACCCGCCGCCCGACGAGGAGCTGATGGCACCCGTGCCGGGCGGACATGTCTATGTTCGCATCAATGGCCGTCTCGACGGTCCGCGGCTCCCGATCGTGATGATCCATGGCGGACCGGGAGGGACGCATTCCGGCTTTCTCAACGCCCTCGCGCTTGCGGATGAGCGCGCGGTGATCCTTTACGACCAGCTCGACAGCGGCCGCTCGGATCACCCGAACAATCCCGCCAACTGGACGGTGGCGCGCTTCACCGATGAGGTCGATGCGGTCCGTCGCGCGGTCGGGGTACCGCGCTGGCACGTGCTCGGAGCAAGCTGGGGAGGGACGATCGCGCTCGAATATGGCGCGCGGCGGCCGCCCGAACTCGCCGGCCTGGTGCTTGCAAGCCCGCTGGTCTCGACCCGAAGCTGGATCGCCGACGCCAATGCGCTTCGGGCTCAGCTTGCCGGCCGACGTCCAGGCGACGCTTCGGCAGTGCGACCCGCCGGCGCCCGATCACTCCGGCCTGCGAGGACGCGACGAAAGTCTTCTACGCCAACTTCAACCGCCGCGAGCCTCCGACTGACGGCGATGACCGAGTACAACCGCGCTGCCATCGGCGGCGCTGGGCTTCAATCAACAGCTTTACGAAGCGATGTGGGGCTCGAGCGAGTTCGTCTCGACGGGAACGCTGAAGGATTACAACGGCGAGCCGCTGCTGGCGAAGCTCGAACGGACCGCATACGCTGTTCATCGACGGCCAATATGACGAGGCGCGCCCGTCGACGCTCGGGGCGTTCGCGGCGCGCGTTCCGGGCGCCGAGTTCGCGGTCATTCCGGGCGCTGCGCACGGTTTCCTCAACGACCGGCCCGACGGAAGCGCTTGGCGTCCTGCGGCCGTGGCTGCGCGCGGCAGGACCAGGCCTGATGCCGGTGATTGCGGTCGACGGGCCGGCGGCAAGCGGGAAAGGCACGATCGCTCGGGCGCTGGCGAAGCATTTCGGGCTGCCGCACATGGACACCGGACTTCTCTATCGCGCGGTCGCGCTCAATCTGTGGCGATGGGGCGGCGACCCCTCCAACGAGTTCGAGGCTTTGCGCGCGTGCGCCGAGCTCGGCTTCGATCCCGACGATCCGGAGCTCAGGAGCGAGCCGGTGTCGCAAGATCGCGTCGGCGATATCGGCTTATCCCTCGGTCCGCGCGGCGCTACTCGAGCGCCAGCAGGAGTTCGCCCGGCAAGAGGGCGGCGCGGTGCTCGACGGCCGCGATATCGGTACCGTGATCGCGCCGGAAGCCGACGTGAAGCTGTTCGTCACCGCATCGCCGGAGGTTCGCGCCGAGCGCCGCTTGAGGGAGCTCGAGAGGCGCGGAATGCACGCCCATTACGATGACGTTCTGGCCGACATCCGTGCTCGGGACGCTCGCGATTCCTCGCGCGATATCGCCCCGCTTCGGCCGGCGCCGGACGCGATCCTTCTCGACACCAGCAAGTTGAATGTCGACGAGGCAATCGCCGAGGCCATCAACCTCGCCGAGAACAAGCTCGCACAACGAAACTTAGTATAAGAAATCTTCACTTCTCTTTGCGACGATCGTCGCGGGCAAGAAGTGGACCACAGTGTGAAGCGCTCGCAAGAGCAAGGCCGTTCGCATTGCGAGCAGCCATGTCATCACCAGCTGTGCGACGATCGCGGCGATCCTTTTGTTCGTCGCGCTCGGCAGCAAGGTCGTGCCTGCCGCGATCACAGGTGTCGACGCTCGATAGCTCGCGCACCCTCCAGGTCGCCTTCCTGCTCAATATCGCCATCATCCTGTTCGGCTGGCGCAGGTCGAAGGACCTCAAAGAGGCTCTCGAGGCTTATGAAGCAGCGGAGCGGCTCGCCCAGCGCAATGCGAATACCGATCCCGGCACCGGCCTCGCCAATCGCCGCGAACTGATGCGCTCGCTCAGCGAAATGCTCGATCTGAAGACCCCTGGCGTGCTGCTTGTCCTCGACCTCGATCATTTCAAGCGGATCAACGATTTGCACGGACATGCCGCCGGCGATCGAGTCCTGCTCGCGGTGCCAGACGCCTTGAAAGAAAGCGCTCCTCCGGCGGCGCTGCTGCGCACGGACCGGTGGCGACGAATTCGCAATGCTCTTTGCAGCGATCCACGATTACGACGCGGAGAAGGTCGCGAAGGACATTCAGCGGCGCTTGTCCGCGCCGGTATTCGTCGAGGGTGCGCAGGTCCAGGCTTCGGCTTCGATCGGCCTCGCCCGGCTCGAAACCCGCGATAATGAGGAAGGCGCGCTGAGGCGGAGCGACGTCGCGCTCTATGCGGCCAAGCGGGGTGGCCGGAACGCCTTCGCCTGGTTCGACGAACAGCTGGAGCTCGAGCTCAGCGACCGCCTCAAGCTCGAGGAAGAATATCCGCCTCGGCATCCGCAAGGGCGATTTCGTGCCCTTCTTCCAGCCGCTGATCGACCTCTCGACGCAGGATATCGTTGGCTTCGAAGCGCTCGCCCGCTGGCGCGCAGCTGACGGCAGCATGCTCGACGCCGAGAATTTCATCGAGGCGGCCGAGCGCACCGGCCTCGTCGGCCCGCTCACGCTCAGCATCATGGAACAGGCGATGAAGGAGGCGCGCGACTGGCCCGCGCAATCTCAAACTCGCCGTCAACGTCTCTCCGATCCAGTTCCGCGACCCGACGCTTGCCGAGCAGATCCTGAAGCTACTGTCGTCAACGGGCTTTCCGGCCAATCGGCTTGAGATCGAGATCACTGAGGGTTCACTCCTCGAGGATCGCGAGCAGGTGCTGACGATCATCGAGAGCCTGAAGAACGTTGGCGTTCGAATTTCGCTCGACGATTTCGGGACGGGTTACGCCAGCCTCGCGCAGGTCAATCGCCTTCCGCTCGACCGAATCAAGATCGACAAGAGCTTCATCACGACGATCGTGAAGAGCCAGCGCACCGCAGAAATCGTGAACACGATCGCGGCGCCTGGGCCACACGCTCGACGTTCCGATCAGCGCTGAGGGCGTAGAATTCGGAGCAGATCCGCGTCGCGCTCGAGCGCTACGGCTGCACCGAGGCGCAGGGCTGGCTGTTCGGCCGCGCGGTCTCGGGCGATGCCGTCCGCACCTTTTTGCGCATGAGCGAAGCCGGCGTCGGGCCGGAAGAAGGACAGGCCGGCGCCATTCCCGCTAGGGCCAGGCGCGCGAAGTAAGCTCGCCCGCTTTCACTGCGGAGCGGCGCGCATCCTCGAAATGCATCTCTCCAATGCTCGGCTTCTGTCCCTGCGCCAGCAGGCTTGCGCGGAACAGGCGCGCAAGCAGGACCAGCTCGACCGCAGTGAACACCGCCAGCAATATGCCGGTGCCGATCACTTCCCACGTCGGAATTCCCAAGCCGAGCCGTGCAAGCACTCCGAATGGGGTCCACAGCGGTACCCACGTAAGAACCTCCAGCAGCATGCCGCCGGTGTTTCCGCCGAGTACCGACTGCATCAGGATCGAAATCGGCATGATGATGAGCAGGATCACCGGCATCAGATAACCCTGCGCGTCTCGCATCGAATCGCTCACGGCGCCGATCGCGAGGAAGAGGACGGCGACCTCGACATAGCCGAAAACGAAGAACCAGATCATCGCGATGATCGTCCCGGGCGATGTGAGCGGATCGAGCGCGGGCCGGATGAAGTCGGAGATCGCGCCCTGCGTCGCATAAGCGGCGAAGACTCCGCAGCCGATCCACACCGCGATCATGAACAGGCCGATGCCTGCGGTGCCCAGCAGCTTGCCGTACATCAGTTCCTCGGGGCTGACGCAGGCGAGCACCGTTTCCAGCAGCTTGTTCGATCGCTCCTCAACCGTTCCCTGAAGCATCCAGCTGCCCGACAGCATGAGGCTGATCATCAGGAGATACGCAGCTGCGAGCGGAAGGATCGACCGGACGAGCATCGCTTCGCGCGCGCCTCCGCCGGGCGGAGGCGTAGAAATGGCGAGCGCAGGCGCAATCGTGCTCGCGCTTTGCGCGGCGACCGCAGAAACGCCCTGGCTCGCAAGGAAGCGCGTGCGCAGGTCCTTGGTGAGCACGTCCTGGACCGTGGCCACGAAAGTCTGCGAGGGTTGGCGGTTGGCCCAAAGCCGGACCAGCGGACTTTGGCCGAAGCTCCGCGGGATCAGGATGACATAGTCGACCGGTTTGGCGTCCTTGCCCTTGGGCTTGAGGATCGGCTTCAGGGCATTGTCGAGGCCGCTGTCGGGCGCGCTCTGAATTCGATGCCGGTACCGGCATCACCTCGTAGTCAGGATGCGCGGCCTTGAACTCTGGTGTGTCCTTCGCCTTCACGCGGCCGATCTTCGCCTTTGCGGCGTCGACGCCGCCAGCGGCATTGAAGGCCGCAACATCAGCGTCGCTGTACCAGCGATCATGCCGGGCCCATGACGCGCTCGGATCGGCGCGCTCGAGATGATGGCGCTGTACGTAGCGCGACAGATCGGCGAGCTGGTCGCGGCCCTCGTCAAGCTTGAGCCGCTGCTCGAGGGCGTGCGCTTCGCCGCCTCCTGTGCGGTCGATCACCATCACGCGATCAGCCTCGTCCTTTTGGATCATCTGCGGGACGAGCGCTCCGATCACGATCGACAGCGGCATGATGACGAGCGTCAGCCAGAAGCTTCGCATGCCGGCGATCTGGCGGAACTCGCGGGCGGCGACGAGGAGGATGTTGTTGTTCACTGGGCGGTCTCCGGCGCGCCGACGATGTGCACGAACACGTCGTGAAGGCTGACCTGCACCTGCTCGAAGCGGCGCAGGGCGAACTGCTCGGCTACGCATCGCTCAAGTACATCGCCGGGTGGTACTCCCGGGTCGAGACGCACGTCCCACCGGCGCCAGCCGGCCTCAGCCTCGCCGCGGTCCTGCGCGAACTCGACTCCGGCGAGCTTAGACGGATCGTCCTTCGCGACGATCGTCAGCCGCGCCGGAAGCTGCTCGCGTGCTTCATCGAGCGTTCCTTCGAACTTCTTGCGCCCCTTCGCGAGCAGCAGCAGCTTGTCGCAAAGCCGCTCTGCGTGCTGCATGACATGCGTCGAGAAGACGACCGTTGCTCCAGCCTCCGACATGCGCCGGATTTCATCTTCGAGCAGGCCCTGGTTTACCGGGTCGAGGCCGGAGAAGGGCTCGTCGAGGATCAGCAGCCGCGGCCGATTGACGAGGGCCGTCGCCAGCTGGACCTTCTGCGCCATGCCCTTGGAAAGCTTGTCGACGGTCTGCTTCGAATTCGCCGCAAGCCCGAAACGATCGAGAAGCGCCGCGCCCTCGCGCCTGGCGTCGGCGGAAGCCATTCCCTTAAGCCGGCCGAAGTAAGCGATCGTGTCGAGCGCGGTCATCTGGCGGTAAAGGCCGCGCTCCTCCGGCAGAAATCCGATCTCGGGAGCATTTGCCCGGCCTGGCTCGCGGCCCAGCACTTCGATCCGCCCGCTCGTCGGTCGGATGATATCGAGCACCATGCGAAGCGAGGTTGTCTTGCCCGCGCCGTTACCGCCGAGGAAGCCGAAGACGGTTCCCGCCACCACCGAAAAGCTGAGATCGTCTACCGCGATCGTCCGGTCGAAGCGCTTGGTCACGCGCTCCAAAGTCAACACGCTCACAGATTACCTCCCGCAGGCACGGAGGTTTTCTTAGGGGCAATCGCCGCCCGCGCAACCCGTGCTCACGTTAAGCATGGTGAGCGTCACTGCCCGTTCAGTGGCGCGACTGGATCCTCGTTTCGAGCCATTGCGCGGCCTTGCTTTTGAGATCTTCAAGCGCGCAATCTACCTGCAGATCGTTCGACTGCTGAAGCGCGCATTGGAGCCTGTGGATCTGCACGGAAATGTCCTCGGCCTGCCGCACCTGATCGGCGGGCGCGCGGGACGACCGCAGGGTGTCGATCGCGGCGAATATCGCTCGCGGAGTTCCAGGCGTGACGACCTTGTCTGCCAGCACCTGGTCGAGCGCCTGGTACACGAGCGCGTGCGCTCCACTCGTACAACTCGGACCCATTTCGCGTCCCCCTACGCTTACCGGGCCAGAATGAATGAAAATGGTTAACGGATTGCTTGCATCCGATTCGCGTCGCGGAAATAAGACAAGAAAACAGCGTCTTGCCGCTGGAGGAAGCGGACCGGTCAATCGAGGATTTCGCCCGACCGCTTCCAACACGTCCCGGCGCCAGGGGCAATCTGGCGCCGATTCGGAGAATCGCGCCCACGAGGGGTTCGGCGCGAATCTCGCCGAAAACAGTAGGTAGTTACCAAGCCGACACAATCCCCAAGACTGGAGACTTGCGGAACCTATTTTTTCGCAGCCGTGGACGCCGCGATAGCGTGGCGGCCGGTCTTCTCGCCATCGAGCTTGTAGACGTCGTCGGCAAAGGCGATCGTCTCGCCGTCCGGGCGCGCGGTGAGATAGCTGATATAGATCGGCACGCCGTCACCGATGCGGATGTTCTGCTCGGCATCGTCGCCAGGCATTGGCACTTCATGGCCGAACAGCCATTGGGCGAGATCCTGCGGATGCTCGACGCGGACGCAGCCGAGGCTGAGATTGCGCTTCGTCTTCGCGAACAGATCCTTGTGCGGCGTGTCGTGCAGGAAAATGCCGTAGTCGTTGACGAAGCCGAACTTCATTTTGCCCATCATATTGTTCGGGCCAACGAGCTGCCGAATGTGCGCGTCGGCGCTCCCAGCAGCGACTGCTTTCCAGTCGATCGATGTCGGGTCAATCGGCTGTTCCTTCTCCCCTCCGAACGCTGCCACCGTCTGGTAGCGCGCAGCGGTGAGATAGGAGACGCCGCGCTTCAGGATGATCGGTGCGACCTTCCGTTTCGCGACGTCGGGCGGGATGTGCCAGTACGGGTTCAGCGTCACGTACCAAATCTTGCCAGCCAACAGCGGCGTCGGGAAATCCGGCTTGCCGACGATGACCTTCATCGTGTCGACCACCTTGCCGTCCTCGAGCTCCATCAGCTGCGCGTTGGCGGCGTCGACCAGGATGGCGCGGCCTTTCGCCGGAACCAGGCGGAGCCGGTCGAGCGTGGCGCGCACATGCGGATCGTCCTGCTGCCCTGCTGCGATGGCGTCATCGCGAAGCGCTGAATAGAAGGGATTCACGCTCGCAACCGCGTCGATGTGCGAAACAAATGAGGGCGCGTCCAAAGTCTTGGTCAGGACTTCGGTAGCGGACGGTGGGCGCAGCTGAAGCGTCGGATCACCGAAGCTGACGCCGCCCACCGGCTTACGAAGCGCCTGAACGTAGCGCACCCACGCAGTCGAGATCAGCTGGTCGTCCGCCGGCGTGCCGGCGGCAAGTGCGGTTTCGATGGAGGAGGCTAGCACCGGCCCATCGACGAGACCGTCGATCGGAGCGCGCTTGAGGATGGTGACGAGCTTGGCCGCCGCCCCGCGGCTGTCCGCATCGCGGAGCCACAGGAGGATTCCGGGATGGGACGCGTAGAAAGGCGAGACGTCGCTGTCGGCAACGACCGTTGGAGCGGTTGGCGGCGGCATTGGAACCGCAAGCGGAGCAACGTCCGCGTCCTGCGCCAGCGCCGGTGTTGCAGCTCCGATCGCTGCTGCCGCCAGCAAATAAGTCCACCGCTGCATTGCCCCGACCCCTGTCCGAACGAGGAATTGTCGCGCCAATACTCTAACAAGTCCTTGCTTGTGGAGGGAATTCGTCGCCCCCTTCAGAAATTGACGGTCATTAGCTTCGACTATCGCGATCCAGTCCGTGCCCTTGCGGCCGCTGCCTGGACGAAAACCGGCTTGCCGTCCTTGTTACCGGGCGGCGAATAGCGGCAGATGAGATAGTCCCAGTCGGAAGCGAATATCGCACAGCCGACATCCGTCGTGGTGGGCCACACCATCTGCGTATAATGCGCGACATCTTGCCATTGTCCGGTTCGGCTCACATCCGGGAAAAGCCCTGGCGTGAGCAGGAGCTTCTCCCGACTCCACATATCCACCAGCTGTTCCGGACTGAGCGTCGCGTGCCACGCCATGGCGAGGTTCTCGCGCTCGCCGAGGCGAGTCTCGCGCGGCGAATGGACGAGGTGCCGAATGCGGGCGAGCGTTGGACCGTAAGATGCCGCATCGGCGGCAAGCTTCGCGTTCCACTGGAGCGGGGGCGCACCGACCAATGCGCGCTCGCGGTTGTGCGCGGCAAGAAGTCGGCCGGCGAGTACGCCAGTAGCGCCCTCGAGCGGTTGGGCGGTTGCCGGAACCGCGCTCGCGATCCCCGCCACCATAAGAAACGAACGTGCCCACTTCATCGGACACAGCCTGGCTCCGAGAGCCTAAGCTAAGGTCATCGGCGTTGGTTAACGGCGTCCTTGCACGCCTGTTTCGCCGCTGCGACAAGCGCTTCCAATGAACTTAGAAATCAGTGTTCGCGCGGCGCACGTGGATGACGAAATGGCGATCGGGCGACTCGGCGCGATGCTGGTCGCCGAACACCACGAGTTCGATCGGGAGCGGTTCATCGCGCCTGTCCCACTGCTGCCGGAGCGATACGGGCAATTCCTCGTCTCGCAGATCAGCAAGCCGGAGATGGTGGTGCTGGTTGCCGAGCGCGAAGGCGATGTGGTCGGCTATGTCTATGCCGGCATGGAGGGGAATGATTATATGGCGCTGCGCGGACCCGCCGGCCTAATCTACGACCTGGTGGTCGATCCGGATCATCGCCGTCAAGGAATCGGAACGGCCCTAATCGACGCGGCCCTGGAGGCCTTGCATGAGCGCGGGGCGCCGCGCGCGCTTCTCTTCACCGCGGAAAAGAATCATCCGGCGCAAGCAATGTTCGACCGGGCCGGATTCCGTCGCACGATGATCGAAATGACCCGCGAGCTTGGCTCTTAGGTTACGGCTTCCGCCGCACTGACCAGACGAAGGCGGAAAGGCTGGTGATCAGTGCCGCGACCGCGATCAGCATTGCGGGGGTGAGGACGAGCATTACCAGCAACTCCGAGCACGAATGCGAGGGGATGGTTCCCTATTTGTTCCTATGTAACGCTAGGCAAATTCCTATTCAAGGGCGCTGGGACGCTTCATCGGAATGACTGTGCGGAATGACTGTCACCGACACCGGTGAACCGGAACTCGAGGTTCCGCCGCCGTCCTCGGCCGAGCCTTCATAACCCCCAAACCGCCATGCCTGAGGGCGGCCCCGAATTTGCCACGGCCGCGAATCGGTAATTCAATGGATGGCGTCCCCTGCAGCTTCGACCGATGGCTTGCGAATGCCGACTGCCAATGCCGCCGAATGGGCCCGGATCTGCCGAATTGAGGCGGCCCGCGCATCCCACCCAGCCATTAGGGATTTCCTGCTCGATCTCGCTACGGGCTATGAAGCGATCGCAGGCCAACCAGCCAACATCAATCCTGACGACTCCGATCTCCAACAGGCCGTCGCCGACCGGCTGATGGGCCAAGCCCGAAAGAAGAGCGCGGAGCACAGCGCGTGACTCACCAATTCGAACATCGTTTGCGAGGGAGAAACTCAATGCGCGCTTCGCTGATCGTCGCCGCGCTTGTTGGGATTCCGGCGTCTTCCGAGCCTGTCGCCCATGGGCATTGGAGCTACTCCGGCCACGAGGGGCCGTCACACTGGGCGGAGCTCGATCCCGCATATCGCGCCTGTGAAGCGGGTCGTCACCAATCGCCGATAGACATCCATCGCAAGGACGCGTCGCCCGAAAGCCTGCCTGTGCTTGTGTTTCAATATCGGGCTTCGCCGCTCGACATCGTGGACAACGGTCATACAATCCAGGTGAATTATGCTGCGGGCAGCTTCCTGACGATTGGTGGCAAGCGTTACGAGCTCGTCCAATTCCACTTCCACCATCCCGCGGAAGAGGCGTTCGATGGGAAGCGCTTCGACATGGTGGCCCACCTCGTTCACAAGGATTCGAAAGGGGAGCTCGCAGTCGTCGCCATTCCGCTCAAGGAAGGACGCGAGAACCCGCTGATCGCGGCGTTGTGGAAGAGCCTTCCGAGGAAGGGCGACCATTCGGACGCGCACTCCAAAGCAGTGATCAACGTCGCCGGGCTCATCCCGGCGAACCATCATTATTATTCGTACAATGGCTCCCTGACGACGCCGCCTTGTTCAGAAGGCGTTCGCTGGTCTGTCCTTCAGGCTCCGATGGAGGTCTCGAAAGCCCAGATCGAAGCGTTCGCCGAGCGCTATCCGAACGACGCTCGGCCGGTGCAGAAACTGAACGGACGCGAGGTCCTGGTCAGCAAGTAGATGCGAACGGTCGTTCAGCTTGCCCTTAGAGCCCCTCTAAGCTAAGGGCGCCGCCGTCCGGCGGGCGTTAGGCCGCTCGCGGAAGCCCGTCCTTTGGCGAGCGCGTACGGTGTTCCGGGGTGACCGGCGCCGGCACGCGCTTTTTTCCGCGACTGGGTTCCGCGTATTGCTGATCGCCCAAGGACGCTGCTTCGGCACGGTGCTGTTGCGGCACAACATTGAACCAGGTCCGCATGCGGGAGCTTCGCCATGGTGGCGCGGCGCGGCAAGCGAATTTGAAGGCACAGGAACTTAAGCACTCATGGCAACCACTATATTCCCGACCCGCGACGATTTCGCGGCCCTCCTGAACGAAAGCCTCGGCGGCGAAAACGAAGCCTTCGAAGGCAAGGTGGTGAAGGGCACCGTCACGGGCATCGAGAATGACATGGCGGTCATCGACGTCGGCCTGAAGAGCGAAGGCCGGGTGCCGCTGCGCGAGTTCGCAGCCCCGGGCCAGAAGGCCGACCTCAAGATCGGCGACGAAGTCGAAGTCTATGTCGACCGCGTCGAGAACAGCGCCGGCGAAGCGATGCTGTCGCGCGACCGCGCCCGCCGCGAAGCCGCGTGGGACAAGCTCGAAAAGGAATTCGAGGCCGGCAACCGCGTCGAGGGCGTGATCTTCGGCCGAGTCAAGGGCGGCTTCACCGTCGACCTCGGCGGCGCCGTGGCCTTCCTGCCTGGTTCGCAGGTCGACATCCGCCCGGTCCGCGACGTCCAGCCACTGATGGACGTCCCGCAGCCCTTCCAGATCCTCAAGATGGACCGCCGCCGCGGCAATATCGTCGTGTCGCGCCGCGCCATCCTCGAAGAGACCCGAGCTGAGCAGCGTTCGGGCCTTATCCAATCGCTGGCCGAGGGCCAGGTGATTGAGGGGGTGGTCAAGAATATCACCGACTATGGCGCCTTCGTCGACCTCGGCGGCATCGACGGCCTGCTCCACGTCACCGACATTTCCTACAAGCGAGTCAACCATCCGTCTGAGGTGCTCAACATTGGCGACACGGTGAAGGTGCAGATCATCCGAATCAACCGTGAGACGCAGCGCATCTCGCTCGGCATGAAGCAGCTCGAGAGCGATCCTTGGGAAGGCGCTTCCGCCAAGTATCCGGTCGGCGGCGTGTTCCGCGGCCGGGTGACCAACATCACGGAATATGGCGCGTTCGTCGAGCTCGAGCCGGGCATCGAGGGCCTCGTCCACGTCTCGGAGATGAGCTGGACCAAGAAGAATGTTCACCCGGGCAAGATCGTCAGCACCTCGCAGGAGGTCGATGTGAAAGTGCTCGAGGTCGACGAGGAGAAGCGCCGGATTTCGCTCGGCCTCAAGCAGGCACAGGCCAATCCGTGGGAGGCCTTCGCGGCGGCTCACCCGGTCGGCTCCGTGGTCGAGGGCGAAGTCAAGAACGCGACCGAGTTCGGCCTGTTCGTCGGGCTCGAGGGCGACGTCGACGGCATGGTCCACATGTCGGACATCGCCTGGGGCGTTTCGGGCGAGGAAGCTCTCCAGCTTCACCGCAAGGGCGAGACGGTGAAGGCGCAGGTCCTCGACGTCGACGTCGAGAAGGAGCGCATCTCGCTCGGCATGAAGCAACTCGAGGGCGGCGGGACCGGTGCCGGCGCTTCCGGCGGTGCATCGAGCGCGGGCGGCGTCAAGAAGGGCGAGACGGTCACCGTGGTTGTTCGCGCCGTTCAGGATGCGGGCCTCGACGTTCAGGTCGGCGACGATGGCGCGGTCGGCTTCGTCAAGCGCGGCGACCTTGGCCGCGACCGCGACGAACAACGTCCGGAGCGCTTCCAGGTCGGCCAGCATTTCGATGCGATGGTCATCGGCTTCGACCGTTCGAAGAAGCCGAACTTCTCGGTCAAGGCGCTTCAGATCGCCGAAGAGAAGCAGGCCGTGGCGCAGTACGGCAGCTCCAATTCCGGCGCGAGCCTTGGCGATATTCTGGGCCAGGCCTTGAAAGAGGCTCAGGAGTCGAAGTCGAAAAAGAGCAAGAAGTAAGCCGTTGAGACGGGGGCGTTCCTTCGCTTGGACGCCCCCATACTGGCCGATCAAATCCGTCTTGCGTGAGACACTGTTTCCTGACAGCCTAAGGACAAGCGGCCTCATGAGGGGGCGAGGCCGATTCTCCATCGCGGGGTTGCAATGATCCGTTCTGAACTGGTGCAGCAGCTGTGCACCGACTTTCCAGACCTCACGCAGCGCGAGGTTGAAGGCGTGGTGAGCGCCATTTTCAATTCCATCACCGATCAGCTTGCAAAGGGCGGGCGGGTCGAGCTTCGCGGCTTCGGCGCATTCTCGACGCGTCAGCGTGACGGACGCATCGGCCGCAATCCGCGCACCGGTAAATCCGTGTCGGTGGACGCGAAGCGCGTGCCATACTTCAAGCCCGGCAAGGAAATGCGCGAGCGCTTAAACCTCAAGGAAGTGACAGCGGAATAGCCCTGGCTGCACCTACCGTCGCCGTGGCTGCAGGAGCGGACGTGGCGGAACGGTAGACGCTGGGGACTTAAAATCCTCTTCCCGATTGGGAGTGCGGGTTCAAATCCCGCCGTCCGCACCAGCAAATTGCTGATTTGGGACAGCAATTTATTAAGCGTTATTGCTGTATCGAGCCGCCGTGGGGAAGGCGCATCATCCCGGTAGCGAGGTAAGAAGCTCAGGCGTGCTCAGCGCGCGGCGTGACGCCGTGGTGCTGACGGTGCTCATCACAGCGGTCCTGCTCCTGATCTGGAACGGCAGCACCTTCTTCAATCATCTTCGAATTGGAGGCGGCGAATTTGCGAGCGACGTGCGCATTGCGAGCACCGCGCTGACACTCAACGTCGCCCTGATCCTGTTCGGGTGGAGGCGCTACGTAGACCTTCAGCATGAAGCGGAAGTGCGCGCCGAGCAGGAGCGCCGCGCCGCGCTGCTCGCAACCACCAACTCGATCACCGGTCTCTACAACCGCAAAGGGTTCGCCGATCGCGCGGCGCAGCTTTGCCAGGAAGCCGGTGGGCGCGGCGATCATCTCGTCGTGATCTCGTTCCAGATCCAGCGCTTCAAGACCGTCAACGACCAGCACGGTTACGAAGCGGGCGATTGGTTCCTGAAATCGATTGCCATCGCGCTGCGGAGCGAATTGGGCGAGGATGCGGTGATTGCGCGCCTGAGCGGCGATGAGTTTGCGGTCGCGTACGCTCTTCGTTCGAACGCAATCGACCGCGCCGAAGAGGTTGCGGAGGTCGTACTCAATACTGTCACCCGGCCCGTCCTCATGCACGAACGGATCATCCAGGTGGGAGCATTTGCCGGCATCGCGTCAGCTCCCGCGGCTGACGTGGGCATTCCGGACATCCTTCGCCGCGCCGACATCGCCATGGATCGGGCCCGAAGCGGCCGGGTGGGGCGGCCGGTTTGGTTTGACGCCGGAATGGAACGCGCCCTGATCGCCCACGGCGAGATCGAGCAGGGAATCCGGTTCGGCCTCGAGCACAACCAATTCCTTCCTTACTTCGAGCCGCAGGTCGACCTCGAAACGGGTGAAGTCATCGGCTTCGAAGTGCTAGCGCGATGGAAGCATCCGTTGTCGGGAATCATCGGACCGGACGTCTTCATCCCCGTTGCCGAAGAGATCGGACTGATCAGCCGTCTTTCCGAGCAAATCATCTCCGAGGCGTTGCTGGCGGCGGCGGACTGGGACCCGAAGATCAAAATCTCCGTCAACATCTCTCCGTCGCAGCTCGCCGACGGCTGGTTCGCCCAGCGGATCGTCCGCATCCTGGCTGAGACCGCCTTTCCGGCTGAGCGGCTCGTCGTTGAAATCACAGAGAGCTCGCTGTTCGCGGACATGGACCTGGCTCGCACGATCGTTGCGAGCCTCAAGAACCAGGGCGTCCGGCTGGCGCTCGACGACTTCGGTACCGGCTTCTCCTCGCTCGCGCATATCCGGTCGCTGCCGTTCGATATCATCAAGATCGACCGCAGCTTCATTACCAACCTCAACACAAAGCGCGAAAGCGCAGCGATCGTTCGTGCCGTCACGACATTGGCGGCGGCACTCTCGGTGCCCGTTTGCGTCGAGGGCATCGAGAGTGAAGAGGTCTATAAGGCGGTAGTCCGCCTGGGCTCTGCGATTGGTCAAGGCTGGTATTTCGGAAAGCCGATGACCGCCGAGCAGGCGAAGGAGCTGCTGGCCGCACGCCATCGAAACCAGCCTCCGCATTCAGTCGCCGTCAACGGCTGATCAAAAAAGTTCAATCAAGCTGGAACCGCGTCCCACGGCGGGACGCGAGGAGCCGCTCGCGCATCTTCCGAGTTTAAACATGGTAAAAGCCGCGTTAAGGATTTGCCATGCAGCTCGTCAGGCCCGCATTCGCAATGGACCCGAGGTACTTCGGGAGGGGTCGCTTGTGGGACCTGTCTATCCCTTCGGAGAGTCGGGCCGCGCTCAGTGAAGATTTCAAGCTGTTCGCGACGACCTTCATCGCCGGGTTTTTGTTCGTTTCGATACTTATTGGGTGAAGCGCCGCTTCGGCGCTCAGTCGCACGCCTGGTGAAGCTTCCAGCCGAGCCAGGCGGAGATGAGGCACATCGCGGCAACGAGCAAAAGCTGCCCGATTGGGCCCACTCCCAGGCTCGATAGCCCGAAGGCGAGCAGGGCTCCAACGACCATCGCGCCTGAATTCACGATATTGTTGGCAGCGACAGTCCGCGCCGTCTCGGCCTTCGGCACGGTCGTGGTCAGGAACGCGTAGAGCGGCACCACGAACATGCCTCCGGTGATCGCGACCCCCAGCAGGCACAGGATCATCGGCCATGCCATCGGATTGAAGAGGAAATTGCCGAGCGTGGTCAAATCCGGCCCGACCTTGCTCCACGTCAGCGAGACGAAGTGAAGGAGGAGGACGAACACGCCCATCGCGATGACTGAAGCGGGAGCAAATTTCGCCGAAACCTCGCTCTTGAGCATGCGATTGATGGCGACCGAACCGATCGCGATGCCGATCGAGAAGATGGCGATGAAGAGGCTTGCGACCTGTTCGTTTGCGCCGAGCACATTCTTCACCAGCGGCGGGAAGATGATGATCAGCACCGCGCCGATGGTCCAGAAAAAGCTGATCGCGAGGATCGCCAGGAACAGTCGGCGGATATGCATGGTCGCGCTGACAAGCTCGATCGACGCGTGGACGATGTGCCAGGTAATTGGCAGGCGTTCGGCAGCAGGAGGGGCTGGCGGGACCTGGCGACCGGTGAGGAATCCAAGCACCGCAAAGCCGACAACCGCCGCAGCAGCATATTGCGGCCGCGAAGCGAGCGCCCCTGCGAGAATCGTTCCGAGCAAGATCGCGATGTAAGTGCCCGCTTCGACGAGCCCCGTGCCGCCGAGCACTTCATCCCGCTGAAGATGCTGGGGGAGGATCGCATATTTGATCGGCCCGAAGAAAGTCGAATGGATGCCCATCGCGAAGACTGCTGCCAGCATCAGCGGAATGTTCGCGAGCATGAGGCCCGCCCCCCCGACGATCATGATCAGGATCTCGGCGAACTTGATGATCCGGATCAGCCTCGCCTTGTCATGATCGTCGGCAAGCTGGCCGGAAAGTGCTGAGAGCAGGAAGAAGGGCAGGATGAACAATGCCTGCGCGATCGCGCTGAACTGGAACTCTTTGTGCGCATTCGAATAGAGTTGATAGGTGACGAACAGCACGACCGCCTGCTTGAACAGGCTGTCATTGAAGGCGCCGAGAAATTGCGTTCCGAACAGCGGCAGGAATCGCCGCGCGCGCAACAGGTGGGCAACGTTCTGAATCAAAGCCTAAGCGCGCGGGGTTTCATGGACAGGGGCTGACGGCATAGCCAGCTTTGCCGAAGCAGCCAAACCCTTATAACGCTCGAGCCGAACGATGCTGTCGCTGCCGAACCTCCTGACCCTTTCGAGGATCCTTGCCGTCCCGATACTCGTCTTCCTCCTGTGGAAGCCGGCTCCGTGGGACTATGCGGTGACCTTCGTTCTCTACTGCATCGTCGGGATCACCGATTATTTCGACGGCTATCTCGCGCGCGCCTGGGGGAGCATCTCGCGCCTCGGCCAATTTCTTGATCCGATTGCGGACAAGATCATGGTCGCGGCGGTTCTTGTGATGTTGATGGCGAGCCGGAAGGCTGACGGAGACGCGCCTATTATCCAGGATTGGAGCGTGATCCCGGCGCTCATCATCCTGCTTCGCGAGATCATGGTGTCGGGTCTTCGCGAGTTTCTTGCCGAGTTGAAGGTGCTCGTCCCGGTCAGTGCCCTTGCGAAGTGGAAGACGACTTTCCAGCTCGTCTCCCTTGGAGCACTGATCCTCGGCGGAGCGTTTCCGGCCCAGCACTGGATCCACCTTGTCGGCATAACCTGCCTTTGGGCCGCCGCGGTACTGACCCTGGTCACCGGATATGATTATCTGCGCGTCGGGCTCCGGCACATGGGCTGAGCCCTCGCGGCGCGCGGACTAATCAATTCAACTGTTCTGACTGACCGAGGAATCTCGTTTCTGTCGATCAGTCCCGGCGGCTAGGCGTCACATGCTAAGAACCGATGATCGGAGAATTGACGATGGACGCGAAGACGGGTGACCCGCTGCATGGCTCGCCGATGGAAGAAGGGGCCGCGCTGCGCACGCTGCTCGGCCGCACCAACCGTGACTGGTGGCCAAACCAGTTGAGTCTGGACATCCTGCCGCAGCAAGGAGCGAGCGGCGACCCGTACGGAGACGATTTCGATTATGCCGAGGCCTTCTTGAGGCTCGACTATGACGCAGTGAAAAAGGATCTCACTGCGCTCATGACCGACAGCCAGCCGTGGTGGCCGGCCGACTATGGCCATTACGGCCCGTTCTTTATCCGCATGGCGTGGCATGCCGCTGGCACCTATCGCATTGGCGATGGCCGCGGCGGCGCGAGTTCGGGGCAGCAGCGGTTCGCTCCGCTCAATTCGTGGCCGGACAACGCTAACCTCGACAAGGCGCGCCGGCTCCTGTGGCCGGTGAAGCAGAAATATGGCCGCAATCTCAGCTGGGCGGACCTGCTGATCATGGCGGGCAACGTCGCCATCGAATCGATGGGCGGACCGACCTTCGGCTTCGGCGGGGGGCGAAGGGACGTCTACCAGGCGGAGCATGACACTTATTGGGGAACCGAGGAGAATTGGGTCGGGCATGGCGCGCAACCGCGCATGGGCGACGACGCCGGCAAGGCGATGGAAAACCCGCTCGCAGCAGTCCAGATGGGCCTCATCTACGTCAATCCCGAAGGGCCGGGCGGCAATCCGGATCCGCTGGCGTCAGCTCGCGAGATCCGCGAGACGTTCCGCCGCATGGCAATGAACGACGAGGAGACTCTCGCGCTCACCGCCGGCGGTCACACTTTCGGCAAGTGTCACGGCGCGGGCGATGCCTCGAAGGTGGGCGCGGAGCCGGAAGGCGCCGACATCGCGCAGCAGGGGCTCGGCTGGCAGAGTGGCCATGCGAGCGGCATCGGCGACGACACCATCACCAGCGGGCTCGAGGGTCCGTGGACGCCAACTCCGATCAAGTGGAGCATGAATTACCTGCACATGCTCCTCGACTACGAATACGAGCTGGTCACCAGCCCGGCGGGCGCCAAGCAGTGGCAGCCGGTCAATCAAAAGGAAGAGGACCTGGCTCCGGCGGCGCATACGCCGGGCAAGAAGGTCCGGACGATGATGACTACCGCCGACATGGCGTTCCGCGAGGATCCCGAATTCCGGAAGATCGCCGAGCGGTTCCGCGCAAACCCGGATGAGTTCGCCGACGCATTTGCGCGTGCGTGGTTCAAGCTGACTCACCGCGATATGGGCCCGAAGGCCCGCTATCTGGGGCCGGAAGTTCCGAACGAGGATCTGATCTGGCAGGACCCTGTCGCCGCGGGCAAGGCGCCGAGTGACAGCGACGTTGCTGAATTTAAGCGGAAAATCCTCGATAGCGGACTGTCGGTCTCGGAGCTGGTGAAAGCAGCCTGGGCGTCTGCGTCGACCTACCGCCAGTCTGACCATCGCGGCGGCGCCAATGGCGCGCGGGTAAGTCTGGCTCCGCAAAAGGATTGGGAAGTCAATGACCCTCAGGAACTGCAGAAGCTACTTTCGAGGCTCGACGGCCTGCGCGGCAATATATCGCTCGCTGACGCCATTGTCCTGGCAGGCAGCGCAGCGGTCGAGAAGGCGGCGAAAGATGCCGGCTACAGCGTCACGGTTCCGTTCACAGGAGGACGCGGCGACGCGACTGAAGCACAGACCGACGAGGAGAGCTTCGAGCCCCTCGAGCCGCGCGCCGACGGCTTCCGCAATTATCTGGGCGTGCGCTTCAACGTGCCGACGGAGGAATTGCTGGTCGACCGCTCCCATTTACTGGGTCTCACGGCAGCCGAGATGACCGTCCTCGTGGGCGGCCTGCGCGTCCTCGGCGCAAACGCGGGCGGATCCAGGCACGGTGTGTTCACCGATCGCGTGGGCCAGCTGACTAACGACTTCTTCGTCAACCTGCTCGACATGGGAACGGCGTGGAAGCAGGTCGATGACAGCGGCGACGAGACCTTCGTCGGGACCGATCGAGCAACCGACAAGCAGAAGTGGACGGCTACTCGAACCGACCTCGTATTCGGTTCGAACTCGCAGTTGCGCGGGTTGGCGGAGGTCTATGCCTCGGCCGATGCCGGCGAGAAGTTCGTCCGGGATTTCGTCAAGGCATGGGCGAAGGTGATGAACGCCGACCGTTTCGACCTGCGCCGTCCGAGAAGCGCCTCGGCGCCCAAGGCTCGCGAGCCGGAGTTGGCGAAGTAGGGCGAGTTATGCGGCGCGAGGGGGCGGCGGTCAGCCGCACGCCCCTTCGAGCGCCGGCTCACGGTCGGAGACGATCGGCTCCAGGTCGGGAATGAGATCGCGCGCGATTCGTCGCAGGGTCGTCGCGAGCAGCTGGAATTCGCTTTCGCGCGGGCTGGAGCGGCGCCAGATCAGCGCGACGCGCCGAAAGCCGCGATCGGAATTCAATCGCTTCGATTTCGACCCTGGTTCCGCGAAGAATGCCCGTTTCGATCGCCATTCCGGGCACGAACGTCAGGCCGAGCCCATTGTCGACCATCTGAACGAGGGTATGAAGCGAGGTGCCCATCATCGAGGCGTGCGCCCGGATCTCGGGCCGGTTGCATGCTGAGAGAGCGTGGTCCTTGAGGCAGTGGCCGTCCTCGAGGAGCAGCAGCCGGTTCTCGTCGATCGCGGCTGCATCGACCGAGCCTCCGAGCGGCGCATCTCCGGGCGGGAAGGCAACGTAGAGCGGGTCGTCGAAGAGCAGGGCAGAATCCACTTCGCCGCAGGCGAACGGTAGGGCGAGCAACACGCAATCGAGCTGGCCGCGATGAAGCGCCTCGCATGCGGCCGTGCTCGTCTCCTCCCGCAAGTACAGTTTGAGATAAGGCCATTCGCTGCGCAGCCTGGGGAGCATGGCGGGTAGAAGGAACGGCGCGATCGTGGGGATGACCCCCATCCTCAGCTCGCCGTGAAGCGGCTGGCCTTCGGCACGCGCCATCTCGCCGAGCTCTTCGGCTTCGCGGAGTACGCGGATCGCCTTGTCGGCGATCTTCTCGCCGAGGGCCGTGAAGCGGACGAGGCGGCGGGTGCGCTCGACAAGGGTAACGCCGAGCAACGCCTCCAGCTCGCGAAGGCCGGCGGACAAAGTCGACTGGGTAACGAAGCAGGCGTCCGCAGCCTTGCCGAAATGCCCGTATCGGCGGAGCGCAATAAGATATTGCAGCTGCTTCAGGGTTGGGAGGTGGACGGACATCTAATCGATAAATCCAATCACTGAGGGCGCTATAATCATCTTGAACGATTGAAGCCAGTACATACATCAACACTGTCCCTTCCGAACTGGAAGGAGCTTCGGCCGGTCTCTCCCCTAACCGGCCGCAACGAAGGGGCGGGTCTCCCCAGGGCCCGCCCCATTTCCTTTTTTTTGACTTCGTTCAGGCCGTCAGCAGCTTCACCGACGACAGAAGCAGCGTGATCGCAAGGATGGGGCGGAGCACCGAGTCCGAGGATCGCGTGGCGAGCAGGCTGCCCACGATGACTCCAGGAATCGAGCCTGCAAGAAGGGCGACCATCAGGGTGAGATCGACCGATCCCATCAGCCAATGGCCGATGCCCGCGATAAGAGTCAGCGGGACCGCGTGAGCGATATCGCTGCCCGCGATGCGTGCGACAGGCAGCTTGGGATACAGAATCAGGAGGGCAGTGGTCCCTAGCGCTCCCGCGCCGACCGACGTGATGGAGACGAGAACACCAAGCATGACGCCGAGGAACACGGTCCACTGCGTGGTCCGCCGATCCTCCATCGCTTCAATGTGGTGACCGGCCCAGGAAAGTATCCACGGACGAAAGAAGACCGCGATGCTAGTGACGAGCAGCGCTCCCCCGAGCAACACGTTGAGCAGGAAAGCGCTATGGGCGCTCTTTACGCCGAAATAGGCCATCAGACTGAGGGTCACGATCGCCGCTGGAACGCTGCCTGATGCAAGGCCGCCGACGATGCGCCAGTCAACCGTCTCCCGTCGCCCATGGATGACGGTCCCCGCCGTCTTGGTGACAGAAGCGTAAAGCAAATCGGTCCCGACGGCAGTCGCGGGGTGGAAGCCAAACAGAAGGACGAGCAGCGGAGTCATAAGGGATCCGCCGCCAACGCCGGTCAGACCGACCAGAGCGCCGACGAGAAACCCTGCCAGGGAGTAGAGCGGATTATAGGCCGAAAAGATCGCTGTCCCCTAGTTCAACCAACGGATGAAATCGCTGCCTCTGATCTCGTTGGAGGGGCGGTGCTTTGCCGAACCGAGGAACCTTGGCAAGGGGGATGTAGTTCCGGGCGAACGGCTCGACTTTCATTTGCGGCAGCCAAGCTTCGACCTGACCCATTGCCGGCCGTCGCGCCGCACCTTAAATTATCCCGGCAACGGCAAAGGAAGTGTCGCGCTTGCAGACTGGGCTGATCGCCTATCTCGATTCCGTGAAATCACGCGATCCGGCGGCGCGTTCGCGCTGGGACGTCCTCTTCTATCCGGGGGTCCTGGCGCTTGGCCTGCACCGGCTTGCGCATTGGCTGTGGGAGGGCAAGCTCTATTTCCTGGCGCGGCTGATCAACCATTTCGCGCGCTTCCTCACCGCCATCGACATCCATCCGGGGGCCAAGATCGGCGAGCGCTTTTTCCTCGACCACGGCTTCAGTGTCATCGGCGAGACGGCCGAAATCGGCGACGACGTTACGATCTACCAGAACGTGACCTTGGGCGGCACGAACCCGACGACCGGTATCGGCGGAAAGCGGCATCCGACGATCCGCTCCGGCGTCGTGATCGGCTCAGGCGCACAGGTCCTCGGTCCCATCGAGGTGGGCGAGGGTGCGAAGATCGGCGCCAACTCCGTCGTCACGAAAGATGTCGCGCCGGCTTCGACGATGGTCGGCATCCCTGCCAAGCCGGTTCCCGTCGAAGCCGTCCATTACAGTCCGGGCTTCATGCCTTACGGCACGCCTTGCGGCGAGGACTGCGATCCGGTCCGGGTGCGCATCAATGAGCTGGAGCACGAGCTCGACGAGCTCCGTGCCGAGCTCAAGCTGTTGAAGGGTCCGCGGCAGCCGCAACCGCAGCCGAAGGTCAAGAGCGCTTGAGCGTCATCGCGCCGTTCCCGCCTGCCTGGGATCGGCGCCCGATTGCCACGTTCGATCGCAAGGAGTTGCAGCGGATTCTCGACCTATACGGTCGGATGGTCGCAGCCGGTTACTGGCGCGACTATGCGCTGAGGATCGATCCTGACGTGGCGATGTTCGCTGCTTTCCGGCGGCACAGTGAGCGGCCCGAGGTTAGGATTGAGAAACGCCCCGCGCTTCGGACGAAGCAGGGGGCGTTCGCTTTGGTCGGTGAGCATGGAGCGGTGCTGAAGCGAGGCCACGACCTTGCTGGTGTCCTGGCCCCGCTCGAGCGCCGGCTTATGCGGCTGGTTGGGTAATCACGGCCGGACGATCGAGCTCGGGCAGCCGTGCCTGAAGGTTCGATGGGAGCCGGGTCACGATCAGCCTGCGCGCCTGGTGCCAATAAGCGGACAGGAGCAACAGCGCCGAGCCGATGATCAACGCCGTCAGCGCGACGTTCAGCTCGACCGCGCCGAACTGCTTGAACAGCTCGGTGAGCGCATAGAGCACGTAAGCCAGCGCCGAAACCAACAGCGCGCGGCGGTCGATCGCAAGGGCCGTCAGGCCGAACAGGACATAGAGTCCGACCACGAGCAGCGCCTCGCCGGTCCCGACGGCGCCATTGTTAAGGCCGAGCAGCGTGAAGATCGGGTGTGCGATCATCGGCGCTGCGAGAAGATGCAGCCAGAACGCGACATCCGAGCGGCGGGTGGTGCGAGCGCGATCCGACGCATCCCACCACATTGCAAAGAGGAACACGCCGATGCCGAGCAGTAGGACGAAAGCGAGGATGATGTTCTTTGCAGTCTCGCCGTCGCCGGGTTGAACCACGCCGATGACGATCGCGAGGAACAGGCCCGCCACCGCGGCAGCGCCCGCGGCGATCGTGATCGGAACGTGGAACTGCCGCCAGTGCAGCCATGCCCCGACAGCCGCGACCGCAGCGCTGACGCCGCCGACGGTCGCCCCGAGGAGCTGGGCCTGACCGTTGAAACGATCGGGCCCGATGATCTCGACAAGCACGAACGCCGAGGTCGCCAGGACCCCGCCGACGAAGGCGAGCAACAGCAGGATCGAGGGAAGCGCCATCCGTCGGCGGGCAGTGAAGAAGAGCGCGAGTCCCCAGGCCGTGCCGCCCACCGCAAGCGGCGCCAGGAAGCTCGGTCCAGTCTCGCCATGATCTGAAATGAAGAGGCCGGTGGCCTGCCCGATGCTCTGTCCGATCCACCCAACGGCGAACAGCAGGATGGCGGCGGCGATTGAAACGAAGATGTCGTTGAAGCCCGTAAGCAGCCGGAACTGCTCTTCGTCCGGAATCGCCGTGGATCGTTGACGGGCGATGTGAGCCCGTAGCGCGTCAGCTGCATCGGCCGTGATCACGCCGGAAGCGACTGCGTCGTCAATTTCCTGCTGACTGTACATGAGCTCTCCTCTCGAAATCCGCGGGAGGATAAATCACGGTGTATTATACTGTCAATACAGCAAGGCTTTTGCACCGAAACGACTCGAGCTGCACTTCGGATGCTGAAAAGCGGTTCAGTTCCGGAACGGTACAGATCTGAAAGTCAATACTTATTTTGAACCCGTGAGCCGCTTCCTGCGTTGAGGCTGCAAAGAAAGCTTTAAAAGGTATTTGGACGTGAAAATTCGGTTGTTGGCCGGCGCCGCCTGTGCGGCGCTGCTGGGTTTCTCTGTGCCCGTTTCCGCCGCTACCAGTCCTGAGCTTCCGGGGGTGGCAACCCAGGTTTCTCCGACTACGGTTCAGGCCGTGAACGCCTTTTATGCGAGCCGCGGAAGCGCCCCGCTGTGGCTGCGCAGCGGCGCCAATAGTCCTGCCGCAAACGAGCTGATCGGGATTCTCGACCGTGCGCCGCTCGATGGGCTGAACAGTGGCCCAGCGCTCGCAGCGCAGGCGCAGGACCTCATCGTTCAGGCGCAGTCCGGCGACAAGTCGGCTCTGATGGCCGCCGATCGCCTGCTGTCCGCGGCGTGGGTGAGCTACGTCGAGATGATTCAGCGCCCGACGAGCGGCATGATTTATGCCGATTCTTGGGCCGCGCCGCGGCGGGACAGCCCGATGCAGATCCTTCAACGCGCGGCCAACGAACCTCCGCTCGCGGGCTATATTCGGTCCGTCTCGCAGGTGAATCCGCTCTACGCGCAGCTTCGGGATGCGGCCTGGGCGCAGATGCAATCCAGCGGTGGCGCGATCGACCCGCGCGTGCTCACCAGCCTCGATCGCGCCCGGGAGCATCCGTTCCAACACAAATATGTGATGGTCGATGCGGCCTCCGCGCGCCTGTACATGATTGAGGATGGCCGGATCGTCGATTCGATGAAGGTGATCGTCGGCAAGGCAGGCGCGCAAACCCAGACGCCGATGCTGGCGAGCACCATCTATTACGCCACGCTCAATCCATATTGGCACGTCACGGACGAGCTGGTGCAGTCGCTGATTGCCAAGAACGTCCTCGACCAGGGCCTCGGCTATCTGAAATCGCATGGCTACCAGGTGATGCCGGCCGACAAGGACAATGACACGCTGCTCGATCCCGCGAAGATCGACTGGCACGCCGTCGCCGACGGCACGCTGAAGGTGCGGGTGCGCGAGCTTCCGGGACCGGCCAATTCGATGGGCCGGGTGAAGTTCGGTTTCCCCAATGCCTATGACATCTACTTGCACGACACGCCGGTGAAGGAGACGTTCGCGCAGGACGCTCGCGACCTGAGCCACGGGTGCATCCGGCTGCAGGATGCGGAGAAGCTTGCCGAGTGGATGCTCGGGCGAGACCCTCAGTCGGCCTCCACTACGCCGGAGGATAATGTTCCGCTTCCGACGCCCGTCCCGATCTATGTCACTTATCTGACGGCGCAGGCGCACGACGGCGAGCTCAGCTACGTCGACGACACTTACGGACGCGACGCGGCCGCAATGCAGGTCGCCGCGCTGAAGTAACTAGATCGCGGTACCGCCGCTGGCCCGGTTGGACTGAGAGGCGCGAACCGCGTGGAGGTTCGCCAGCTGCTCATGACGCCGGCGCACGTCCGGGTCATCCGCTAGCTCCGCCATCGACCGGCAATGCCGCTCGCGTTCGCGATGATAATTGTGGTCGTCGTAGGTCATTTATCGCCCCTGGCTCTTTTACAAGCGGCAGCCATTGGGCTCATCGAGGATGAGATCCCGTTTAGGGGGCTGTCAGGAACGCAACGCCTGTTGGAAACCAAATGCGTTCCTGCGGGGCATATACCAAAAGTTACGGTAGCGGCCCAAAAAGTGCGGAAAACCGGGCCTGAGGACTTAAGGTTCGCCTTATGTCCGACTGGGCCACCGGTCGGGCGAGTCGCTAGACCGACACTTCGTCCATCGTCTTGAGTTTCGGCCGAGGCAAACCCTCGCTCTTGTAGCGCTCGGTCAGCTCGCGCTTCTTCTCAGCCAGTTGTTCTCCGATCGCGTCCATGTCGAGCTTCCCCTTGCCGGCTTGCGAGAAAATGCCGCCCCGTCCTTCCTCTTCCTCGATGTGGTGCTCGATCTCCTCCTGGAGCACGTGCACCTTGGTATCGAAGAATTCGTCATCGACACCCTCTTCGGCGGCCTCAATTTCGGCAATCAGGAGCTTGGCTGCGTCATGTTCGACATAGCCCTCCTTCAGCTCGTCTTCGTCGACTGTCCCTTGGCAGGCCGGATAGAAGATCGACTCCTCAATCTCGGAATGGACGACGAGCTCCAGGCAAATCTGGTATGCCAGCTTTTGCTTGCGGCCTTCTCCCTTGGCGCTTTCGAACTCCTTGAACAGCTTCTCGACCTCGCGGTGGTCGTGCTTGAGAAGCTCGATTGCGTCCTTCGATTTTGACTCGGCCATAACTCGTTCCCTCACTGCTTTGGGAAGGAAACCAACCGCGCGGCTTGGATGTTCCTGCACTATGCATCATGAAAGTGTCAGAGTCCCCGCGGCAAGCGGGCTGGATTTCAAGGCGATCGGCTATTTGACGTCGATCCTCAGCGTGCTCTTCTTGGGGGCAGTCGCGTGGACGAAGGATAATCCGCCGACCTGGTATTATCCCATACTGATCGTCGGCATGGCGGCTTCAATGATCGGCATGGGCTTTCGCTATCTCGCGCATTTGAAGGAGAAGCACGAGATCCACGAGACGAAGGAAGAAGCGGAGCGCCGCTAGCGGCCGCGGTCGCCGTTGTCACCGCTGTCGTTGGAATCGTCATCCGCCGCCGCGATGGTTTCGGCCGGCGACTTGTTGATCTCGAGCCAGTCGCGGAAGGGGAGGTGGTAGATCTGATCCATCACCTCGAACTCAAGACCGCCGGGCTGCCATGTATCGCTGTTCCAAAGGGCGACCACGCCGCTTTTCTTCTGAGGGTCGAACAGGATCAGGCTTCGATAGCCTTTGATGCCGCCGCGGTGACCGATGATCTGGTGCCCGGCATAATCGTAGCTGCGCCATCCGTAGCCGTACCAGGCGGTGCCGAGCCGCTCGAGGAACTTGCGCATGCGCCCGCGTTCGCCAGGGGTGACGACGTAGCGGCCATGGATGGTGTTCAGGAGTTTCGCGTCCGCGACGTCG
The DNA here is from genome assembly GCA_963831485.1 of uncultured Alphaproteobacteria bacterium. GTDB lineage: Bacteria > Pseudomonadota > Alphaproteobacteria > Sphingomonadales > Sphingomonadaceae > Sphingomicrobium. The sequence goes on from CAWHQE010000009.1 coordinate 48,921, forward strand.
GGCATCTCGCCCATCTGCGCTTCCAAGTAGAGCGCCATGTCCTTGATATCGCTGTTGATGCCTGCGGCTCCCGGGACCTTGTAATAGGTGTCGACCATCGGCCACGGCCGCTTGCCAGCGCTGTGCGGCCTGGCCCAGCTTGGGTTGGAACTCGAGACCGGCCATCGACACGCTGCCGCTAGTCATTCCGATGGGGTTGAAGAGGTAGCGTTCGACCGCCTGCTCGTAGGGCATGTGGGTGATGCGCGAGACCATCTCACTTGAGGCATCGTAGGCTACGTTCTGATAGTCCCAGCACGTTCCGGGGGCGCAGACTGCGTTCAGCGTGCCAATCTCGGTTCTGAGAGCGCTCGGATCCTCGCCTTCCTCAAGTTTGTTGGCGAAGGCGTCGCGATAGATTCCAAGTCGATGTGAGAGCAGGTCGCCTACCGTTGCAATCCGTTCATTGCCATTGGGAAGCTTGAGATCCGGCGCATAGTCCGCGACCGGCGCGTTGAGGTTGATCTTCCCTTGCTCGGCCAGCTTCGCGACCATGGTTGCGGCAAGACCCTTCGAACAGGAGGCCCAGCGGAAGACGGTTTCGGGAGTGACTGGGTCCCCCGAGCCCGCGAGCGTCTCGCCATAGCCCTTGAGGAAGGTGATGCGCCCATTTTCCACGATTCCCACCGCGAGGCCAACCATCGCCGGCTTCTTCATCAGCGCCTGGAGCCGTGCATCGAGTAGGCGGTAATCGACGTCGCGCCGTGATGCGGTCGAGAGCGATGCCAGCTTCACGTGAGCCTCAGCGATCGCGCCTCGGTGACGTTCGTCCGAGTGCGGCCGCATTGCCAGGAGCGAGGCGCCCATCACCAAAACCACAGCGCCGACGCCGATCTTGCTGATCGTCTTCAAGAACCTCTTCTCCCCGCCCTCAACAAGGGTGTGACGGCTCGGGACCGCCGCCTCAACGGCTCTTTGGAACCGCATGCGACAGAGCGACTCTGTCTTGCGACGAACGGGCTTATGGCTATGAACGCGCGAGCGCCTCAAATGCGCGCGGAGCCATCGGATGCAGTTCCTGAAGACCTTGTTCTGGGTGCTCGTCGCGGTGATCGTGGTTCTGTTCGCGACCCGCAACTGGGCTTCGGTGACGTTGAGCCTGTGGGGCGACATCCAGGCGGACATCAAGATCCCGATCCTGCTGCTGATTTTTTTCCTCGTCGGGTTCCTTCCGACGTGGCTGATCATGCGGGCCAAGCTATGGGCGTGCAGGCGGCGTCTCGACGTGCTCGAGAGGCCGCGACCGGTGTCGGCCGCGGCTGCCGCCAACCAACAATTAGAGGAGCAGGAGCCGACTGAATGACTCCAATTTTCGTTGCGCTCGACACCCAGGACGTTCACCGCGCCGCAGCCATTGCTCGCGACATCGGCGGCCTCGCCGCCGGGCTGAAGCTTGGCCTCGAGTTCTTCTGCGCCAATGGTGAGGACGGGGTGCTCCGGATCGCGGAACATGAGACGCCCGTTTTCCTCGACCTCAAGTTCCACGACATCCCGAACACGGTCGAAGGAGCGGTCCAGGCCATCGCTCACCTCGACCCTGCGATCCTCACCGTTCATGCGGCGGGCGGACGCGCGATGATGCGTGCCGCAAAGGCGGCCGCTCCGCCTCGGACCAAGGTGGTCGCCGTGACCGTGCTGACGAGCCTGGATGAAGACGACCTATCGAGCATCGGGATCGACAGCGAACCGGCAAGTCAGGTGGAGCGCCTTGCAGTGCTTGCTCGCGAGTCAGGGCTCGACGGGATCGTCTGCTCGGGCGCCGAGATTGCGCAGGTACGCGCGGCGTGGCCCGATGGCTTCTTCGTTGTCCCGGGAGTGCGGCCCGCGGGTTCGCAGCTTGGCGATCAGAAACGGATCGTCACTCCGCATCGAGCCATCGCCGACGGCGCGTCGGCGCTGGTCATCGGACGGCCCGTCACGGAGGCGATGAATCCCCGCCGGGCCCTCATGGACATTATCGCCTCGCTGGAGCAGACGCCCGCTGCAGAGGATATAAGATGAGTTGGCTCAGCCGCGTCCGAAGCGGCATTCCCTTCCTGCCCAAGCGGCAGACCGCCGAAAATCTGTGGCACAAGTGCAGCAAGTGCGGCACCATGGTTTTCGTCAAGGAGTGGGAAGAGAATTACAGCGTCTGCCCCCGCTGCAACTTCCACGACCGGATCGGCCCTCCCAAGCGCTTCACGCAGCTGTTCGACGCCGCGGAGTATGAGCTTTTGCCTGCGCCCGAAGTCCGTGAGGATCCGCTGCGCTTCAAGGATACGAAGCGCTATGCGGACCGGTTGAAGACGGCCCGCGCAGCGAACGGAGAGCGCGACGCGCTTGTCAACGCGCGGGGCAAGATCGAGGGCCAAAAAGTCATCATCGGCGTCCAGGACTTCGCCTTCATGGGCGGATCGATGGGGATCGCCGTCGGAGCGGCGATTGTCGCCGGCATCCGCACGGCAATCGCTGATCATTGTCCCTACATCCTGTTCACCGCCGCGGGCGGGGCTCGCATGCAGGAAGGTATCCTCAGCCTGATGCAGATGCCGCGCACGACGGTAGCGCTGCAGGAGCTCAAGGAAGCCGGGTTGCCCTACATCGTCGTTCTGACTGACCCGACCACGGGCGGAGTGACAGCGTCCTATGCGATGCTTGGTGACGTGCAGATCGCAGAACCCGGCGCGCTCATTGGGTTTGCAGGCCAACGGGTCATAGAGCAGACGATCCGCGAGAAGCTGCCTGAGGGGTTCCAGCGCGCCGAATATCTGCTCGAGCACGGGATGATCGACATGGTCGTCTCGCGCGGCGACCTGAAGGAGAAGCTGGCGCTCCTCATCTCCTATCTCGCTCCGGAGGCGAAAGAAGCCGCCTGATGGCGGATTTTGCCCGCTCGACCGATCCGCAAGTTCAGGCGCAGCTCGATCGATTGTCGAAGCTTTCGCCTGCTGGCGATCGCCTCGGGCTCGAGCGAATTGCCGCGCTGCTTGAGCGTCTGGGCCGGCCGCATGACGAACTTCCGCCGGTATTCCATGTCGCCGGGACCAACGGTAAGGGGTCGACGATCGCGTTCCTGCGCGCTGCGCTGGAGGCGAGCGGGTACAAGGTTCACGCCTTCACGAGCCCGCATCTCGTGCGCTTCAACGAGCGGATGCGGATTGCCGGCCGGCTAATCGACGATGACGAGCTTGCCGAGCTTCTCTCCGAGACGATCGACGCGGGCGCCGGCATCGAGCCGAGCTTCTTCGAAATCGCGACCGCCGCCGCTTTTCTCGCATTCGCGCGGACGCCCGCGGACGCCTGCATCCTGGAAGTCGGGCTGGGAGGCCGGCTCGATGCGACGAACGTGATCGAAAAGCCGCTGGTGACGGGCATTGCCAATCTGGGTCTCGACCACCAGCAGTTCCTTGGCGACGAGCTGGTCGGAATCGCGGGCGAGAAAGCGGCTATCGCGAAACGGGGCGTGCCGCTCGTCACGCAGCTCTACCCCCCTGCAATCGCCGGCGAAGTCGAAAGGATCGCGCTCGAACGCGGCGCGATCTGGCTTCCGCGCGGAAGTCTGTGGGATGCAATCCCGCAGAATGGAAAGCTCAGGTACGAAGACGAGAAGGGCGAGCTGAAGCTGCCTCTGCCGCGGCTGCCTGGCCGGCATCAGGCGATGAACGCAGCGCTCGCGGTGGCGATGCTTCGCCATCAGCATGCGTTTCGAGTGCCGGTTGCGGCACTGGGCGCGGCGATGGGTTGGACCGACTGGCCTGCGCGGTTGCAGCATCTCGCTCCGGGACCGCTCGTCCGTGACCGGGAGGTTTGGCTCGACGGCGGACATAATCCGTCAGCAGCGCGGCAGATTGCGACATTTGCAAAGCATCAGTTCGACGATGGGAAACCGCTTCACCTCGTCTTCGCAAGCCTCGCGCGGAAAGACCCGCCGGGGATGCTCGAACCCTTTCGCGGCGCTGCGAAGCACGTCCACGCGGTGCCGATTCCCGACCACCCTTGCTTTACTCCGAGCGACCTGGTCGAGATCGCTGGGGGACTGGGCTTCTCCGCCGATGCTCATGACAGCGTGGACGAAGCGCTCGGTGCGGTTCCGCAAGACGCGCGAGTGCTGATATTCGGGTCCCTATACCTTGCCGGCGTCGTGCTGGCCGCGAACGGCGAGCTGCCTGACTAACCATCCCCTTCGGGCATCGTCGCTTCAACTCCCTTTTGGCGCACGGCTTCAACCACAAAGCCTGCCCGGCGCATGAAGTAGAGGACGACCAGGCCCGGGATCCCGAGCAGGGCGCAGAATATATAGAAACTGGGGAATCCTAAACGGTCGGCGGCGACGCCCGAGGGCGTGGTCGCGAAAGTGCGCGCGACCGCCGCGACGCTCGACAGCAGCGCATATTGAGTCGCGGTGAAGGCGGTGTTCGAGAGACCCGACAAATAGGTTGCGAACACCGTCAGGCTGATCGCTCCGAACAGGTTCTCTGTAGCGACGGCTATAGTCAGCAGCGTCACCGAATGCCCGGAGTTCGCGACCAATGCGAACAAGAGGTTGGCGACCATCATGATAATGCCGGCACCAAACAGCAGCCGGCTCATGCCGAAGCGGGGTATCAATGCTCCGGCGACGAGCGAGCCAATCACCAGGCACCAGAACCGCACCAGCTTGTTGATCGCGATATATTCGGTGTCCGAGAAGCCTTGGTGCACAAGCATGGGCGCAAGCATGTTCTGCCCCATCGCGTCCCCGAGCTTATAGGTCAGCACGAACAGCAGGATCAGCCAGGCGCCTGGGCGCTTCAGAAAGTCGGCGAAGGGCGCGACCACGTTGTGGCGGAGAAAATGACCGGCGGTGGCGAGTGACTGACCGCCCTTGCTCACCGCCGTATGTTGTCCCGGTCCGAGCCAGAGAGACGCGATGGCGCCGGGCAGGACAAGCGACGCCGTCAGCGCGTATGCCGCAGCCCAGCCGAGCCCAGCCCCCTCAGCCGACGCCAGGTAGATGGTGCCCGCACCGGCGAGGAGGTCGCCGGTCCGATAGCCCACCTGATTGGTTGCGGTGCCCTGCGCCAGCTCATCGTTCGGCAAAGTCTCGATGCGGTAGGCGTCGATGACGATGTCCTGCGTCGCAGAGAGGAAGGCAGTGATTGCGCCCCAAAGAGCGAAGCGCCCGATGTGATGGACCGGATCGCTGGCGCCGAGTTGAACGACCGCGACCACGAGCAGCACCTGCACGGTCCACAGCCAGGCGCGCCGCTGCCCTAGGAGTTGGGTAAGCACTGGGATCGAGATGCCGTCTATGAGCGGCGCCCACAGGAACTTGAGCGTGTATGGCGTGCCGAGCGCGAAGGCGAAACCGATCGTCTTCTTGTCGATCCCGACTTTCGACAGCCAATAGGACATGGTCCAGATCAGCAACGTCAGCGGGAAGCCGCTCGAAATGCCGAGGAGAAACGCGCCGAGCGGACGCGGCCTCAGGTAGGAAGCGGCAAGGGCGCCGAACGATTTGGAGTCGCTTGCCGTCGGTTGGGCGGAAGCTGCCAATGAACTCTCCCCCCGAGGTTGTGAACTAGCGCGCGGGCTGACCGCTTTCGGCTAGCGCCTCCGCGACCTTCGCGTCCGTGTCGCGGGCCGCCTCGGCACTGGCGCTGCGTTCCTGGCCGGTTACTCGCGCCCATTCGAGCAGCACGAACAATGTCGAGATGAGCGCAGTTGCCGCGGTCCAGCGGAACACGGGAGCATAGCCGTAGACATCAAATGCTTCCCCGACTGCTCCCCGCCCAAGCGTCCCGACGAGTGATAGCAGCGAGCCGAGCAGTGCGTACTGGATCGCACCATATTTCTTGCTGACGATGCTGGAGACATAAGCGACGAAAGCCGTTAGCGCGAGGCCGGTGGTGATGTTCTCGTAACAGATTGCGATCAGCAGCCGCATCATCCGCTCGTCGCTCCCAAATGCGCGCGCCAGGGCGTCGAGCCGAAGCAGGTGAGCGAAGCCGTCGATCATGTGCGCGCCATCGGCGAGGTCGGCGTAAAGGAAGTTGCCGAGCGGCGGGAGGATCGCGCCCAGCAGGATCGTCGGGAAACGGCCTATCTTGGCGAACAGATACCCGCCCAAGCTGATGCCCAGCATCGTCATGATAATGCCGAAGATCTTCGAGGCGAAGGCAACCTCGTCCTTCGTGTAGTGCATGTAATCGAGATAGAACGGGTACGCGAAGCTGGCCCAGATGTTGTAGCAAATCGCGTAGGTCAGGATGAAGCCGATCGGCTGCGAGCACGCCCCAGCCCATGCGTCCCGACAACTCCGCAAGCGGATCGACGAGCGCCGAGTAGAGGTGGTTCATCACGGTGCGACCGGGCCCATGTGCCGGGTCGTGCGCCGTGAGGACCCTGTCGGGGCTTTTCGCAAGGCGATTTGCGATCGCCGCGACTGCCAGGGGTACGAAGACGGTGGCGATGATGATCAGCGCGCCCCATGTCTTCGTGAAATCGGCAACCGAGGGCGGCGTCGCGCCAGGCGCGGCAGGGGCCAACATCGAGACTGCGAAAGTGACAAGCCGAACGATCGCCCAAAGCCAGCTGATGCCGACGATCGCGAGGAGCAAAGCGCGCACGCCGGGCTTGAGTGCACCGGGCTCGGCGAGCGCGCCGTACAGCTTCTGGCGCTCGGGCCGCGGAGTGTCGGGTGCGGTGAGGGTGACCACCAAGAGGACGAGGAAGATCGCCGCCATCACCAGATAGACGTTCGGCCAGCTCATCCGGGCGGCCATCACCAGTGCGATGGCACCGCCGACGATCGAGGCAGTACGATAGCCGAACTGGGTGAGGGCGGAGAGCAGCTCGATCGGGGCCTCCTCGTCGGCCTGATCGATGCGCCATCCGTCGATCGCGATGTCGTGGCTTGCCGACGCCAACGCGGCCGCGAAGGCGAGCAACACGAAATTGCCGATCGAGGTCGCCGGGTTGGTCAGCGCGAGCAGCGCGAGGCACGCCGAAATGATCACCTGACACAGCGCGATCCAGCTCTTGCGGCGGCCGATGCGTTCAAGGCCGGGGATCTGGAACCGGTCTACGACCGGCGACCACAGAAACTTGAACGAGTAAGCGAGGCCGATCCACGAGAAGATACCGATGGTCGCGAGCTTGACCCCGACTTCGCCGAGCCATGCCGTAAGTGTTCCGATCAGCAGCGCGAAAGGGAGGCCCGAGGAGAAGCCGAAGGCCAGCATCGTCGCGGACTTGCGCGTCGCGAGCGCCGCCTTGAGCAGCTTGAAACCCTTGGGCCGCTGGCCTGCCATCTGGTCCCCTCCTCCGTTCCAGCGAAGACCTTAGACAGCTTTCATGGACCGCATAACCCCGCGGTGAACGACTCGCCTTTCAGTCGGTCTCGTCGATCGCGATGAACAATTCCACGCCCTTCGGCGCCTTCACCTTCTCGCCCTGCAGATGACGATCGACGCTTCGATAGCCTTGATCAGCTGGCGCTCGGTATAAGGCTTCATGACGCACCCCACCGCGACCTCGGATGCGCCGGGATAGGAAAGGCCGGTCGCGAACAATGTCGGAACGCCTTTGATCTTCGCAGCGCGTGCCAGCTCGATTCCGGTCTGATCCTTGCGCAAGCGGACGTCGCTGAGGATCAGGTGCACAATCTCCCGCTTCGAGAATTTCGAGCGCCTCGTGGAGATCGTCGACGGTGGCGACGACCTCGTAGCCGGCATCGCCGAGGAAATTTTCATTGTCGAACGCGGTCAGCGGCTCATCCTCGACGATGAGGATGCGCTTGACGACTTGCTTACGCTTTCCGAACAGCATCTTTGGTCCCGACCAATGACCATGCCTAAGCAACGAACGAGCAAACGCGCAGTGCCGCCGCGGCGCAACCCAGGTCGCACTGTGCCCGCCGCGCCACAGAAACGCGAGGGCGGACCGCAACGCATCGCCAAACTACTCGCGCGCGCCGGAGTTGCTTCCCGGCGGGAAGTCGAGCGCATGATCGCCGAAGGCCGCGTCGCACTCAATGGGGAAAAGCTCACCACGCCGGCGACCTTGATCGAGGATTTGAGCGGCGTGACGGTCGACGGAAAGGCGGTTCGGCCGGCCACTGCGACGCAACTCTTCCGCTTCTACAAGCCGCAGGGGACGATCACCGCCGAGCGCGATCCTCGCGGCCGTCCGACGATCTATGACCGGCTGCCGGCGGGGTTGCCCCGGCTGATGCCGGTCGGACGACTCGACTTCATGACTGAGGGACTTTTGCTGCTCACCAACGATGGTGAGCTCAAGCGCCAGCTCGAGCTGCCGAGGACTGGAGTCGTGCGGACGTATCGCGCCCGTGCCTTCGGGAAGGTGACGCAGGCGCAACTCGAAGATCTCGCCGACGGCGTGACCATCGAAGACGTCCACTACGGTTCGATCAACGCGAACCTCGAACGGCGGACGGGAAGCAATTGCTGGATCGAGATGAGCTTGACCGAGGGCAAGAACCGCGAGGTGCGGCGGGTCTTGGCATTTCTCGGAATGCAGGTCTCGCGGCTGATCCGCACCGCTTATGGGCCGTTCACGGTCGAGGACTTGCAGCCGGGCGCGATCGATGAGATCGCGGATGCGGATCTCGATTCGTTCCGCAAGACCCTGAAGTGAGGATCATTGCCGGGGAATGGCGCGGGCGTCAGATCGAGGCGCCGCCGGGGGTCGCCACGCGACCTACCGCCGACCGTGCCCGGGAGACCTTGTTCTCAATGCTCACGAGCCGGCTTGGCAGTTTCGAAGACCTCAGCGTTGCCGACCTCTTCGCCGGCAGCGGCGCCTTGGGCCTGGAGGCACTTTCGCGCGGCTCTGCGAGCGCGACTTTCGTCGAGAGCAATTCGGTTGCTGCAGCTGCGATCCGGCGCAACGCCGACAAGCTGGGCGCTGCAGATC
>CAWHQE010000010.1:0-384015 GCA_963831485.1 uncultured Alphaproteobacteria bacterium
ATCCGGAAGCGATCTGCGCTGCGGGCGGCGACAATCCGGCGGCGAGCTCGTGCGGTGTCGGAACGCTGACTGTCAACGGCGGCGGCAACCTCCATCTGACCCGCGATGCGGTTGACGGTCCGTCCTACGTCTTCGTCAACACGCTGGCGATGGGCGCCGACGGGACCCTGACCTTCGACCTGCCAGCTGCACCCGGCGGGACAGCGACAGCGGGAACCTACCCGCAGATCTTCGCCGACACCGCGACCCTCGACGGGAAGCTTGGTGGCAAACATTCGAGTTCCGCCAACGGCCTGTTCGACAATGCGGTATTCTACGACAACATCATCGACGCAAATGTCCGCAGCGGGCACGTTCGAGCAGCTGTGTTCTCGGCGGGTGCCGACGCCGGCTCGGTGCTGCTCTAAATCGGGGTGCGTCTACGACAGCAACGCCAACGTCGACCTCAAGCTCTACGCGCACGCCGTTCGACACAGGTTGCAGGAATGAACGCCAACGGGGTTGCGGTCGGCGGCGGGCTCGACAGCTACTTCGGCGTCAGCCTCACCGGCGGGGCTGGGGGGGGATGTTCGCGGGACCTGTTCCTGATCACCGATCCGGCGAACTACAACGAGAGCGCTGAACATGCTCTCGGGCTCGGCTTACGCCAACTATCTGAACTCGTTCCCGAGCCTTGGGGTTCACTACAACGACCTTACCGACCATGCCACCAACTGCGAGGTTCCAGCGCTTGGCCGGCTCGGTCCTCGAGTGCCGCGTCGTCCTCGCCGATCCATGTCTGGGGCCAGCTCGACTACCAGACCAGGGAAGGCGGACGGCGATGGCGAGGCCGGTGACAACCTGGCTCCAAGCGGTTCACCGGGCTCCTCGGCGTGGATGCCAGCCTCGGCACTGCGGCGATCGTTGGTGTCGAGTGGCGGCTATGTCCCAACCGGCTGCGCGACAGCCAGTTCGGCGACAGCGTCAAGGGCAATGGCTGGCAGGTCGGCGCCTATGCGGTCTACGATCCGGGTTCGTTCTCTCGTGAAGGGCGTCACCACCTACAGCGCGCTGAACGGGGATGCGGTCCGCCACATCAACTTCACCGGGCTTGGGAGCGGGCACCGCCTTTGCCGCCACCCCGACCGCCAGCCCCGACGTCAGGATGTGGACCTTCGGCCTCCATGGCGGCGCCCGCCTGGCGATGGGGGGAAGCTCGGTCATCACCCCCTACCTCAACTACGACTATGTCAACGCCAAGCTTGACGGGTTCAGTGAGAATGGCGGAGGCGGCGCCGGGCTGACGGTCGGAAGCGGCAAGTCGAACCACAGCTACCTCACCGGCGGGGTCAAGTGGGGAACGGGGATGGGCGGCGTGGTTCCGGAAGTGAACCTTGGCTACCGCACCCGCTTCGGCGACGAGCGTTCGAGCGTTCCACGGCTGGTTCACCCCGGATCCGGAGAACGACTTCGACATCGTCTCGTCGGCGCAGAAGAAGGGCACGTTCCTGGCTGGCCTCAGCGTCGGCGGGAAGGTCGGCCCGGTTGATCTTCGCGTCGGCTACGAGGGCGAGTTCAATGGCGCCGTGACCAGCCACAGCGGCAACTTCAAGATCGTGCTGCCGCTTGGCGGCCATGCGGCTCCGCCGCCGCCGCCGCCGCCGCCTTCCGCCGCCGCCTCCGGCACCGGTGGTCGAGCAGCCGGCTCCGCCGCCCGCCGCCCCGCCCCCGCCGCCTCCGGCGCCGGTCGAACGCGGCGAGCGCGGAATGTTAAGCAGTCAGGAACTGGAGGGTCCGCTCTCCGGCATGAGGGCGGGCCTTCATTGCGTTAAAGGCAGCTCCCGGACCCTATTGCGGACGTTCCGGGATGGTCCCAAAGCGGCGATTGAATGACCTGGCGACGTTTCTTTCAGCTGGTCGTGCTCGGCATTGTGATCGGGTTGGCCGTGCTCTTCGCCAGGCATCGGTAGCGCGGCGATTGACCCGAGGCTCGCGGACTAATTGAGGCTGGTCAAATAGATGCCGGATCGGTGGATGCAGATGCAAGGCCGCACTACGCCAAAGCATGACCATATTCTGCCGATCCCGCATAGCCGGTCTTGTCCTATTTATGATCCCCACATCAGCGCTCGCCCACGGCGATCAAATCCATCCCGGCGAGCCGATCATGGCCATGTGGCAGTTCGAGCCGGAGATCGTCGCCGGCCTGCTGATCGCCGTTCACTCTATCTCGCCGGCGTACGCGCGGGGCTCAGGCAAATGGTGGCGGCATGCTCTTTTCTTCGGCGGATCGTTCGCACTGGCCCTCGCGCTCCTTTCACCGATTGAGCCGCTCGCCGACCACGTCTTTGCGATCCACCAGATCGAGCACATGCTCCTGGCTCGATCGGCCCAATGCTACTTCTATTATCGCAGCCGCAAGCGACCCTAATGAGCGGGAATGCCCGAATGGTTTCGGCGCAAATGGTTCGCGCCGATGGTTCGAAGCTCCGGGTCCGGCGTACGTTCGGCTTCTTCTCGCAGCCGCCGTCGCGACTGTCCTGTTCGTCGGAGTAAGCTGGTTCTGGATGATCCCACGGTGGCACGACATCGCCATCCTCAACGAGCCAATCCATTATACTTGGCACATCACCTTGCTCGTGACTGGGCTGTTCTTCTTTTCGGTGATCTTCGACCCGCGTCGGGCGCCCCGGTGCGCCCAGGCTAGGGACTCGGCTGGTCATGTTCTGGTGCGCCGCGATGGGAAACATCATCCTGGGTGCGTTCCTGACGTTCAAGACGGTGCCGCTCTATCACGCCTATGACGTGATGGGCCGAATGTTCGGCCTCGATGCAGTGACTGACGAGCAGGTCGGCGGACTGACCATGTGGATTCCGGGATGCATGATGTTCGCTCTATCCGCGATCCTGATCCTGCACCGCTGGGGGCTTGATGAGGAGCGCTCGGCCGAGCGCCGGCATCGCATGGGATCCGAGGGGGCCTACGCGGCAACACGGGCTGCCCAGCTAACACGGTCAAACCGAGCTTTAGCGGCCGGGCTCGGCTCGTTTGCATTCCTGGTTCTGTTCGTCGCTCTGACGAGCGCGATCCTGTAGATCATGAATTGGGACCCGGCGGCAGTCCTTTCGAATTCCTCCTCCTCCCGAAATGCCCTCGACAAGCCATGATAGATCCGCTCGGGGCTAATCATTGCGCTGGTTGCGTCGGCGATCAGCGCGGTTGCGAATAAAGGCAGGATCATGCTTCGACTCGCCGTTGTTTCCATCAGGATGATGACGGCAGTCAGCGGCGCCGAACCACGCCGACGAAATAAGCGACCATTCCGAGCAGCGCGATTGCGGACGTGGGTGAACCAGGGAACAGGGTGGCCATGGCATTCCCAACGCCTGCGCCCACCGCAAGCGACGGGGAGAAAATCCCCCCGGGCGTGCCGCTTAGAGTGGTGAAGATCGACGCTGCGAACTTCGCAGGGCCGAACCATGGCGTCAGGTGCCCTCCCTCGATCAGCACTTTCGCTGGAGCATAGCCAGTTCCCCAGCTTGTCCCACCTGAGATAATTCCCACCACTGCGACAATCAGGCCGCAGCCACCTGCGAACAGGACCGGCCGACTTTCAGAGCGCCAGGCCCAGCCGCTCCTCGCGTTGCTGAAATGCAGTACCACGCGTGAAAACACGCCGCCTGCGATGCCACCTACAAGGCCAACTGCGGGCGCCAAAACCAGCGTTTGGCGAATGCCAATCGAACTCTGCAACTCTCCGAAATAGACGTAGTCGCCCGCAATACCGATCATGGTCAGACCCGAGATCATCACTGCGGCCATCACCAGCAAAGTGACCCGCTGTTCATAAGCTGCCGCGAGTTCCTCGATGGCAAAGGCGACACCCGCGAGCGGTGTGTTGAACGCGGCCGCGACCCCCGCAGCGCCTCCTGCGATGAGGACGCCCGCCGTAATCGGAATGCGAAGAGTGCGATGCACCCACACCATCACCGCGGCGCTGACCTGCACGGTCGGGCCTTCACGGCCAACCGACGCACCGCCAACCAGCATCAAGAGCGTCAAAATAAGTTTCGAGATCGCGATCTTCAGGTTCGCTAGGCGCCTGCTACCTGCACTTGTCGGCTTTTTCGCTGCAGCGATGATCTGCGGGATCCCGGACCCTCGCGCTTCGCTCGCCCAGCGACGGGTTGCAAACGCAACGCCTGCAAATATCATCGGCGTTAGGATCAGCGGCAATAGCGAAAGGCGGCGATAAGCCGCTGGAAAATCAGCTGCGCTACGTCGGCGCAGCGCGCAAAAGCGAGCGCGACGAGAGCCAATAAAACCGCGCCCACAGCTAGTGGCAACCCGGCGCTGCGCGACCACCATGGGTGTCCGCAACCGCCGGTGAACGTACCAGCGCCAAAGCGTCGCCGTGGTGCGGACGAGTTTACGACTAGACTCCACAGCTGAGAATCGAGATCTGATTTTCATGTCTTGCCGCAATTGCCGCAGAAGCGGAGCCGCGCAAGGTTAAGAAATCAGTTCTCTTGGTCTGTGGACATAAGGTCCGCAGCGTGCCGCAGCCGAAAATTAAGATCGCAGCAGCCAGGAAAAAGCGCGCCGAAGAAAAACTCGCCATCCGACCTGACAATCTCGCCGTGCGCCACGACGACATGCTCGGGATGCTCGTCGATCAGCGCACGAATATCTTGGGCCGCGCGCTTGCGCGGTGGCGGAAACTGATCCGGTAATCGATAGGCGGATAGCCCCACCCCTCGACCATTTTCGAAAGCCTCGCGATCGGCCGCATCCACCATGGCCAATGACGCTTCAGAAACGCCTCGCTGAAGGTCTGCGACAGGTCGGCGATGATGGCCGTGCGGGATGCGCGGTGAAAGAAGATCAGCTCGTCCAGGAATGGCGAATTGGTGAAATAGAATTGGTCGATCTGCCCTTTCCAGTCGGCGCGGCGGGTCGTCGGCCAGCGCCCCGAAAAAATGCAGATCGCTGCACTTGGCGATCGTCGCCGCCGTTCCCCACAATTTCGCATCTGGAAACGCCGCCTGCCATTCGCCGAGAAACAGATAGTGCAGCTTGTTCGGGCTGACGATGTGCCGGACCGGGCCCAGCGCCCGAACCTCATCCTCGATTGCCGCGGTCTTCTTGACCGGCGACCACAGCCAGAGCCCGCCGTCGGCAAGGCGCACGATGGCCATCCGCGTCGGATAGTCGAAGCCGTTAAACGAGACGATTCCGCCATCCGCAAACCACAGGTCCGATCCCAGCGGCTCCAACAACGCCTCAGATGCCATCCGCCGCTCGTCCGCTTTGCGTCCCGGTGAAGGCATTAAGATCCCCTTGCGTCATCAAGCCACTGGAAACTGCCCACCGCTGTTCGCGAACAAAGAGGGTCAATGAACTTGGCCACGGCCTAAGGGCGGACGAGGCGGCGCTTGGGAACGCCCTCAGTGGCGAGTTCGAGCTCCATGGCTGAGCAGCCTAACATCGGAGTGGCGATTTTCCACCTGTTGCAGACATGCCGTCCGATGGGTCCGACATCGACCCAAAGCAGGCTAACGTTTACAAACGAGCTCTCGGCCAAGTGGAGGTCATCATGAGCAGCTCCGCGCTGTCACAGCTCTCACCTTAACCAACTTCGGCATGCTGGACATTCTGTGATGTTAACGAAAGCCGTCCGCCGAGGCGAGTGCGCCCGCAACGACCATTCGCGCACGCGCCCTCGAAATTGTCGACGGCCAAGGCAGATTGCGAGCATCGCTCCAGGTGATGCCGGCTGGTCCCGCGATTCGTCCCGACGGATCGGTTGTAAAAAACGGCAAGGCTTATCCGGAAGCAGTGGTCTTTAGGCTTATCAGGCCCGATGGACGCCCTTCAGTGAAGCTTGCCACTTCAGAGCAAGGCTCGGGGCTAGACCTGAGCGGAGGAGCCGATCCTGCCTACATTGTGCTGAGCGCCGACAGGGGAAGCCCTTCCGTAACGCTCACAAACAAGAATGGTGGTCGGCGGGTTCTCCAGCCGTAAAGCTTGTCTCCGCTGTCCTGCCGTGCCTCAGACTACGAAAAGGGCTGACTACAACTGGGTTTGGGTCGGGCTTCCGCGAGTTCAAGGCTTGGAGCGAGGTTGTCGACGGCCAACGTCCCCACTCCATCCGCTACTCTCCCAAACAGAATGGTTGGGGTGCAGCAAGCCTACTCACTTGCGGCAGCTTCCGACGATGGCATCGCGTGATGCATTGGGCGGCCACCCGTCCAGCTCCTCTGCACGCTGATCAGAGAGGCTAGCAACACACAGAGCATAGTTCATCGGCGCAATGCTGCCATCGCCTCCGCCCCAGACCCGACAATCCGCATCACGGAAGGCTAACCAAGCGCGCTGCGCCGCGATGAATTTGTCCCTTTCTTCCGAAGGCACATAGCAGAGCGCAGCCCGGTAAGATGCGTTAAGCTTGCGATCCGCATCTCGCGCCTTGTTTGCGGCGCACTGGTTTAGCGCTCCTTGCGAGCCGGCGGTCTGCATGCAGTCCCGCTTAACCGTCTTGGCATCCGGCCTTTCTGGCCTGGCCGAACTCGAGACCGCTCCGACCAGTACAACTGCCACAATTGGGAGCACCTTCATTCAGCTGCACTCCGAATCGCTCGCTAGCTTAAACTTGTGACGATTCCGTTTTTACATCCACTCTGCCGGTAGCGATAACGGTTGCTCTCGACCCGATCGCGGACTTCTCAGTAAGGGGCGAACCGTGAACTTATCGCGGACAGCGGTGAAACGAACGTTTGAGTGGCTCGCTGTCATCGCAGGATGGGCCTGGTTTCTTATTGCAGGAGGAGGCGGGTTCGGCCTTCTTCTTCTAAGAGGGCCCTGGCCGCCGACGAACGGCTGGTTCGCTCTGATGTCCGGGCTCGCGGCGTGCCCACTGATCGGGCGGCTATCGCGAAACTATACACGTCTGACGGTTTCGGGATGGCAGCAGTTCGGCGCAGCGGTGCTCCTCGTGGCCTTGGGCCGGATTGCACTGATAGTTTGGCCTCAGCCGCACCCGCTCTAATGTGCGCTTCTGCAAGTGGGCCCGTGCGTCAAGCTGGCCCATTATCCTGCTTGGGCAGACGGGTACCGCGCTTGGCACTGTATCTTTTGGTCAATCACTTGGATTATGTTGTCGGCGATGACCGGCGCCGCTGAAAGTCGTTCCGCGACGAGCGCACATGCCAGGGCCCAGGCGCCCCCTACGCACCAGCCGGCAAGGACGTCAGAGGGCCAATGCACGCCGAGATACACTCGTGAGCAGCCAATCAGGATCGAGAGCAGGGTTGCCGCCGATATCAAATAAATTCGAACCGCTCGGCGTTGTTCGGTTTTGGCCAGCAACAATCCGAGCGTCAGAAAAGTCACTGAAGCATTCAGAGCATGACCGCTTGGAAAGCTCGGTGAGTTCGCGCCGATGAGGTGTGGGACGATTAGGGGCCGCGGCCGTTCAAACGCCACTTTCAGCAATCCGCTCAGAGGGTCCCGCCGGCGACAGCACCGATCACGAATGCCGCGGCCGCGGGTCGTTTGGCAGCAAAGAGATAAGCAGCCACCAAAGCGGTAAGGAGCGTCAGGTTCGTCCTGCTGCCGAACGCCGTAAACGCCGTGACCGCTGCGAGAAGCCAATGTGGTCCGATTGGCTGCCACGGCTTACCCGGCACCCGAAGCGCAAGCAGGATTGCGCGATCGTAGGACATCGTATCGCCCTCGACCACTTCGGAGGCGAGGTGGATGAACAGAAATAGGCTCAGTCCAACCAGAGCCAGTGCGATGACGACGCCAAACTCGACAGGAACGAATGCCCTAATTCGGTGCCAGATTGTATTGGTTGCGCGAGAAGAATTGCGACGTTTTACCGCGTCCCCCCGTTTCGAGCTTTGCGCTGGTTTTCGGGCCACGCTACGCGGCCACCATTTCGAGGTCCGAAACGGTGTCTTCGCTGGCTCTCCAATGAATTGGGCGTCGCTTTCGGCCCAGGGCGGTGCCTCAACGAACATGTGATGAAGCATGTTCGTTTGCATCATGTACATGATGACCTTGTTCGCATTGCGCCGCAGCTGCTTGAGCCGAAGGTGCTTTGAGGGCGGGACCCGTGCCAACACTCTCGCCAGCCGGTAGGCGCGATAAGAGAAGGCGCCGGCGCGCTCGAACGACTGCTTCGTCAGATAGCGCTCGAACCTCTTTGCGGCGACGCGATCGCTCCCGAAGAAATCGACCGCTTCACTCGTGAGCATGAACCCACTCTTTCGGCGAAGGCGTAGATCCTCCGGCAATATGCCCTTTGCGGCATCCCGAAGGACGGCTTTTTCAAGGCCGAGGCGCATCTTGAAATCGACCGGGATCGACTTGGCCACGTCGTAAAGCTTGTGATCGAGGAAGGGCAGCCTCGCTTCGAGCGAGTGAGCCATTTCCTCGCGATCGCCGAGAAAGCAGAGAATATCGAAAGGCATGGCCGCGATCCGCGCTTCCTGGACGGCATTGATCACAGGCTTTTGAGGGTCGCGCCGAAGCGAACGATCCTGGCGGACGCGTTCGACCTCGCGCCGGCGGTCCTTCGCAAACAAGAGCAGCGAGACCTTCTGAACCATGGAACCGGCGAAGCGGCCGAGTTTCAGGCGCCTGGATTGAGCAGACGACATGCCGGCGCGACGAAGCCGCCATTGCGGGTGTCGCGGATCGCCTCCTCGAAGAACCGCCGATAGCCGAGAAAGACTTCGTCGGCGCCCTCTCCGGTGAGAACGACAGTCACGAATTTGCGGGCTTCCTGCGAGAGCAGGAACTTGCCGACCGGCGCGAGGCTGACAAAAGGCAGTTCCGAGAACCAGAGACATTGCTCCAGATTGTCCCACAGCATCTGCTTGGTCACAGTGAGCTCATGATGTTCGGTCCGAACGAAATCCGCTGCTCGCCGCGCGAACTCCTGCTCGTTCCGATCGCTTCCTTCGAACGCGATCGAAAATGAATGCGGAGGCGTGCGTCGAGGTTGCGCTTCATGAGCGCGGCGATGAAAGCCGAATCGATTCCGCCGCTCAGATAGAGCCCGACAGGCACATCTGCGCGCAGCCGCAAGCGAACGGCTTCCTCGAGCTCATGCAACACCTCGGCCGCGTGAGCAGCCTCGTCGTCGACGGTCCATCAGCAACGGGTTCGGCAGTCTCGGCGGGGATCTCGCTGCAGACCAATAGCGGCTGATCTCGGACTGGCCGGTCTCAAGGTCGATCAGACAATATGAGCAGGGGGAACATGCTCGATCCCCTCGAACGGGAATTGCGCATCGTTCGGGTCCTGATCGATCAGGGGGTCGAAACCGGCGGCGTTGAGTTCGGTGCGACGAGACCGCTGGCGAAAATGGCCTTCATCTCGGACCCAAAGACGAAGCCATCCGAGAGCCGCGAGAAATAGAGCGGCTTGATCCCGAACCGGTCGCGCGCTGCAATGAACAGCTGCTTCGCCTTGTCGTAGAGCAGGAACGCGAACTCGCCTCTCAGATGCTCGAAGCAGCCAAGACCATATTCCTGATAGAGATAGAGGATGACTTCGGAATCGCTCTTCGTCCTAAAGCGATAGCCTTTGCCCTCAAGCGAAGCCCTGATCCGTTCAAAATCGTAAATCTCGCCATTCGCGGCGAGGACGAGGTTCCCATCTTCGCTTTCCAGAGGCTGAGCGCCTGTCGCGAGATCGATGACCGCGAGACGCGTGTGAGCAAGCGTGACTTTGGCTGAGCTGTCAACAAACGACCCCTGCCCGTCCGGACCGCGATGGTGCAGAACCTGCAGGACGCTATCGAGCGCGCGCTCACGGGAGCTCGCGACCGACCGCGCCAAAAATTCCGCACATGCCTCCATAGCATGTGACGCTCAGCGGAGTTCGGATAGTATTGACGTTACATTACGTTTTCCCAACGTGACCGACGCCGAGCGCAGGTGCAGTGGCGTCCCTCGCGCAAGGCTAGGAGTATTGCGTCGGCACGCCGAAGGTTGGGATATTGTATAGGCGCCGCCATAGGCCACCAAGGCTGGAGACGGATCATGCGCCGCTCCCCTGTAACCGAGTAGGAAATCAAGGAAAATGAAGAAGTTGCTTATGTTTGCCGCAGTCGCCTCGCTCGGCCTTGGAAGCGTCGCGATTGCGTCCCCGGCGCCAGCGCCCAAGATTTCGAAGGCACGCGCGGAAGCGATGGCTCTCAAGCTCGCGCCCGGAAAGATCATCTCGAGCGAATATGAGAATGAAGGCGGCGGCTGGCGCTGGTCGTTCGACATCCAGCAGAAGGGCCACGTCCAGGAGATCGGCATCGACGGCCACACCGGAAAGGTCGTCGAGAACAAGTCCGAGGGCAAGGTTGACCACGACTAGTCCAGGACATCGCTCAGCGATGAAAATCCTCGTCGCCGAAGATGATAGGGAGACGGCCGAGTTCATCCGGCGAGGGCTGCGTGAACTCGGCCACAACGTCATCCTGACCGATGATGGCTTCGATGCATTGCACCTGCTTTCCATCGAGCAGCTCGACGTTGCGATCCTCGACCGGATGCTGCCCGGCTCGACGGCGTTTCGGTCGTCCGCCGCGCCCGAGCGGCGGGAATTGACGTGCCGGTCCTGCTGCTGACCGCGCTTGGCGGATCGAGGACCGGGTGACGGGCTTGAGGCGGGCGGCGACGACTATCTCGTCAAGCCGTTCGCATTTTCAGAATTGGCGGCGCGGGTGAACGCGCTGGCTCGCCGCAAACCGGTGCATGCGAGCCGACGTGACCTCGAACATGGCGGCCGTCCAGGTGGATCTTCTGAAGCGCCAGGTGCTGCGCGACGGCGCATCCGTCCAGCTGCAGCCGCGCGAATTCCGGATCCTGGAAGAGCTGATGCGCGAAGAGGGAAAAGTCGTCACGCGGACGATGCTGCTCGAGCGCGTCTGGAATTATCATTTCGACCCCCAGACCAACATCGTCGATACCCATATCAGCCGCCTGCGATCCAAGCTCAACGAAGGCGGCAAGCCGGACCTGATCGAGACGATCCGGGGCGTCGGCTACCGGATGGGCGGCGATGCGTAGCTGGCGGTCGAGTGCCGCCTATCGGATCGCATTCATCAACTTCGGCGCCTATTCCGCCGGCCTGGCGCTGCTTGGCGTCGTCGTCTTTGCGGTGATGCACATTGCCTTCAGCCGTCAGCTCGACTCGATGGTCTTGGATGAAGTCGCGAACGCTTCAGAGCGAATATGCCGGCGGCGGCGACGGCGAGCTCGCCGAAGCGATCGCCGAACGCGAAGCTCAACACTCGCCGACCCGGATGCTTTACGCGGTCTTCGCGCCCGACGGCCGCCGCATTCACGGAACTTTGAATACCGCGCGGCCCGCGGTCGGGCGCCCGCCCATCACTTTCACGATCCCGCGGAAGGCCCGGACGAAGCGCGCGCTGTGACGGTCGATCTTTCGCCAACGCGAGCGGCTCGTTGTCGCAATCGACAGTGAATGGCTCGAAGGGATCGAGCGGATCGTCATCATCATCTTCGCCGCCGCGCTTTCTCGGCGCCTGCGTCGTCGGGTTCGGCGGCGCCGTGATCCTCGGTTCCTATCTGCAGCGTCGGTTGCAGCACGATCAGCAGTTCAGCAGAGGCGATCATCCGCGGTGACATTCGCGCAGAATGCCGGTCGGCCCGCGCAAGGACGAGTTCGACGAGGTTGCCGCGACGCTCAACAGGATGCTGGATCGCATCGAGGGACTGCTCGAAAATCTTCGGCAGGTGTCGAGCGACATCGCTCATGACCTGCGAACGCCGCTCGCTCGACTGCGCAACCGGCTTGAGCAGGGCGTGCTCGACGAACCGAGCGCCGAGGCACCTGATCTCGGATGCGATCCGGCAGCTTGACGAGGTTCTGTTGCTGTTCGCAGCGATCCTGCGCGTCGCAGAGGTCGAAAGCGGCGAAACCAAGCGCTTCTTCGTCCCGGTAGACCTCACCGAGATGCTCACGGAGCTGGCAGAGAGCTACGCGCCTGCCTTTGAAGACAAGGGCCGCGCGTTCATCTGGTCAATCGAGCCTGGTCTGACCGTGCAAGGAGATCGCGAACTCCTTGCACAAGCCGTCGTCAACTTGCTCGAGAATGCGCAAAGGCACATTCCCAAAGACGCGATCGTAAGAATGACGGGCTCGGCCGCAGGA
This sequence comes from uncultured Alphaproteobacteria bacterium, assembly GCA_963831485.1. Classification (GTDB taxonomy): domain Bacteria; phylum Pseudomonadota; class Alphaproteobacteria; order Sphingomonadales; family Sphingomonadaceae; genus Sphingomicrobium. The sequence continues at coordinate 12,164 of CAWHQE010000010.1, forward strand.
CCCTGGCTTGCATGCAGGTGATCGATAATGGTCCAGGAGTTCCGAAAGCGGATCTTGAGCCGCATCACGAAGCGGTTCGCGAGGCTGGAGAGCAGCCGCAATACGGCGGGCCACGGTCTTGGTCTTAGTCTCGTCAGTGCAGTCGCAAAGCTCCACGGCGGGCAGCTCATCTTGAGGAGCGCTGAGCCGGGACTGTCTGCCGTTATTGAAATTCCGCGAACCCGCTCGCGCGAGGCGCGTTGGACGGGGGTCCGAAAGCATCGAAAGAGGAAGAGCAAGCCAAATGAATGAACGACAGTCCGCGCGTGAGGCGCTCACCAAGGTTCCGGCCGTCACGCTTGGTTTTTGGATCATCAAGGTGCTCGCAACGACCTTGGGCGAGACCGGCGGTGACACTGTCACCATGAGCTGGCTCGGCGAAACAACCGATCATCCGGTTCCCAACGGCTATCTCATCGGGACGGCGCATCTTTGGCATTCTCTGATCGGGCTCGTCTTCGCGCAGATCAGGGCGCGCAAGTTCAACCCATGGCTCTACTGGGCGACCATCGTCGCATCGACGACCTGCGGAACGACGCTGGCGGACTTCGCCGATCGCTCGCTCGGCATCGGATATCCTGGCGGCTCCATGCTGCTTCTGGCCTGCGTGCTTCCGTCGCTGTTCACTTGGTACAAGGCGGTAGGGACGGTTGACGTCAATACGGTCATCGACGCCGCAGCGAAGAGACTTTCTACTGGGTCACGATCACGTTTTCGCAGACGCTCGGCACGGCGCTCGGCGACTGGATTGCCGATGCGGGACTTGGCTATTCAGGCGGCGCGCTGGTTTTCGGCGCAGGGTTGCTGGTCTTGGCAGCTCTCTATTTCACGACCAAGGTCAGCCGGGTCTTCTGTTCTGGGCAGCGTTCATCCTCACCCGGCCGCTCGGCGCAACCGTTGGCGACTTCCTCGACAAGCCGCTGAGCAAGGGCGGGCTAGAATTGAGCCGGCCGCTCGCGTCAGCGGTGCTCGCCGTCGTAATCCTCCTCCTCATTCTCATGCTCCCGCAGCGACCCGGACAGCATCCCGGACAATCGAAAGCGCGGGCGTGAGATTGGGGTGAACCCGGCTCGCGCGTCTGCTCTGCCGCGGGCGTGGCCGGCCAACAACAAACCGGTCATGAATTACGCGGGCGCCGGGACCGAACTTCTAGGGGGAGACGACTAGAACCCGGAACGTGCCCGGAACCGGCTTGGGCCTTTCGCCTCCGACTGCTGGAGCAAGGGTCGCCGATGGCAGGTACGCGCGCCCCGTCGAAGGATCGACGGCGATGGTGCGCGCGCTAACCGCCGTGCTCACCTGGCCAACTACAGTCGGAGCGGATGAAAGGCTGATCAGCGTAAGATTGCCGTCGCGGCCAGCCGGCACGAGCGCCAGGTGACGTACGGGATCAAAAGCAGCGCCATCGGCACCCTTGCCGATCGCGAGGTGCGCGACCTGCTTTCCGTCGGGCCGGGAAACTACAGCAACACCATTGGCACAGGCAGAAAGAATGTTCTTCGAGCCGGGGTCGTACGCGATCCCGGTCGGTCCGTCGCATCCTTCCGAGTGCGAACCGCCGTTCGAGTTTGCGTGAGCGGGTGTTGAGAACAACGACTTCGTTCTTGTCCTCGACGTTTATGAACATCCTGCCGTGCCCATCGGCGACGCCGAGTTCGAGTGAGCCGCCGACGGGAACCGTCGCGACAGCCTTGCCAGCCGCGGGATCAACAACGGTCACCTCGCCGCTCCCTGGATCCATGATCCAGATGGTGTGCGTTGCCGGATCCCAGACGGCGGCGTCGGGCTTCGTGCCGGTTGCAATTGTCGCTCCGAATTTTGCCGGTGCGTCCGTCGAACAGCAAGGCATTGTTCGTCTCGCCGTTGGTCGAAAGAACGTCATGCGTGCCTGGAACGGCCAGCGCCGCATGGACCCGTTGGCCAGTGACAATTTTGTCGGTGGCCTTGCCTGTGCGCAGATCGATCGCGGTTACGCCGTCGCCGTGGGCGACGTACAGGCGCTGATCGTTCGGAGCCACGCTCAGCAAGTCCCAGCCGCCATCGCCGGCCGTCAGCTTTGAGATGATCTTGTAGTTCACCTGCGGCGCAGCAGTCGGAGGAGCTGCGGACACCGCAAGCAACGCCAGCAAAAACCCTAAGCGCATGGAGACCCTCCCGAATCAACGACTGGATCAATTTAGCCGTCGTCATTTGCCGCTGCGAATTACATGCGCCCAACATCCGCGTCGCTCCGCTGGCCCGACAAGTCTTGAGGCTTCTGGCTGCGAGCTTGAAAAATCGATCCAAAGCGAAATGTAATGTCGGACACAGTGAGGTTTGCTCCGGACGTCCCAATGTAGATTGGGATAAAGTCATGTTTCTGCGGGGCTGCTGTCAGGTCGGGGCAGTTATGACCGGCCCGGCATGGCTTTCTGGAATATCGCCGATAGCGCGGAACGGATCGTTTATCGGGTCGCGGGCTTACCGGTCGCAGTCCGGGAGTTGCTCGGCAGTCCGGTGGTCGACGAAACCAGTGTGCTCCGATCTGTCTTTGCCGCACGATATTGGCACCCAGAAGGCCTCATCGACTGGCTTGAGCTCATCCTGGGTATCGCCGTCTCACCATTTGGACTCATTCTCGCATCGGCCTGGTTCATTTTCAGGAATGGAAGACTGATCGACAGGCGCTTTGGGAAAAGCATCCCAGCGCAATTCCTCGAGCAGATTGAGCTCTATTTCTCGGCCGGCGTGCTCCCGCCCTGGTACTACATTTTCTCGCTCCATGATGAAGGCGCCACGAGGGCCGGCACCTACATCCAGCGGTTCGAAACCAAGCGCTGCTTGTTTCCAATGTTAAAGCCGAAAAAGGGCACTCCGCTGAATGACAAGAGGCGGTTCGCCGCCTATTGCGCTGAGCGCCAAATCCGCTGCGTCGAGACACTGCTGTCGCTCGATGGAAAGCACCCGGACGCGAACCTTCCGGATTGCGACCTTTTCGTGAAGCCGGTCAGCGGCCGCGGGGGTCGCGGAGCCGAACGGTGGGACCGAGTAGGCCCGTCAATGTTTGCAAGTCCAACGGGCGAGCACCTCGACAGCGAACATTTATTGAGGCGCCTCGTTGAGCGTTCCCGTCGCCGCCCTCTCATCGTTCAGCCACGGATGCAGCCGCACAAGGAGCTGCGTAAAATAACGGCGGGCGCATTGCCCACGGTCCGTGTCCTCACCTGTCTCAACGAGACCCGTCAGCCAGAGGTGATGACGGCCATGCTCCGCACGTCCTTTGGCAGGAACGTGACGGTGGACAATCTTCATCAAGGTGGAATTGGAGCGTTGGTCGATCTTGATAAAGGGACATTGTCCAAATCGAGCAATCTTGGTTCCGATGCCGCCGTCGGCTGGTTCTCCGTCCATCCCAATACGGGCGCACCGATCGAAGGTAAAAAGATCCCCTGTTGGGAGCAGGTCAAGACGGACGCCGTCGCCGCGCACAGACACTTCATGGATCGGGTCGTGATAGGCTGGGATATCGCCATTCTCGAGGACGGACCGATCTTTATTGAAGGCAACGGCAATCCCGATCTCGATATCTTGCAGCGTTTCATGGCGATCGGCCTGCGCGAACATCGGTTCGCTCGGCTTCTTGTTCATCACGTTCGTGAGCGATCTCGGGCGCCACATTCATTGCCCATGACCGCTCGTCCGGAGTTGCATCAATTCTGATGTGGCGCTGCTCGTGCAACGCACCCTTGCGGGATCGGATCGTTCGTTTCGACTTCGTATTGACCAACATCAATTCAAACTAGTTTGGTCGCTCTTATCCTTTGCTAGGTTTGAAGGAGCCAATCCGCCGCTAAACGGGAACCGAGAACTCGCGTGCCCGACGCTCAGCTAAAACGCCGAGATCGCGAGTCTCACCTTCCCTTTTTTGTGAACTGCCCGGCGTTTCGGCCTGTTCGCCCTGATAACTTAGGATGGATCGCCTCGCAGGGGTATAGATTATGCCCGATGAATCGGGGGTTGTAGCGTATGCGTGAATATCGGCTCTACTGTGTCGACGACGCAGACAAGTTCACCAAGGTTTACGAGATCGACGCGGTGAACGACGCCGAAGCTCTCGTGAAGGCCCGTGAGCTAAGCCTCCCGATCAAGTGCGAGCTATGGGAACGTGGACGCAAGGTTTCCGTGCTCGGCCCTCACTCCGGCATTTGATCGCGCATTTGCTCAGGGCTGCGCTGCTCAGCCTCCAGCCTCGCGATGTCGGCCTCGCCCTCGTCGATGATTTTCTGGATTACCTCGATCATGCGCGGATCGTGCGCGAGGCGGATGACCTTACTAAGCTGCTGAACGCGGCCACGCATCCGGGCGATCGCAGCATCATGCATTCAGCCGCGAAATAGCGCGAGGTCCGCGGCAGACAAGCTGACGGACGTCAAGATTTGGTCAGCCGCAGAAAGGTGCGACGCCGATTAGCCGGCTTCGGCGGCACGTCGCAGCTCGTCCAGGCGCTCTAACGACAAGCGTTCGACGAGCTCGCGGAGACATCGAACAGAGACGGTGAGCGCCTCCAGATCGTCGAGTCCGATCTCATAATTCGCGGAATATCGTGCTTCGACATAAGCGCGCTTCAGAGAGCTCGAACCGACGCCGATCGATCTTGGTCGTCGCGGGGCCAGGCCTCGATCAGCCGCGGCTCATTGATCCTCGGCGAGCGAGCGCAGGAATTTGATGTTGTGCGATCGCGGGAAAATAGAACGTGCGCACCAGCAGGAAGCAGGCATAAGCGGCCTCGGTCGCCTGATGAAGATTGAATGCTGCATGCCTTCGCCAACCTCGGTCGCCTTCCTTCGCCAGACTGGTCGATCGCGGTCGCAAGCCAACGATCAATGCGGCAGCCAATTGCGTCGCAAAGTATCTGCTCGCCATCTTCAGCGCATCACCGGCGCGATGCCGGCATCGGCGTCGCGAGCTCGTGCTGCGGCAGCTCGTAAAGCGCGATCCCGTCACGCGCGATGTCGACCCAGAAATACTCGCCGCGCTTGAGCGCCTGGTTCACCTCGTCGAGCGAATGAACGATGATGTTCACGGGACGACCGATCGCCGGATCGCGCATGATCCGGTCCTCGGCGACGTACCAATAGTCGGCGATGTCGGTCAGGTCCTTATGGCTGACAACGATCAGCAGATCGAAGTCCGACTGATAACCATTCTCCGGATCGTCGACCCAATCATCGCGCGCATAGCTTCCGAACAGGATGATCTTGTAGACCTTGCCGTTGCGGCGCGACGGCTGCGTCGCGTGCGCAATCGCCTTTTCGAATTCCTCCATGAGGATGCGCGCCGCACGTGCGAGCTCGTCCTGCTGGACCTGTGGAAGATGATCCAAGTCGGTGCGCATCAACCTGTTCGTTCCCGTTTCTCAACGAGGATGCAAGTCGGGCTTGCCGTGCCAGCCGGCATCCTTCCTTTGCCGATCGCACGAAGGGGGCCTCATCCGAACCCCCCTTTTGTGGGGATCGATTCCAGGAATGAACCTCCGACACAGCCGGCGCATTTTGGCGGACCCAAAAATGCGGGGATTTCGCCTCCACCAGCCGAGCATTGGGAATTTTCAATTTTCGGGGTTGCGCACACCTTGGATAAGGCCAGCCCGAGACTCGCTCGTTGCCCAAAGCGTGTCTCCGGTTCGGCACTCAGTTTCCTGTGTGCCGAGCCGTTACCCCGCGCAGCGTGAGAGTGCCGATGACCAATGAGCATGACGACCGCATCGCCAATCTGAGGCGGGTCAACGACTTGCTGCAGCAGGCACTGCAACAGACACGGGCGCTGCTTCGGCAGGCGGAATTAGAGAACAGAGAGTCCGGACAGGATAACGATCCGGACAAAGTTACTCCGGCCGTCCCGCCTTCCGCTTAGCGGTCTTCGTCAGCTGCTTCTTTCAATGTCGCACCGCGCAACACTTGAATAGCGAACGCTTTAGATTTGCTGGAATCTCGTGAAACGCTATTGCGTTGATACGAAATTGGACTTTTTTTAAAGCCCACGAAATCGTGCCCGGCAAGACTTCTTGAGGGTCAAAGCCCTGCCGGCCGCGCAAGCTCACGGGGAGGGTCAGATGCGCGCCACGCTTGCCTTGGTCTTCGCTTCGCTGATCGTCAGCCCCGCGCTCGCCGATCCGCCCGACATCCATCTCGATGTGCCGGCCCGCAAAGGCCTGGAGGTGAACGTCGTCGAGCACGACATCGCTGCGGGCCAGAGCGTCGGCTGGCACATTCATCACGGGACGGAGATCACTTACGTCCTCTCCGGCGCACTCAACGTGCAAATTGCGGGCGGTCCGATCCGCCACGTCGTCAAAGGCGATACGTTCGAGGTCGACCGCGACACTCCGCACCGGGCGACCAACGACGGCAGCGAAACCGCCGCTCTCCTTATCACCTATCTGAGGGATAAATCGGGGCCGCTGGCAATCCAGGTTCCGCCGCCCGACGGTTCACTAAGCCTACGGAACCAGCTTTCCCGGGTTCATGATTTCAAGCGGATCCAGCGCCTGCTTGATGGCGCGCAGCGCATGGATGCGGCCGGGCGACGCGAGGCGCGCGAACTCCGCGCGCTTCAATTGTCCGATGCCATGCTCCGCCGAGATCGATCCATGCGCGGCCGTCACGAGATCGTCGACGAACCGCGTGATCTCTTCGCCCTCGCGCTCGTACCAGTCGGGGGCGGCGTTGCCGCCGGCGCGGACATGGAAATGGATGTTCCCATCGCCAAGATGGCCAAAGCCGGTTGCGATCACGCCGGGGAACTTGCGCTCGACCTCGGCAGACGCCTCGACAATGAAACGAGGCATGTCGGCGACGGCGACCGAGACGTCATGCGCGAGCGTCTGTCCCTCCACGCGTTCAGCCTCCGAAATGCCGTCGCGGATCTTCCAGAAAGCGTCCGCCTGGGCTTCGCTGGTTGCAAGCGCGGCATCCCCGATGATGCCTTCATTGAGCGCTTGCCCAAGCAGCCGCTCCAGCTGGCCCTCGATGTCGATTGCTCGCTTGGCGGTCGTTGCCTCAATCAGCACCTGCCAGGGATGGCTTCCCCGGAGCGGTGGCCGAGTGCCGCGGACATGCTTGACCACGAGTTGCAGGCAGTCTTCCGGCACCAGCTCGAAACCCTCGATGCTGTCGGTGCGCGCTTCGAGGAAGCGCAGCAGATAGAGAGCGCGCTCCGGGCTCTCGACGCCCACCCAGGCGACGGCGCGCGCGCAGATCGCGGGCACAAGGCGGAGCGCAACGGCGGTGATCACGCCGAGCGTGCCTTCAGCGCCGATCAGCAGCTGGTCGAGGCTGTAGCCGCGATTGTCCTTCTTGAGGCCCGAGAGGCCGCTGTGGATCGAGCCGTCGGGCAGCACGGCTTCGACGCCCGCAACCAGCGAGCGCATCGTCCCGAACCTCAGCACTTGTGTTCCGCCAGCGTTGGTCGAGGTGAGGCCGCCAATGGTGCAGCTTCCCCGCGCGCCGAGCGTCAGCGGGAAGCGCATGCCGACCTCGTGCGCCGCTTCATGGAGCGCTGCGAGGATGACGCCCGCTTCGGCGACCGCGAGGCGGTTCTCGGCGCTCATGGAGCGGATCCGGTTCATGCGGCGCATCGAGAGGAGCAGCGCCGATCCGTCCGCCGGCGGCGTCGCGCCCGCGGCCATTCCGGTGTTCCCGCCCTGCGGGACGAGCGGCACGCGATGCTTCGCGGCGAGCCTGACGATCTCGGCAACTTCCTCAATCGTTGAAGGTGCCAGCATCGCCGGCGCGGCGCCGTGGATGCGCCCGCGCCAATCGGTCACCCACGGCTCGATCTCCTTGGCGGTCGGTGACGACAGCCTTGGGGCCAAGCGTCTGCTTTGCCTCGGCGATCAGCTGTGTTTCGCTGTCCGTCATGCACGCCGCGGCTTGGCACGCGCCGTATGCCACGTCAAAGCAGGCTCGATGGACAAGCCGCCGATCACGATCGTCGTTGCCCGGGCCAGGAACGGCGTGATCGGCCGCGCCGGCAAGCTGCCCTGGCACATCCCCGCCGACCTCAAGCGGTTCAAGGCGCTGACGATGGGCAGCGTGATGGTGATGGGCCGCAAGACCTTCGAGAGCCTGCCTGGCCTGCTTCCTGGTCGGCGGCACATCGTTCTGACGCGCGACCGCGGGTGGCGGGCCGAAGGCGCTGAAGTCGCCCACGACGTCGAGGAAGCGCTCGAGCTCGCTGGAGGCGAGCGCATTTCGGTGATCGGCGGCGCCCACGTGTTCAGCCAGTTCCTGCCGCTCGCCGACAAAGTGGAGCTCACCGAGGTGCTCGAGGAGATCGAGGGCGACACCATGATGGAAGATCCCCGCGCTTCAGGCGATTGGCGCGAGACGTTCCGCGAGGACCATCCGGAAGGAGAGCCGCCCTTCCGCTTCGTGACGCTGGAGCGAGCCTAGGCCTTCGGGCGGCCGGTCGCGTAGACGCGGAACCGCTTCAGCTGCTCGGCAAGGACGCCGTCGACCGCGGGCGCGAGCTTGTCGGCGCCGCCGTTCGCGAAGCCTGCGACCTTATAGTCGAGGATCAACTGCGATCCGCCGGCAATGGTCTTCACCTGGACGTCCATCACGCCGGTTGTCGCTTCATAGAGCAACGGGCCGAGCGGCCCGTCAGCACGACGCGCTTGCCGGGCTCGACATAAGCGACGCGCATATGCTCGACGCCGCCGCCGGTCTTGGGAATGCGCTCGCAAAAGCAGCCGCCCGGGACGAGATCGAAGCGAGGTTCGCGGAATCGCCGCTGTAGGTGTGCTCGGGGTCCCACCAGGAAGGGAGAGCGCCAAACGCCTTGAACGCCGCCTCCGGGCGGCACGACGAGCGGCACGGTCTCGCGCACCTCGAACCCGTTTGCGGACGCGCTCACGACCTCGGCGGAGGCCGGCGCCGCGGTCAACAACGAGCAATGCCGCCAGATATTTCATGAGCCCCTCCGGCGAGGCGAGGATGCCTCAGCTAGGCGGCGCCGTCCAGAATGGCGTCGATCTCGGCGCCGACCTCCTCGATCGACGCCATGCCGTTGACGCGCCGGACGAGGCCCCTCGCTTCATAATAGGGCAGGATCGGCGCGGTCTTGGCGCGATATTCGGCCATCCGCGTGCGCACCGTCTGCTCATTGTCGTCGGGACGCCGCTTGAACTCGGTCGATCCGCAGACGTCGCATACGCCCGGCACGACCGTCGGCCGGAAGGTGTCGTGGTAGCCGGTGCCGCACTTCGCGCAGGTGAAGCGGCCGGTGATCCGCGTCACGAGCTCGTCCTCGTCGACCGCGAGCTCGATCACATGATCGAGATGGCGGCCGCGCTCGGCGAGGAGCATGGTCGAGCGCTTCGGCCTGGGCGCGGGTGCGCGGAAAGCCGTCGAAGATCGCGCCCTGCTCGGTGGCCGCATCGAGCCGCTCGCCGATCAGCGCGCTGACGATCGCGTCGCTGACCAGCTCGCCGCGCTCCATCACCGCCTTGGCCTCGAGGCCGACGGGCGTGCCGGCGGCGACCGCCTCGCGCAAGCATGTCACCGGTCGACAGCTGGATCATGCCGCGCTCGGCCTGGAGCCGCGCGGCCTGGGTACCCTTGCCGGCGCCCGGCGGGCCCAGGAGGATGATATTCAGCATCGCGGCGTTCTCCCCTGTTCGCCGATGAAACTTAGCGCCGTCGCGGCGTGGTCTTGAGCTTCGCCTTCTTGATGAGATCGCCATATTGGTGCGCAATCAAGTGGCTCTGGATTTGGCTCACCGTGTCCATCGTCACGTTGACGACGATCAAGCAGGCTGGTGCCGCCGAGCTGGATAGTTGAGCCCGGCCTGCGCCGACAGGATCTGCGGAATGAGGCAGATCACCACCAGATAGGCCGCGCCGACGACCGTGATCCGGTTGAGCAGATAATCGAAATATTCCTCGGTCGCCTTGCCCGGGCGGATGCCGGGAATGAAGCCGCCGTGGCGCTTCAGATTGTCTGCCGTCTCCTCGCTGTTGAACTGCACAGCGGTGTAGAAGAAGGTGAAGAAGGCGATGCCGATCGCATAGAGCGCCATGTAGGCGGGCGCATGCGGCTGAAGGAACGTGCTGATCGTGATCAGCCAGTCGCTCGCGCCGCCCTCGGTGCTCGCCCGGGTGCCGGCCCAATTGAGGACCGTCAGCGGCATCAGCAGCAGCGACGAGGCGAAGATCGGCGGAATGACGCCGGCGGTATTGAGCTTGATCGGCAGGTGCGAGCGCTCCTGCTGCATCCCGCGCACCGTCTGCCGCTTCGGATATTGGATCAGCACGCGCCGCTGCGCGCGCTCCATGAAGCAGATGAAGAGGACGAGGACGATCGTCAGGACGACGATGCCGACCACCAGCAAGCCGCTGATCGAGCCGGTGCGGCTGCCCTCGAGCAGCTGCCCGATGGCTTGCGGAAGCCGGGCGACGATGCCGGCCATGATGATCAGCGAGACGCCGTTGCCGATGCCGCGGCTGGTGATCTGCTCGCCGATCCACATCAGGAACAAGGTGCCGCCGACGAGGCTGACCGTCCCTGCGATCTCGAACAGCAGACCCGGCAGCGACCACCGCCTGGATGCCCTGCTTGAGCGACTGGGATTCGAGGCCCTTCACCGCGAGATAGCCCTGGACGAGCGTGATCGCGACAGTGAGGTAGCGCGTATACTGGTTGAGCTTCTTGCGCCCGGTCTCGCCCTCTTTCCTGCAGCGTCTGCCACGGGCCGTAGAGCGTGGCGCCGAGCTGAACGACGATCGACGCGGTGATGTACGGCATGACGCCGAGCGCGACGATCGAGAAGCGCTGAAGCGCGCCGCCCGAGAAGGTGTTGAAGACGTCGAGGATGCCGCCGCTCTGCGTCTGGTAGAGCGCGCTCATGGCCGACCGGATCGATGCCCGGCACCGGGACGAACGACAGCAGGCGGAACAGGATCAGCGCGCCAAGCGTGAACCACAGCCTCTTCTTGAGCTCGGTCGCTTTCTGGAAGTTCGCGAACGTGATGCTGGAGGCGAGATGTTCGGCTGCGGATGCCATCGACTAAAATTCCCCGGAAAAACAAACGGCGGCGTCAAGGCGTGGAACAAAGCCTCCCCGCCGCCGATATAGTGGCTCGAGGCCGCTTGTCTAAGGCCCTCAGGCCTTGCGCAGCTTTGGCGGCGAGCCTTGCGCGACTTGCCCTTCTTCGCGGCGGCGAGCTCGGCCGGGTTCTTGCGCTCGATCAGCTCGATCGAACCGCCGGCCTTCTCGACCGCCTCGCGCGCGCCCTTCGACACGCCGGCGACCTTGAAGCGCGAGCTTCGCCTTGAGCTCGCCCTTGCCGAGCAGGCGGACGCCGTCCTTGCCGCCGCGCGCGAGGCCGGCGGCCTTCAGCGCGTCATGGTCGAGCGTGCCCTTGACGTCGAGCTTGCCGGCATCGATCGCCTTCTGGACCGCGCCGATGTTCACTTCGGCATAATCGCTGGCGAAGATGTTGTTGAAGCCGCGCTTCGGCAGCCGCATGTGGAGCGGCATCTGGCCGCCCTCGAAGCCGGCGATCGATACGCCCGAGCGCGACTTGGCGCCCTTCTGGCCGCGGCCGGCGGTCTTGCCCAGGCCCGAGCCGATGCCGCGGCCGACGCGCACGCGGCCTTGCCGCGCGCCCTTGTTGTCCTTGAGTTCGTTGAGTTTCATGTCTTGCACTCGCTTTCGCTTTTGTCGCGCATGCCCCCTGAAAGGAGCGGGATTGGGTTAGGCGGCCTCTTCGACCTGCAGCGAGGTGCTGGACCTTGCGGACCTGGCCCATGCACTTCGGGCGTCGCCCTCGACCTCCACCGTGCGGTGGAGCTTGTTGAGGCCGAGCCCGACGAGCGTCGCCCGCTGCGTCTTGTCGCGGCGGATCGGCGATCCGGTCTGGGTGATCTTGATCTTCGCCATCGCTGCTTACTCCGCGACCGCTTCGGCCTGGGCCTCGGCTTCGGCAGCGCTGGCGCCGCCGCGGCCGAGCAGGTCGGCGACCTTCTTGCCGCGGCGCTGGGCAACCGAGCGCGGGCTCGTCTGCTCCTTCAGCGCCTCGAAGGTCGCGCGGATCATGTTGTAGGGGTTGGACGTGCCGACCGACTTGGTGACCACGTCGGCAACGCCGAGGCTCTCGAAGATCGCGCGCATCGGGCCGCCGGCGATGATGCCGGTTCCGGCCGGAGCCGTGCGGATCGTCACCCGGCCGGCGCCGAAATGGCCGAGGCCGTCATGGTGAAGCGTGCGGCCGTCGCGCAGCGGAACGCGGATCATCGCCTTCTTCGCCGCCGCGGTCGCCTTGCTGATCGCCTCGGGCACTTCGCGCGCCTTGCCATGGCCGAAGCCGGCGCGGCCCTTGCCGTCGCCGACGACCACGAGCGCCGCGAAGCCGAAGCGCTTGCCGCCCTTCACGGTCTTGGAGACGCGGTTGATGTGGACGAGCTTCTCGATCAGCTCCTCGCCGCCGTCATCGTCGCCGCCACGGCCGCCGCGACGATCGTCGCGGCGGCCGCGCCGCCGCCGCGATCGCCGCCGCCACGTCCGCGGCCGCCGCCACCGCCGCGCGGCCGCGCGGACCACGGCCCTGCGGCTGCTGGCTGCTGCGGCTGCGGCGGCTGCGGCCTCGGCCGGAGCTTCGGCCGGCGCCTGCGCGGCGGCTTCCCGGTCGGTACTGACTTCGAGGCGTTTCAGTCTCTTGCACCATTTAGAACTCCAGTCCGCCTTCGCGGGCAGCGTCGGCGAGGGCCTTCACCCGGCCATGGAACAGGAAGCCGCCACGGTCGAACACGACGCTGCGACACGCCGGCCTTCTTGGCGCGCTCGGCAAGCGCCTTGCCGACGGCCGCCGCGCCGTCCTTGGTCGCGCCGGTCTTGCCCTTGAGGTCCTTGTCGAGGGTCGAAGCCGAAGCGAGCGTCGTGCCCGCCGCATCGTCGATGACCTGGGCGTAGATGTGCCGGCCCGAACGGTGGACCGAAAGCCGCGGCTTGCCGGAGGCACGCGAACGAAGCGCGGTGCGCACGCGGCGGCGGCGGCGGTCGAAGAGGGAGAGTTTCGCCATGGCTACTTCTTCTTGCCTTCTTTGCGGAAGATATACTCGCCGCGATACTTGATGCCCTTGCCCTTGTACGGCTCGGGCTTGCGCCAGCGGCGGATCTCGGCCGCGACCTGGCCGACCTTCTGCTTGTCGATGCCGCTGATCTCGACCGTGTTCTGGTCGGGAGTTTTGACGTCGATGCCTTCGGGCACCGGGTAAGTTCACGTCGTGGCTGTAGCCGAGCTGCAGGCGCAGGTTCTTGCCCTGGGCCTGGGCGCGGTAGCCGACGCCGGTGATCTCGAGCACCTTGGTGAAGCCCTCGGTCACGCCGGTGACGAGGTTCTGCACGTTGGTGCGCTGCATGCCCCAGGCGGCGCGGTTGCGCTGCGCGTCGGTCGAGCGGGGTCACGCGGATCTCGCCCTCGCCGATCTCATATTTCACGAGATCGTCGAGCAGCTGCATCGACGAGCGTGCCCTTCGGGCCCTTGACCGACGAGCGTGCCGCCCTCGACCGTCGCCGTGACGCCGGCCGGCAGCGGCGACCGGTTTCTTGCCAATGCGGGACATTAGAACACCTCCGCCAGCACTTCGCCGCCGACATTCTGCTCGCGCGCTTCGGCGTCCGACAGCACGCCGCGCGGGGTCGACACGATGATCGTGCCGAGGCCGTTGCGGATGCGCGGAAGCTCGCGCGCGGCCGAATAGACGCGGCGGCCGGGCTTCGACACGCGCGCCAGATGCTGGATCGCGGGCTGGCCCTCGAAATATTTGAGCTCGATGCGCAGGCCCTTCTGGCCCGCGAGCTCTTCTTCCGAATAGCCGCGGATATAGCCTTCGCGCTGAAGCACATCGAGCACCCGCGCGCGCAGCTTCGACGCCGGCGTCAGGATCGAATCCTTGCGCGCCTGCTGGCCGTTGCGGATGCGGGTGAGCAGGTCACCCAGAGGATCGGTCATCGCCATCTCGTAATCCCTTACCAGCTCGACTTGATGACGCCGGGGATCAGGCCCTTGTTGGCCAGCTCCCGAAGCATGATCCGCGACAGGCGGAACTTGCGGTAATAAGCGCGCGACCGGCCGGTCAGCTCGCAGCGGTTGCGAACCCGCGTCGGGTTCCCGTTGCGCGGCAGCTCGGCCATCTTCAGGCGCGCGATCAGGCGCTCGGTCTCGTCCTTCAACTCATCGTTCGCGATCGCCTTCAGCTTCGCGTACTTCGCCGCATTCTTCTGCGACGAGCTTCTTGCGCCGCTCGTTCTTGTTGATCGAACTCAGTTTCGCCATGACTTAAGTTCTTCTCCTAACGGGCAGACGCGCTTACGCGGCCTGCCGCTGCTCCTCTGCCGGGAAGGGGAAGTTGAACAGGCGCAGCAGCTCGCGCGCCTCTTCATCCGTCTTCGCCGTGGTGGTTACGATGACGTCCATGCCCCGGACCTTGTCGATCTGGTCGTAGTTGATCTCGGGGAAAATGATCTGCTCCTTGAGGCCCATGGCGTAATTGCCACGGCCGTCGAACGACTTGCGGGTTGAGCCCGCGGAAGTCGCGGACGCGCGGGAGCGCGATCGTCACCAGCCGATCGAGGAACTCGTACATGCGCTCGCGGCGCAAGCGTGACCTTGCAGCCGATCGGCATGCCTTCGCGCAGCTTGAACTGGGCGATCGACTTCTTGGCCTTGGTGATCACCGGCTTCTGGCCGGCGATCTGCCTGCATTTCGGCAGCCGCGGTCTCGACGCGCTTCTTGTCCTGGGTCGCCTCGCCGACGCCCATGTTGATGACGATCTTGTCGAGCCGCGGCACCTCGAGCTTGTTCTTGTAGCCGAACCGCTCGATCATCGCCGGGACGATGCGCTCGTCATAGTCGGCCTTCAGGCGCGGCTTGTAGTCCGTCGGCGTCTTGGCGGCCTTGGCGGTCGACCTTCTCGGCCTTCGGCGCCTCGGCCTTCTCGGCCTTGGGCAGGCTTCGACCGCCTCGGCTTCGGCCTTCTCGGCCTCTCCGACCAGCTCGACCTGTCGGCCGTCGGCTCCTGGCCTCTTCGACCTTGTTTTCTTCGTCAGCCATGGATCAGCTCTCCGGACTTGGCCGCGACGCGGACCTTCTTGCCGTCGCGCTCCTCGAAGCGGACGCGGCGTCGGCTTGCCGTCGGCGGTCGCGATCGCGACGTTCGAAACGTGCAGCGGCGCTTCCTTGCGCTCGATCCCGCCCTGCGGGTTGGTCTGCGACGGCTTGCGGTGGCGCGCGTGGACGTTGACGCCCGACACGATCACCTTGCCTTCCTTCGGCATCGCCCTGATGACTTCACCGGTCTGCCCTTGTCCTTGCCGGACAGGACGACGACGCGTGTCGCCCTTGCTGATCTTCTGCGCGGCCATGGTTACAGCACCTCCGGCGCAAGGCTGATGATCTTCATGTGCTTCTGCGCACGAAGCTCGCGGACGACCGGGCCGAAGATACGGGTGCCGATCGGCTCCTCGTTCTTGTTGACCAGCACCGCGGCGTTGCTGAATCGAAGCGGATCACCGAACCGTCGGGACGGCGGATGTCCTTGGCGGTGCGGACGATCACCGCGCGGTGAACGTCGCCCTTCTTCACGCGGCCGCGCGGCGCCGCTTCCTTGACGCTGACGACGATGATGTCGCCGACGCCCGCAGTGCGGCGCTTCGAGCCGCCCAGCACCTTGATGCACTGGACGCGCTTGGCGCCGCTGTTGTCCGCAACGTCCAGGTTGGACTGCATCTGGATCATGGTTCGACCCTTATCCTCTCAAATCTTCTCAGGCGTCCGCTTCGGCGACGTCTTCGGCCTTGGCCTTCTTCGTCGACTTCTTGCGCGGGCTTCTTCGGCCTTTTCCTCGGCCGGCTTCGACGGCTCGGCTCGGCGGAGCGACGCTTCCGGCTCGGCGATCTCGACCTCCGAGCCTTGGCGGTGCCGATGCGGTCGACCACCGTCCAGGTCTTCAGCTTCGAGATCGGCGCGCATTCCTCGATGCGCACGATCTCGCCGACGTGGAACTCGTTCGCCGCGTCGTGAGCGTGGTACTTCTTCGACAGCTTGATGATCTTGCCGTAGAGCGGGTGCTTCACCCGCCGCTCGACACGGACCACGACCGTCTTGTCACCCTTGTCGGACACCACGGTGCCGGTGAGGACGCGCTTTGGCATCTCTATAGTCTCCTCAGCCCTGCGCCGCTTGCGCGCGGGCGCGTTGGTTCTGCAGCGTCTTGATGCGCGCGATGGTGCGGCGCACTTCGCGCACGCGGCTCGGCTTCTCGAGCTGGTTGGTCGCCGACTGGAAGCGCAGGTTGAACTGCTCGCGCTTCAGCTCGCCAAGCTGCTGCTGCAGCTGGTCGTCGGTCTTCTGACTTGAGATCGTCGATCGCAGGCCATCTTACTTTTCCTCTTCGGCCAGGCTCTCGCCGAGGCGGGCGACGACCTTGGTCTTGATCGGCAGCTTCTCGGCCGCGCGCTCGAACGCCGTCTTGGCGAGCGAGCCAGGGACGCCGTCGAGCTCGAACAGGATCCGGCCCGGCTTCACGCGGGCGACCCAGAACTCGGGCGCTGCCCTTGCCCGAGCCCATGCGGACTTCGGCCGGCTTCGAGCTGCACCGGAACGTCCGGGAACACGCGGATCCAAAGACGGCCGGAACGCTTGATGTGACGCGTGATCGCGCGGCGGGCCGCCTCGATCTGGCGCGCGGTGATCCGCTCCGGCTCCATGGCCTTGAGGCCGAAGGCGCCGAAGTTGAGCTCGGTCCCGCCCTTGGCATTGCCATGGATGCGGCCCTTGAAGGCCTTGCGGAACTTGGTGCGCTTGGGTTGCAGCATCTCTTACTTCCTTCGCGCTTACCGGTTGCCGCGCTCTTCGCGCGCCGGGCGGACGCCGGAGGTCTGAGCCTCCATCATCAGCCGGTCCTGAGCGAGCGGGTCGTGAGCCGAGGATCTCGCCCTTGAAGACCCACACCTTGACGCCGCAGACGCCATAGGCGGTGTGCGCCTCGGCCTCGGCATAATCGACGTTGCCGCGCAGCGTGTGCAGCGGAACGCGGCCCTCGCGGTACCATTCGGTGCGCGCGATCTCGGCGCCGCCGAGACGGCCCGCGCAGGTGATACGAATGCCCTCGGCGCCGAGACGCAGCGCCGACTGAACCGCGCGCTTCATGGCGCGGCGGAACGCGATGCGGCGCTCGAGCTGGTCGGCAACGCCCTGGGCGACGAGCTTGGCGTCGATCTCGGGCTTGCGGATCTCGACGATGTTGAGGCTGACTTCGGAGCTCGTCATCTTCTGAAGCTCTTTCTTGAGCTTCTCGATGTCCGCGCCCTTCTTGCCGATGATCACGCCCGGACGCGCCGCATAGATCGAAATGCGGCAGATCTTGGCCGGACGCTCGATCACCACCTTGGAGATCGCCGCCTGCGGCAGCCTTCTCGAGGATGTAGCTGGCGGATCTTGAGGTCCTCGAGCAGCAGACGGCCGTAATCCTGGCCTTCCGCGAACCAGCGGCTGTCCCAGGTCCGGTTGATCTGCAGGCGAAGCCCGACAGGAGAGGATTTCTGACCCATTACGCTTCTTCCTGCTCGCGAACGACGACCCGGATGCGGCTGAACGGCTTGACGATCCGCGCTCGAGCGGCCGCGCGCACGGGTCGCGAAGCGCTTCATCGAGATCGACTTGCCGACGCTCGCCTCGGCGACGACCAGAGCGTCGACGTCGAGGTTGTGGTTGTTCTCGGCATTGGCGACCGCCGAGGCGAGCACCTTGTAAACATCCTCGCTCATGCCCTTCGGGCGAGAACTTCAGGATGTTGAGCGCTTCCTCGACCTTGCGGCCGCGGATCATCTGCGCGACGAGGTTGAGCTTGCGCGCCGAGCCACGGATCGTGTTGCCGACCGCGAGCGCTTCCTTCTCGCCCACCTTGCGGGGTGCAGCTGGCTTGCTCATCAGCGCTTGCCCTTCTTGTCGGAGGCGTGGCCGTGGAACGTGCGCGTCGGCGCGAACTCGCCGAGCTTCATTCCGACCATTTCCTCATTGACCGACACCGGCACGAACTTGCGGCCGTTGTAGACATTGAAGGTGAGGCCGACGAACTGCGGCAGGATCGTCGAACGGCGCGACCAGGTCTTGATCGGCGCGCGGCCACCCTTGTCCTGCGCGCCTTCCGCCTTCTTCAGCAGCGAAAGCTCGACGAACGGACCTTTCCAGACGGAACGGGCCATGGATTAACCCTTCTTCTTCGCGTGACGCGACCGGATGATGAACTTGTCGGTCGCCTTGTTGTGACGGGTGCGGGCACCCTTGGTCGGCTTGCCCCACGGGGTGACCGGATGACGGCCGCCCGAGGTCCGGCCTTCACCACCGCCGTGCGGGTGGTCGACCGGGTTCTTGGCGACGCCGCGGGTCAGCGGGCGCTTGCCGAGCCAGCGGGTGCGGCCCGCCTTGGCGAGGTCTGGTTGGCATTGTCGGGGTTCGACACCGCGCCGACCGTCGCCATGCAGTCGGAGCGGATGTAGCGCTGCTCGCCTGAATTCAGCCTGACGATGACCATTCCGCGGTCGCGGCCGACGACCTGCACATAGGTCCCGGCGGCGCGCGCGATCTGGCCGCCCTTGCCGGGCTTCAGCTCGACATTGTGGACGATGGTGCCGACCGGCATCTGGCCGATCTCCATCGCATTGCCGGGCTTCACGTCGACCTTCTTGCCGGCGATCACCTTGTCGCCCGGAGCGAGACGCTGCGGAGCGATGATGTAGGCCTGCTCGCCGCCCTCGTAGGTGACGAGCGCGATGAACGCCGAACGGTTGGGGTCGTATTCGAGCCGCTCGACGGTCGCCGGCGACGTCCCAGGTGCGGCGCTTGAAGTCGATGTAGCGGTACTTCTGCTTGTGACCGCCGGCGATGCCGCGCGAGGTCACATGGCCCTTGTTGTTGCGGCCGCCGGTCTTGCGCTTGCCTTCGGTCAGCGCCTTGACGGGCTTGCCCTTCCACAGCGCCGACTTGTCGACCAGGATCAGGCCGCGGCGGGCCGGCGAGGTCGGCTTATATTGCTTGAGAGCCATTAGCCCGGACCCGCTTCGGTCACGTCGATCGACTGGCCCTCGGCCAGGGTAACGATCGCCTTCTTCATGTCCGAGCGCTGGTAGGGCTTGCCCTTCCACCGCTTGGTCTTGCCCTTGGTCACGATCGTGTTCACGTTCGTGACCTTGACGTTGAACAGCGCCTCGACCGCAGCCTTGATCTCGGGCTTGCTCGCGCTCGGGCGCGACCTTGAACACCACCGCGTTCGTCTCCGACAGCATCGTCGACTTCTCGGTGATGTGCGGCGCGAGCACGATGTCGTAGTGGCGCGCGTCGGGCGCGGCCTGCGGCTTCTTAGCCATTGAAGCGGGCCTCCAGCTTCTCGACCGCGGCGCGGGTCAGGACCAGCGTCTCGTGGCGCATGATGTCGTAGACGTTGGCGCCGACCGCCGGCAGCAGGTTGACGCTCTCGAGGTTCGACGAGGCGCGGGCGAAGCCGACGTTGAGCGCGTCGCCGTCGATCACCAGCGCGGTCTTGCCGAAGCCGAGCTTGCCGAGCTGCGTCTTCAGCTGCTTCGTCTTGGCCTCGGCGACGTCGAGGTTGTCGAGCACGATCAGATTGCCGTCCGCGCCTTCGACGACAGCGCCATCTTGAGGCCGAGCTGGCGAACCTTCTTGTTGAGGCTCGACGGATGAAGACGCGGGCACGCGGGCCGTGGGCCTTGCCGCCGCCGATGAAGATCGGGGCGCGGCGATCGCCGTGACGAGCCGTGCCGCCGCCCTTCTGGCGGCCGAACTTCTTGCCGGTGCGAGCAACGTCGCTGCGCTCGCGAGCCGCGCGCGCCGGAGCGCGGCGGTTGATCGAGCTGCCAGGTGACGACGCGGTGAAGGATGTCGGCGCGCGGCTCGACGGCGAAAATCTCGTCGTTGAGCTCGATGTCGCCGCCCTTGCCTTGGCGTCGAGGGTCTGTACCTTGACCTTCATCTTAGCCTTCCTTGCTCTCGTCGGCATCGAGGCGGGCTTCGCGCTGTCCTCGGCCGCTTGGGCCTTTTCATTCTCTGCGGTCTGGGCCGCATCGGCGGCATCCGCTTCGGCAGCCTCGGCGCTTCCGCCTCGGCAGCCGCGCCGGCTTCCTGCTCGGCGGCGATCGCCGCGACTTCCTCGTCGCTCGGAAGCGCCGGAATCTCGTGGACCGCGGCGTCGTCGACCAGGCCGGCGACCGGCAGCTTCGGCTTCGTCGATCTTCGCCTTCGTGTCGACGATGCCCGCCGGATAAGGCGCGCTCTCGTGACGCGGCAGCTTGATCGCGTCGCTGACCGTCAGCCAAGCGCCCTTGTGGCCCGGCACCGAGCCCTTGACGAACAGCAGGCCGCGGATCGGGTCCGTGCGGACGATCTCGAGGTTCTGCTGGGTGCGATTGCGAGCGCCCATGTGGCCGGCCATCTTCTTGTTCTTGAAGACGCGGCCCGGATCCTGGCGGTTGCCGGTCGAACCGTGCGAGCGGTGCGAAACCGAAACGCCGTGGGTGGCGCGCAGACCGCCGAAGCCCCAGCGCTTCATGGCGCCGGCAAAGCCCTTGCCCTGGGTCACGCCGGCAACGTCGACCAGCTGGCCGGCGACGAAATGCTCGGCGCTGATGCGCGCGCCGACATCGAGCAGCGCATCTTCGGCGACGCGGAACTCGACGACCTTGCGCCTTGGGCTCGACCTCGGCCTTGCCGAAAGCGGCGCGCTGCGGCTTGGCGACGTTCTTCGCCTTCGCCTTGCCCGCGCCGAGCTGGACGGCGGTATAGCCGTCCCGATCCATTTCACGACGGCCGACGACCTGCACATCGTCCAGCTGCAGGACGGTAACCGGCACGTGCCGACCGTCCGCCTGGAACAGGCGGGTCATTCCGACCTTCTTCGCGATCACGCCGGTGCGCATGATCAAACTCCTCCACAGAGGCACTCGGCGAGATCCCGGGTGCGTGCAGCCCATCCAAATGTTTGCGTGCCCCGCCTGGGCTAGTGCTCCCGTGAAGGAGCGGCGGGGACGCAGCCCGGAGCTAATCTCCGGCGGTATCACCCTAGCTTCGCGAGCCTTTGGCCCGCGCTGGCCGGTTAGGCCAGTTTGATCTCCACGTCGACGCCGGCGGCGAGATCGAGCTTCATCAGCGCGTCGACCGTCTGCGGCGTCGGCTGCACGATGTCGAGCAGCCTCTTGTAGGTCCGCACCTCGAACTGCTCGCGCGACTTCTTGTCGACGTGCGGCGAGCGGTTGACGGTGAACTTCTCGATGCGCGTCGGCAGGGGAATGGGACCGCGGATGAGAGCACCCGTGCGGCGCGCCGTGTCGGCGATGTCGCCAGTCGCCTGATCGAGCACTCGATGATCGAACGCCTTCAGGCGAATCCGGATATTCTGCGTTTCCATGTCCCTACCGATGCGAAAGAGCCAACGAGCCTCAGCTTCCGCCGAAGCTCGCCTACCAAACCAAACTCAAAAGCGAACCGCGCGACCCTGATCCAGAATCGCGCGGTTGGCGCCCTATATTACTTCGTGATGTTCGCGACAACCCCTGCGCCGACCGTTCGGCCGCCTTCGCGGATCGCGAAGCGCAGACCCTGGTCCATGGCGATCGGGGCGATCAGCTTGACGCCCAGATTCACGTTGTCGCCCGGCATCACCATCTCGGTGCCCTCGGGGAGCACGACCTCGCCGGTGACGTCCGTCGTCCGGAAGTAGAATTGCGGACGATAGTTGGCGAAGAACGGCGTGTGACGGCCGCCCTCGTCCTTCGACAGGACGTAGACCTCGGCCTAGAAGTCGGTGTGCGGCGTGATCGAGCCGGGCTTGCCAGGACCTGGCCGCGCTCGACGTCCTCACGGCCGACGCCGCGGAGCAGCGCACCGATGTTGTCGCCGGCCTGGCCCTGATCGAGCAGCTTGCGGAACATCTCGACGCCGGTGACGACGGTCTTCTGGGTGTCGCGGATGCCGACGATCTCGACTTCCTCGCCGACCTTGACGATGCCGGTCTCGACGCGGCCGGTGACGACGGTGCCGCGGCCCGAGATCGAGAACACGTCCTCGATCGGCATCAGGAACGGCTTGTCGAGCGGACGCTCCGGGGTGCGGGATCCACTCGTCGACCGCGTCCATCAGCTTCAGGATCGATTCCGTGCCGATCTCCGGGTTCTTGTCCTCGAGGGCGGCGAGCGCCGAACCGGAGATGATCGGAATGTTGTCGCCGTCGAAGTCGCGCTTGGAAAGCTCCTCGCGGATCTCGAGCTCGACCAGCTCGAGCAGCTCGGGATCGTCGACCTGGTCGACCTTGTTGAGGAAGACGACCATGGTCGGAACGCCGACCTGCTTGGCGAGCAGGATGTGCTCCTTGGTCTGCGGCATCGGGCCGTCGGCGGCCGACACGACCAGGATCGCGCCGTCCATCTGGGCGGCGCCGGTGATCATGTTCTTCACATAGTCGGCGTGGCCCGGGCAATCGACGTGCGCATAGTGGCGCTTGTCGGTCTCATACTCGACGTGCGCGGTCGAGATGGTGATGCCGCGCTCGCGCTCTTCGGGGGCCTTGTCGATGTTCGCATAGTCGATGAACTCGGCGCCGCCCGTCTCGGCCAGCACCTTGGTGATCGCCGCCGTCAGCGACGTCTTGCCATGGTCGACGTGACCGATGGTGCCGATGTTCACGTGCGGCTTATTCCGCTCGAATTTAGCCTTAGCCATTTTACGCCTCTTCTATCTGAAAGGAATTCGGGCGGCCCGCCCTCATCGCGGACGCGCCCATAACTACAATTTTGCGCTTACGCCAGCTTCGCCTTCACCTCGTCGGCGACGTTCTGCGGCACTTCGTCATAATGCGAGAACTGCATCGTGTACTGCGCGCGCCCCTGAGTGAAGGAACGCAGCTGGTTCACGTAGCCGAACATGTTCGCCAGCGGCACGATCGCCTCGACCACCTGCGCGTTGCCGCGGCTGTCGGTGCCCTGGATCTGGCCGCGGCGGCTGTTGATGTCGCCGATGACGTCGCCGAGATAATCCTCCGGCGTCACGACCTCGACCTTCATGATCGGCTCGAGGATCTTGATGCCGGCCTTCTGGGCCGCTTCGCGCATCGCGCCGCGGCCGGAGATCTCGAACGCGAGCGCCGACGAATCGACGTCGTGATACTTGCCGTCGAGCAGGTGAACTTCGAAGTCGACGATCGGGAAGCCGATCAGCGAACCGGTCTCGGCGGTCTCGCGCATGCCCTTCTCGACCGACGGGATATATTCGCGCGGGATGTTGCCGCCCTTGATCTCGTCGATGAACTGGAAGCCCGAGCCGCGCTCGCCGGGGACGACCTTCACCTTCACTTCGCCGAACTGGCCGGAGCCGCCCGACTGCTTCTTGTGGGTGTAGGTGAGCTCGACCGGCTTCGCGAGATACTCGCGATAGGCGACCTGCGGAGCGCCGACATTGGCCTCGACCTTGAACTCGCGCTTCATGCGGTCGACGAGGATCTCGAGGTGGAGCTCGCCCATCCCCTTGATGATCGTCTGGCCCGACTCATGGTCGGTGGTGACTCGGAAGCTCGGGTCCTCGGCGGCCAGGCGGTTGAGCGCGATGCCCATCTTCTCCTGGTCGGCCTTGGTCTTGGGCTCGACCGCGACCTCGATGACCGGGTCCGGGAATTCCATCCGCTCGAGGATGATCGGCTTGTTGGGATCGCACAAGCGTGTCGCCGGTCGTGGTTTCCTTGAGGCCCGCGATAGCGACGATGTCGCCCGCATAGGCCACCTCGATGTCCTCGCGGTTGTTCGCATGCATGAGCAGCATGCGGCCGATCTTTTCCTTCTTGTCCTTCACCGAATTCGCGACGGTGCCCTTCTCGAGCTTGCCCGAGTAGATGCGCGCGAAGGTGAGCGTTCCGACGAACGGGTCGTTCATGATCTTGAACGCCAGCGCCGAGAACGGCGCAGTGTCCGACGCCTCGCGGCTGTCCGGCGCCTCGCTGTCGGGGTTGATGCCTTCGACCGGCGGAATGTCGAGCGGGCTCGGCAGATAGTCGACCACGCGCGTCGAGCAGCGGCTGGACGCCCTTGTTCTTGAACGCCGAGCCGCACAGCACCGGCACGAACGAGAAGTTCAGCGTGCCCTTGCGGATCAGCTTCTTGAGCGTCGCGGTGTCCGGCTCGTTGCCCTCGAGATAGGTCTCCATGACGTCGTCGTCCTGCTCGACGGCCATTTCGATCAGCTCCTGGCGCGCCGCAGCTGCAGCGTCTTTCAGGTCGTCCGGAATGTCGGTGATATTCGAACTTCGCGCCGAGGCTCTCCTCGAGCCAGATGATCGCGCGGTTCTCGACGAGGTCGACGAGGCCCTTGAACGAGCTCTCGATGCCGATCGGAAGGTAAAGCACCGCCGGGCGCGCGCCGAGGCGATCCTTGATCATGCCGACGCACATCTCGAAGTTCGCGCCCGTGCGGTCGAGCTTGTTGACGAAGCACATGCGCGGAACCTTGTACTTCTCGGCCTGCCGCCACACCGTTTCCGACTGCGGCTCGACGCCGGCAACGCCGTCGAAGCAGGCGACCGCGCCATCGAGCACGCGCAGCGAACGCTCGACTTCGATCGTGAAGTCGACGTGGCCCGGCGTATCGATGATGTTGATCCGGTGCTCGGGACCTTCGCCCGCCGTCCAGAAGCAGGTCGTCGCCGCCGACGTGATCGTGATCCCGCGCTCTTGCTCCTGCTCCATCCAGTCCATCGTGGCGGTGCCCTCGTGGACTTCGCCGATCTTGTAGGACTTGCCGGTGTAATAGAGGATGCGCTCGGTCGTCGTCGTCTTGCCGGCGTCGATGTGCGCCATGATGCCGATATTGCGATAGCGCTCGAGCGGATGGCTGCGGGCCATGATCGTCAGTTCCTTAGCAATGTGGGGGGCCGGCACGTGCCGGCCCCGCCAATATAGGTACGAAAACTACCAGCGGTAGTGGCTGAAGGCGCGGTTCGCTTCCGCCATGCGGTGCGTGTCCTCACGCTTCTTCACCGCGTTGCCGCGGTTCTGCGAAGCATCCATCAGCTCGCCCGAAAGGCGGCCCGACATCGTTTTCTCCGAACGTGCACGCGCCGCCGAGATCAGCCAGCGGATGGCAAGCGCCTGGGCGCGCTCCGGACGGACCTCGACCGGAACCTGGTAGGTCGCACCACCAACGCGGCGGCTGCGGACCTCGATGCCCGGCTTCACATTGTTGAGCGCGTCATGGAACACGCGCAGCGGCTCGATCTTCATGCGCGCTTCGACGTTGTCGAGCGCACCATAGACGATGCCTTCAGCGACAGACTTCTTCCCGTCGAGCATGACGGAATTCATGAACTTGGAGAGGACGATATCCCCGAACTTCGGATCGGGAAGGATCTCGCGCTTCTCTGGACGGCGACGACGAGCCATTGGATTGTTCCTTTTCTCTCTTCAGCCTGGTCCGGGACTCGCCCGGGGCTTACTCTGGCCTGATTATTTGGGACGCTTGGCGCCGTACTTGGAACGGCTCTGCCTGCGATCCTTGACGCCCTGCGTGTCGAGGACGCCGCGAAGGACGTGATAGCGGACGCCCGGAAGGTCGCGCACACGGCCGCCGCGGATCAGCACGACGCTGTGCTCCTGGAGGTTGTGGCCCTCGCCGGGGATGTAGCTGATGACTTCGCGCTGGTTCGTCAGGCGGACCTTGGCCACCTTGCGAAGCGCCGAGTTCGGCTTCTTCGGGGTCGTCGTATATACGCGGGTGCAGACGCCGCGCTTCTGCGGGTTCTGCTCCATCGCAGGGACCTTCGACTTGGCCTTCTGCGGTTCGCGACCCTTGCGGATCAGCTGGTTAATCGTTGGCATGAAGCCCTTCACCTCTCGTTGCGGGAAATCCCCGCGGTTACTTTGCTCAACAGAAAAGGCGCGGAGCCGAGCAGCCTTATGGGCCGTCTGGCGACGCGCATTGTTGAGCAATGTTCAGCTCTTGCCCGGCGATGAGCGAAGATTCCCTCACGCTCGGACGGGCGGCCACATAGCGACGAGGCGCCGAAGGGTCAACCGCGCGAGGACGCAGTTAGTCGCTGCGGGGCCGCTTCGCTTTCACTTTCTTTTTCTTAGATGAAGCTTTCGCTTTCTTCTTTGAAGAGGGCTTTGCCTTCTTCGGCTTCACCTCCGCAAGATCGACGTCCGCGCTCCGGCCACGCCGCGCACCGCCATGTTCGCGTTGCCGGTGAAACTCCTCCATCGCCCGCTGGAGCTCTGCGCCCACGCGCTCCATCTCACCCTTCATTTGCTCCATCGCGGAATGCATTTGTTCGTGGACGTGCTTCATCTCCTCGTTGATCGCACGGCCATGCTCCTCCATCGCCCGTTTGAATTCCCGTCCAAAAGCTTCGAATGGATTTTCAGCCACGACTCACCTCACTAACTGTCCTGCTCGTATAACACAGTTGGCTGGCAGCGGCGAACAGGCGGAGATGAGGGACGAAACCGGGAACGGCCCGAAGCCGCGGCTCGTTCGTCGTTTGCTTCCCCGGAAAAATGGAGGCTCACCATGACGCACCGGGCCTTGCTGAGGATGGCTCCGGCTCTCGCGCTTGTCGCCATGGCGAGCTGCGGCGGGAGCAATCGCTCGAACAATGGAGGAGCAGCCATGGAAAATGCGACCCTCGCCAAACTTCAGCTCACCAGCGATGCCTTTCGGGCTGGACAGCCGATCCCGACCCAATTCACCTGCGAAGGCGCCGATCAGACGCCCACGCTCCATTGGGGCGATCCTCCGGCCGGAACGATGAGCTTCGCGCTCGTCATTGACGATCCCGACGCGCCGAGCGGGACATTCAGGCACTGGGGGATCTTCGACATACCTGCATCGGCCCGGTCGATCGGCGGCGGTCAAAAGATCGGCACGGAGGTCGCCAACGACTTCGGAAAGCCTGGATACGGCGGCCCCTGCCCGCCCAGGGGCCACGGACCGCACCATTATCATTTCAAGCTATTTGCTCTGGACACCGAGACGCTCGACGTTCCCGCGGGCGCCAAGGTCGCCGATGTAGAAGACGCGGCGCGGAAGCATGCGCTCGCCGAGGGCGAGCTGATCGGCACCTACGAGCGCAAGTAAACGCTGACGTCAGGCGATTGCGCAGTTGAATTGGTAGCGTTCCAGGATCGCAAAGCGTAATCTGCGATTGGGAGAGCTGTCCGCGTTCCACTTAAGGAGAACGACATGGCAAGCCTACTACTTGTGGCCGTAAGCCTGATCGCGTCGCAGAACCCAGCGGCGGCCCAGGCTCCCGCGGTCGTTGCGCCCGCGGGCACTCCGGAGACGAAATATTGCCTCCGCGTCGATCCGCTTCCCGGAAGCCGAATTGAGACCATCCAATGCAAGACCCGCGACGAGTGGGCCGTGCTCGAGGTCGATGTCGATCAGGAGTGGAGCGAGAACGGGGTCAAAACGATCGCGTAAGCCCGCGAACCGCTCAGATGTGGGCGAAGAGCAAGGCCACATAAGCGAACAGAAGCGCAGCCGTCGCGCAGCCAAGTAGCAGTTGAACGCGTGCATTTCGGACGACAATTCCAACGATCGCGACGCCGGCAAGCACAATGTGGAAAATCAGGTCGGCTGTCCGCGGTAGCCGATCGTCCAACGCAATGCTTTTGAGAAGGCTCGCTGCAAGCATCGCGAGGAGGAATGCGAAGAAGACGGTGCGATGCCGGTCCCAGTGATCGGCGAGATCGACATCCCCGGTCGCCGGCACATCTGGGAAGAGCACTGCCGCGCCCATGTAAACCAGGCCCATCTGGGCGAGGATGACGGCGAAGCTGAGAAAATCCCAATGCGTCCGATCGCGGAGACTGAAGCTCGCCCACCACGCCTGCGCCACCATCGCAATCAAGAGGCCGCTCCAGACAAACACTGTTGCCGAATGGCGCACTCGGCCCTTTGCGAGCAGGATTGATCGATAGCCCTGCAATATCTGCGTGAGGGCCAGCCCCAGAACGATCGAGAGCAGGACGGACAGATAGCTGAATGGGTCCATCATTCGCTGCTGCTCCCGATCCGGTGGGACGCAAGCCTTTCATAAAAGGGGCGGCAGCGATCGGCGAGCCGTTGAGCTTCGGACGGGAGATCGAGGGGCTCGGTCTCCTGCGGCCCGAAACCCGTGCTCTGCTCAACCGCGGCGTACCAGTGCGGCGCCCAAGGCCCGTCGGTCTCACGTCTGCCCGGAGCCCAGCTCAGCATGGCCCGGTCCCAGGGAATCCCGACCGCGCCGCACAAATTCGAAAGCACGCCGGCGGGATCCGCAAGGACGTCATTGGCGTCGATCACCGGCGGCGCATGCCCGAGGCGGTCTGCTTCGCGCTCGAAGAATTCGGCCTGACGGTCGAGGCCGAAATTGTCGAACGCCGCGCTCTCGCGCTTGCGCAGGTACGAGGCGATCATCCGCTCCGGTTCGCGGATCAGGAAGGCGTGGGTGAAGCCCGCGAAATCGTCGTAGCCGATTGGTCCTTCCATGTGGTGCCACATGTGCTTCTGGTACCAGATGGGAGAGTCGCCGGAAGGGCTGCCGCGCAGGGTCTGAATGACGCTTTTCCAGTCACAGTCCATCGCTGCGATCGTCTCTTCGCGAATCGGATGATTGGCGCCGGTCGCCTTGAGGAAGCAGCCATAAAACGGCTCATCGGAGACAAAGGTATCGGCCCTGCTTGCGAAGCTGCGCATCATCGCGGTGGAAAGGTTGCGGGGGCTCGACCACATCGCGATTCGGATGGTCACGGACGCGCCTGCTCCCCGATGTCCCGCTCGACGCGCTCCGCGTAGAGCTTCTGCAATCGGTCCACCATCGGTCCGCGGCAATTGAGCTTCCGTCCGTCGATCTCGCGCACCGGTACGATGCCCGCGAAGGTGCCGGTCACGAAGGCCTCGTCGGCGCCGTAGACGTCGGTCAGCGAGAAATCCTTCTCGATCGCCGGAATGCCCGCCTCCCGAGCGATTTCGAGCGCGAGGCCGCGGGTGATGCCGCCGAGGCAATATTTGCCGCTCGACGTCCAAACTTCTCCCTTTCGGACAATGAAGAAGTGGGTCGAGTTGCAAGTCGCGACGAAGCCGTGCGGGTCGAGCATCAAGGCTTCCTCGGCGCCAGCCTGGGTCGCCTGGATCGAGGCGAGGATGCAGTTGAGCTTGGAGTGCGAGTTGATCTTCTGGTCCTGCACCGCCGGGTCGCCGCGGCGCACGTGAACCGTGAAGAGCTTAAGTCCCCGCTCGTGAACGGCCGGATCGGGTTCCTTGTACTCCGGGATGATGACGACGCTCGCTCCGCCGACGACGACCCGCGGGTCCTGGTAGGGGGTGGACCGAACGCCGCGCGTGACCATCAGGCGGACGTGAACGCCTTCCTCCATCTTGTTGGCGTCCAGCGTGTCGTAGAGCCGCTTCGTCAGCTCCTCGGGCGAGAGCCCGATGTCCATGGCGATCGCCTTTGCGCCTTCGAACATCCGCTCGAGGTGACGATCGAGAAAGCCCAGCCTGCCGCGATGCACGCGGAGCCCTTCCCAGATTCCATCGCCCAACATGAACCCGCTGTCGAAGACCGAGACGACGGCTTCGTTACGAGGCTTCAGCTCGCCGTTGACGTTGATGAGGATCGACTCGTTGCGCGGATCGGAAACGTCATGCATGGAGGTCATCTCCAATCGTCCTTCACCGGATCGTGGCCCCAGTTCATGAGGCTGTAGCGCCAGCGCGACGTGAAGATATTCTCGGGTCGTTGCACCAGATGGCGCCGGACGAACCCGACCACCTTGCGCATATGTTCATAGTCCGCTGAAGTAAGTTCGCGATCTGCTTTGCCGAGCACGTCGAGAATGCGTCGCCCGCTTGCGTGACCCACGCTCTCCCTGGCGCTCCCGTCTTTGCCCTTCCAACCCACTCTCCTGCTCTCATCGGTTTCGAGCCACGCCTCGAGTTCTTGAACATCCATGTTCACCGCGCCGGCGAACTCCTTTCGGATCTTGCTGCAATCGAGCTTTGACAATCAATGCTTCCGCTGGTCGGCGGCGCCCTGCATCGGACGGACGAAAAAATTCTTCACCTGAGGCCAGCGCTCCTGCGCCTCGTCCTCTATGCGGCATACGATCTGTTCGACTTGCTTCGCGCTGATGGTGTCGTCGAAATCGACATTCATCATGACCGTGATCTGATCGGGCGATGAGTGGACGGTTAGGACGTGCCCGACACCAACCACGCCCGGCATATCATCCGCGAGCGTTCGGAGGTTCTTGACGAGCACCGGGTCGGCCGCCTCTCCGATGAGCAGGCCCTTGGATTCGTACGCCAGCAGTCCGGCCGTGATTCCGAGAATGATTCCGATCACCACCGAGGCGGCACCGTCGTAGAAGGGATCTCCCGTGATCTGTGCGAGCATGAGTCCGAGCGCCGCAGCGATGATGCCCGCCATTGCCGCGCCGTTTTCAAGCAGGATGATGAAGGCAGGAGGATCCTTCGACTGTCGGACGGCCTTAAACCAGCCGAGCCTCCCCTTGGCTTTCTTGAAGTCGGCGAAAGCCTCCAGGGTCGACCAGCCTTCGAGCAGGAAAGCGATGAGCAACACTGCATAAGCGATGAATGGCGATACCGCTGGCTCGGGGCGCGCAATGTGGATGATCCCCTCGTAGACCGACACACCGGCACCAAGGGAGAAGACGAGGACCGCGACGACGAAGCTCCAGAAATAGAGCTCGCGGCCGTAGCCGAACGGATGGAACTTGTCGGGTGGCTTCTTCGCCGCCCGGCGACCCCACATGAGCAGCAGTTGGTTGACCGAGTCCACCACGCTGTGGACACCCTCGGTCAGCATCGCCGACGAGCCGGTGACGAACGCGGCGAGGAACTTCGACGCAGCAATGCCGAGGTTCGCCAGAAGGGCGATGACGAGCGTTCGTGTACTGGCGGTCGGTGCGCTCATTGCGCTTGGCCCGGTCCTTTCACCAGCTCTCCGCCTTTGACGACGGCGTCGACATGCTCGAGCAGCGCGACGTTTTGCAGCGGATCGCCGCGCACCGCGACAAGATCGCCGTACCGGCCCGGCTCAATCACGCCGACGTCGTTGCGATTGAGCGCTTCCGATGCATTGAGCGTCGCCGCCTGGATCGCCTGAAGCGGCGTCATGCCCCATTGCACCATCTTCGCGAACTGCTTGCCGTTGTCGCCGTGCGGATAGACTCCGGCGTCCGTGCCGAAGATCATCTTGACGCCGGCTTTCACCGCGCGCTGGAAGGTCTGACGCTGTTTCAAGCCGACCATCTTCTCCTTGTCCAGGCTCTCCTGCTCGGTCCCGTTCTTAGTTCCGGTCGCAAGGATGTAGTCGTCGTTATAGATGTCCATGTCGAACCAGGTGCCGTGCTGCTTGGCGAGCTGGATGGTCGCGTCGCTGGCCAGGCTCGCATGCTCGATCGTGTCGATCCCGGCGAGGATCGCCTGGCGGATTCCTTCGTCGCCGTGCGCGTGCGCGGCGACCTTGAGGCCGAGCATATGCGCCTCGTCGGCAATGGCCTTCATCTCATCATAGGTGAGCTGCTGCGCACCGACTGCGTCGCCAGCGGAGAAGACGCCGCCCGTCGCACAGATCTTGATGACCTGGGCTCCATATTTGTGGACCCAGCGGACGAGCTCGCGTCCGCGTTCGGGGCTGGTGACGATGTTAGGACCGGTCTTGTCCCCACCCATCGATGGCGGAAGCCCATCGGTGTCGTCGCAATGCCCACCGGTAGCTCCGAGGAGGTAGGTCGCCGGGATGATGCGCGGACCGACGATCCATCCGCCGTCGATCGCCTGCTTGAGGCCGACGTCGTCGAAATCGCCCGAGCCCACGTTCCGAACGGTGGTAAATCCCGCCTCGATGTCCTTGCGCGCATTGTACGGCCCGATCGCCGCCCAGAAGCTGTCCGTGTACTTCAGCCCCTCATAGCCGCCGATCTCGGCGAGGCTATTCATGTGGACGTGCATGTCGATAAGACCAGGGACCAACGTGTCGCCCGGAAGGTCGATATGCTTTGCGCCCGCAGGAGCCTGCAGGGAGCCGGCGCTGCCGACCTGCTGGATCCTGCCGTCATCGCCGATGAGAATGGCCGGATGGTCGATGTATCGGCCGTTCGTCACGTCGAGCATTCGGTCTGCAGTGACTAGCGTCACCGCCTGCGCCGCGGTTGCGCTGAAAATTGCCGCTGCGAAAATCCAGGCCTTCATTCTTCCCACCCCCTTAAAACGCAGCGATCGCAGCGATCCTACGCGCGCACGCGCGAAACGATGCTTTGTGCACTGCTGTAGAATCGACGCAATTGGACGCGGCACTGCATGGCTGCGAGCCATCGCACAAGAGCCGCTCTCTAGGACAGTTCAGATGTGGATCACTCGCCCGAACGCCGCGAGCACGCTTTCGTGCATCATTTCGCTAAGCGTCGGGTGCGGGAAGACGGTCTGGATGAAATCGTCCTCGACCAGCTCTGCGGTCTTGCCGATCGTGTAGCCCTGGATCAGCTCGGTGACCTCGGCGCCGATCATGTGCGCGCCGAGCAATTCGCCGGTCTTCGCGTCGAAGACCGTCTTCACGAAGCCCTCGACCTCGCCCAGCGCGATCGCCTTGCCGTTGCCGATCGCGGGGAACTTGCCGACCTTCACCTGATAGCCGGCTTCCTTCGCCTTGGCTTCGGTGAGGCCGACGCTTGCAACCTGCGGACGGCAGTAAGTGCAGCCCGGGATGTTCTTCGGGTCGGTCGCGTGCGGGTGGACGTCCTTGTTGCCGAGCTCCTTGGCGATGGCCTCCGCGGCGGTGACGCCCTCGTGGCTGGCCTTGTGCGCGAGCCAGGGCGGCGCGGTGACGTCGCCGATCGCCCACAGGCCGGGCACATTGGTGCGGCACATTGGGTCGGTGTCGATATGGCCTTTGGTGGTTTTGACGCCGAGCGTTTCGAGCCCGATGTTCTCCGTGTTCGGGACGATGCCGACCGCGACGATGACATGGCTGAAGCGCTGCTCGCTGGTCTTGCCATCGCTCGTCTTGATCTTTGCCGCGACGCCTTTCGCATCTGCCGTGATGCTTTCCACGCCGGCGCTGGTGAGGACGGTCAGCCCCTGCTTCTTGAGGCTCTTGGCCAGCTGATCGCTGACCTCCGCGTCCTCGACCGGAACGACGCGGTCGAGCATTTCGACAACGGTCACCTTCGCACCCAGGTCCGCGTAGAAGCTCGCGAATTCGATCCCGATCGCGCCGGAACCGATGACCAGCAGCTCGGTCGGCATCTCCGGTGGAGTCATGGCG
Organism: uncultured Alphaproteobacteria bacterium; assembly: GCA_963831485.1. GTDB lineage: Bacteria > Pseudomonadota > Alphaproteobacteria > Sphingomonadales > Sphingomonadaceae > Sphingomicrobium. Next base: position 45,571 of record CAWHQE010000010.1, read on the forward strand.
TGCCGGTAGGTCCAGATGCGCTTGCCGTCGGCCTTGGCGAACGGGAGATCCCGCGCGCGAGCGCCGGTCGCGACGATGATATGCTTGGCTTGAAGCTCGGTCGCCTTCCCGTCGCTGCCGGTGACGTTGAGCTTGTTCTTCGCGGTGAGCTTCCCCTCGCCCATCACGACATTGATCTTGTTCTTCTTCATCAGGTGCGCGACGCCCTGGTTGAGTTGCTTCGCAACGGCGCGGCTGCGCGCGACCACCTTGGCGATGTCGAACGAGGGTTTCTCGTTGCTGAGCCCGTAAGCGTCGGCGTGTTGCATGTAGTGGAACACTTCGGCGGTACGCAGCAGTGCCTTGGTCGGGATGCAGCCCCAGTTGAGGCAGATGCCGCCGAGATTCTCGCGCTCGACGATCACTGTCTTCAGGCCCAGCTGCGCCGCCCGGATCGCGGCGACATAGCCGCCAGGTCCCGAGCCCAGGACGATGAGGTCATATTGGTCAGCCATTGGTTTCCTCATGAGCCACGATCTCGCGCGGCTTGTTGTTCTCATCGAGTGCCACGAAGGTGAACTCGCCCTCGGCCACGACTGTTTCAGCCTCGCCATCACGCTGGCGCCCGACCGCTTCAGCCCTAAGCCGCAGCGAGGTGCGGCCCTCCTTCAGCAAATCGACATAGACGCTGAGTTCGTCGCCGACCGTCATTGCGCCGGGGAATTTGATCGCGTCCGCTGCAACAAGCAGCGCCTTGCCCTTCGTTCTGCGCGATACGAACGACCCGCAGGCCAATCCCATCTGGCCCATCAGCCAGCCGCCGAACACGCCGCCATAAGGGTTGGTGTCGGACGGCATTGCAGTCACTCGAATGAGGGGCGTCCGCTCCACGCTCAGGAATCTTCGGACGCGGCGATTTCGGCGAAATAGCAGTCCTGGCTTACGTAGGAGCACTCCATCGCCACCACGACTTCTCCGGTCGGCATCACGACCGGGACGCTGCCGTCCATGCCATGATTGATGCCCTCGATCGTGATCGGCACGACGCCGCGCGTTGGACTGACGATCCAGCCGAGGATGGGCACCCGCTCAAGGCTCAGCCGGTCATTGTCGTCGACGACGCGCTGAAGCACGAAAGTCTCCGGAGCCGCCGGAAACGGTCGCGCGCTGGCCTCGGTGACGCGCTGGATTTCGCCTTCGACGAGCTGCTCCGTGCTCCCGTCCTTGAGCCTGGCGGTTTCGATCGTCGCGCCGGACTGGTCTTTATCCTCCGCAAGGCACTCGATGGAGCTCATCGGGTAGTAGGCGCCTCGCGCCGTCTTCACGAACATGGCGGGGCTCCTAGGCCAGCATCCCCAGCGGGTTTTCGACCAGGCGCTTGAACGCCTGCATCAGCTTGGCTCCGTCGGCGCCGTCAATCGCACGGTGGTCGAAGCTGCCGGTCGCGCTCATCACGCTCGCGATCTGGAGGGAGTCATTGATGACATAAGGCCGCTTCTCGCCTGCGCCGATCGCCATGATCATTCCCTGCGGCGGGTTGATGACGGCCTCGAACTGTTTGATTCCGTACATGCCCATATTGCTGAGTGAGGCGGTGCCGCCCTGATACTGCTGCGGCTGAAGCTTGCCGTCTCGGGCGAGGCCGGCGAGCTCTTTCATTTCCGTGGAGATGGCGGACACGCTCTTGCTGTCGGCGCCGACGATGATCGGCGTGATCAGCCCGGCCGGGATCGAGACCGCTACCGAGATGTCGGCTCGGCTGTACTTGAGCATCTGGTCGCCGGCGAAGGCGACGTTGCACTCGGGCACCTCGATCAAAGATTGGGCGAGCGCCTTGATCAGCAGGTCGTTGACGCTGAGCTTGACGCCGCGCGCCTCAAGGCCTGCGTTGAGCTCGCCGCGGAGCTTCAGGAGCGCGTCGAGCTGGATGTCGACCGTCAGGTAAATGTGCGGGACCTGCTGCTTCGCCTCTGTCAGGCGGCGCGCGATGGTCTTGCGGATGTTGGAGAGCTTGACCTCTTCGTGCGGGATCGCCTGCTCCATCGGCCCAGGCATGACGAGATGACCTGCCGGTGCTCGAGGCGGCGCCGGCGCTGCGGCCGGAGCCTTGCCGACGGCGGCATCGACGTCGGCGCGGACGATCCGTCCGCCGGGACCGCTGCCCTGGAGGGACGAGAGATCGATCCCCTGGGCCTGTGCGAGGCGGCGTGCGAGCGGCGAAGCCTTGACGCGATCGCCCTCGGCGCGCGGCGCAGCGGGTGCGCTCGGTGCGGATGGAGCTTCCGGTGCTTTCGGAGCGGCCGGCGGTTGCGGAGCTGCGGGAGGCTTCGGAGTCGCATCGGCCCTCGGCGCGGGCGGCGCCTTGGGCGGGACCGGCGGCGGCGTATCGGCCTTCGGCGCCGCGCTCGCAGCAGCGCCTGCGTCCTCGCCTTCACCTGCCAGGATCGCGATCGGAGCGCCGACCTTCACGCCCTCGCTGCCCTCGGGCACGAGGATCTTCGCGACCGTCCCTTCGTCGACCGCTTCGAACTCCATGGTCGCTTTGTCGGTCTCGATCTCGGCGAGGATATCCCCGGACTCGACCTTGTCGCCTTCTTTGACAAGCCATTTTGCGAGCGTGCCCTCCTCCATGGTGGGGGAAAGGGCGGGCATCTTGAGTTCGATGGGCATGGGTGACTGTCCGGTGAGGAAAGGCTCGCCGGCTCAAAGCCAATGCGGCCACCAAGGTCAAGGGCGCGGTGATGCGGTTCCGAGGCCGCTTGCGCTAAACGCGCGTTTGACGCAGCAATCGTTTTGCATGGGTGACGACCGCAAACGCACCTATCTCGTCGTCGTTGACGATAGCGATGAAGCGCGCGTCGCGCTCCGCTTCGCTGCGCGCCGCGCAGCCAAGACGAAGGGCCGTGTCGAGGTGCTCGGAATCGTCGAACCGCAGGACTTCGTGCAGTTCGGCGGGGTCCAGGCAGCGATCGAGGAAGAACAGCGTCTGCGGATCCAGGGAGTCGTCAGTTCCGCGATCGGCGAAATCCTCGACGAGTCGGGAGTTGAGGCGAACATCATCGTCCAGCAGGGCGATCCGGTACGAGCGGTGCTCAACCATGTCGGTGAGCGCGGCGAGGTAGCGGCGCTGGTGCTTGGCGCTGCCCCGAGCGGCAGCCCGGGCCCGCTGGTTGTGCACTTCACCGGTCACGACGCCGGCAAGCTGCCGTGCCCGGTGATGATCATCCCGGGAAGTCTCAGCGACGAGAGGTTGGAGCAGTTGAGCTGACTGTTTCCCGGCGAAGGCCGGGGCCAGGATTTATTTTCTTGGACTGACCCCGGCGTGCGCCGGGATACTAAATGGCCGCGGAAAGAATTTCGCCGAGCTTCACAACGCCGGCTTCGTCTTCTTGCGTGAACCGGCCGAACTTCGGGCTATCGATGTCGAGCACGCCGAGCACTTCGCCGTCGCGGATCAGTGGGACCACGATCTCGCTGTTGGACGCGCTGTCGCAGGCGATGTGGCCCGGGAAGACGTGTACATCCTCGACACGCTGAACCTGCCGAGACTTTGCCGCCGCGCCGCACACCCCTTCATCGAACGACATGCGAATGCAGGCGGGCCGACCCTGGAACGGCCCGAGGACGAGTTGGCCGTCGATATTTCGGTAGAAGCCGACCCAGTTGACCTCGGGCAATGTCTCGAAAATGAGGCCTGCCGCATTGGCCATGTTCGCGATTGGGTCCGGCTCGCCGGTGACCAGCCCCTGAAGCGCCGAGGCGAGATCGCGATACATAGTCGCCTTGTCGGCCGCCTCGATCCTGAAATCGTAGGTCAATCGAACGTCACCTTTCCACGCCCAAGCTTGATCGCGCTTCGCTGGCGCTTCTTGTCCACCCGTTGCGCCTTCGCTGCCCGGGATGGCCGCGTCGGCTTGCGCTTGGCCTGGACCATATGGGCCGCAGCGATCATTTCCGCCAGCCGCCTGCGCGCGTCGGTCCGGTTCGCCTCCTGAGTGCGGAAGCGGCGAGCGGTGATGATGAGCTCGCCTGCACCGGTAACGCGCCTTCCGCCGATCCTCTTCAGCCGTTGATAGGCGTCGGGATGCAGTCCGAGCTTGAACAGGTCCACGCGCAGTTGGACTGCCGTCGCGACCTTGTTGACGTTCTGCCCGCCTGGGCCGGTTGCAGCGAGGAAGCTTTCGCTCAGCGCATCATCCGGAATGACGACGTCCTCAGGCCGCATCGCGCCATTCGCCGAAATAGTCCGGAAGTGGTGCGGTCACGTCGATGTCCGGCTTGCCGTCGCGCGGAACGACGAGGCGCGAGGCGTGAAGCAGCATTGGCCCGCCAGGAATTCCGTAGACGCGGTCGCCCAGGATCCCGCCGCCGAATGCCTCGCGTGCGTGCGCGCGGATTTGGTGAGTCCGGCCGGTCAGTGGCTGAAACTCGACCAGAGTGGACCCATCGCGAACCGCAAGCCTGCGCCAGCGTGTTGTAGCTCCAAGCCCATGCGCATCGGACACCATCTTCCAACCTGCTTCCGCGCTCGAATGCTTTGCGAGCGGAATTTCGATCATTCCATCCTCTTCGGAAAGCTCCGCTCCCACCACCGCGACATAATATTTCTGCACGGCGCGCGTCTCGAAAGCTTTCTGGAATCGCGCCCTCGCCTTGGGGGAGCGAGCGAACAGCAAGCAGCCGCTCGTATCCATGTCGAGCCTGTGCATCGGCGTCGGCGGCCGCTGAAATCCGCACTTCAGCTCATCCAGTCTGGACGCAATCGAATCCCCTCCGCGGCGAGGCGTATCGACAGGCAAGCCGGCCGGCTTGTCGATGACGATCGCCTCGCCGTCGATGAAGAGGATGCGCTCCGAAAAATCCACAGGCGCGCCATGGACGACGCGTCTCCCGAGAGCAAACGCGGGGACTCATCCTGTGGAGAAGCAGTGGGCAAGCTGTGGAGGGATTTGTGACTCTCTTGCAACAAATCAAAGGAATCCAGCGAGTTAGGAAATATTAACCTTTTCCCTTCAGACCTCGAATGGTTAATGGATGCTTCAAGGCCATTAAGGGCGCTTAACGCTCTTCGGCCGCGGAGGGGGAACCGCTAATGCGCGTGCTGCTGATCGAAGACGAGCCGACGACTGCCAAGAGCATCGAGCTGATGCTCGGCACCGAAGGCTTCAACGTCTACACCACCGATCTCGGGGAAGAGGGCCTCGATCTTGGTAAGCTGTACGATTACGACATCATCCTGCTCGACCTGAACCTGCCGGACATGCACGGATATGACGTGCTGAAGAAGCTTCGCACCGCGAAGGTTTCAACGCCGGTTCTGATCCTGTCGGGCATCGGCGAGATGGATTCGAAGGTCCGGGCCCTGGGCTTCGGCGCCGACGATTATGTGACCAAGCCGTTCCACAGGGACGAGCTGGTCGCCCGCATTCATGCGATCGTCCGCCGTTCCAAGGGCCATTCGCAATCGGTCATCCGCACCGGCAAGCTTGCTGTGAACCTCGACGCCAAGACGGTCGAGGTCGACGGCGCTCGCGTCCACCTGACCGGCAAGGAATATGCGATGCTGGAGCTGCTTTCGCTGCGCAAGGGCACGACGCTGACCAAGGAGATGTTCCTCAATCATCTCTACGGCGGAATGGACGAGCCCGAGCTCAAGATCATCGACGTGTTCATCTGCAAGCTGCGCAAGAAGCTTTCGCTGGCTTGCGGCGGCGCCAATTACATCGAGACCGTCTGGGGCCGCGGCTACGTGCTTCGCGATCCGGACGAGGCGAGCGAGCCGGAGCCGCAGGCGGCGGTCGCTTAAGAGCCACAAACAGGGGCTGGGAGAGAAGGCGGGACGCGAAAGCGTCCCGCCTTTTTCGCGGCTGGTCAGGACCGGCCGGCAGGGGACCGACCGGCCCTGATAGAGGTTGTCGGTGTGCTCGCCGTGAGCGCGCGCGGCAGGGGGAGAGAGTCTCGCGCACGCTCGCGGCGGCTACCGTAAGTGTCGGCGCAAGGACGACCGGTTCATCTCTGGCGCTAGAGCGCCCAGGTTGCTCCGAGGACAAAGGCACTGCCTCCACGCGACCGGTCGCCATAATATTCGCGTCCGTGTTCGCCCAGAACCCAGGAGGCGTGAAGCGAAAACGGCCCGAACTCGCGTGACACACCGAGACGGGCGTCGAAGGCGGGTCGGTAGCTCTCGCTATTGTCCGGCGTCCGCAGCGGCAGGAGCAAGCCCGCATGAGCATCGATGCTCCACTTTCGTGCAGGGCTGATGTGGCCGTTTATCTCGCCGTAGGCAGTCCACAGGCCGGCTTCGGAGTAATGCGGCGACAGAAATATCCGTGACGAGAAGGCGCCGCGGGCGATGCCGGCATAAAGCTCGCCGTACGATTTGCGTCCGCCGCCATGGGAATAATGGGAATAGGTCGAATAGAGGACTCCGAAATCAAGCGTCGTCCCGGACTTCAGCTGCTTGGCGTAGCCGCCGTTCAGTTGGGCGCCGAGCAACGCGGGATCGCCTCCCTGGCGGAGGACGCCGGTGGCCGCTGCATCCGCGTAAAGGCCGGACGGTCCATCATAGGCGAAGTCAAACGTTGCGACTGGCCGTCCGTCGCTGAGCGAATATCCGCGAAAACGTGAATCGCTGAAAACCGAGACCGTAGCGCCGACTTCGGCGCTGGCCGGCGCCGCGACGCAGCAGACGATGATCCAGACGGCGCCGAGCCGGACGAGGCTAGTGGACGAACCTCGCCGCAGAAGAGCGTGCGCCGCCGCATGAGCAATCACAGCCGGTCGCCGCGCGCTCGAGCGTCGCGCAGGCATCGATCGTTCCGCCGACCGGCCGATCGGAGACCAAAGTCACCTCTGCGGCATGCCGTCGTTGTCGGACGAGCGCGGCGAGGCCGCTGACATGAGCAGCCGAAAACGAGCTTCCATTGACGAGAAACCATCGTCCTCCCGGTTGCGTCGTCGGCACGTCGCGGCCTGGCGCTATGTAGACGGGGGCGGAACCGGCTGCAAAGCCGTGGTCCGAGACGGCGATCACGCCCGGAACCGAGGCAGGAAATCCGCCGGCGGGCTTGCGCAAATCATAGGCGGTGACGACCACCGACCCCCGAGCGACAGCCGCTTCCACCAGAGCCGTGAGCAGGCGGCTGTCTGGCCCGCCAAGGCTGAGATTGATCACGTCCGCCTTTTCCTGCGCCGCGAAATAGATCGCCTTGGCGAGGCTCAGTCCGTCACAGACGGTCGCGGCGCCCGGTCCCTTCTGCTGCCAACAGGCACGCAGGCCGAGCAGCCGAGCACCGGGCGCGACTCCCGCGATTCCGACCCCATTGTCGGCCTTCGCCGCAATGATGCCTGCAACCCCCGTGCCGTGATCCTCAGGAACCTCCGCCTGCCCCGCCACGAAATTGCGATTGACGATGACCTGGCCCGCAAGATCAGGATGGTTCGCCTGGATGCCGCTGTCGATCACCGCGACCTTGATCCCGCGGCCGGTGGCGATCTTGTGCAAGTCGGCGAGGTCCCAGGTCTTGGCCGCCGGCTGGGCCGCATAGAGCGGGTCGTTGGGCGAGGCCGCTGCGCCTTGAGCCTGGTACAGCTTCACTGGTTCGGCCCAGGCGACCTTCGCGTCATGCGAGAGCTCGTCGGCGGCCGCAGCAGTAGAGCGCCCATCCGGCACTGCCATGATGAAGCAGTCGACGCCGATCATCGGCATGGGCCAGCCGTCGACGAACGTCAGGCGATGATCGTGCGCTATGCCGCGGGCGAGCCGCTCGCGGGCGCTTCGGGCGAGATCGCCGCCATAATCGCCGCCGTAGCTTCCGTTCGGCCGGAAATGATCGGCCGGATGGCGGACCATGACGAGGATCTGGCGATCCGGCGCGACGGACGGAGAACCTTGTGCGGAAGCCGGCGCATTGAGCGCCAGCGCTGCCGCCGCCGCGCACACCGCCAGCAGGCGGCGGGCGATTTTCATGACTTCGCTCCATCGATCGGCTGCGCAAGGAGCACGTGCCGGTCGGCTCGCAGCCGGGTGAGGGCTGACTGGCGCGAAGCGGCCGGCACGCGCAGGAGATAAGCATCGGTCGGCGTTGGGCCGCCGACCAACGCCGCTCCATTCGAACGCAGCAGCTGGCTGATCTCGGACTCTCGGGTGTCGGCGCGGAACATCGCGATGACGTTCGCGGACTGAGGCGGTGGCGCAGAGCCCAGCGCCTGGTAGGACGGCTGGCTCAGCGTGTAGAGGAGCGTTCCGGCAATTCCGACGAACGCGACTTGCGCAGCCGCCAATGTCGCGATCGCGGGCCTGCTGAACGTCTGCCACAGCGCCGCCGCGTCATTCGCGACCTTGTCCCGCCACCGTTCGTGCGGAACGACGACGACTTGCGGCTCCTGCGGATTCGGAGCTTCAAGCCGCTGCTTGAGACGAGCCCAGCCTGAGTCGACCTCCGGAGTCATGGCCGCAAATTCGTCGACCATCCTCCGCTCGAAGCCGAGCTGCCGGCGGCAGTGGGCACAGCTCGAGAGATGTTGCTCGACGAGCACCATCTCGTCCCGTTCGAGCTGCCCCGTCGCGTACCAAGGGAGGAGCTCTTCAGCGTCGTGGTGCGGTCGCACCTCAGTTTCGATCCGGTTGGGCATGGCCCTACCTCCTAAAGCCAGTCGGCCAATGTGCCGGAGAGCGCCTGCTTGAGGCGCCGCCTGGCGTGGAACATGCGGGTCTTCACCGTGTCGACCGGGCAATTCAGGATCTCTGCAATCTCGCGATACCCGAGGTCGTGGAAGTAAGTGAGATCGACGACCGCGCGTTGCTCGGGCGAGAGCCCTTCCATCGCGGTTACGAGTGCAGTTCGGACACCACTCCGCTCAAGGTCGGCATCCGGCGCCGGATCGTTGCTTGCACGCGTGTCGAATTGTTCGTCCTCGACCGGGTCGGGCCAGCGCGCCCGCGCCTTCAGAGCCTTGCGGTAGGCAATGGCAAAAACCCAGGTCGACAATTTGCTCGTCCCCCTGAAGCTCGCAGCGGTTTGCCAGACCACCATCATCGTATCGTCGAGCACCTCTTCCACCAGTTGTGGGCGCTTCACGAGGTTGGTCAGGAATCGGGCCAGACGGGGCTGGTAAATTCGGTACAGCCTCTCGAACGCGTCCACATCACGCGCCTTGACCCGCTCGAGCAGCTCGCGTTCGTCGAGCGCGCGTTGCGGTGCGGATTCGGTCCTGGGGCGAATTGCCGTCCCTGCTGCATTCACGTCCGGACCCTCCCGCATCGGATGGGTGCCTTCCCGCGCTTCAAAGGTTCATCGAGCGCGCATCATAGCAGTTTCAAGCTGCCGCTGCCGCCTTTCGGAAGAACCATGCGGAAAGGAGCCACAGCCCCGCGAAGAATTCGATAAGAATGAAGAGGCCTACAGATCCGGGCGGCTCGTTGCCGCCGGCGCCGGAAAGGAGCACTCCGAGGCCGATCACGGCCTGGATGAGGGCTGCCACGCTCATTGCGCGGGCCATTCCATCGGCGCGGAAGCGAACCGCGATCGACCCGACCAACGCTGCCGCGGTCACGCCGAAGAACATGAGGTTGAGTGGATTGTCCTCGTTGCCGATGATCCCGACGGCAAGGTTGACCCAAGTGAGCAGGAACGCCGTCGCCAGTGCCGCCGCGGCCCCAGCGCGGTAGGCCCAGTTTCCCGACGCGCGGACCGCGAGCTCGAAGGTCCCGCCAACAATGGCGAACATGGCGCTGGCAACGATGAAGTCCGACAGAGTCCAGGGGAAGTGCGCGAACCACGGGATCATGAGCAGTCCGAGAGCGGTCCCCCAACCGATGAGGCGCCACGGAATGCGCGGCCCCTCCCCTCCATTTACCTTGCTTGCCATTACCGAACCTCCGTGCATGCTAATGGTGCTGTCGTGCCTGCATCGGCGCTGAGGGGCATGAGCAACGCGTGAGGGTTTGCTGAAAAGTGGCCGCGAGCTTCGCTTTTGAAGGATTCGTGCTTGATACGCAGGAACGGCGGCTGCTTGCCGACGATCAGGCGATCGAGCTCAACGGCCGTTACCTCGACGCGCTCGCGCTGATGGTCCGCGACTGCGGCAAACTGGTTTCGAAGGACCGCTTCCTCGACGAGGTTTGGCGCGGCGTTCCGGTCACCGACGAAGCGCTGACCCAGTGCATCAAGACACTCCGCCGAGCCCTCGGCGACGACGCGAGCCGGCCGCGCTTCATCGAGACGGTGCCAAAGCACGGCTATCGGTTCATCGCTCCGGTCGAAGTGGTGGAAAACACTGCCCCGGTAACGCGCGATGTGCCGGACAATTGGCGGCAGTTCATGGTCACCGGCCTGGCGGGCACGCTGGGAGGCGGGCTCGCCGGGGCCATCGGCGGACTGATTTACGGCTTTGCCGGGGCCTCGGAGGCCGGCGTCGGTGCGATCTCGGTTCTCCTCGTCCTGCTCTGCGCGACGATCCTCATCGGTGTCATCGGGGCTGCGGGCGTGAGTTTCGCTGTTGCGGCAATGGCCTTCGTTCGCAGCCGCTCACTGCCATGGCTGATGCTTGCGGGTGCGGCAGGCGGTCTTTTCGTCGGAGCGTTCGGAAAGCTGCTGGGGCACGATTCCTTCGCGCTTCTTGTCGGCCGATCTCCCGGCGAAATCACCGGCGCGATGGAAGGATTTATCCTCGGCGCTGCCGTTGGCGCAGGCGCGTGGTTCGAATCCAGAAGCGCTTCCGTGCGCCGCGCCGGAGCGCTCGCAGCGCTGGCTGGCGCTGTCGGGGGGTTGGTGATCTTCGTCCTCGGCGGGAGGCTGATGCTCGGGAGCCTCGAGTTGCTTGCTCAGGCTTTCCCTAACTCACGGCTCCGGCTGGAACATGTCGGACGACTTTTTGGGGAGTCCGGATTCGGACCGATCACCCGCTTCGCGAGCACGATCCTCGAGGCGACGCTGTTCAGCGCCTGCGTCGTCGCAGCGATGATGATTGGTCGATGGAGGTACCTGAAGCGCTCTTAGGCGTCGATCAGGAGTCGGCTGCGCGAACGACGCGCCGGAAGGACGATGGGCTGCACCACCGGCTGAGGTTCGGATTCGTCCATGCGCCGCCAGCCGTCCCGCCCGAGCCGCTCGAGCGGCCGGAAGCTGGTCTTGTAGGCCATTCGGGATGAGCCTTCGACCCAATAGCCGAGATAGACGTAGGGCAGTCCTGCCCGCGCCGCGCGGACGATGTGATCGAGGATGATGTAGGTGCCGAGCCCCTTTCGAGCATCGGGCCCGACATCGAAGAAACTGTAGATCATCGACAGGCCGTCGCTCTGCTGGTCGGAAAGGCAGGCGCCGATGAGCTTGCCGGGACGGCCGTCCTTCGACGGCTCACGATATTCGATGACGTAGGTTCGGACCGGCGTCTGCTCGACCATGTCGGCGAAGTCGCTCTCGTCCATTTCGGCCATTCCGCCACCCGGGTGCCTAATAGCGAGATAGCGGCGAAGCAGGTCATATTGCTCGTCGGTCGTCCACGGCTTGCATGCGCTGACCTCGAGATCGGCGTGGCGGCGCAGCAGCTTGCGCTGAGTCGCATTGGCCTGGAACTCGGCTGCGAGCACGCGGACGGAGACGCAGGCGGAGCAATCGATACAGCTCGGGCGATAGGCGACGGACTGGCTGCGCCGGAAGCCGATGCGGCCGAGTGCCTCATTCAATTCGCTCGAATGACGGCCGGTGAGCTCGGTGAAAACCTTCCGCTCCACCTTGCCCGGAAGATACGGACAGGGGCTCGGGTTCGTTACGAAAAATTTGGGAAAGCGAAATGGTGCGCTCACCCCGACCTCACTCAAATGGTTACGTTGCCGTTTATGCGACTGGTAAACGCCGATGAAAAGCCTTTGGACGCGTCAATTGCGATGGAATTCGGCCACTGTCCCGTCCGAAGACAGAAAAGTGTCGCCCAGACGACCCTGAATCAGTCGAGCTGGGCGCGTTCGACGCGGAATCCCGCCGCTTCGAGTTCGCGCCACGACATCGTCGATCGATTGCGGGTCGCGCGCTTCGCATTCGACCTCGATCATCGTGTCCTTGGCGGGGAGCTGCGTGAAGATCCGGCTGTGGTTGACCTCGATGACGTTGACGCCGGCCTCGTAGACTTTGGCAGTGATCGCCGCGAGCGCCCCCGGCTGGTCGTGCGCGGCGACGTGGAGGCGGGCGATGCGTCCCTGCCGGACGAGATCGCGGACCAGGACGTTGGCGAGGAGGTGAGTGTCGATATTTCCGCCGCAAAGCAGCGTAGCGACCTTCTTGCCCTTGTAGCGCTCCGGCTCCGCAAGCATCGCCGCAAGGCCCGCCGCGCCGGCGCCTTCGACCACCGTCTTCTCGATCCCGACCAGCATCGCGACCGCCCGCTCGAGGTCGCGTTCGGAGACGAGCACGACGTCGTTCGCATATTCCCTGAGGATCCGCGACGTCAGCTCGCCGGGGTGCTTGACGGCAATGCCTTCCGCCAGCGTGTCTCCGCCGAGCGGCATCTGGCATTCCTGGATCGCGCACTTCATCGACGGATAGAGCTCGGCCTCGACACCGATCAGCTCGATGTCGGGCTTGAGCGCGCGTGCGGCAATCGACACGCCGGACATCAAACCGCCGCCACCGATCGGAACGGTGATCACATCGAGGTCTGGCGCGTCCTCGAGCATCTCGATGCCGACGGTTCCGGCGCCAGCGATGATCTGCGGGTCGTCGAAGGCGTGCACGAAGACGTAGCCGTTCTCGAGCGCCAGCTCGCGGGCTCTCGCGAACGCGTCGTCGACGATCCTGCCGTAGAGAACGACGGTCGCGCCATGCCCCGCGGTCTGCGTGACCTTCACCGTCGGAGTCAATTCCGGCATCACGATCGTCGCCGGAATGCCTAGACGCTTGGCATGATAAGCGACAGCCTGCGCGTGATTACCGGCCGATGCCGCAATCACTCCGCGTGACCGTTCCTCCGGCGAAAGCTGGAGCAATTTGTTGAGCGCTCCGCGCTCCTTGTAGGCGGCGGTGAACTGGAGGTTCTCGAACTTCAGCCAGACTTCTGCGCCGATGATTTCGGACAGCGTCCGGCTGACCAGCATCGGCGTTCGGATCACCGCGCCCTTGATGCGCTCGGCAGCGACGCGGATGTCGTCGATGGTCGGAGGCTGCATGGAGGTCGTCTGGAGCATCGCTGGGCGGCCTAGCCCTTCAAGCAGGCGCAAACAATGCTAAGCGTCGGCCATGAAGAAGACCGCCCTCGCGCTCGCTGCCACGCTCCTCGCCTCATCAGCTTATGCCGACACGCTCGTCACCAATGCGAACGGCATCCAGGCCGATCCTTCCGGGCATGTGCAGCATTTCAGCGGCCTGCTGATCGGCGACGACGGAAAGCTAGTGCGTCTACTTCATGCGGGCGAAGCAATGCCGACGGCAGCTGCCACGATCGACGCGCAGGGCCGGACGGTCATGCCCGGCTTCATCGACGCCCACGGCCACGTCATCGAACTCGGCGAACACGCGCTGCAACTCGACCTGGTGGGGACATCCTCGCTCGCGGATTTGAAGCAGCGGCTGCGCGATTATGCCGCAGCGCACCCCGACGCGAAGTGGATTCTCGGCGCGGGCTGGAATCAGGAATTGTGGCCGGACAAGAAGTTTCCGACCGCCGCTGACCTCAACTCGGTAGTCAGCGACCGTCCCGTCGTTCTCGCGCGCGTCGACGGCCATGCGCTTGTTGCAAACAGCGCCGCGATGAAGGCTGCCGGAGTCACCGCGCAAACGGCGGCGCCATCGGGTGGCCGAATCGAGAATGGCCTCTTTGTCGATAACGCCAAGGAGCTGATCAACAAGGTGGTGCCCGCACCGTCTCCGGCCGAGCTCGACGACGCGTTTGCCAAGGCCCAGGGCATCCTCGTCGGCTTCGGTGTGACGGGCGTCGGTTCCATGAGCACTGCGCTCGGGGACTGGGAAGCGATGAAGCGCGCTGGCGAGGCGGGCCGGCTGAGCGTTCGCTTCATGGTCTATGCCGATGAGCTCAACCTTTTGAAGGAAGTGCCGCAGCCGACCGCATGGCTCTACGGCGACCGGCTTCGGATGGTCGGCATCAAATTCTATGCCGACGGTGCCCTGGGCTCGCGCGGCGCGTGGCTGAAGCAGCCGTACTCCGACATGCCGAATACGCGCGGGCTACAATTTCATTCCGATGCCGAGTTGCGTTCGCTGTACGACGCGGCGGCGTCGCACGGCTTCCAGATCGCGACCCACGCCATCGGCGATTCCGCCAACGCTCAGGTGATCAGCGGCTACGAGCAACTCAACACGAAATACGGCACAAACCGCCGCTGGCGGATCGAGCATGCCCAGATCGTCGATTGCGCCGACCTGCCGCGCATCGGCGCAGCGCATATCATCGCCTCGATGCAGCCCACGCATCAGACCAGCGACCGCCTGATGGCCGAAAAGCGGCTCGACCCCACGCGGCTCAAATGCGCTTATGCATGGAAGTCCATGCTGCGGACCGGAGCGAAGCTGGCGTTCGGCACGGATTTTCCCGTGGAATCGCCCAACCCCTTCCCCGGCCTCTCCGCCGCGATCAGCCGGCAGGACATTAACGGCCAGCCGCCCGGAGGCTGGTACCCGGCTGAGCGCGTGACTCTAGGTGAAGCGCTTCACGCCTACACGCGCGGCGCTGCATACGCCGGATTGGCGGAGGACAGGATCGGCGCGCTCGACCCGGGGAAATGGGCCGATTTCGTCATCGTCGACCAGGATCCGACCAAGGTCAGCCCGCAGCAGCTTGCACGCACAAAGGTGCTCGAGACGTGGATCGCCGGAAAGAAGGTCTGGAGCAGCGCTCCTAGCGCCGCGGCAGCGCCCGAGCGCGGGAAATAAGCATTGACGGAGTGAGCACCTGCGGCAGTTGCTCCGGCAGCGTCTTTCCGGGCTGGTACCAGAGATAGAGCGGAACACCGGCTCGACCCTGGCTTTCAATGAAGCGAGTGATTGCCGGATCGCCGTTTGTCCAGTCGCCCGCGAGCACCTTCACTCCAGCCTTGCTGAAGGCGTCGCGCACCTCGTCGCGGTCGATCGACGTCGCTTCATTGACCTTGCAGCTTAGGCACCAATCGGCGGTGAAATAGACGAACACGGGTCTACCCTGCTGCAGGTAGCTCGCCGCCTTCGCCTCGCTCCATGTTTCCGCGCCAGCGGTCGCTGAGATATGCGCTGTCGGTGACGCCGGTACGCGGACGACGCCGGCGACGACGACAACGAAGGCAAGCATGGCCGCAACGCGCGCCTGAGGGCGTCCACGGCGTTGCATGCTCCCCGCAAAATAGATGCAGATGAGGAGCGCCGCTGCCGCGAAAATCCCGAAATACAGCGCTCGGTCACCGCCCTGCCGGTAAAGGAGCCATGCCGCCGCAAGAGCGCTTGCGCCCATTGGTAGCGCGAGAATGCGTTGGAGCGTGCGCATCCACGTGCCGGGTTTGGGAAGCTTGTCTCGCAAGGCCGGAACGAACGCGAGAATGGCGAAGGGCAGCGCAAGGCCAAGTCCGAGCGCAGCGAATACGAGTACCGATCCGGCCGCCGGAAGCAGCAGCGCCGTGCCCAGCGCCGCGCCGAGGAACGGTCCGGCGCAAGGCGTGGCGACGAATGCCGCCAAGGCCCCGGTGCCAAAGCTCCCGGCCGGCCGCGCGGCGCCGCCAAATACTGGAAGCTCAAACAAACCCAGCAGGTTCGCGGTTATCGCGACCGCCAGCAGAAGCAGGAGCATGATCGTGCGCGGGTCCTGGAGCTGGAATGCCCATCCTGCCTCCGAACCGGCGGCTCGGATGGCGAGCAGGATCACGCCGAGCGCTCCTGTCCCGACGATCGTTCCAGCGGTGTAGGCAAGCGCGTCGGAACGAGCCTCGCGAGCCTCTCCGCCTGCACGCGAAATGTGCAACGCCTTCAGGGCGAGGATCGGGAACACGCACGGCATAAGGTTCAGGAGGACGCCGCCCGCGATCGCGCCGACGACCGCCCACAGAATTGCGCTCCACCCCAAGCCGCCAATCGGCGTTCCCTTCGGAACTGGACCCGGGACAGCCTCGAGCTCCAGCCCTCGCCCGTCGCCGAGTTCGATCACTGCAGGGAATTTCGCCGGAACCGAACCTTTGCGAGCGAGCTCGGCGATGAGGAGGTCGCCGGAACGGCTGAAATCCTGCTTCATATCATAGTCGACCGGCCCATCGACCATCGGGAAGAGGTACGGCTTATCGACCTTGACGCTCGCCGGGATCGGAATGGCGACCCGCAGCTTGTTCCCGCTGATCTCAAAATGACCAATGCTCGCAAGCGGCTGGGGAAGCCTTTGCCTCCACGCGTCGAACTGCGCGCGCTCCGGTGTGGCGGCTTTACCGACCGGAAGATCGAGTGACAGCTCGCCCTGTTCGGGCACGCAGATCTTGTCGGTGCAGGCGAGCCAGTGCGCCTCGGCGCGGATGGGGAGCGTACCATGCGCCGACCGGGCCACCTGCAGCCGCACGAGCACGGCATAATCCTGCTCGTACACATAGTTCATCAGGTTCGCGATCTCGAGCCGGCTCGGCACTGGATACCGAAGCGGACCGACGGTCAGGCCCGGCGGCAGGTGCCACTGGACGTCCATCGGCAGCCCGGCATCGCCGGGGTTGAGCCAATAGCCGTGCCAGCCGGACGCTGGCCGCATGTGGATTGCCAGCTCGACCGAACTGCCGGGCGGGGCCGGCCCTTCGGCGACCAGCTCCGGCTCGATCCCGCGTGCATGCGCCAAGGCGGGAAGGAGCAGCAGTGCGAAAAGGAGGAGAAGCCGGCGATGCATGTTTGCTGCCAGTGCTCGTAATGAGCCCTGCGGTTCAATCCAAATTCGGCCGGAGCCAGCGCTCGGCCTGTTCGACGGATACGCCGCGGCGCTCGGCATAGTCGCCGAGCTGATCGCGGCCGATCTTCGCCACTCCGAAATACTGGCTGTCGCGGTGGCCGAAGTAGAAGCCCGAGACCGCGGAGGTTGGAAGCATCGCGAAATTCTCGGTCAGACGTCACCTCGCCAGGACTTCCGCCGAGCATCTCGAACAGCACCGGCTTGAGGCTATGGTCGGGACAAGCCGGATAACCCGGCGCCGGACGGATACCGTCATATTTTTCGCGGATCAGCTGTTCGTTCGACAGATGCTCTTCGGCATAGCCCCAGAGCCGGTTGCGGACCTCGGCGTGCAGCACCTCGGCAAAGCTTTCCGCCAAACGGTCGGCCAACGCCTTCAATAAGATGTCGTCGTAATCATTGACCGTCTGCTTGAACCGCTCGAGGTGCGGCTCGAGGCCGTGGATGCCGACCGCGAATCCGCCGATCCAGTCCTCGCCGTCGGGCGAGATGAAATCGGCGAGACACATGTTGGGACGGCCCTCGCGCTTCCTCACCTGCTGGCGGAGCATCGGCACACGGGTCCAGTCGTTCCCGGCGAGGACGAGGATGTCGTCGCCTTCGCGCCTGCAGCGCCAGAGGCCGACGGTCGCCTTGGGCGTCACCCAGCGCTCGGCGATCAGCTGCTCGAGCATCCCCTGCGCATCTGCAAACAGGCTCTTCGCGCTTTCGCCGACGATCGGATCGTCGAGGATCGCAGGATAGGTGCCGGCAAGCTCCCAAGCGCGGAAGAAGGGTGTCCAGTCGATCGAAGCCCGCAGGTCCTTCAGTGGCCATTCGCCGAAGTGGTGGAGACCCGGATAGGCCGGCGCCGGCGCCTTGCCGGACGGATCGTAGGGGAAGGCGTTGGCGCGCGCTTCTTCAAGCGTCGTGAGGTCCTTCGGCCCGCCGCGCTCGCGCGATTTCCTGAGCTTGTCGTAATCCTCGGCAGTGGAGGCGATCAGCGGCTCGCGCTGCGTGTCGGAGACGAGGCTCGAGGCGACACCGACGGCGCGGCTGGCGTCGAGCACGTGGATGACCGGGCCGGTGTAGGCCGGATCGATGCGCAGGGCGGTGTGCGCCTTGCTGGTTGTCGCACCGCCGATCAGCAGTGGAAGCTTCATCTCGGCGCGCTGCATTTCGCCCGCGACTGTCACCATCTCATCCAACGAGGGCGTGATCAGGCCCGAGAGGCCGATCATGTCGGCGCCATTGTCGTTGGCGGCTTTGAGGATGTCCTGCCACGCCACCATGACGCCGAGGTCGATGACCTCGAAGCCGTTGCACTGCAGGACGACGCCGACGATGTTCTTGCCGATGTCGTGAACGTCGCCCTTGACGGTCGCCATCACGATCCGGCCCTTGCCCTTCGTCGCGCCGGTCCTTTCTTTCTCTTCCTCGATGAACGGGATGAGGTGTGCCACCGCGCGTTTCATCACTCGGGCGGACTTCACGACCTGGGGGAGGAACATCTTGCCCGATCCGAACAGGTCGCCGACGACGTTCATGCCATCCATCAGCGGGCCTTCGATCACTTCGATCGGGCGGGGAAATAGCTGCCGCGCCTCCTCGGTGTCGTCGATGATGTGGGCATCGATACCTTTGACGAGCGCATAAGAGAGCCGCTCGGTAACCGGCAACGAGCGCCATTCGGCAAGCTTCTTTTCCTCGGCCTCGTCAGTCCCCTTGTACTTCTCGGCAAGCGCGATCAGCCGCTCGGTCGCATCCTCGCGGCGGTCGAGGACGACGTCTTCGCAGGCTTCGCGAAGCTCGGGGTCGATCTGGTCGTAGACGTCGAGCTGGCCGGCATTGACGATGCCCATGTCCATGCCCGCCGGGATCGCGTGGTAGAGGAACACGCTGTGCATCGCGCGCCGCACCGGCTCATTGCCGCGGAACGAGAAGCTGAGGTTCGACAGCCCGCCGCTGATGTGCGTGCCTGGACAGCGGCGCCGGATCTCACGCGATGCCTCGATGAAATCGATCGCGTAGCGGCGATGCTCCTCGATTCCCGTCGCCACCGCGAAGATGTTCGGATCGAAGATGATGTCGTTTGCGTCGGTGCCATCCGCCACAAGCAGCTTGTAGGCGCGCTCGCAGATCGAGACCTTGCGCTCAACCGTGTCGGCCTGGCCCACCTCATCGAACGCCATGACGACGACTGCAGCGCCGTAAGCGCGGCACTTGCGCGCAAGCTCGAGGAACGGCCCCTCGCCTTCCTTGAGGCTGATCGAATTCACGATCGGCTTGCCCGATACGCATTTCAGGCCGGATTCGATCACGCTCCATTTCGAGCTGTCGACCATCACCGGAACGCGCGCGATATCCGGCTCGGCGGCAATGCGCTTGAGGAAGGTGGTCATCGCCTGCTCTAAGTCGAGCAGGGCCTCGTCCATGTTGACGTCGATGATCTGGGCGCCGTTTTCGACCTGGTCGCGCGCCACGACCACGGCCGCGTCATAGTCGCCCGCAAGGACCAGTTTCTTGAAGCGCGCGGAACCGGTGACGTTGCAACGCTCGCCGATGTTTACAAAGCGCGCGCCCGCGCCGGCATCATTTACTCGGGACATTTCCATCGGATCAGGCAGCAATCACCATCGGTTCTAGGCCGGCTAGCAAGGTGCCGGAGCGTGCCGCCGGGACGATGCGCGGCGTGCAATCGCGCACCGCCCCGGCAATCGCGGCGATGTGCAGGGGAGTCGTCCCGCAGCAGCCGCCGACAATGTTCACTAATCCGCTCTTGGCCCAGTCGTGGACCTGGGCAGCGGTTTGCTCCGCCGCCTCGTCATATTCGCCAAGCTCGTTGGGAAGGCCGGCGTTGGGATAAGCCATCACCAACGTGTCCGCGATCGCCGCAAGCGCCCCGAGGTGCGGACGAAGCTGCGCTGCGCCGAACGAGCAGTTGAGGCCGATCGTGACCGGACGTGCATGGCGGACCGATGCCCAGAAGGCTTCCACCGTGTGACCGGAGAGATTGCGCCCCGAAAGATCGGTGAGGGTCATCGAAATCATGAGCGGCAGCGGCCGGCCGAGTGCCTGCTCCGCCTCCAGCGTCGCCATGATCGCTGCCTTGGCGTTCAGCGTGTCGAAGATGGTCTCAACCAGAATGAAGTCGACGCCCCCCTCGACGAGTGCGTCGACTTGCTCGCGGTAGATCGCCTTCACCTGGTCGAAGTCGACCTCGCGGAATCCGGGGTCGTTAACCTTGGGCGAAAGCGACAAGGTCTTGTTGGTCGGGCCGATCGCACCCGCGACCCAGCGCGGCTTGCCGTCCTTCGCCGAATAACGATCGGCGACCTCCCGAACGATCTCTGCGGAGGTTTTATTGATCGCTTTGACCAGATTCTCGGCAGCGAAGTCTGCTTGGCTGATCGCGTTCGCGTTGAAAGTGTTGGTCGCCAGGATTTCGGCGCCCGCCTCGGCGAAGCTCTCGCAGATCGAGCGGACGACGTCCGGCTTCGTCAGGTTGAGAAGGTCATTGTTGCCGCGCTGATCCTTCGAAAGGTCGAGCGCGCCGCGATAATCCATCTCCTGCAGCCGGTGCTGCTGGATCAGCGTGCCGTAGGCGCCGTCCTTGATCAGGATGCGCATTGCCGCTTCGGCGCGAAGACTGTCAGCCGGATTCATGACTTTGCGCGTACTCCGAGGAGATGACAGATGGCGTAGCTGAGCTCCGCCCGGTTGAGGGTGTAGAAATGGAAGTTACGCACGCCGCCGGCGTAGAGCTGCCCGCAAATCTCCGCTGCGACAGTCGCCGCGATCAGCTGGCGCGCGGCGGGTAGATCGTCGAGGCCTTCGAACAGCGCATTCAGCCAGTCCGGGATGCTCGCGCCGCAGGTCTCGGCGAAGCGGCGGGTCTGAGCGACGTTTGAGACCGGAAGGATCCCAGGCACGACCTCGATATCCATGCCTGCATCGGCGACGGCATCCTGAAAGCGGAAGAAGCAGTCGGCCGAGAAGAAGAACTGCGTGATGGCTCGATCGGCGCCCGCGTCCACCTTGCGCTTCAGGTTATCGAGGTCGGCCTGGCGCGTTCCCGAATCCGGGTGGATTTCGGGATAAGCGGCCACCGAAATCTCGAACGGCGCCACCTGCTTCAGGCCGGCGACCAGGGCCGCTGCATTCTCGTAACCTGAGGGATGCGACGCGAACGGCGTCCCGGGCTCAGAGGGGTCGCCTCGAAGCGCGACGATGTGGCGGACGCCGAGTTCCCAATAGTCGCGGGCGATGGCGTCGATCTCGTCATGGGCAGCGCCGACACAAGTGAGGTGCGCTGCGGGCGTCAGCTCGGTTTCCTTGAGGATCCGCTCGACCGTCGCGTGGGTGCGCTCACGCGTCGAACCCCCGGCGCCGTAGGTTACCGAGACGAAGCGCGGATGGAGCGGTTCGAGAGTCTTGATCGATTCCCAGAGGTTCTGCTCCATTTTTTCGGTCTTCGGAGGGAAGAATTCGAAGCTCACCTCGATGTCGCCGCGCGCTTCGGCGAACAGCGGCCGGTGCTGGTTCAGGCACTCGAACGCGTTCATGCCGCCCTCCGCTGAGAAATCGCCGCTTTCACGCCGCGCCAGAGTGTCACGGTGAGCTCGCCGCCCTTGAGGTGCTGAATCTGGTCGACCTGGAGGCCCGCGGACCCGAACCATCCGGTCATGACTTCGTCGTCGAAGCCGAGACGGATGTGTGCGTCCCGAGTGCGCAATTCCTCACGTTCGTGCGCCGCGAAATCGACGACGAGCAGCGTACCGCCAGGAGCGAGCACACGCGCCGCTTCGGCGATCGCTGCTGCCGGAGAGTGGGCATAATGGAGCACCTGGTGAATGACGATCGTGTCCGCGCTCTCTTCCGCGAGCGGGAGCGCATACATGTCGCCCTGCCTGAGGCTTGATGCGATGCCTGCCGCCTCGAGCTTCACGCGCGCAACGCGGAGCATGTCGGAAGAACGGTCGATCCCCGTCGCCTGGCTGGCGCGCGGGGCGAACAATTCGATCATTCTTCCGGTGCCGGTGCCCACGTCAACGAGGCGTCCGAGCGAATCCCTTTCGAGCGCTTCGTCGATCGCGCGCTCGACTTCGCTCTCGGCTACGTGGAGCGACCGGATCTGGTCCCATACCTCTGCGTGGCCAGCGAAATAGCGGTTTGCAGCTTCGGCGCGGTCCGTCCGGATTGCATCGGTCCGCGATGCGTCGGCCGCAAATAGCGCCTGGGTCGCAGGGTCGGCCCACACGTCGATGAGCGCGAACATCGGCTCGACGCGTTGAGGATCCGACAGAGTGAGGAAAACCCAGCTCCCTTCCTTGCGACGCTCGAGAACGCCGGCGTCGGCAAGGATCTTGAGATGACGCGAGACTCGCGGCTGGCTCTGCCCCAGCACCTGGGCGAGCTCACCGACCGACAGCTCCATCAGCCGAAGCAAAACGACGATGCGCAGGCGCGTCGGGTCGGCGAGCGCCTGGAATCGGTCGAGCGAGAGGAAGTGCTGCACTCACGAATTAAGGATATAAAGATATCTTTATATCGTCAATTCATCTCGCAAAAATGATCTCTTGTGCGTTGGTAGGGATTAAAGCTATTGCCGCCGGCCTGGCCTAGAGCGACTCGCCCGAAGCCGAGACTGTGCCCACCTCAGCGGCACTTTTGAAGGGAGTGGAACGATCATGAAGAAGGTTGCCATTGTGACCGTTGCGGTCCTCGCGCTCGGCCTTGCCGCGTGCAACAAGAACAACGCCGAGAACAATGCGGCGAACGAGACCGCGGTCGAGAACAACGCTGACGTCGACGTCAACGCCGCGACCAACGACTCGCTCAACGCTGCGGACAACGCGCTCAACGCGACCGACAATTCGGTGGCGAACGCCGGCAACGCGCTCAACAGCGCGAATGCGACGGCTGCCAACGCGACCGAGAACAAGTAAGCTTCTCGCCGCACAGCGAACAGGAAGGGCCGCTCCGGCTGGAGCGGCCCTTTTTTTGTGCTCCGACAAAGTGTTACGCTGGCACCGTGAAGAAACTGACCGTCTGCGCGTTCCTTGCGCTCGCTTCTTGCCACGACAAGCGCCCGCCTCAGCCCACCGCCGAGCAGTCCCAGCAGCTCAACGACGCCGAGGACTTGCTCAACGATGTGGTCCAAAATGAAGAGGGGCCGGAAGCGAATGCCTCCAGCCCCTCCAATTCATCGGACTGAATGTCCCCCTCACCCTGCCCTCTCCCACGAGGGGAGAAGGTTGAAGGTTAGAAGTCCATTCCGCCCATTCCGCCGCCGGCCATCGCCGGAGCGGGCTTATCGTCCGGCAGCTCGGCGATCGTCGCCTCGGTGGTGATCAGCAGGCCGGCGACCGAAGCCGCGTCCTGCAGAGCCGCGCGAACGACCTTGGTCGGATCGACGACACCAGCCTTCACGAGGTTCTCATATTCCTCGGTCTGGGCGTTGAAGCCGAGCGTCGGATCATTGCCGTCGATCAGCTTGCCTGCGACGACCGCGCCATCATGGCCCGCATTTTCGGCGATCTGCCGAAGCGGCGACTGCAGCGCCTTGCGGATGATATCGATCCCGCAGAGTCTGGTCGTCGTTCTCGCCCTTCAGGCCCTCGAGCGCTTGGCTCGCGTAGAGCAGCGCGGTTCCGCCGCCCGGAACGATGCCTTCCTCGACCGCGGCGCGGGTCGCGTGAAGCGCGTCATCGACGCGGTCCTTGCGCTCCTTGACCTCGATCTCGGAAGCGCCGCCGACCTTGATCACCGCAACGCCGCCGGCGAGCTTCGCCAGCCGCTCCTGCAGCTTCTCACGGTCATAGTCGGAAGTCGTCGTCTCGACTTGCTGGCGAATCGCCGCAACCCGTCCCTCGATCCCTTCCTTGGCGCCGGCACCATCGACGATCGTCGTATTGTCCTTGTCGATCGTGATGCGCTTGGCCTGGCCGAGCATGTTCAGCGTGACGCTCTCAAGCTTGATGCCCAGGTCCTCGCTGATCATCTCGCCGCCGGTGAGGATCGCGATGTCCTCGAGCATCGCCTTGCGGCGATCGCCGAAGCCCGGAGCCTTCACCGCCGCGACCTTGAGGCCACCGCGCAGCTTGTTGACGACGAGCGTCGCCAGAGCCTCGCCCTCGATGTCCTCGGCGATGATGAGGAGCGGACGGCCACTCTGAACAACCGCCTCGAGGATCGGAAGCATCGCCTGGAGGTTGGAGAGCTTCTTCTCGTGGATCAGGATGTACGGATCCGAAAGCTCGACCTGCATCTTCTCGGGGTTGGTGATGAAGTAGGGCGACAGATAGCCGCGGTCGAACTGCATGCCCTCGACGACGTCGAGCTCGAACTCGAGGCCCTTGGCCTCCTCGACGGTGATCACGCCTTCCTTGCCGACCTTCTCCATCGCTTCCGCGATCTTCTCGCCGACTTCCTTGTCGCCATTGGCCGAGATGATTCCGACCTGGGCGATCTCCTGGCTGCCCGAAACGTCCTTCGAGCGGCTCTTGAGGTCGGCAACGACCTTGGCGACGGCGATGTCGATACCGCGCTTGAGGTCCATCGGGTTCATTCCGGCTGCGACCGACTTCATGCCCTCGCGGACGATCGCCTGGGCGAGAACCGTCGCGGTGGTGGTGCCGTCGCCGGCGATGTCGTTGGTCTTCGAGGCCACTTCGCGCACCATCTGCGCACCCATGTTCTCGAACTTGTCCTTAAGCTCGATCTCCTTGGCGACGGTAACGCCGTCCTTGGTGATCCTTGGAGCGCCGAAGCTCTTGTCGATCACGACGTTGCGGCCCTTGGGCCCCAGCGTCACCTTTACCGCATCGGCGAGGATGTCGACGCCGCGCATGATGCGCTCACGCGCATCGCGGCTGAATTTGACGTCTTTGGCTGCCATCTGGCTACCCTTTCAGTTTGTGAATGTTCTGAATGTTCGCAGTGACGAGCACCATCGCTCGCCACCAATCCAAGTCAGCCGACGATCCCGAGGATGTCGCTTTCCTTCATGATGATGAGGTCCTCACCGTCGATCTTCACCTCGGTGCCGGACCATTTCCCGAACAGGATCTTGTCGCCGGCCTTGACATCCAGCGGCGTGACCTTGCCCTCATCGTTCTTGGCGCCGCCACCGACGGCGACGACTTCGCCTTCCTGCGGCTTTTCCTTGGCGGTGTCGGGAATGATGATCCCACCCGCGGTCTTCTCGTCGGCCTCGACACGGCGGACGAGAACGCGGTCATGAAGCGGCCTGAAACCCATAGGTCGGAACCCCTCTCTTGCTTCTCTTCAGTTGAACATGCAGCTGGCACTCTCCCCGTGAGAGTGCCAACGATGGCCGGCATGTGGTTGTCAGCCGTTCATCTGTCAACGCCTGCGGCCACGGATTTTTGAGGCTGTAACGGTTACGGGTGCACAGCCCGTGTCAGGTTGAGCCAATCGCGCAACGTGCGCGGCCAATCACTGATAGAAGTTGCTTCGAAATCCTGGAGGGCGATCGCGGATCTGCATGCACAGCGGTTGCCTTCGCTGCTTCCAGGCGTCGTTGGCCTCGTTATCCATCTGGTTCGTGGTGGGCGGGTTCAGCCTAACGGCAATGCTCAACTCGGCATCGGGCGGGGGTGCGCCGATGCGCGGCTCACCGGGGAACAACAGACATGTCGATGCCGAAACCGCCGGCCTTCCTCCCGTCCAGTTGAACTCAGCAAACCAGTTCACGGTCCAGCCCAGCCTCGCAAGTATCGTGATTGAAGCACCGGGCTCACGAACGACAAAATAAGTGACGAACGCTTCGTTCCGCGCTGCTTTGGCAATGAAGTTCGGCGCTCCGGCCACGCGATTTTCGAATTGCAGGTTGAACAGGGACCAGGGGTTATCGGTGAAACTGACTTTGACGTTGAAACCCTTTTTGCCGTCCGGTCGCGGCAGACTAAGCCGGTCAACAGTCAAGTTGTCGGGACTGAAAACATGTCCTTCGATCGTCTCGCCGGTGCTGGGTTCAACGTCCAGCGACGGGTTGTGGGAAAAGCCCTGTTTCAAGTCGACGGCGATGGACCCTTCCGACGGAACTCGGCCGACATAGAGGACGTCAAAGGCTTGAAGCGTTGAAATCTGCACCATGCCGAACTGGAAAGCCCCGATGTCGAACTCACCGCCGGTCGCTTCGAGAAAGACCCGGCCCTCGATCTCGACCGCTGGTCCGTGAGTAGCCTTCACTCCCGGGAGGTCAGCCGCGCCAAGGGTGACGTTCTTCGTGCAGTGAAGGAGCACCGATTCCGCGCCGACGTGAACGGCTGCGGTCGCACCTGCGGTCTTCCACGCGATCTTTGCCGATGATCGATCGAGCGTCAGTGCCACAGTTCGGCGCCGATCTACTTGCGCAGGGCAAGAGGCTCGGCTTGCGCCGTAGCCTCGCTGAGTGCGGCGATCGATCGGTCCAGTTGCGTCAAAGTCTCGGTCCCGGCCTCGCCGTCGACCTGAAGCCCGAACCTGCGCTGAAAATCGCTGACGACACGAGCGGTCTCGGAGCCAAAGACCCCGTCTGGCAAAGATCCGCTCGCGCCTGTCGAGGCCGGCATTGGAAAGCCAAGGTCGACGAGTGCCAACTGGAGGATACGTACGCCCTCGCCCTGTGTCCCCTGCTTCAGCGGCGGGTTGTTCGCAGCTGCGGCCATGACCTGCGCATTGCTGGAAAATCTTGAGCAGGCGAAAGCCATCCCGTTCCCCACTGCCCCAGCGGCGAGGCTGCCGAGCTTGCCATCTACCTTATCGGCCGTGCGGGTGACAACGGCTGTACGCGTGCGGCCAGCAGCTAAGCGCGGATGAGGGAAAGGCCGAGCTTCTTGCGTCTTAGCCAGCGCATGAGCATCAGCGCCGCGACCGAGGCCAGGCCGGTCGCAAGGCCGATCCAGATCCCGACGCCCTTCCAGTCGGCGCCGAATGCCAGCCAGGAACCGATGCCGAGGCCGACGACCCAATAACCGACGAGCGCGAACAGCAGAGGCCAACGCGTGTCGTGCAGACCGCGAAGCATTCCGGCGCCGATCACCTGCGCGCCGTCGAACAGCTGGAACGCCGCCGCAACTCGAAGGAAGCTGACGGCGAGCCCAATAACGATCGCGTTCTTCGGAACGTCGGTCAGGAACAATGTGACCAATTGACGAGGAATGCTCCACATGACGAGGGCCATCGTGCCCATGAATCCGACGCCCAGTACCCATGCGGTCCAGCCGGCGCGGGTAATCCCGACTTCGTCACGGCGACCGAGGGCAAGTCCTACCCTGACGGTGACCGCCTGCCCCAGCCCGAGCGGGACCATGAAGGTCAGCGCGGCGAGCTGCAGCGCGACGGCGTGCGCCGCCACCGCCGGGGCGCCGATCCAACCCATGAAGTAAGCGGCGAGCGCGAACACGCCCATTTCGAGCGCCAGAGTCAATCCGATCGGCCAACCGAGCCGGACCATGGCGAGGGTCCGCTCGGGGTCGAAGCGCCAGAAGCGGCCGAACAGGTGGAATCGCCGAAAGCGCTTGTCGCGGAAGGTCATGGCGATCAGCGCAGCGCAGATAATGAGCCACGTCAGGCTGCTTCCGACGCCGCCGCCGACGAGCCCGAGCGCTGGCAGCCCCAAATGGCCGAACATGAGCGACCAGCTGAGCAGCGCATTCAGCCCAATCCCTATCAGGCTCAGCCACAGGACCACTCGGGGCCGCTCGAGGGAAGCAACGAAATTGCGAAGCAGCTGGAAGACGAGCCAGGGTCCGGTCGCCCACATATAGGCGCGAAGGAAAGTCTGCCCCTGCTCGGCAAGCTCCGGAGCCTCGCCGAACGCGCGCATAATCGCTCCGACATGCCAGAGGATGAACCAATATGGTGGGATGGTGATAAGCAGAAGCCAAAGGCCGGCGCGAAAGGTCCGCCGGACGTCGCGCACCGCGTTGGAGCGCTGCCCGAGCGCCGTCGCCATCATTGGAGACGCTGCGGTGACGAGCCCTAGAAGGAACACGTTGAGCGTGAACGTCAGGTTCAAAGCGAGCGTAGCTGCCGCGAGTTGCGTCGCTCCGAGCCGGCCCATCAGGAGGACGTCGGTCGCCTGAATTACCTGCTGCGTCACGTTGGCGAGGATCAGCGGCCAAGCGAGCGCCAGCGTCGCTCGAAGCTCGCTCAGCCAGGCGCGATTGCGATCACCGGTCGATATGGCCGCTGCATCCATCGGATCGTCATTGCGGGGAGCCAAGCTGCGAGGCAACCGGGCATCGACCTACGGTTGTTGTGGTCCGCTCGCAATGACGGCGGTTCTCGGCTAGCAACATGCTCAAATCATTCGAGGCCAAGATGAAATTCGTACGCGCAACCTGGAAGCTGCTGGTCGGGATAAAGGACGCGCTCGTCCTGATCCTCATGCTGACCTTCTTCGGCATGCTTTACAGCGCGCTTTCGGCGCGGCCGGCGCCGGTGAAGAGCGGCGTCCTCGACGTCAACATCAATGGAAGCGTGGTCGAACAGCCGTCTCGAGCGAGCTGGTCAGACGTGGCGGGCGGGAGCCGCCTCGGCCAATATCGTCTGCGCGATCTCGTCCAGGCGCTCGACAAGGCGCGTAGCGACAGCCGCGTGAAAGCGGTCGCTCTCGACCTCGACGGATTCACCGGTGGCGGTCAGACAACGATCGGCGATCTTGCGGACGCGGTCCGGCGGGTGCGCGCGGCCGGTAAGCCGGTAATCGCTTATGGCGTCGGCTACACCAACGACAGTTACCAGCTCGCGTCGGCGGCATCGGAAATCTGGCTCAATCCCCTTGGCGCCGTGCTGGTCACCGGGCCGGGCGGATCGAACCTTTATTACAAGGGACTGCTCGACAAGCTGGGGGTGACGGCGAACGTCTACCGCGTCGGCAAGTTCAAGTCGGCGGTCGAGCCGTTCATTCGCAACGACATGTCGCCCGAGGCCAAGCAGAATTACCTGGCGCTCGACCAGGCGGAGCTCGAAAGCTGGCGGCAGGCGGTGAAGCAGGCGCGCCCGAAGGCCAACCTCGACCTCTTCCTGAACAACATGAACGGAGCTGTCGCAGCCGCCGGTGGAGACATGGCGAAAGCTGCGCTTGCGAACGGTTTCGTCGACAAGATCGGAAGTCGCCGCGAATATGAGCAGCGGCTGGCGGAACTCGGCGGGAAAGCGGGCAAGGACAAGGACGAAATCGGCTTCGCTCGGATCAAGCTTTCATCCTACGTCTCCGACGTCGTCGACCGCGACCCCAAGGGGCCGATCGGGATCGTCACGATCGCCGGCGACATCGTCGACGGAAAGGCCGGCCCGGGAAGCGCTGGCGGCGACACCATCGCGAACGAAATCGAGGACGGGATCCACGACGGCATCAAGGCGCTGGTGGTCCGGGTCGACAGCCCAGGCGGCTCCGTGCTGGCGTCCGAGCGAATCCGCCAAGCGGAGCTCGATGCCAAGGCCAAGAAGATCCCGGTCGTGGTATCGATGGGAAGCGTCGCGGCCTCGGGCGGTTATTGGGTGTCGACGCCGGCCGACTTCATCTACGCCGAGCCCTCGACGATCACCGGGTCGATCGGAGTGTTCGGGATCATTCCGAGCTTCCAGGGCACGTTGCAAAAGCTCGGCGTCGGCGCGGACGGCGTGAAGACGACACCGCTGTCGGGCGAGCCGGACCTCTTCAAGGGTCCTTCACCTGAAGCGAGCCAGCTGATCCAGTCGGGGGTCGATTCGATGTACGGCCGCTTCCTCAGCATCGTCGCGACAGCACGCAAGAAGACACCGCAGCAGATCGACCAGATCGCTCAGGGGCATGTGTGGGACGGCGGGACGGCGCACCAGCTCGGGCTCGTCGACGGGTTCGGAGGGATGGACGAGGCCGTTGCCAAAGCGGCGCAGCTCGCCGGCCTTGGAAATGAACGGGCCGTCCGCTACCTCGAGCCGCCGAAGAGCTTCCGCCAGCAGCTGATCGAGGCGCTTGCCGACAATGAGAACGACAACAGCTCGGTCCCCGACGACGCCTTCGCCTCGCTCGCGCGCGGGCCCCAACAGCAGCTTGCGGCGATGCTTGTGGAAGTGCGCTCAATCCTTGCGGGGCCGAGCATCCAGGCGCGTTGCCTCGAATGTCCATCGGTCGCGCCGGCCCGGCTCGACAAGCGGGACCTGAGCCTGCTCAACTTGATCGAGGAATGGATTTCCTAAGAGCAGGTGCCGCGGGGATGGTCGCATGATTTGTCGTTTCGTTTCGCTGGCGCTCGCCGGAACTTCGCTGATCGCCACGCCGGTTTTCGCCCAAAGTGCGATTACCGAGCGGTCGGTCGCTGCCCATGAGGCCTTCCTTTCGAGCGACGCCCTGCAGGGACGCGGCAGCGCCACTCGCGATGAGGCGATCGCCGCCGCTTATGTCGCGTCGGAGTTTCAGTCCTACGGGCTAACGCCGGCGCCCGGAATGAACGGCTATCTTCAGACGGCCACGATCATCCGCAACAAGCTGAGCGGCCCCGCTTCGCTAACGGTAGGCGGAGTTGCGACTGCTGCGCCGACGTTGATCGCGAGCTCCGGAAAAGCGGTCTCCGGCCCACTGACGATCGCGACCGAGGCCGACGCGGCCAAACTGCCCTCGGCGGCTGTCGTGCTCGTCACGAGCAAGGGAGCCGATCCGATGGCCTTCTTCCGAGCGGCGTCGGGTAAGCATATCCAGCTCCTGATCCTTCGCGAAAGCGATGCGACGCGGAAACTCATTCCGATGCTCGGAGGCCCGCGCCTGCCGACCTATCTCGAGGGGAACCCGCCGCCGGCCCGCGCGAGCATCGTGGTGCTTCCCGATCCGGCCGTGGATGCGATTGCCGGCAAGGCAGGCGCTAAGGTCATGCTGACGGCCGCGGCAACTGAGGAGCGAGCGACCACAACCAACGCGATCGGCTATCTGAAGGGAAGCGATCCGGCGTCGGGCACCCTGCTGTTTTCGGCGCACCTCGACCATCTAGGTCTTCGGCCCGACGGGACGATCATGCACGGCGCCAACGACGACGCGTCGGGCACAACCGCAGTCCTCGAGCTCGCGCAAGCGCTCGCCGGCGGCAAGCAGCCACAACGAAGCATCCTGTTCGTCTGCTACGGAAGCGAGGAGATCGGCGAATATGGCTCGACTTATTTCGGCCAGCATCCGCCGGTGCCGCTCAGCCAGATCGTCGCCAACCTGGAGTTCGAGATGATCGGAGCCCAGGACCCCAAGCTTCCGACGAACAGGCTGATGATGACCGGGTTCGACCGTTCGAACCTCGGCGAGGCGCTGAAGGAGCATGGCGCCCTGGTGACGGGCGATCCCTATCCGGATCAGCATTTCTTCGAGCGCTCGGACAATTATGCGCTCGCGCTCAAGGGCGTGGTCGCACACACGGTCTCAGGCTGGGCGGTTACTCCGACCTATCACCAGCCGGCCGACACGTTCGAAAATCTCAATATCCCCTTCATGACGAACGCGATCCGCTCGCTTGTTGCGCCCGCCGAATGGCTCGCCAACAGCGATTTCGTCCCGGCGTGGAAGCCCGGCGGCAAGCCGTCGGACAACGAGTGAAGCCGGTGAACATCTGACGACCCGCGCTGCCTCGCTCCGGTGTAGAGGCAGCGCTGATGACGGTAACGATCCGATTGGCGCAGGCCCGTGACGCGGCGGCGATCGCGACCGTGTATCGACCCTATGTCGAGAGCTCGCATTTCACGTTCGAGGAAGTCGCGCCGGCCGCCGATGACATTGCAGCGCGGATGGCCAATTCCATTCATCCGTGGCTCGTTGCCGAGGAGGATGGGCGCAACCTCGGCTATGCCTCAACCTCGCCGATGCGCAATCGTGCCGCCTATCGTTGGAGCGTCGAGACGGGAATCTACCTCTCGGCGGACGCGCAGGGGCGAGGCATCGGGCGAAAATTGCTGCAGGCGCACCTCGAGCTGCTCGAGCAGCAAGGCTTCGTCACTGCAATTGCAGGGATCGCCCTACCCAACGAGGCGAGCGTCCGACTTCACGAGAAGTTGGGCTTCACCTTGTCGGGGATCGAACGCGGCGTCGGGTTCAAACTTGGGAAGTGGGTCGATGTCGGCCGCTGGCAGCGCGAACTCGCGGCGCGCACGGGCACACCGCAGGAGCCCTTAGAGGTCGCTCAGGCGGCGATCAGCTCCGGCTCCTCTTCCTCGACCGAAACCACCGGGACTGGCCACGAGGGTTCATAATCGGCGTCCTGAACTGCCTGGTCATAGCCGCACTTGCGCAGATAGAGGCCGGCTCCCCACCAGATTGCCGCCATGGCGGGCCAGGCGAAGAGGCCGTCCGCGACATAGTGCCAGCCGAGGTGCACGGAGCCGATCAGGATCGTCGATGCGAACGCCCAGGCGACGACTCTCACCCACGGCCGGGCCTTCCACGCCGCGAGCACGTAGAGGAAGCTGATCGCATTGTGCATCGACGGGAAGGCCGAAATGCCGAGCGCAAAGCCGTAACGATGGTGGGAATAAGCGTCCCAAAGCTCGTCCTGCCACTCGAGCGCTCCGAGATGATATCCGGCAGCGTCGATCGCGTGCAGCCGCTGCATGAGCGGCGCATAATCGTTCGCCATCGGCGACCCGACAAGCGCTGCATAACAGGGACCGGCCGAGGAAAAGAGGTAGGCGGTAACAAGCCCAAGCAGCACCCAGGCCACTGCAAATGACAGGAAGAAGCGCGCGCGGATCGTTCGCGGAGCGAAGACCGACACGATGAAAACGGCGACGAACAGCAAGGGTACCCAGGCGGTATAGATGCGGTCGATTATCATTGTCGAAAGCGGGTCACCGAATAGCGCGTGCGTAAATCGCCATGCCGGAATTCGAAAGACGCTGCGGCCGACTTGGGGAAGCCACTTGTCAGCCGAGAATGGCGCGACCAGCGGCATGAACTGCTTGAGGGCGCCGAACGCGCCCATGAGCAGAGGCATCACCAGCATCGGAGTCACCGTTCCTGCAACCAGCGCCGGAGAGCCGAAGCGGGATTTCAGGAAGGGCTTGCTGGCCGCGATGGGGCTTTCGACCTTCAAGAGAGCCGCGCGCGTCGTAAGGATTGCCGCTGCGCCAATGAGGATGATCGGCGTTCCCAGGGAAACTGCATAAGCGTAGCCGTCGATGATGCTGGCGGTCGGAATGCCGACCCTTGCACCGATCCAGAAGGCGGCAATGGTGGTGGAAACCGTCAGCGCGAGGACCGCCGACAGCCAAAGCCATTCCTCGGCCCCTTTGCGGACCTCAATTTCCATATAGCTCCCGCCTGGACCGCCTGCGCTGAACGGGGGTTAACGGAACAAGGTTAAGGGAGCGTTAGAGCCTGGATTTGGGCGTTGTCACTCGAGTGAAGATGAGCGGCTTTTCGGGCTTTCCGCTTTTCGAAGGCACGAGAGAGCGCACCTCGTAATGATCGGCATCGATCAGGCGCCATTCGGAATCGATGTCCTGTTCCGGTTTGTCAGGCGCGGGCCGCATGGTTCCGGTGAGGCCAAGCTCCTTCTCGGTCGTGCCCACCTTGCCGAGCCCAACGCCGCCGAGGGAATTGAAATAAGTAAACACCAGGTCCGGGCCATCCGCGCTGTAGATGGTCTCGCCGGCGTAGATGGTCTTGTCCTTGTCCTGGACCTCGTGCCGGTCGCGCACGTGGGCGCCCCCGTACATGGCCTCGAAACAATGGGTGTCGTGGACCGTCGGCGAGAAGTCCGCACGCCAGCAGGCCCCAAGGAACGGCTTGAATGCGGAAAGATCGACGGGTTCGGCAACTGGCTGGGCGCCAAGCAGCAGAACGAGCGCGATCATCCCTGCATCATAGCAAGCGGCGAGGATTGCGCTATGAATGCTTGTGAAGCGCCAGGTCCGCAGGGGGATTGGCTATGGCAAAATGGATCGATCGTGGACTGTCGTTCCTGCTGATCCTGGGCGGTATCGGCCACACCTTTGGAGTCATGCACTTCTACAAGGACCCGCACACCCTCTTCTGGGCGCTGACCGACAGCGTCCTGCTCTTCCTGCTAGCGGCGATCAACCTTCTGCGCACCTGGCAGCCGGACAACCGGCAGCTGGCGATCGTCACCGCCTGCGCATCCGCGGCGAATCTGGTTATCACCCTTCGGTTCGGCGAACTCATCGGCAACATCGCCGATTTCAGGGTGATCCTGTTCGCCGCTTTGTCCCTCGGACTGACTCGGATTCAGCCTTCGGGACGCAATGCGCCGCCCCGCGACCTAAGATCAGATGTGGATCGGCTTGCCGGTCACTGCCATCGCCGCTTCCTTGAGCGCTTCCTCATGCGTCGGATGCGCGTGGCAGGTGTAGGCGATATCCTCGCTCGTTGCTCCGAACTCCATCGCGAGCGCCGCTTCGCCGATCATGGTGCCGGCGACCGAGGCAATCATCCACACGCCCAGGACGCGGTCGGTCTTCGCGTCGGCGATGACCTTCACGAAGCCGTCGGGCTCGCGATTGGTCTTGGCCCGGCTGTTGGCGAGCATCGGGAACTTGCCGACCTTTACCTCGCCCTCCTTCTTCGCCTCCTCCTCGGTGAGACCGACGCCGGCGATCTCGGGCATGGTGTAAACGACCGACGGAATCACCGCGTGGTTCACGATCCCGGTCTCCCCAGCGATGTTCTCCGCGACGGCGATGCCCTCGTCCTCGGCCTTGTGGGCGAGCATCGGGCCGGGGATGACATCGCCGATGGCCCAGACGCCCGGCACCTTGGTTCGAAATTCGTGGTCGGTCTCGATTTGGCCGCGCTGATTGGTCGGCAACCCTGCCTTATCGAGCGCGAGGCCGTCGGTGTTCGGCTTTCGCCCGATCGAAACGAGCACGACGTCGGCCTCGATCGTCTCGGAAGCGCCCCCCGCGGCAGGCTCGACGGTCAGCGTGACCGTATCTCCGGTGCGCTCGGCCTTGGTGACCTTGGTCGAAAGGCGGAACTCGAAGCCCTGCTTCTTGAAGATCTTGTTGGCTTCCTTGCGGACGTCGCCGTCGAAGCCGGGAAGGATCTGGTCGAGAAATTCGACGACCGTGACCTGCGCTCCGAGGCGCCTCCAGACCGAGCCGAGCTCGAGCCCGATCACACCGCCGCCGATCACAACCATTCGCTTGGGAACCTCAGCGAGTTCAAGCGCGCCGGTTAAATCGACGATCCGCTCCTGGTCGATGGCGACGCCAGGCAGCGGAGTCACCGAAGATCCGGTCGCGATCACAATGTTTTTCGCGGTGACGTTGCGGTCGCCGACCTGCACGGTGTGGGCGTCGACAAAGCTGGCGCTCCCCTTCACCCACTCGACCTTGTTCTTCTTGAACAGGAACTCGACGCCCTGCGTCAGCCCCTTCACGGCTTCGAGGCGGGTCGCGTGCATCTGCCCGAGGTCGAGCTCGACGTTGCCGGGCTTCACGCCCCATTTCGCTAGCGTTCCGTTATGCGCTTCCTCGAACAGCTCGGACGCGTGGAGCAGCGCCTTCGACGGGATGCATCCAACGTTTAGGCAGGTCCCCCCGAGGGTCTCGCGGCTCTCGGCGCAGGCGGTCTTGAGTCCCAATTGCGCGGCTCGGATCGCAGCGACATAGCCGCCCGGGCCGGCGCCGATCACAAGCACGTCGAAATCGTAATTGCCAGAAGCCATTCATACCTCGTTCCCCGGCGAAGGCCGGGGTCCAGTCCGGAAAAAAGAAACAGCGCGACAGCGCCGCCTGGGCCCCGGCCTCAGCCGGGGAACAGAAGAGTTGGCGGCCATGTAGGAAGGTTGGGCCGCGCTGACCACCCCGCCTATTTCTGACGATCCTCGCGTAGTTCGAGCGGCGTTAGGTGGCGCCTAGCCCGGAATACTCGCCTTGCACTCCAGGAGGATGGGTTTCAGCTGCTCTTTGGTGAGGCTCATCTTCTGGCGCACCGAAAAGCGCTGCTTCACCTTGTCCGACGCGCAGGCGCAGAGCTTGCCGGCGAGCGCCTGCGCCACTCCCGAATTCGCAGCGGACTGAACACAGGACGCGACGAACTTCTCGTGGAAGCTCTTGTCGAAGCTGTCATCGAACGATTTCTTGGCGGTTCCGCAGCCAGCGAGAAGCACGCAAAGCATCAGTGCCGTCAGTTGCCTTGTCATTTTAGAGGTCGATGAGAAGCCGTGTCGGATCCTCGATCGCTTCCTTGACGCGCACCAGGAAGGTCACCGCCTCGCGGCCGTCGATGATCCGGTGATCGTAGGAAAGCGCGAGGTACATCATCGGGCGGGCGACGATCTGGCCGTCCTTCACCACCGGCCGCTCCTCGATCCGATGCATTCCGAGCACCGCCGACTGCGGCGGGTTGATGATCGGCGTCGAGAGAAGCGAGCCGAATACGCCGCCATTGGAGATGGTGAAGGTGCCGCCGGTCATCTCGTCGACCGTCAGCGTGCCTTCCTTCGCCTTCTTGCCGTAGGCGGCGATCGTCTTTTCGATCTCGGCGAAGGTCATTCGGTCGGCGTTGCGCACGACCGGGACGACCAGGCCCTTGGGAGCCGACACGGCGACGGAGACGTCGAGATAATCGTGATAGACGATCTCGTCGCCTTCGAGGCTGGCGTTGACCGAGGGTACGTCCTTCGCTGCCAGCGCGCAGGCCTTCACGAAGAAGGCCATGAAGCCGAGGCGGATGCCGTGCTTCTTCTCGAACAGATCCTTGTAACGGCTACGCGCGTCGATCACGGCGCTCATGTCGACGTCGTTGAACGTCGTCAGCATGGCTGCTGTGTTCTGCGCGTCCTTCAGGCGTTTCGCGATGGTCTGCCGCAGGCGCGACATTTTCACGCGCTCTTCCCGGCGTTCGATTTCGTTCCCCGTCGAAGGCCGGGTTCCAGGAGGCGCAGCCTTTGGTTCAGGAGCCGGCGCTTTCGCCTCCGGCGCCTCGGCCACGGCCTGCGCCCGGGAGCTGGTTTTTTGCGCCACTGCCGCTGCGATCACGTCGTCCTTGGTGAGGCGCCCGTCCTTGCCGGTTCCGCGGATCTTGGTCGGATCGACATGATATTCGAGGACGGCGCGGCGGACCGCGGGAGACAATGTCGTGACGTGATCATCGTCAGCTTCCGCGACAGGCGCGGTTGAATCGCCCTTCAAAGCCGGCGTCTCTCCGGCTCCGGCCGGATTGGTCGTCGCTTCCGCAACGGCCATCGCGGGTGACGGCGCAGGTGGAGGAGCAGCAGCGCCCTCATTCTCGTCGATCCGCGCGATCACAGCTCCGACGGCGACATTGTCGCCTTCGTGAAAGAGCTGCTCGCTCAGGAACCCGGCGATCGGCGAGGGCACCTCCACGCTGACCTTGTCTGTTTCGAGGCTCGCGATCGCCTCGTCGGCTTGCACCGCTTCGCCGGGCTTCTTGAGCCACTGCGCAAGCGTGCCTTCGGTGATCGATTCCCCGAGCACTGGGACTTTGACGTCGGTGGCCATGTGTTCCCTTTAATGTACCGCGAGCGCGGGAGTATCGGCGCGGCTGCTATGGCCCAGCGCCGCCGCAATCAAGGCCGCCTGCTGTGCCGCGTGGCGCTTGGCGAGACCCGTCGCCGGCGACGCAGACCCATCGCGGCCCGCATATTGCGGCCGCATGCCCTTGAAGTTCGCATCGGCGAGGCATTGCACGAGCGGGTCCTCGACGAAGAACCACGCCCCATTGTTCCGCGGTTCCTCCTGCGCCCAGACGAGATCGTTGAGGTTAGGCATCGCCTGGAGGCGTTTGACCAGCGGCTCGGATGGGAACGGATAGAGCTGCTCGATGCGGACGATTTCTACGCCGAGATCGCCCGCGGCGTCCCGGGCTTCCATCAACTCATAGGCGAGCTTGCCTGAACACAGGACCAGCCGCCTCGTCTCCCCCTGTGAAGGCGGATTGAGATCCGACAGGATCCGGCGGAAGTGGCTGTCGCCGGTAAAGTCGGCGACCTTCGACACCGCAAGCTTATGCCGAAGCAGGGACTTGGGCGTCATCAGCACCAGCGGCTTGCGGAAGCCGCGCCGCATCTGGCGCCTCAGGATGTGGAAGTAGTTCGCCGGAGTCGTGCAGTTCGCGACCTGGATATTATCCTCGGCGCAGAGCTGCAGGTAGCGTTCCAGACGCGCGGAGCTGTGCTCGGGCCCCTGCCCTTCGAAGCCGTGCGGCAGGAGCATGACGAGGCCGCTTGCGCGCAGCCACTTGGCTTCGCCGGCGGCGACGAACTGGTCGATGATGCTCTGCGCGCCGTTGGCGAAGTCGCCAAACTGCGCTTCCCAAAGCACGAGGCAGCGCGGATCGGCAAGCGAATAGCCATATTCGAAGCCGAGCACGCCGAACTCCGAGAGCGGGCTGTCGCGGACCTCGAAGCGGCCGCCTTCGACGTGACAGAGCGGAATATATTTGTCGCCGCTCTGCTGGTCGACCCAGACTGCGTGGCGCTGGCTGAACGTACCGCGGCCGCTGTCCTGGCCGGACAGTCGGACGCCCGAACCCTCGGCAATGAGGCTTCCGAACGCCATCGCTTCCGCGGTCGCCCAGTCGAAGCCCTCGCCGCTGTCGAACATCGCTTTCTTCGAATCGAGGATGCGCTGAAGCGTTTTGTGGATGTGGAAGCCTTCGGGGACGGTCGTCAGGACCTCGCCGAGACTGTGCACTTCCTCGTCGCTGATGGCCGTGTCGATATTGCGGCGACCGAGTACCGGCTCTTCGGGCCGCGCAAGCCCGGCCCAGCGGCCTTCGAACCAGTCCGCCTTGTTCGGGAGATAGGAGGCTGCTGCCTGAAACTCCTCTTCGAGGTGCGCGACATAGTCGGACGTGGTCTTGTCGATCCACGCCTGATCGACGACGCCTTCGGCGAGCAGCTTCTGGGCGTAGATTTCGCTGATCGGCGGATGTTTCTTGATCGCCGCATACATGAGCGGCTGAGTGAAGCTCGGCTCGTCGCCCTCGTTGTGTCCGAAGCGGCGGTAGCACCACATGTCGATGACGATGTCGC
Source organism: uncultured Alphaproteobacteria bacterium (assembly GCA_963831485.1). Classification (GTDB taxonomy): domain Bacteria; phylum Pseudomonadota; class Alphaproteobacteria; order Sphingomonadales; family Sphingomonadaceae; genus Sphingomicrobium. The sequence goes on from CAWHQE010000010.1 coordinate 84,408, forward strand.
GGTTAAAGGTGGTGCGGAACTCGGTCGCCAGCTTGCAGCAGAAGGTCACCGCTTCGGGATCGTCGCCGTTGACGTGCAGGATCGGCGCCTGGATGCCCTTCGCGACGTCGGAGGGGTAAGGCGATGAGCGGCCGAACTGGGGACTGGTCGTGAAGCCGATCTGGTTGTTCACGATGAAATGGATGGTTCCGCCGGTCCCGTAGCCGGGGAGGCCCGAGAAGCTGAGGCATTCCCAGACGACGCCCTGGCCGGCGAAGGCCGCGTCGCCGTGCATGAGCAGCGGAAGGACCTTGTCGCCCTGCCTGTCGCCCTTGATGGACTGCACCGCGCGGACCTTCCCAAGCACGACCGGATCGACCGCCTCCAGGTGCGAAGGGTTTGGAAGGAGGCAGAGATGGACCTTGATCCCCTCGAACTCGCGGTCCGACGACGTGCCGAGGTGATATTTGACGTCGCCCGAGCCGCCGACGTCGGCGGGATTGGTCGCGCCGCCCGCGAATTCGTTGAAGATCGCGCGGTACGGCTTGCCCATCACGTTGGACAGGATGTTGAGGCGGCCGCGGTGCGGCATGCCGATGTCGATCTCCTCGACGCCGCCCAGACCGCCGTATTTGATGACCGCTTCGAGCGCCGGGACCGCGCCCTCGCCGCCGTCGAGGCCGAAGCGCTTCGTGCCGACATATTTGCGGGCGAGAAACGTTTCCCACTGCTCGGCCTGGATGACCTTGGCGAGGATCGACTGCTTGCCCTCGGGTGTGAAGGTGATCTCGGCGTCCTTGCCTTCCATCCGGTACTGGAGGAAGCGCCGCTCCTTCACGTCGTTGATGTGCATGTACTCGAGGCCGACGTGGCCGCAGTAATTGGCCTGGAGGACGGCGACGATCTGGCGCACGGTCGCAGTCTCGAAGCCCAGCGTGCCGGCGATGTAGATCGGCCGATCGAGATCGCCGGGACCGAAGCCGTGATAGTCGGGCGTCAGGTCCGGTGGAACGTCCCGCCTAGCGAGGCCGAGCGGATCCAGCTTTGCCGCAAGGTGGCCGCGCACGCGATAGGTGCGGATCAGCATCATCGCGCGGATGCTGTCGTCGGCAGCTCTGCGGACCTCGTCGGGGCTCGCTCCGGCAGCGACCGCCCGGTCGGCCACCGACTGCCGGACTTTCTCGATCGTCGCCTGCGTCGGATCGAGGCCGAGGTTCAGTTCGTCGAGTTCCTCGATGGGCCAATTCGGCCGTTCCCAGCTTGGGCCCGGTTCGGGTTCGATCATGAAGGCTTGGTCGTCGGCCATCTAATTATGCTGAAACCAGCAGCTCCTTCAACGTCTTGCCAAGCTCAGATGGGCTCGGGCTGACGACGATTCCAGCCGCTTCCATGGCTGCGATCTTGCTCTCCGCATCGCCCTTGCCGCCGGAGACGATCGCGCCAGCATGGCCCATGCGGCGGCCCGGCGGCGCCGTACGGCCGGCGATGAAGCCTACGACGGGCTTCTTGCGGCCGCGTTTCGCCTCGTCGGCGAGGAACTGGGCGGCGTCTTCCTCGGCGCTTCCGCCGATCTCGCCGATCATGATGATCGATTGGGTCTCCTCGTCGGCGAGGAACATCTCGAGGACGTCGATGAATTCGGTGCCCTTCACCGGATCGCCGCCGATTCCGACCGCCGTCGACTGGCCGAGATCCTCGTTGGTGGTCTGGAAGACGGCCTCATAGGTCAACGTGCCCGAGCGGCTGACGACACCGACGCTGCCTTTCTTGAAGATGTTGCCGGGCATGATCCCGATCTTGCACTCGTTCGGAGTGAGGACGCCCGGGCAGTTCGGCCCGATCAGCCGCGACTTCGAGCCTGTGAGCGCGCGCTTCACCCGAACCATGTCGAGCACCGGAATGCCCTCGGTGATGGTGACGATCAGCGGCACTTCAGCGTCGATCGCCTCGAGGATCGAGTCAGCCGCGAATGGCGGCGGAACATAGATCACCGAAGCGGTGGCCCCTGTCCTCACAACGGCCTCGCGGACCGTGTTGAAGACAGGCAGTCCGAGGTGGCTCGTGCCGCCCTTCCCCGGCGTGACGCCGCCGACCATCTGCGTTCCGTAATCGAGCGCCTGGCGCGTATGGAACGTGCCGGTCTCGCCGGTCATCCCCTGAGTGATGACCTTGGTGTTTCTGTCGACGAGGATACTCACGCCACTGCCTCTTCGGCGAGGCTGTTGTCGATCTGCTTGCAGGCTTCGAGCAGCTCTTTCACCGCATCGACGCTGACATTGAAGTTCTCGCGGGCCTGGGCGTTGAGGTCGATCTCGACGATCCGCTCGACGCCCTTGGCGCCGATCACGCACGGAACGCCGACGTAGAGATCGTTGACGCCATACTGGCCGGCGAGGTGCGCGGCGCAGGGAAGGACGCGCTTCTTGTCCTTTAGGAAGCTCTCCGCCATCGCGATCGCGCTGGTGGCCGGCGCATAATAGGCCGAGCCGGTCTTCAGCAGCGCCACGATCTCGCCGCCGCCGCCGCGCGTGCGCTTCACGATCGCGTCAATCTTGTCCTTCGTCGACCAGCCCATCTTGATTAGATCGGGGATCGGGATGCCTGCGACGGTCGAATATTCGACGACCGGCACCATCGTGTCGCCGTGGCCGCCGAGCACGAAGGCAGTGACGTCCTCGACGCTGACGTTGAATTCGTCGGCAAGGAAGTGGCGGAAGCGCGCGCTGTCGAGCACGCCAGCCATGCCGACCACCATGTGGTGCGGAAGCCCGGAGAACTCACGGAGCGCCCACACCATCGCGTCGAGCGGGTTGGTGATGCAGATGACGAAGGCGTTCGGGGCGTGTTTGCGAATTCCCTCGCCGACCGCCTTCATGACCTTGAGGTTGATCCCGAGCAGGTCGTCGCGGCTCATGCCCGGCTTGCGGGCGATGCCGGCGGTGACGATGCAGACGTCCGCCCCTTCGATGTCGGCGTAGTCGGAGCTGCCCTTCAGCGTTGCGTCGAAGTCATCGATCGGCCCTGCCTGGGCGATGTCGAGCGCCTTACCCTCCGGAACTCCTTCGACGATGTCGAACAGGACGATGTCACCCAGCTCCCGCATTGCCGCGAGGTGGGCGAGGGTTCCGCCAATCATTCCGGCGCCGATGAGGGCGATCTTCTTGCGAGCCATGGGCTGGCTTCCACCTTTCTGTCTTGTCGGGCGGCGGCAAAGGGGAGTCGCCGCGTCAGGGTGCGGCGCCCGATTAGCGAGGTGACCCCGAAGGGGCAACCGAGCCGCTTTCATTAAAACGTGCTTGCAAGGGGATGAACTCCGCAACTCGCGACAAATCGGATCGTTTGCGGGTCATTACATCTGGGAGAAGTAGGATGACGAAGGCATTGTACGTGCTCGGCGTAGCCGCGACGGCATTAGTCGCAAGCGCCCCTGCCGCGGCGCGTCCCCATGAATATGCCTGCACGCGCTATCGTCACGGCCATTGCGCCGCGATGCATCGCTACAATGTCGGCTACGCGTTCGGCCCGAGATACAGATACGTCGATATTGGAGGTCTCCCGGGGCCAATCGTGACCCGATATCATCTCGGCCCGCGCTTCCGTTACGTCCATGAGAACGGCGTCATCTACGTCGTCAATCCGCGCAGCTATCGAGTTGTCCGAGTTATCCCGGGTTACTGACCGGGGCTGTTGGGCGTGAAGAGGCCGCCGGTCCCTCCCCGGCGGCCTTTTTCTATGTCAGACGTTGTTCCGCGGGAACGCAGGGAGAAGGTCGATGAAACTGGTGGTGATGCTTACGGGCGCAGCCGCGCTGGCATTTGCCGGCCCGCTTTTCGCCCATCCTGGCAACGGGCAAGGGAATCCGCACGGCAACCCTTACGCTTATGGCGTGACAGGACCGCTCGGGTACGGCGCAGGGGGATGCCCACCAGGACTCGCGAAGAAATCCGTTCCCTGCATGCCGCCGGGCCAAGCGAAGAAGATCTACGGAATCGGTCGGCGTCTTCCGACAGGCGCCTTCAATCCCTACGCTTACAAGCATATCCCGATGGATCTGAGGAACCGGTACGCGCTCAGTCCGCACGGTACCTATTATTATGGCGACGGCTATCTCTACCGGGTCGATCCGCGAACGATGCTAGTTCAACAAGCGATTGCGGCTCTTCTCTATCATTGAGCGAGCCACTCGGACCTGCTCAGTCGCTTTCGATCAAGCTCAGGATATTGCCGTCCGGGTCCTTGAACCAGGCTGTCTTCATGCCTTCGCCAACATAGAGATCGCCGCGCTGCTCTAGGCCCGGCAGGTCGTAATGTTCGAAGAAGATGCCCTTGGCCTTGAGCTCACTGACCTCCTTGTCGATGTCGTCGACATCGAAGGTCAGCGCGGTGGCCTTGTTGGTTCCGGCGAATTCCGAACGATAGACGTTGATCAGGGTATCGCCGCTCTTCAGGGTAGCGCCTTCGCCCCAATCGTCCTTGGTCTCGAGCCCCAGCATGTCTTCATAGAACTTTCGCGCACGATCGAGATCCTTGACCGCGATCATCGGCGTTGCGTCGGCTTTTCCAAGCATGGTCGCTCTCCTTTCCAAATCCTCCAACGGCAGGCGACAGGTGCCGTTCCTCGGTTCGTTCTGGTAACCGGTCTCCTGGCCTTTTCTTATCCGGCCGCGCCGTGCTAGCGGCTCCGTCCAAGCAAGGAGTTGTCGCTTGGCCGAATTCACGCTTCCCAAGAACAGCAAGATCACCAGGGGCCGCGAGTGGAAGGCCGAAGAAGGCAAGCGCCTGAAAACCTTCAAAATCTATCGCTACGACCCTGACACCGGCGCCAATCCCCGCTTCGACCGCTACACGATCGACCTCGACAAATGCGGGCCGATGGTCCTCGACGCGCTCATCAAGATCAAGAACGAGATCGACCCGACGCTCACCTTCCGCCGCTCGTGCCGAGAGGGGATCTGCGGATCGTGCGCGATGAACATGGAAGGCACGAACGGCCTCGCCTGCACCACCGCGATCGAGGATCTGAAGGGCGATGTGCAGATCACGCCGCTGCCGCACATGGAGGTGGTCAAAGACCTCGTTCCGGACCTTACCCACGCTTACGCCCAATATGCGCTGATCCAGCCGTGGCTGAAGACATCGAGCCCGGCGCCGTCACGCGAACGGCTGCAGTCGCCGGAGGACCGGGAAAAACTTGACGGTCTCTATGAATGCATCCTCTGCTTCTGCTGCTCGACGAGCTGCCCGAGCTACTGGTGGAGCTCGGACCGCTTCCTTGGCCCGGCAATTCTCCTTCAGGCATATCGCTGGATCGCCGACAGCCGCGACGAGGCGACCGGCGAGCGTTTGAACGAGCTCGAGGATCCCTACCGTCTCTATCGCTGCCACACGATCATGAATTGCGCCAACGTGTGTCCCAAGGGGCTCAGTCCCGCCAAGGCGATCGCCGAGACGAAGAAGCTAATCGCCGAACGCGTCGCATAAGATTAGAAGTCGCCGCCGTGAGCGACGAACCCAAGCAGCCCGATCTCATGGAAGACGTCGGTGTTCCGACCGGCGCACGGCCGGACACGGACCATGAGGGCTGGTATAGCTGGGGCGATTTCCCGCGCGGGAGCTTCGCAGCCGCGACCGGGCGGCTGCTGTTCAAGCCCGATGGCGAAGGCCGCGCAGTCTGCCGGATGTTCCCGACCGAGGCCCACATGAACATGGGCGGCTCGCTTCACGGCGGTTCGGTGATGAGCTTCATCGACATGTCGATGTTCGCCGGCGGCCTGTGCGCCGGGATGGAACGGGGCCATTACGTCACGCTCGACCTCACCACCCACTTCCTCGCCCGCGGCCAGCCTGGGTCGCCGCTCGACGCGCATGTCGAGCTGGTCAAGCAGACCAGAGGGCATGCGTTCCTGCAGGGCGTCGTGAGGCAGAACGACGAGCCGTGCTACAGCTTCAGCGGAACTCTGAAGCGAATCCGCGAGCGCAACGCGCCCGCATGACGGGACCGGTTTGTGCGGCGTACGATGAGCTGATCGCCGCTCATGAGCTGAAAGCAGATCCAGCGCAGGCCAAAGCGGTCGCGGCGCTGGACAAGGTCGCGGCGACAATTGGAAACGAGGGCGGGCTCTTTTCTCGATTGTTCGGATCCCACTTGAAGGGCCCGGCAGGGGCTTATCTGTGGGGCGGCGTCGGGCGTGGAAAGTCGATGCTGATGGACCTCTCCTTCGCGCATATCGACGTCGAACCGAAACGTCGCGTCCACTTCGATGAGTTCATGCTCGAAACGCACGCTCGGCTGAAGCGAGTGCGCGAGCGCCATGAGGGCGATCCGATCGAGCCGGTGGCCGAGGAGATCGCCGACGAGGCGAAGCTGCTGTGCTTCGACGAGATGCAGGTGACGAACCCTGCCGACGCGATGATTCTTTCGCGGCTGTTCGGCAAACTGCTCGAGCGCGGGGTTAAAGTCGTCACTACGTCGAACCGGCCGCCGAGCGATCTCTACAAGGGCGGGCTCAACCGCGAGCTCTTCGTGCCGTTCATCGAACTGATCGAGCGGCGGATGCTGGTGGTCGAAGTCAATGGCCCGGTCGACTATCGCCTGGAGCGCCTCACAGGCGTCGAAGTGTGGCATGTGCCGAACGGGCCGGAGGCAACCGCCGATCTTTCCCGCGCATTCTTTCAACTCACCGACTATCCCGTCGAGGATCGCGCCAAGGTGCCGACGCAGGACATCGATGTCGGGGGCGGCCGCAAGCTCCATGTTCCCAAAAGCCTGAAGGGCGTCGCGGTCTTCTCGTTCAAGCGGCTGTGCGGAGAGCCTCGCGGCGCAGCCGACTATCTTGCCATCGCGCGCAGGTTTCACACCGTGATCATTGTGGGAATCCCAGTGATGGGACCGGACATGCGCAACGAGGCAGCGCGGTTCGTGACGCTGATCGACGCGCTGTACGAGCATAAGGTGAAGTTGCTTGCGTCGGCGGACGCGGAGCCGGAAGGCCTGTACCCATCCGGGGACGGAAGCTTCGAGTTCGAGCGCACGGTCAGCCGGCTCGAGGAGATGCGCAGCGCCGAATATCTTGCCCAGGGCCATGGCGCTGAAACTTGACGGCTGGCGCTCAGCCGGTAGCGTCCCGCAACTTATCCCGGGGAGAGGAAATTTCATGCGAATCGCGCTCGGACTTGCACTTGCCTTCACTGCCACGACCGCCATCGCCGCGACCGACCCGCGAACGTTGCCGACCCAATTGGCGCCGGCATGGCAGGCAAAAACCCGTGAGTTGTTCAAGCAACTCATCGAGGTCCCATCGGTCCACAATCGCGGCCAGGTGCCCGCAGTCGCAAAGCTACTCGCCGACCAGTTCCGAGCCGCCGGTATTCCCGATGCCGACATCCATTTCATGCCGTACGAAGCGCTCCCGGGAGACCAGACCGAGGTGCTGATCGTCCGCTGGCGCTCGCCGCATGCGACGAAGAAGCCGATCCTGGTCCTCGGCCACATGGACGTGGTCGAAGCCAAGCGCTCCGACTGGAAGTACGATCCGTTCGAGTTCCGCGAGGAAGGCGGCTATTTCCTCGGCCGAGGCACCAGTGACATGAAAAACGGCGACGCCGCCACGACCATGGCCGCGGTGAAGCTGATGTCCGAAGGGTTCAAGCCCGACCGCGACATCATCTTCTTCTACAGCGGCGATGAGGAAACCCGCGGCGTCGGCGCTACCTTGGGCTCGACCAAGTGGCGCGACCTCACCGACGCCGAGTTCGGATTGAATGCTGACGGCGGTTGCCCATCGTTCGACGAGCAGTTCCGAGCGCTCGGCTGCGGCATTTCGATGGCCGAAAAGACCTTCCAGACCTATTTTCTCACCACCCACAATCCGGGCGGGCACAGCAGCCGTCCGCGGCCTGACAACGCAATCTACGATCTCGCTGACGCGCTGAAGAAGGTGCAGAACTACCGCTTCCAGCCGATGCAGAACGACGTGACGCGCGCCTATTTTGCGGAACGGGCCAAGCAGGAAGGCAACAGCCAGCTCGGGCAAGAAATCCGCGCCTGGCTCGCCAACCCGAACGACGGCGCCGCAGCGGATTCGATCGAGGCGAATCCGCTGGAGGTAGGCTTCACTCGGACTCGCTGTGTGGCGACGATGCTGAGCGGCGGCCATGCCGACAACGCTCTGCCGCAAAGCGCGACCGCGACCGTCAATTGCCGGATCTTCCCCGGCGTACAGCCGCCCGAGGTCCAGGCCGAGCTCCAGAAGCTCGTTGGCCCGAACGTCGAGGTGAAACCGGACCCCAATTATATCGGGCAGCCGACGCCGGCCTCACCGCTGCGGCCGGACGTCGTCGCCGCGGTGACCAACGCCGTCCACAAGGTGGTCGGCAAGGACATGGACATTTATCCGGTGATGTCGACCGGCGCGAGCGACGGCAGCTTCTTTCGCGCCCAGGGCATGCCGGTCTACGACATGGACGGCAGCTGGGGCATCTCGCCGATCGACGAGCGCGCGCACGGCCTGGACGAGCGCATCCCCGTCCGCGCGATGTACGATGACGTTGTCTACTGGACGCTGATCTTCAAGTCGCTGGCGGGTTAGGCGGCGCCCGTCGCCGCCTTCAGTACTTCTTGGGCGTGCTTCGGCACCTTCACCTTGCGCCACGCCTTCAGCACTTTGCCGTCGGTTCCGATGAGGTAAGTCGCGCGCTCCATCCCCATATATTTGCGGCCGTACATCGACTTTTCGACCCAGGTCCCGAACGCGTCGGAAATGCGGCCGTCCTGATCGGAAGCCAGCGGGACCGCGAGGTCGTACTTGCCGATGAACTTCTCGTGGCTCTTCATCGGATCGCGCGAGACGCCGATGACCTTCACGCCCGCCTTTTTGAAATCGCCCGCCAGTGCGGTGAAGTCCTGCGCCTCGCGGGTGCAGCCCGACGTATCGTCCTTCGGGTAGAAATAGAGCACCAAAGGCTGGCCGGGCGAGGCGAGGTCAACGCTGCTGCCATCGGTTGAAGTGACCGTCATTGCCGGTGCCTTGTCGCCTTCATTGATCATCGCGAACCCTCTTTGATCCTGTTCCAAAGCTCGGCGATGCTCTGCCGTGCTGCGTCGTGCTCCGCAAGAAGCGCATCCCAGCTCGCTGCTCCGCATGCTTGCGCGACCATTTGCCACGTCTCCGGCGTCGGCTTGACGTCTTCGGGCGCCACGAGACGCATCATGACGAGCATTCTCGACAGCAATTTTAGCGCTTCGACAATATTTGCCTGCACCAAATTTTCGGCCGCAAGGGCTTCCAGTGCATATTCGAGACGCGTGTTGAGCCCGACGCCCGTTGTGAGCTGAAGGACGTGAACCGCGAATTCGAGATCGACAAGGCCACCCGGCCCGAGCTTCACGTCGAGCGCACTCTTGGGCGGCTTGTGGCGCTTGATGTCGGTGCGCATCTTCGCTGCGTCGGCGACGACCTTGGCGCGGTCGCGAGGCAGTTGAAGGATGCCCTCGATCATCGTGCCGACCGTTGCTCGCACTTCGCCCGAGCCGAAAACCGGTCGCGCCCGGCAAAGCGCCATGTGCTCCCAGGTCCACGCCTCGTTTCGCTGGTATTGCTCAAAGGCGTCGAGCGAGACGACAAGCATTCCCTTCGCTCCGCCTGGACGAAGCCGGGTGTCGACGTCGTAAAGCGGTCCGGCGGCAGTCGGAACGCTGAGGGCGGCCGTGATGCGGCTGGCTAAGCGGTTGAAATAGTCGTTCGGCCCCAGCGGCTTCCTTCCGTCCGAGACACCGCCCTGCCCAACCGTGTGCAGATAGATTATGTCGAGATCGGAAGCGTGCGTCAGCGAATGGCCGCCGAGCCGGCCGAGGCCGATGACCACCAGCTCACCGCCTGCAAACTTACCGTGCACCGCCTCGAACTCGGCCTGCGCCATGCGGGCCAGCGCCACGAGCGTGCCCTCGGCAACGCGAGCATAGCCTTCGGTCACCTCGAGCGGATCGCGTCGGCGGTCGATCAGCTGGACGCCAAGGGCGAAGCGACGCTCGTTGACCAGTCGCCGCGCGCGGTCGAGCGCGACGTCATAGGGGTGTCTGGCCATCGCATCGCAGAGGAGTTCCGCGAACTCGTCGGCGCGTGGCGGCATCGAGAAGCTGGATGCATCGAACAAGCCCTCGAACAACTCCGGACGGCGGCCGAGCTGGTCAGCCAGCGCCGGGGCATGCGCAAGAACCTTCGCAAGGAGCTGGGCGAGGTGCGGCCGCGCTTCGAGCAATCGGAAGAAATTCACTCCGCTCGACAGCCTTTCGACGATGTCGCTGAGGCGGTTGAGCGCGTGATCCGGAGTTGATCCCGCCGCGATCGCCGGAAGCAATGCAGGAAGCATCGCCTCGAACGCCTCCCGAGCGGCAGGCGAGCGCAACGAACGCGCCTTGCCCGACCGCCAATGCGCAACATGACGCGCCGCCCCGTCCGGATCGGCGAAACTCAGCCGCGCGAGCTCCGCCCTGAGGAGGTCGGGATCGTTGGAAAGGATGCTGCGCTCGGCAGGCGAGAGGCTCCCGAAAATCTGCTCCACGCGCTCGACATGCGGGCGAAGCTCCGCGAGGAGTTCGTCCCCTCGTTCCAGCCCATGGAGTTGCGCGACATTGTCCAGCGCCTCCGCGCTCGCCGGAAGCAGGTGAGTCTGGGCGTCCTCGACCATTTGCACGCGATGCTCGACCGTTCGGAAGAGGCGGTACGCACTCGCAAGCTCGGCGGCCATCGAATCGTCGAGCCTTCCGGCCGAATGCAGCGCCTCGATCGCATCCAGTGTCGCCGGGGCGCGGACGGAAGCGTCGCGGCCGCCGTGGATCATCTGCTGGATCTGAACGAAGAACTCGACCTCGCGGATTCCGCCGCGACCGCGCTTGAGGTCGAAACCAGGGCCAATGACGGCGCACTGCGCGAAATGGTCTCGGATTCGGGCGGAAATCTGCCTGACTTCTTCGATCACCCCGAAGTCGAGCGAGCGGCGCCAGACAAACGGCTGGATCGAGTCGAGGAACCGCTGTCCGAGAGCGCGGTCGCCGGCAGCGGCGCGCGCTCGAATGAAGGCTGCCCGTTCCCATGGGAGCGCGCTCGATTCGTAATGAGAGATCGCGGCATCCACAGGCAGCGCGATCGGAGTCACCTCTGGCGACGGACGCAGCCTCAGGTCGACCCGCTCCACATATCCGGCCTCCGTGCGCTTCTGCAGAAGCTCGATCAGGCGCCGGCCGATGCGGACCGCAGCCTCGCCCGGGTCGTCGCGCTCTCGCCGCGGCAAAGTGGCCGGGTCGAACAGCAGCAATAGGTCGACGTCGGACGAATAATTGAGCTCGTGACTGCCAAGCTTGCCCATTGCGATCACCGCGAAACCCGCCGGATCGGCGTCGGGAACGCGTTCAGCGATGGCGGTCGCGACCGCCTGGTCGATCGCATCGTCGGCAAAATCCGAAAGAAGCGCTGTCACTTCCTCGAGCGAGAGTTCGCCCGACAGATCGCCAAGCGCGACGGCCAGCGCCAGGCCTAGCCTTCGTTGGCGGAGCTGACGTTCGACCGGCCCCTCCGGCGATGCCGCGAGTGCGCGTTCGGCGGCAACGGACGCGCCGCTCGCCAGAAAGAGCCCCTCGATGTCCGGCCGCATTGCCAGCGCCTCGCGAAGAAAGGGCGAATGCTGCCGCGCTCGCGAAAGAGCGTCTTCCCTTCCGCGCGATGCATGGGTGCAACTCATCGCCGGATTTTCGCGGGGGTTGATGACATCGAGAGGAAACTTCCTCGCGCTCTTGGTCGTTTGCAATGCAAATGAAACTGGAGCGAGACGACGTTGCAGTGCCGGAAATAGAATCACATGGACCGCCGGATTATCCGGGTGGACATACCACCGGCGCATGCGGGCATTACAGCCGCGCTTCGCCGCGCCTTCGAGGCCGCGGCGTCGGAGCCGAGTGACCGCGACTTCGCAGAGCTGCTGCGCAAGCTGAACTGATGCCGGCATAGGTGCTGGGCAGGCAGGAGCCCATTTCAGAATATTCGCAGGACTTTGCTCAGCCGTGATCGCGGCTGAGCTCGTCGACTTCGCCCATGATCGTCTGGAGCGCGGACTTGTCGGGATCAGTCTTGTGCTGCCGGCGTGACGGCAGCTTGCCGCTCGAAAGCAGTTGCTCAAGCGCCACCCGGCCACGCGCCACGCGGCTCTTGATCGTACCGACCGCGCAGCCGCAGATTTCGGCGGCTTCCTCATAAGCGAAGCCGCCAGCGCCGACGAGGATGAGTGCCTCGCGCTGCGGCTGCGGCAGGTGCATCAGCGCCCGCTGCATGTCGCCGAGCTCGATGTGGCGATCCTGACTGGCCGGAGCCGCTAAAATCTTCGAAGCGGTGATGTCGTCCCACTCGCCTTTGAAACGCGCGCGGCGCATCTGGCTCAAGAACAGGTTGCGCAGGATGATGAAGGTCCAGGCGCGCATGTTCGTCCCTGCCTGGAAGCGCTTGCGCGCAGCCCAGGCTTTGAGAAGGGTTTCCTGAACGAGATCGTCGGCGAGGTCGCGGCTGCCCGAAAGCGAGCGGCCGAAGGCGCGCAAATGCGGAATGACCGCCGCTAGCTGATCCTTGAATTCCGGATCAGATAGCGGAACCGGCTCCGCCGAGGCGGTTGCTGGTCGGTCCTGTTCACTTGCTTCTGCCAAACTAGACCCCACCCTGTACGAGCACGCAGCTTTGGCCGCGCGTGGTTAGATCGAACATGAACGATGACTGTGACAGGAGGTAGGAACTCAGCGGAGCCCGACCAAGACGATCACTGCGAAAATAATGATCACTAGCAACGTGCCGACCACGAGGACATTCCGCGCAACGCCCGGCGTGGAGCCGGCGCGCGCCTCGGTCGTCGTCTCAACGATCGATGGTTCGGAATGCCTCGAATCAGCCATTATGCTCTCGTCACGAAATCAACGTTCCCCCGGCCAACGCGCCGACCGGAGTCGTGTTCCGTGATTACGCTGCTGGAACGGTGGCGGCGTCGAAGAACAGTGCCTGGGCGATCGCCGCCTTCACGGTCGAGCGCTGGAACGGCTTGGTGATGAGGAAAGTCGGCTCGGGCCGAGTGCCAGTCAGGAGGCGCTCCGGGAATGCCGTGATGAAGATTACCGGCACGGAAAATTCCGCGAGGATGTCCTTCACCGCGTCGATACCGCTCGAGTTCGTCGGCAAGCTGGATGTCGGCGAGCACGAGGCCGGGCGGGTGCTGGCGGGCCTGAGCGACCGCTTCGTCCCGAGTGACCGCGACGCCGGTGACATTGTGGCCGAGGTCGCGAACGATCGTTTCGATGTCCATGGCGATGATCGGCTCGTCCTCGATGATGAGGACGTCGGCGAGGGTCTGACGCTCGATCTCCTCGAGCGCTTCGGCAACCAGCAAATCCACGTCGGCGGGGCTGACGTCGATCAGATATCCGGTGTCCTCCGAAGAAAAGCCCTCGAGCGCCGTGAGGAGCAGCGCCTGCCGCGAGAGGGGAGTGATCCTGGAGAGGCGTGCATGGGCGATGCCTTCCGCACCGACCGGGCTCTTCGAAGGCTCTTCGCCTTCCTCGACATTGGCGGTCGACCAGATGGCGTGAAACGTCCTGTAGAGGCCGAGTCGCGGATCGACGTCGCGCGGAAATTCGTCCGGCTTCGCAACGATCGCTTCAAGCGTCGCCCGGACGAAGGCGTCGCCGTGAGCCTGGCTGCCGGTCAGCGCGCGCGCATAACGGCGCAGAAATGGCAGGTGGGGTGCAAGTTCCTGGCCAAGGGACATAGTTGTCAAAACTCCCTCGAATTGTCGTTTTGCGGCGTCTTTGGCGGGACGCCCTTGTAGTTGCAACCCTGGAAGAACCTTGTGTTGCGTTCCCGCACCGCCCCCAGGAGAAGTCGCTCGGGTGTGGAACCAAGAACGGACCATTTGGTTTCCGATGTCTGGACCGGCACGCTGCGCAGGTTGTTCAACAACGGCGGCGGCCGGCTTGTTACGTATCGAAGCGGGGCAGCGCCAACCCAAGCGTTGCACCGCGCAACAAGATTAGTAAGAGCGCGCCGAGAACCCGCGCGAGGGGGGACGAGGAGTTGAGTGCCAGGAAAGGAAGCGACACGGAGGGAGCCCGCCATCCAAGGCACTCTAAGAAGTCGAAATCTTCCGATCGTGCAGCCAGGAAAGGCGATCTCGGGCGGGCGCTTCGCTCCGTCTACGACGATACGCTGCGCGAACCTGTGCCCGACGATCTCGTCAATCTCATCGGCAAGCTCGGCTAGCGGCTTCGAGGTCCGCACATGAGCGCGGCGGAGCGGTTCGGGCGTTTGCCGACCGCGGCCAAGCTGCTTGTCATCCTGACCCTTGCCCTTCTCCCCATCGGCGCTGCGCTGGCGTGGCTTGGCGAAAACGGCATTCGCCAAGCGAATTCCGCACTCCTGCAGCGCAGCCAGGACCAGTCGCGGATTGCAGCAAGCGCTGTAGAAAGCCTGATCGCACGAAATGCGCTTGCGCTTCGCGTCGCGGCAAATGGAGCGCTCGCAGGGGGCAATGCCGATGCTTGCGCGCGAGCCCAGCGCTCCTTGTCGATCGCGCCGGGAGTCTCACAGAATTTCGAGCTCGAGGGAGCAGACGGGAAACCGCTGTGCAGCATCGGCACCCTCCCCGGCATCGAAACGCTTCCGGTCGTCGCTCCGGGAGACATCCGTCTTCAGGTCGATCAAGCGCCCGGGGCGGTGGCAATTCGCGTCGGCGTCGTCGATGGAATGGCGACCGCGCTGGTCGGCGTCCATGAGCTGCGCACGGCAGTTGTCGCGAGCAATTCGGATGTCATCAGCCTGGTGCTCCACGACGGCACCGGCGACCTCCCGGTCATCCAGGACGACAGAGACGGCGACGTGAAGCTGCGCGTGACGGACTGGCCGCTCGGCCATGGCAATTTGCGCGCGCGCATCGGAACGACCGACCGTCGGATTACCCCCGTCGATCGGCTCGTCCTGCTCCTGCCCGTGCTGATGTGGATCGCCGCCGCGCTGATCACCTGGTCACTCGTCAGCCGACTGCTCATCAGACCCCTCAAGCGGCTCGAACGGGCTGTCGTCGCATACAATCCGGGCAGCGGCGCGCTGGATCTGCCGCAGAAGCTCGGTCCTTCGCAGGAAATCCAGCAGCTGCGCGATGCTTTCGGCCGTGCCGTCGCCCGGGTCGAGGAATCGGATGCGGAAATGTCGAGCGCGCTCGAAGGACAGCGCCGCCTCGTGCGCGAGGTCCATCACCGGGTGAAGAACAACCTCCAGGTGGTCGCGTCATTGCTCAACATTCACGGTCGGAGCGCGACCGCCGCCGAAGCACGGTCCGCTTATGCCGGAATCAGCCGGCGGGTCGGTGCCTTGTCCATCGTCCACCGCAATCATTTCGCGGAAATGGAGGAGAATCGCGGGATCGCCATGCGGCCGCTGGTCACGGAGCTCGCAGCGGAACTGCGCGCGGGCGCTCCGGAGCCGGCGCGAAGTCTCCGGATCGAGCTCGAGATGGACAGCGTGAATACGACTCAGGACGTTGCCGTCGCGGTCGCATTCCTCGTCACCGAAATCGGCGAATTCGCGATGCTGCACTGTCCGTCGGAGCCGATTGAGATCTCTCTCCGGCGGACGAGCGAACTCACCGCGCGCCTCATGCTGGCGAGTCCGGTTCTGGTCCCGGACGACGACGAGACTTCGGAAAAGGTGCAGTTCGAGCGCATCGTCGGCGGCCTCGCCAAGCAGCTCCGGTCGACGCTGGATCGCAAGCTGGGACGCTACAGCGTTGATTTGCCTGTATTTCCGCCAACCTGAAGCGGCGGCCGGCATCGTTACGGCTGCAACCAAAAAAAACTTGAAAATGTTCGACTCGGGCGGAACCCATCTTGGTGAAGGCCGTTATGCTGTTCGGATAGTGACCTTTTGCCCCCCCGCTCTCGCTATCCGCTTAAATGGGCCCAGAACCGCCAACCCTCCCCCCCCCCGGTGGCGCTTCTGGGCCCTCTTCTTTTGGGGCTTCGACGACAACGACTCGACTCGCGCCGGGCTTTCCGTGCCGCCTGCCAGTGCGTGATCCGGATGGCGAGGATCGCGAATTCGTAAAGTCCGTAGAGCGGCACGAGCAGCATCAGCATCGACACCACATCGGGCGGCGTCAGCACGGCCGCGACGGCAGCTGCGCCGACAATTGCATAGCGGCGCGACTTCGCGAGCTGCTCGCGGGTGACGATTCCCGCGCGCTCGAGGATCATCAGCAGGATCGGAAGCAGGAATGCGGCGCCAAAGCCGAAGATGAAGCGCGTGCAGAAGTTCAGATAATTGCCAACTCCGGGTAGCGCCTCCTGGGTGATCCCGCCGATGTTTCCCTGAAAGCTGAGCAGGAAATGCAAGGCCCAGGGCATCGCCACGAAATAAGCGAAGCAGGCTCCGGCCGCGAAAAAAACCGGGGTCATCAGCAGGAATGGCAGAAATGCCTTTTTCTCCCTGACGTAGAGCCCGGGGGCGACGAAGCGCCAAAGCTGGATGGCGAGGACCGGGAAGCTCAGCATGAGAGCGGCGAAGAGCGAGACCTTCACCTCGGCGAAGAAGGCCTCGAACACATCGGTGTAGATGAGGCGCCCCTGCCCTGCCTTGAGGAGCGGCTGGACGAGCACTGCGAAGATGTCCTTCGAGAAAGCGAAGCAGAAGAAGAATGTGAAGACGAGCGTCGCCAGGCACCAGAGCAGCCGTCGCCTCAGCTCGATGAGATGCTCGAGCAGCGGCTGCTTGGTTTCGTCGATGTCCTTCACGGCAGCGGCCGTTTCTCTATGGGAAGCTCGTCCTCGGGCTGCAATTCATCGAACGGCAGAGTCGGCTCCGGTGCCTCGGCCACCGGCGGCATTTCGTCGGGCTTGCCGGGGTCCGGGTAATGCAAGTCGGGCGGATGCAGGCTCATGATCCGCTCATTCTCTTCGCGCCAGCGTTTTTCCATTTCCTCCAGCTCAGCCTCGCGGACCATGCTCTCGATCCCAGCAGTGAAATGGCGCGCCATGCCCCTGACCTTGCCGACCCAATAGCCGATCGTGCGCATGACCTTGGGAAGGTCTTTTGGACCGATGAAGATCAGGGCGAGGATTGCAACAACGGCAAGCTCGCTGGAATCGATACCGAACATGCGAGGGTACGGAGGTTAGCGGGGTTCGTTGTCCCGCGGCGGAGGCGCCGCCGGTTCCTCGCGCCGGGGAGTGACGTCGATCGGCTCCTGCGGGCCGATGTCGTCACGAGGCAACCGGCGCGGCGGCTCGTTGCGCCGCTGCTCGTCGTAGCGGCGCATCTTGTCGTCATCGTCGTCAGCCATGCCGGCCTTGAAGCTTTTGAGGCCCTTGGCGACGTCGCCCATCATCGATGAGAAGCGGTTCCCGCCGAACAAGAGCAGCAGGATGATCGCGAGGATCAGGATATGCCAAATGCTTAGACCGCCCATCACGGAAACTCCTTTGAGGCGGCTATCTAGTCGCCTTCCTCTTCGCTTTCCAGTTGAAGCTGGAAAACCGCCTCATCCAGCGGGTCGAGGAGCCCGGCGGCCTTAAGATCGTCGATTCCGGGGAGATCGCGGCGCGAGCCAAGGCCGAAATGCGTCAGAAACTCCTTGGTAGTCGCGTAGAGCAACGGACGCCCGGGCCCCTCGCGGCGGCCGGCGGGCCGTACCCAACCGGCGTCCATGAGCACGTCCAGCGTTCCCTTCGAAATCTGGACGCCGCGAATAGCCTCGATCTCGGCGCGGCTGGCCGGCTCGTGATAAGCGATGATGGCGAGCGTTTCGGTGGCTGCGCGCGACAGCCGGCGCGGCTCCTCGCGGGTGCGGCGAAGCAAATGCGCCAGGTCCGGCGCCGTCTGGAAATGCCAGCGGCCTCCGCGCTCGACGAGCTCGATCCCACGGCCTTCATAATGGGCCGATAGCTCCCCGAGCGCGACCTCGATTTCCCCTTCGCTAACATGTTCGGCGATTTCCTCGAGCGTCAGCGGTTCAGCTGATGCGAAAAGGGTCGCTTCGATCGAGCGCAGCAATTCGTCCATCACGCGGCCTTCAGCTTGATCGGCGCAAAGGCCTCATCCTGTGCGATGTCGAGGCGGCCCCGACGTGCGAGTTCGAGCGCGGCGAGGAAGCTGGACGCCAGGGCTGAACGGCGGAACTGCGGGTCCTGGCTCGCCGGAAGGAAGCTTTCCAGGAATGTCCATTCGATGGCCATGCCGATCATCTTGCTCACCCGCTCGATCGCCTCCTCAAGCGTCATGACCGAGCGCGCATGGACGACGTGCATTGAGGGCTGGGTGCGCGCCTGGACGACGCCGTAAGCGGTAAAGAGGTCGAAATCACGCACCTGCCATGCCGCCTTGCGGATAAGTCGGAGACCTTCGGGCGCGCCGCGGACGAAGACGTCGCGGCCGATCCGGTCGCGGCCGAGCAGGCGCGCTCCGGCCTCGCGCATCGCATCGAGCCGCTGGAGACGCAGCTGGAGCCGCATCGCAATCTCGTCGGGGCTCGGATCCTGTTCCGGGTCCTTGGGAAGCAGAAGGCAGGATTTGAGATAGGCCAGCCACGCTGCCATGACGAGATAATCGGCAGCAATCTCCAGCTTCAGCGCGCGCGCTTCGGCGAGATAGGTGAGATATTGTTCGACCAGCTGGAGGATCGAGATCTGCGCGAGATCGACCTTCTGGGCGCGTGCGAGGCTGAGCAACAGGTCGAGCGGACCTTCCCAGCCATCGAGGCTCAGAGTCAGCTCGTCAGACTGCCGGATCGGGCGTTCGTCGAAATCCTCGTCCACGCCCTGATGATACCATGAGTGGTGGCGCTGCGAAGGCAGCGCCACACTCTATTGTGGATAAGTCAGCGGTGACGACGCCGCGCGGGAGCTGCCGCCGGCGTGTAGCCGCTAGCAGCTTGGCCGACCGCCTGTTGGATGAAGTTCTGGACGTCGATGCGCATCTGGTGAAGCGCGTCGGGGTTCAGATAGACCATGTGACCCGACGGATAGTAACGGAACTCGAGGTTCTGCTGCTGAGCCGGCTCGAGCATCATGTGGTCGAGGTCGTATTCGGTCCCGAAAAACGGCGTCGCCATGTCGTAATAGCCGTTCAGCGACAGGACCTTGAGGTAGGGATTCGTGCGCATCGCGGCGGCGAGGTCGATCGCGGTGTTCGGATCGTTGAGCGTGAATCGGACGCCGGGCGCCTTGTGCTTGAAGTCCCACTTGAAGCCGTCGGCGTCGCTTGCACTTAGCCGATACGGCATGTCGGAGCGGTAATTAAGGTCATTGGCAAGATAGCCCTGCAGGGTTCCGATGAAGCCGCCACTGATCGCCACGTCGGACGCATCGAACTCGGGGGAATCGCCGGCAGCGTCCGGATCGATGCCGGTGTAGCGCAAATCGTAGCGGCCGATCGTCTCGCGCTGATCGCGGAGCAACTCCTTACGGAACTCCGACAGGTCGACGCGCAGGTCGGCATTCTCAATGAACTGCGGTGACAGACCGGTCAGCGCGCTCATCTGCTGCGCGACCGAGTCCTCCTCCTGCTTGCTGATCGTCTGCCCCTTTTCCAGAGCCGCCGCGTACGCACCCTCCGCGAATGCCCGCGCTTCCGCAGCCGCGTCCGCGACCGTCGCCGGCGGGTTGGCCATCTTGTGATGGTACCAAGCGGTCGTCGCGTAGCTTGGGATGTAATTGATATAATCGCGGTCGAGGCCGGGCTGCCGACGGCCGTAGTTCATGATCGAGGACAGCAGGATGACGCCGTTCAGCGCGACGCCACGGTCCTGTAGCTGGTAGGCGAGCGCGCCGGAACGGGTCGTCCCATAGCTTTCGCCGAACAGGAACTTCGGGCTGCCCCAGCGGTCGAACTTCGTCACGTAGCGGATGATCGCCTTGGCGAATGCATCGGCGTCCTGGTCGACACCGTAGAAGTCGGCGGGCTTGGCATCGCCCAGCGGCCGCGAATAGCCGGTGCCCGGAGCGTCGATGAAGACGAGGTCCGTCGTCCCGAGCAGGGTGTCCGGGTTCGCCCCGAAATTGAACGGTGCCGGCCGAATGTACTGCGCATTGGTGGTCTGGATACGCATCGGACCGAACGAGCCCATGCGCAGCCACAGCGACGCAGATCCGGGCCCGCCATTGTAGAAGAAGGTCACCGGCCGGTGCGAACCGGGTACGCCGTCAACCGTGTCCGCGGTATAGAAGATGCTCGCCGTAGGCTTCCCCTCGGCATCACGAATGGTGAGCGTCCCCGCAGTTGCGGTGTAGGGGACGGTCCGGCCGTCGACGGCGGCGGTGTGGCGCGTCTGCACGGTGCGCTCGTCAACGGGGGCGCCGTTCCAGGCGCTCGCAGCTTCTTTGGCCAGGGCTTCGTTGTGCAGATCCTCGACGCTCTTGCCCTTATCCTTGTCACCGCCGCCGCCACTGGGACTCGATTGGGCGAAGGCTGGAGAGACGGCGAGAGCGGCGGCAGCACAAAAAAGCGTAAGCAGGCGCATGGGCAGACATTCTCTTGCTTGGATGTCGGGATTGAGGCCGGCACCTTGGCAAAAGTTAGTTTCGTGGGGCAACCCTCTTCGTCGACGAACGGGCGGCTGTTATCTACGAACGCGGGGAACCCTAAGCGAGCGCGAGAAGCGAATCGCGGGTCGCGATCGATTCCGCAAAGTCAGGCCCTTCAGGTTCGATCATCGTGGTTGCCATCGCTCGAGCGAGACGAGTCTCCAATTCGTCGGACATCGCTGGAACCGCTGCAGCGACCGCCGCCATTTCCTCCATTTTGCCCGAACAGTGAAGGGCGACGTCGCAGCCTGCCGCCACAACGCCGGCAGCGCGGCTGCCGAAATCGCCCTGAAGGGCTTCCATCCCAATGTCATCGCTCATCAGCCAGCCGTCGAAGCCGATCCGTTCGCGGACGATATCCTGAATGACCGCAGGCGACATGCTAGCCGGGCGCTCGGGATCCCACACATTGTAGACCACGTGCGCCATCATCCCCATCGGTGCTGAGGCGAGCCGCTCGAACGGTTCGAGATCGATTTCGAGCTCCTCCGCGCTCGCAGTGACGACCGGGAGCTCCTTGTGGCTGTCGACGAGGGCACGCCCGTGACCCGGGATATGCTTGATGATGCCCACGACGCCGACCGAAGCCATGCCATCGAGCACGGCGCGGCCGAGCGCCGCGACTTGCATCGGCTCCGAACCGAGCGCCCGGTCGCCGATGATGTCGCTAGCGCCTTCCTGGCGCACATCTAGGAGCGGCAATGCGTCGACGTTGACCCCGGCCTCACGCAGCATCAGGCCGATCGCGCGGGCGTTGGCGCGTGTCGCCTCCATCGCTGACGAGGGGGCAATTCGGTAGAGGTCGGAAAAGCGTTCGGCTGCCGGAAAGGCAACCCATTCAGGCGGCTTCATCCGAGCAACGCGGCCACCCTCCTGGTCGATCAGGATCGGCAAGTCCGCCCGCCCCGTGAGCTCACGCAATGAATTGGTGAGTGCAAGCACCTGGTCGCGGGTCTCGCAATTGCGCTTGAACAGGATGAAGCCGGCCGGATCCGAATCGCGGAAGAAGTCACGTTCGCTCGCCGTTAGCTCGAGCCCTTCGAGACCGTAGATCGCCGCCTGCATCTATTGCGCAACGAAGCAATTCTCGCCGGCAGCCTTCAGCGTGTCGCACACCGCTTTGGCATCGCCCGGCGAGGACGCTGCGGCCCTGAGACGGATCCCGCCCGGGAAGGGCACGATCATCTTGTTCATCGCAGCGACGCTCGGGAAACGCGCGGACAAGGCCGTCCATGCACGTTCCGCCTGCGCCTTGTTGGCGAAGGCGCCGAGCTGGACGACGCTACCCTGCCCGCCCGTCGGCTTCGAAGGAGTTTCGGCCTCAGGCACTGCAGCGGGCGGCGCCGCGGCCGGAGCGGGCGCGGTCTTCGTGTCCTGAACCGGCGGCTTTACGGCGGCCGCCTGGGAGAGCTTGCTCGTGTCGAGCTGCGCGTCCTTGTCCTCGCCCGCGCTGGTTTCGAAGGCAGTTTCGCTTTCGCTGCTGATGTCGAGGCCGCCAGGATTTGTTGGTTTGACCTTGTAGGGTCCGGACGGTGCCGAGATCAGCTCGGGTGGACCGGTGACCACCGAGTCACGACGGCCGAGCCAGAAGAAGGTGCCTGCAACCATCGCCGCCGCGAGCATCACGACAAAGAGGGCAGCGAGCATCTTGCGCGCCGACAGTCCGCGTGGCTGGTCCTCGTCCTCGACCGGACGAAGCCACGGCAGCTCGTCATAGGGCCGCGTGTCGGTCAACGCTCTACCCCCCTGGGCTTCCATGACAAGCCAACGACCGCACAGCTGAACTGGATCCGCTCCATGCGCTGGCAGAGAACCTCGGAGTGCGCCTGCGACGTCGTGCCGATCTGGAAACGGTAGAAATGGTCGCCGTTCGAGTTTCGGTCACCGACGACGGTCGCCGGAAGATGAGCGACTGCCGGATAGGAGCGCACCATATAGCGCCAGCCTAGCTTCGCCTGCTCCCTGCTGCCGAAGGAGCCGATCCGGACGATCCGTCCGTAAGCGCCGTCCGACTGCGTCGCCGGCCACAGCTTCAGTGGCTTTGTAGCGGGCTTGGCGGTTTGGTCGGTGCCCTCCTGGTTGCCTTCTGCCGCGGCTGTTTGCTCGTCAGTCGATGCGGCTTCGGGGCTTTTGGGTGCCGGATGAGGACGCGCTGCCGAGCGCCTGACCACATGAGCCTTGGCAATCGGTACTTGTGGCACCGGAACGGGAGCGACTTCGGGAGCGGCTTCGAGGTTCACCTGGGGTAGCGCGGGGACTTGCTCGGGCGCGGCGGCAGGCGGCTGATCCATGCGCTCGGCGTTCACGGGCGGCGGGGCCGGCGGCGCACCGACGGGACGCTCGATGGCGTGCGAACCGATCCAGTAGGCAGCGGCGGCAACAATCAATGCAACGGCAATGGCCAAAACGGCCATGCCGGGTCTGATTCCGCGCCTCTCCGGCAGCGGTTCATCTGCAAGCCACGGCAGCCGGTCCGTCTCGGCCACCGCCTGGGCCTGGCTCATCGTCAGCGCATCTCCTCGGCGGCCGCCACCCCCATCAGCGCGAGGCCGCTCCTGATGATCTGCCCCACACCTAGCGCAAGTTCTAGCCGAGCACGAGAAAGTTGTGGATTGTTTTCAAGGAGGAAGCGTCGTTCTGGGACATCGTTGCCGCGGTTCCACAGCGCGTGAAACTCGGCCGATAGGTCGTAGAGATAGAAAGCGATCCGGTGCGGCTCGTGGGCCAGCGCGGCTCCTTCGAGCACACGCGGATATTGTGCGGCGCGCTTCACGAGCGCCAATTCTTCCTCGTCGAGAAGCGAAAGATCGGGCTTTCTGGACAAATCGACACCCGCCTCCGCAGCCTTGCGCTGCAGCGAGCTGATCCGAGCGTGGGCATATTGGACGTAGAAAACCGGATTGTCCTTCGACGCCTCGACCACTTTCGCGAAGTCGAAATCGAGGGGTGTGTCGGCGCGCTTCGTCAACATCATGAAACGGACCGCGTCCTTGCCCACTTCGTTCACGACCTCGGCTAGGGTGATGAAATCCCCGGCGCGCTTCGACATTTTCACCGGCTCGCCGCCGCGGAACAGGCGAACCATCTGGACGAGCTTCACGTCGAGATCGACGCGGCCGTCTGTCAGCGCCTTCACTGCGGACTGGACGCGCTTGACGGTGCCGGCGTGGTCCGCGCCCCAGATATTGACCAGGTGGTCGGCGCACTGCGCCTTTCCCCAGTGATAGGCAGCGTCTGCGCCGAAATAGGTCCAACTCCCGTCCGACTTCTTCATCGGCCGGTCCTGGTCGTCGCCGAACTGGCTCGACCTGAACAGAGTCAGCTGGACGGGCTCCCATTCATCGTGCGGGTCGAGGCTCTTCGGACGCTCGAGGACACCCTCGTAGACCAGGCCCTTTCCGCGAAGCACCTCCATCGCCTGGTCGACCGCGCCCGACCGCTGAATTTCGTCCTCCGACGCGAATTTGTCGTGATGGATGCCGAGCAGCGCCAGGTCGTAGCGGATGAGGTCGAGCATCGCCTTGATCGCGCATTTGCGGAAGATCGGAAGCCACTGCTCTTCCGGCGCCTCGACCAGCTCGTAGCCGTAGTCCGCGACCATGACGACCGCGACCGGCTTCAGATAATCGCCTGGATAAAGGCCTTCCGGAATCTCGCCGATTTCCTCGCCGAGCGCCTCGCGATACCTGAGGTGCAGCGAACGGGCGAGCGTGTCGACCTGAGCGCCCGCATCGTTGACATAATATTCCTTCGTGACCCGGAATCCCGCCGCTTCGAGAATGCGGGCGAGGCTGTCGCCGACGACGGCGCCGCGGCAATGCCCCATGTGCAGCGGTCCAGTCGGGTTCGCCGAGACATATTCGACATTGACCCGCTCGTTATCGCCGACCGCGCAAACGCCATATTCCTCGCCTTCGCGGATGATGGTGCGAAGCTCGTCGCGCCACGCGTCCGGAGTGAGACGAAGGTTGATGAAGCCGGGGCCAGCAATTTCGACCGAAGTGACCGGCGGCAGCGCCTCGAGCTTGGGTTTGATCAATTGTGCGAGGCTGCGCGGGTTCGTTCCCGCGGGCTTGGCAAGAACCATAGCTGCGTTCGTCGCGAGATCACCATGCGCAGGATCGCGCGGCGGCTCGACCGTCACGCTGGTGTGGCTGAGGTTCGCCGGGAGCGCACCTTCGGCAACAAGATCGTCGAGCACTCCGTCGAGGAGCGCGGCATATTGGGCGTAAAGGCTCAACTTGCATCCACCAGTGCTGGAAGGCGTGGCCCTCTAGCGCAGCAAGGGGTGCGGTGTCACGAGACTAGTCGGCCGTAATCGGCTGGACCAGATGAAGGCGCTTGAGGTCGAGGCATATTCCCTCCTCGTCCTGCGAGATTATCTCCACGAACTCGTAGTCGCGGCAGATTTCGTCACGGCCATAACGCTGAACGGAATGGGACGGGCTTGCGAGCAGCATGTCGGTGCCGCTCACGGTGGCGGTAAGAAGTACGGGCTCACCGCCCTCCAGCGCCCGCAGGATGTCGCTATCGTCTGGCAGGACGTGGATCAAAGTCCAGCCGAGGCCGACGATCGGGTTATGACTTCTCTCCAGATCGAGCTCGCGCAAGCGGCGGAAATTCTTCCCGTCGGGGTGAGGTACATCCTCCAGCCACGATAGCTGGGCCACGCCGTCGAGGAGCGGAAAGGACCTGGTCCAGGCAACACGCACCATCAGGGCCTGCCGTCCCTTGTAGCGGCCGATGACAGCGTAGCGGCTGAATACCAGGCCATGCCGCGGCCGCGAGAAACGCGCGAACACCAGCCCGGTCACGGTCGCGAGGAAGAACAGGCCGATGAAAATCTCGACTGCAGCGACGCCGTGTCCGAGGCGCGACGCCGGATACATGTTCCCATATCCGACGGTCGCGAGGGTATCGACCGAGAAGAAGAATGCGTCGGAGAGCGATCCCGGCTGTGCGTTGGCCACGGATCCGGGCATGGCGAGGTAGATGAGGCCGAATAGGAGGTTGATCAGGAAGAAGCACAGAACGACGCTGGCCATGAAGGCCGGCCAGCGGACCTCCATCAGCCAGTAATAAGGATCGAGAAATTCGAGGCGGAACGGCGTCCTCGTTCGGCCGTCGCGGAAGCTGAGGCGGATTTCCCTTTTCGAATCGTATTTCGGCTTATGAGTTCGTTGCGCGTGCACGGCGGATCACCCCTCCGCCAACTACTCCAAAGCTGAGCCGAGGTGAAAGATCAGGCGCGCGGAGCCTTGCGCAAGGAGGCAAGCAGGTCGTCGAGGACACGTCCATCCATCGGCTGCTTGAATTCGAGCCCACCCTGAAATCCATTGACCCAGCGAACGGTGGATTCGAGCGGCGCCAAGGTGCCCAGCTTCACCCAGACCGTCTCCCCGATCCGCGGCCGCTCAACGAATTCGGTCCTGCAGCCGTGTGGCGACAGATCGTGGATCTCGACCGTAAAGTTGAGCGCTCCGCTGCGGCGGAGTCGGACCTCCGCGTTCACGCGGTTGCGGCGTTCGGCCCGCGAGTCCGGATCGTCGTCGATGGCTCGTTTCCCATTCGGCCAAGAAAGCTACGATACGCCTCCGCAACAATACCGCCTCAACCCGTATCAGGAAGGCGACAGATTGACAGCCCTAGAAGCGATCCGGTGGAAGATTGACCGGTCCCACGATCTTCTCATGCCTTGCGATTGCGAACCGGTCCGTCATTCCTGCGATGAAATCACCCATCCTCCGAAGCTGCCCTACCTCGTCACCGCCATCGAGCCAGTCTGGCGCAAGCAGCGAAGGATTGGCGCGATAGGTGGCGGCAAGATCGGCGACGACGCGTTCGGCTTCCTCGCGGATCGGCTGGAGCTCCGGGAGTCCATAAAGGCGAGAATAAAGGAAGCGCTTAAGCTCCCGCTCCTCGCCTTCCAGGGCGTCGGAGAAACCGGCGAGCTGATGGCCCGCGGAGCGGACGTCGTCGATCGTTGCGATCCGAGCTTCCCGAATGCGGCGTTCGGTCTCCGCAAGCACGTCGCCGACCATCGTGCCGATCATGTCACGCACCAACGCTCGCTGGCGCTTCTCGAGCGAGATTCCCGGATGACGGTCTGCGATCGAGTCCCAGAGGCGCTTGACGATCGGTAGTTCGACCAGCTCGTCGATCTGGAGAAGCCCGGCGCGAAGGCCGTCATCGATGTCGTGATTATCGTAGGCGATGTCGTCGGAGATCCCCGCCACCTGCGCTTCCAGGCTTGGCCAGCTATCGAGCTCGAGGTCCCACTCCGCATTTGCTTCTTCAAGTGCCCAGCTCCGCTCGCTCACCGGGCCGTTGTGCTTGGCGAGGCCCTCCAGCGCTTCCCAGCTGAGATTGAGTCCGCCGAAATCCGGGTATGGATCTTCGAGCTTCGTCACGATTCGGATGGTATGGGCATTATGGTCGAACCCACCCGCGTCGGCGAGAGCGGCGCTGAGCGCATCTTCACCGGCGTGGCCGAAGGGCGGGTGACCGAGGTCATGCGCGAGGCATAGAGCTTCAGTCAGATCCTCGTTGAGGCCGAGCGCGCGGGCAATCGTGCGTCCGATCTGGGCGACTTCGAGGCTGTGGGTGAGGCGGACCCGGTAATGGTCGCCGTCGGGAGCCACGAAGACCTGAGTCTTATGCCTGAGACGGCGGAAGGCGACCGAGTGAACGATCCTGTCGCGATCGCGCTGAAAGATGTCGCGGGGCCCGCGAGGGCCGGAACGGTTTTCGGGATGGACGCGACCGCGGGAACGATCAGGATGTGCAGCAACGCCGGGAGGAAGGCTCATTCCTCAGCGAGTGGCACAATCCTGGCTGAATCGGAATTGCTCCAGCGGAACGCGTTGACTCCGATTGAATGGAGATCGTCGGCGAAAATCTTCGCGTCCGATGGTCCCGCGAAGGGGCCGACGAGAAGGTGCGCTCGGTCGCTACCTTTGGCGACATAGGCGGTAATCCCTTTGAACAGGTCGCCATTGTCCCGCTTCATCCGTTCGAAATCTTGCGAAAGCGCCTTTTCATTGTGCCCACTGGCGAGCTGCAGCCAGATCTTCGAGTCCTGCGCGGTCTCCGCTCGCTGGATGATCGACGGCCGCGGCGGCGGCGCCGAATAAGCGACTTGCACCGGCTGCGGTCGCGACTGAGGAGCGTCCTGGAGCGATGGCTGCTGCCAAACGGGTTGCGCGGGGGCGGGCGCGGATGGCTGCTGCAGCAATGCGTCGACGCCTGCGAGTCGATCCGTGCTCACGGTTTCGCTGACGACCGCCGTCGACGGTGCAGACCGGACGGGCGCGGCGTAAGCGTAGGTTGAGCCGCTCAGGTCCTGGGTCGTAGCAGCCGTTGTCGGCGCAGATCGGACCGGCGCGGCATAAGCGTAAGCGGTGCCGGTCGAATCCGGGAAGATGCCGAGATCGACCGCAGCCGCTTTTTGGCCGGCAGGGAGCGATGGAAGGCGCTGCAGGAACGGAGCGACTTGCGCCGAGCTGCCCGGCATCGCGGCGTTGATGGCGGTCATCGCGGCATTCGGGTCCCCGGCGAGCGCGAGGATGAAGGCGCGGACGCGCGGAACTGCGGAATCGCCCTTCGCGGCGAGCGGCGCGATCATGGCGAGCGCTCCCGCCCTGTCTCCGCTGATTGCAAGGCTCAGCGCCAGGCGGCGGCGTGCTTCGTCGGCATCGGCGCCGCTCAGTGCAGCGCGATAGTCCGCCTGCGCCTTCGCCTGCTGGCCGAGCATGTCATAGGCAAGCCCGCGGTCGCATCCGAGCGTCACCTGCGTTGCGCCGAGCTGCTGGGCTCGCGTGAAATAGGGAAGCGCGCCCTTGGGGTCGCCGTTCGCGACCTGGACAGCGCCCATTCCGGCCTGTGGCCATGGACTGCTCGGATTGACCTCGTCGGCGCGGGCGAAGAAGCCGGCGGCGGCTTGGGGGTCGCCGAGCTCGAGCGCGGCGCGGCCGGCGCCAATCAGGGAGTCGAAGTCCTTGGGACTTCCGCGAGCGCGCGGACATAGCGGGCGAGCGCTGCGGCGGGCGTTTCATTGTAGGGTGAGTAGCTGCCCTGCGCCGAAGCCGGCGCGGCAATCGCCGTCGCAAGGCCCGCTGCGCACGCGCAAAGCGCCCCAGCGAATGAAATCCTCGAAAATCCCCGCATCGATCCTCCCCGTGCGGCAGAGAATCTTACCGAGAGCTTGCTGCCTAGAGCGGTTACGCCGAACCGTGCGAAGCAGACGGTGAGGTGCAGCGAAGCTGAGCGGTTAACAGCGCAAATATACAAAAAGGGACAGAACCTGGCGGGTTCTGTCCCTTTTCAACAATCTCTAGTGAATTACTGGTTGTTTTGGCGATTGAGGAATCGCGGAATGTCGATCGGCTCGCGCCGGAAGCTCGAATCCTCCTCGTCGATCTGCGCCTTTGGAGCGCCGCGGGCTATATTCGACATGCGCTCAAACAGGGTGCCGCCGTTATTCGCGCTCGGCTGCGCGGCCTCATCCTCGTCATCCGGCGGAGCGATCGGTGGAGTGCCGACCGGAGTTGTCAGGATGTCGTCGGCGCCGAGCACCAGCTCATCGTCCTGATCTTCGAACGTGAGATCCACTTCGACGGTTTCGTCAGCCGGAGCGACGGGCTCGGGGCCGGCGACCGGAACCGGCGCGGTCTGGCGCGCTGGGAAGCTAAAAACCTTCGCGGGCTGCGGCTGTGCGCCGACCTCCGCCTCGATGCCCGTTGCGACGACCGATACTCGGATCTTGCCGCCGAGGTCGTTGTTGAAGGCCGAGCCCCAAATGATGTTCGCATCCGGGTCGACCAGCTCCTTGATGTGGCTGGCGGCCTCGTCGACCTCCATCAGGCGCATGTCCTCGCCGCCGGTGATCGAGATGATCACGCCCTTGGCGCCCTTCATCGACACGCCGTCGAGCAACGGGTTGGAGATTGCCTTCTCGGCGGCTTCGATCGCTCGGTTGTCGCCGTCGGCCTCGCCGGTTCCCATCATCGCCTTGCCCATCTCGCTCATCACCGACCGAACGTCGGCGAAGTCGAGATTGATGAGGCCCGGCATGACCATCAGGTCGGTGATCCCGCGGACGCCCTGCTGGAGCACCTCGTCGGCCATTTCGAACGCCTGCTTGAAGGTCGTTTCCGAATTGGCGAGTTGGAACAGGTTCTGGTTGGGGATGACGATCAACGTATCGACGTGCTGTTGAAGCTCGGAGATTCCGGCCTCGGCAGAGCGCGAGCGGCGCGCGCCTTCAAACGCGAAAGGCTTGGTGACGACGCCGACGGTGAGGATGCCGCGATCACGTGCTGCCTTGGCGATGACCGGAGCAGCGCCGGTGCCAGTGCCGCCGCCCATGCCGGCAGCGATGAAGCACATGTGCGCGCCATCGAGCGATTGGATGATCTCTTCCAGCGACTCTTCCGCGGCGGCGCGGCCGATCTCCGGCCGTGAACCGGCGCCCAGACCCTGCGTGATCTTGAGGCCCAGCTGGATCCGGCGGTCGGACTCGGAATTGTTGAGCGCCTGCGCATCGGTGTTGGCGACCACGAAGTCGACGCCTTGAACATCGGCGCGCATCATGTTGGCGATGGCGTTGCCGCCGGCGCCGCCGACGCCGATTACGCTGATCCGCGGGCGAAGTTCGTCCACTTCCGGCCGGATGAAATCGATGCTCATGACCTAAAATCCCCCCAATGCGGCAACGCGTTGAGCCTCCACGAGGAATCCATGAATCATTGCGAGTCTCATGCCAAGCGGAAAAGTTAACGATAACGAAAAAAGTGGGGATCAGTGTCGCCCGAAAGACTCACTTTCGAGCCATAGGTTCAATAGCAGCTGGTTTCGTTTCAATTCGGGAAGCCCGAACATTATTGCGGAACCTCGACGTGGCCGCCGAAGCCGAAGCGCATCGCTGAGAGGAGCTTGTCGGCGAAGCTGTTGTCGATCCGGCTTCGGTAGCGGGCGAACAAGGCCGCGGTGAGAACGTTTGCCGGCACCGCTTCTTCCATCGCCGCGTCGACGGTCCATTGCCCCTCGCCGCTGTCGGCGACGTGGCCGGAGAACCGTTCGAGGCCGTGATCCTGCGCCAGTTCGAGCGCGCAGAGGTCGAGAAGCCAGGAAGAGATCACCGAGCCGCGGCGCCAGACTTCGGCGACGTCGGGAAGGTTGATCTCGAACCGCTGGTCCTCCGGAAGTTTTTCCGAGGCTCGGCCCTTCAGAACGTCGAAGCCCTCGGCGTAAGCCTGCATCAGTCCGTACTCGATCCCGTTGTGCACCATCTTCACGAAATGTCCCGCACCCGCCGGCCCGGCATGGATGTAGCCGCGCTCCGCGCGGTCGTCGCCCCCCTCGCGGCCGGGCGTGCGCTCGATCATGCCGTAGCCCGGCGCGAGCGTGGCGAAGATCGGGTCGAGCATGTCGACGACGGACTTGTCGCCGCCGATCATCAGGCAATAGCCCCGCTCGAGGCCCCAAATGCCGCCCGATGTGCCGACGTCAACATAGTGGATGCCGCGCTCGGCGCACTCGCGGTGGCGGCGGATGTCGTCCTTGTAGAAGCTGTTGCCACCGTCGATGATGATGTCGCCCGGCTCGGCGATTGCCTTGAGCTCGGCAACGCTCTCCTCGGTCGGCCCACCGGCGGGCACCATCACCCAGAAGATCCGCGGCGTTTGGAGATTGGCCGCGACCTCCTCCACCGAGGCGGCACCCGAAGCGCCTTCCTCGACTAGCTTGCGAACGCTTTCCTGGTCGCGGTCGAAGCCGACGACTTCGTGCCCGCCGCGCATCAGGCGTCGGGCGATGTTCGCTCCCATCCGGCCGAGGCCGATCAATGCAAGGCGCAATTGCTATCTCCTCAAGGGCGGCAACCGAGCACTGACGCCTAGGGGGAAGCGACGGTGGAGGCTAGCGGAGAGGCGTTTACTTCGACTTGACTGCGCCCAGTCCTTCTCCGTTGCCGACGAAACGGCAGTTCGGCTCGCCGGACCGAGCTGGATTCGCTCGGCAAAGGCTCGCACCCTGAGGCTCGGGATTCGGCCTTTAGGGGGTAACCATGGTCAGCTCTGTTCGGTCGCGGCCAAATCATTACGAGACCCTTGGCGTTCCTCCTTCGGCGAGCGACGATGAGATCAGGCAGGCGTTCGCGAAGAAGATGACTTTGTTCGCAACGCGTCCGCTCGGCGCGACCGCTCAGGTCATCGGCGCTTATGAGACGCTCAAGGATACGGTTCGGCGACACAATTACGACCGGTCGCTCGGCCTTCTCGAAGAAGCTTCGCCGCCCAAACCGGCCTTTTCGATCCCGCGCGCCTGGCAACCGTTCGCCGTGTCCGTGCACACGCAGTTGATGGATGAAGCGCCGCGGGTGCTCAATCGAGACCCGAAGCCGCCTATCCCGACCTCCTTGCGAAAGGAGCAGCGACGCTCGGAGCCGCTCATCCGGCAGGTGCAGGCAGCTCGGAAGGACGCGTCTGACCCGGTCGACTATCCCTCTCAATGGAAGGGGCCGGCGCTCACTCTTGGCGGGCTGGTGCTCGGAGCTGGGGTGCTCGGCGCGATGGCCGGCCTATCCGTGGGCGGAGATGCAGCCGCTCAGGCCGAACCCGTTCCGACGCTCGCCGCTGCGGGGCTGGTCCACCACGCGCTCGCGAAGCGGGCAGCAATGCCGTCGAGCGCCGCGACAGGATCTCATTTGTAAGGACCCATTGCCGACATTGCCTTGCGATGCCTAGGGTCGGGGCATGAGGGGCGTCTTTCTTCTGCCAGTGATCGCGGTCCTGACGCTGGTCCTCAGCGCCTGCGTGGCGGCTATGGCCGCCTCAGCGGTGTCGATGGCGGCGACCGCTGCCGGCGGGCAGCCAAAGAGCAACGAAGCCCTGAAGCCTCAGGCGCTTGCTGACTGCAGCAACCGCGCAGCGCAATATGGGAAGATCCACATCATCGATGTCGAACAGCATTCGGTGGGCAAGATCATCGTCTGGGGAACCGTCGAGGACGGCAAGCAGAAGCGTTCGTTCGAATGCGATTACGGAGCGAGCATCACCGGATTCAAGCTGAGAGCGATTGGGCATCCGGCGCAGTCGTAGGCCTATTGCGGAGGCGGGCGTTCCGCTTCAGTTTCGTCGGATGACCTTGAACGCGTCCCTCGCAGTCGCAGCGGTGCTGGCGGTTCCGGCCGCAGCGCAGGCGCCCTCGCCCGCGCTTCCCTTCACCCTCAAGCAGGTCGGGCCGGGGGTCTACGCGGCGATCGACGGGCCGGAGCACAAGGCCGGGTCGAACGCGGGCTTCGTCATCGGGGATGACGGGGTGCTGGTGATCGACGCCTTTTTCAATCTCAATGCCGCGCGTGCCCTCGTCGGAGAGATCCACCGGCTGACCCCCAAACCGATCCGCTACCTCGTCAACACTCATTATCATGTCGACCACACTGGCGGCGACCTGGCGATTCGGGACGCTGGCGCCGTGATCATCGCCCATCGCAACGTTCGCGGATGGGTCAGGATCAACAACATCAACCTGCTCGGCGACCGCATCACGCCGGAGATGAAAGCCGCGATCGAAGCGCTGCCGCTGCCTGACGTGACCACGGACAAGGACCTCATTGTGTGGCTCGGCGCGCGAAAGGTCGTCGTCCGAACGGTGCTCGGACATACCGGCGGCGACCTCACCATCTCGGTTCCGGACGCCAAGGTGCTGTTCACCGGCGACATGCTGTGGCGAAAGATCCCGCCCAACCTGATCGATGGATCCGTGAAGGAGTGGACGGCGACCGACGCCGATTTCGAGCATATGCCGGATTCGGCGCAAATGACCTACGTCCCGGGCCACGGCGACGTCGCGAATGTCAAGGACGTCGGGGACTTCCGTGCCTACCTGCTCGACCTGCAGCGCCTGGTCATCGATGGCCGCAAGGCGGGCATCAATGGCGACGCGCTCGCCAAGGTCGTGACTCCCAAGCTGAGGGCGCTGCACCCCGATTGGACAATCAGCGACCGGGCGGCGGCATTCGAGGTCCGCTACATGAACGAGGAACTCGCCGGGACGAAGAAGCGCCCGATTCCGCAGCCTTAGTAAGCGCTAGCGGCCGCGGCGTTCGACGCCGCCGGGCGGCCCGAGATTCTTTTTCCGCCGGTCACCTTTGCGGCGATCGCCTCCATTGCGGCGCTCGCCGGCTGGTGCGGAAGCCTTCCCGCCAAGCTGGCCGGCCTCAATGACGATCTTTTCCTCCTCAGGGTCGGCGCGTAGGCGCGCGCTTGCCGCGGCGACTACGAGGCTGAGGTGGGTTCGGACGAACTCGCGGCGTTCCGTCTCGCCCAGCGCGTCAGAGTCCGGCGGGATGTGGAGATAGGCTTCGATCGCCTGGCGCGAGATCGTGATCGCTCTGAATTTCCCTTCGATCCAAAGGTCGACGAGCGTTGAATCGCCCATCGCTCGAACGGAATCACTCTCCATCGACGCGCCCCCTGTTGCCCAAGTTCAGTCCCACCCGCGCTCGAGGAAGCGGGTCGCGCAACCGGCAAGAAACGCCGCTCCGCGCGGAAGGACGCTTTCGTCGACCATCATATGGCTCGAATGAATGGCGCAGCAGTGCCTCCAGTCGGCGCCGGATTCGGCGACTCCGAGGAAGGCCATCATCCCGGGCACCTTTTCGAGCACATAGGAGAAGTCTTCCGCGCCCATGATCGGGTCGGGAAGCGCCATATATTCGCCGTGCGGAAGCGACGTCGCCACCGCCTCGGCAAGCGCGACGGCGCGCGCATCGTTGACGGTCGGCGGGAAGCCCTGAGTCACCGTCACATCGGCGTCGCATTCGTGCGCCTGAGCAATGTTCTCGGCCAGCGTCCGGATTGCATTCCAAATGTCGCTGCGCCGTTCCGGCGTAAGCGTGCGGATCGTGCCCTTGAGCACAGCACGGTCGGGAATGACGTTGTGCGCATTCGCGGCTTCGAGTTGGGTAATGGTGACGATCATCGCTTCGTGCGCGCTATAGCGGCGAGTGACCATCGCCTGGATCGCCATCACGATCTCGCAGGCGACCGGCACCGGATCGCGCGTGTCGTGCGGCATGGAGGCATGACCGCCGCGGCCCTCGACCACGATTTCGAGCATGTCCGCGGAGGCGAGCAGGGTGCCGACGCGGCTTCCGATCATCCCGTGCGGCGCGTTGGGCATGATGTGAAGCGCGAAGGCGGCCTCGGGAAGCGGGTCGAGAAGCCCGTCGTCGAGCATGAAGCGGGCGCCATGATAGCCCTCCTCGCCCGGTTGAAACATGAAGCGGACTTCGCCCGGAAGCGTGTCGGCACGTCCGGAGAGAATCCGCGCGGCTCCAGCGAGCATCGCCGTATGCGTGTCGTGGCCGCACGCGTGCATCCGGCCCGACACGGTGGAAGCGAAGTCGAGGCCGGTCTCCTCCTCCATTGGAAGCGCGTCCATGTCCCCGCGAAGAAGCACGCTGCGGCCGGTCTTGCCCGGATTGAGGACCGCGACGGCCCCGGTGCAGGAGCTGCCTTCGCGCCACTCCAGCGGCAGGTCGGCGAGCTCTGACCGGACCTTGGCCAGCGTCTTGGGTGTCTGGAGGCCGAGTTCCGGTTCCGAATGGATGGATCGGCGAAGCGCTGTGATGCGATCGGCAATTCCACGGGCGTCTTGAAGCAGGTCTTCGGTCAGCATTTGCACGATGATAACGGGCTGCACAGCGGCTCGCCAGCACCGTTAGCGTGCATTAACCCTCAATCGAGCGCGATTTGCTCGATCTTGGGAACGCCCCAGGCCCACCATGCAGCGCCGAAGGCTGCGATCGCCGCCGTAAGAACGAACGCGCTGTCGTACCCCGCGCGCTGGACAACGATGCCGGTGACAATCGGCCCGACGATACCGGAGAGGTTGCCGATCGAATTCTGGACGCCGACCCACGTTCCGGAAGCGCGCGGGCCCGCGAACATCTGAGCGATCGCGAAGAGATTGAGTGACAGAGACGCTGAGGCGGCGCCCGCAAGGCACAGCAGGATCCCAATCACAACAGCGCTCTGCGCGAAAGCGAGGCCGAGGATCGCTATTGCCGCGAGCGTCTGACTGCCGACCATCATCCAGCGGCGGCATGCTGCTTCGGACCGCCCCGAGCGGGTCCACCAGTCCGAGAAATGCCCGTAGCTGAGCGCGCAGACGCCCTGCACGGCGTAGCCGAGGGTCGCGAGGAAGGTCATCTCGCCGATGGAAAAACCGCGCGATTTGGTCAGGAACAGCGGAAGCCAGGCGAGCAGGAAATAGAAGCAGTAATTGCCGAGCGCATGGACGATCGACATCGACCACAGCGGCCATTTCCTCAGCAGCATTCCGACGGGGACGCGGGTCTTTTGGTCTTCGTACCCGGTGGTCGGCAGAGTTTGGACTGTCTGCGCCCAGGGCAGGAGCCAGATTAAGGTGACCACGCCGAAGCCAAAGAAGATTGCGCGCCACCCCCAATGACCAAGGATAATTCCGCCGGCGAGCGTTCCGACCGCCGGTCCCAGCGCGATTCCCGCGGCGACCGCAGCATTCGCGGCGCCACGGCGTTCCGCCGGAACATGGCGCGCGATGATCTTGGAGCTGCCGGGGAAGGAAATGCTCTCGCCGACGCCGAGCATGATCCTCAGGATCAGGAGCGAGGCGAATCCACCCGCGAAGCCTATCGCCAGCGTGCTGGCCGCCCAGAGGAGGATTCCGGCGGCCATCAGCTTGTAGACGGAGAAGCGGTCGCACAGCCAACCGGCGAAGAATTGAACTGGCGCGTAGATCCAGAAGAAGGCGGAGAATGCGAGTCCGTAAGCTTCTTCGGAGAGGCCGAGCTCCGACTTCATCAGGGGAGCTGCAATGCCGATCGCGCCGCGGTCCACGTAATTGAGGAAAATGGCCGTGCCGAGGAGCAACACGAGCATGGACGCGACTCGGCCCGTTCGTGCGACTGCAGCTGTAGCCATCGGCATCCCCCCTAACCCAGTGGACTAATAGCCACCCTTCATCGCCGCGAGAAATCTCCCGACCATGCCCTTGGGCTGGCGCGGTCGAGCAATGGGGCCGATGTCGCGGATGTCGCCGCGGCCCTTCGCCGCGAGCAAGGCAAGGCCGACGAGCGTCGAAAAGGCCGGACCACTGTGCGCGTCGGGGAGGCCGGTGATCTGCTTGGGTCGACCGACTCGGACGGCGCGGCCGAGCACGCCCTGCATGTAATCGGCGACGTTCTTCAATTCGGCTCCGCCGCCCGTCAGCACGACCTGCCTTCCGACCGGACCGGTGAAGCCCAAGCCCTTGAGCCCCGCCTCGACCTCGTTGGTGAGCTCCTCGATGCGCTGGCGGATCACCATCATCAGCTGCGCTCGGGTGATCTTCATCGGCTCGGCGCCCTGCTCGGTTCCAATCTGCGTAGCTTCGATCATCTCATTGTTGTCGCGCGGGCTCGTCATCGCCGAACCGTAGAAGCACTTCAGCCGCTCGGCGTCTCGGCGCTGGACCGCGAACGCGCAGGCGATGTCGTTGGTGATGTCCTTGGCCCCAAGCTGGATGGTATGCAGGCCGACCAGCATCCCGCCGAAATGCACCGAGACGTTCGTGACGTCGGCGCCCATCTCGACCAGTGCGACCCCGAGTTCACGCTCCTCGTCGCTGAGGCAGGCCAGCGCGGCGGCGATCGGCGAGGCGACGATCGCCTTCACGCCGAGGTGCGCCTGGCGGATCACGGTATCGATATTGCGCAGCGGCGACGGATCGGCGGCGATGACATGGATGTCGACGCCGAGACGGCTTGCGTGGAGCCCGATCGGCTGTTGAACGCCCTGCGCGCGGTCGATCGTGTAGAGCGCCGGATGGGCGTGAAGAACGACCTGGCCGTTGCGGTCGATGGCGCGCTTTCCGGCATCGAGAAGCTCGTCGACATCCGCCTGCTCAACCGCGTGGCCGCCAAGCTCGACCTCGACGTTCGCAAGATCGCTGACGAGGCCGGGGGCGCCGTAACTCGCCCACACGTCTTCGACCGTGACTCCCGACATGCGCTCAGCGAGCTCGACCGCCTCGCGGACGGCGAACTCGCTCGCAGCCATGTCGGTGATGTAGCCGCGCTTCACGCCGCGACTCTCGCGCTGGCCGGTGCCGAGCACCGTCGGCCGACCCTCGTCGTCGAGGCGCGCAATCATCGCGCTGACCTTCGAAGAGCCGATGTCGAGCACGGCGATGAGATTTCTGGTCGGCGCCCTGAACCATCAGCTCGCCTGCGCCGAGGCGGGTTTTGGCGGCTCGAGCGGATGCGGCAGTCGCACGATCATCTTGCCCGGGACCCGAAGGTCGAACCGAACCATGCCGCGGCCGAGGAGGCCGCTCTCCTTGTCATGGCGCGCGAACTTCATGAGCGCCACCCTCGCCGAATCATAGCCTTCCGGAAGTGCGACGGTTTCGCCGGACTGGAAGTTCAGGTCCCAGCGGCGGCCGCCAACCCATGTTGCCGAGGCGAGCTGGGGCCTCAGCGTCGGCACTTCCTTCATCAAGTCCGCAAGTTCCTGTTCCTGCGAATTGGCTCCGGCGCCGATCAACAGCGGCAGGTCGGGCATGCGGTCGACGGGCACCCGGTCCAGAACCACCCCTTCGCTGTCGATGAGTGCAAGCTGCCCTTGGCTCTGCCATAGGGCCGCAGGCTTGCGCTCGACG
Organism: uncultured Alphaproteobacteria bacterium; assembly: GCA_963831485.1. Classification (GTDB taxonomy): domain Bacteria; phylum Pseudomonadota; class Alphaproteobacteria; order Sphingomonadales; family Sphingomonadaceae; genus Sphingomicrobium. The sequence goes on from CAWHQE010000010.1 coordinate 122,671, forward strand.
ATGTCGATGACGAGCGTGTCGGGCAGACGGCGAAGCACGCGTGCATCCTTGACCCAGCCGAAGCGGAGAAGGCGGCTGCGGATCGCCCCGGTGTTCACCAGCGCTTGTGGCGCCCGGTCGCTGCCAGCCTCGTCCGCAGCCTGTCGAAGCTCGTCGGTGACCACCTCGTCAACCGGCGCGCGGTTCATGTGGGCAAGACCAACAATCTGGTAGCCGCTGACGGTGAAGCCGGCATGGCCGACCGCCGAAGCCGCCGCGCGCTCGGCCTTTGCCGGGATATCGAGCGCTAGGATCACCACCACGGCGATCGCTAGCATGAAAGCTGCGAAGAACAGGCCGGCGACCTTGTTCGCACGGGCCTGATCGACCGGGAAGCGTTTGGCGATCTTCTTTGGAACCGCGACCTTGGCGGTCTTGCGAGTCTTGGCGCGGGCGCCACCGCCGCGGCGAACGTGCGCGGCGCTCACTGCAACGCCTCGGCGATCAGGCGCTCGACCAGTTCGCCGTAAGCGATGCCTTTGAGCTTCGCCTGCTCGGGAACGAGGCTGAGCGGAGTCATGCCCGGCTGCGTGTTGACCTCGAGAAGGTAGATACCCGCTTCGCCCAGCTCGTCGTCCCAGCGGAAATCCGAACGCGAGGCGCCCTTGCAGCCCAGAAGCAGGTGCGCCCTCACGGCCATGTCCATCATTGCGCCAGCGATATTCTCGGGGACTTCAGCGGGGCAGATATGTTGCGTCAGACCGTCGGTGTATTTGGCGGCGTAATCGTAGAAGCCCGCTTTGGGCTTGAGCTCGGTCACACCCATCGGCTCATCGTTGAGCACGGCCACGGTCAGCTCCCGGCCCTTGATGAACGGCTCGGCGAGGAGCTCGTCGAATTCGTGCCACGGGCCCGGCACGTCGCGGCCGATCGGGTTGCCGTAATTGCCGTCGCTTGTGACGATCGCAACGCCGACCGACGAGCCCTCGTTGACGGGCTTGAGCACATATGGCCGCGGCAGCGGATCCTCGCGGTACACACGTTCGCTCTCGACCATCTTGCCGGCCGGCATCCGGATTCCGCCGGGCACGAGCACCATCTTGGTCAGCTCCTTGTCGATCGCGATGACCGAGGTTTCGAGCCCGCTGTGCGTATATTTGAGACCCATCAGGTCCATCATTCCCTGGACGGTGCCGTCCTCGCCGGGGGTGCCGTGGAGTGCATTGAAAACTACGTCGGGCTTCAGCTCGGCGAGGCGGCTGGCAACGTCATGGTCCATGTCGAGCTCGGTCACGTTGGACCAGCCGCGTTCGCGCAGCGCCGCCGCGATTCCCGCGCCGCTCGTTAGCGAAACTTCGCGCTCTTTCGACCAGCCGCCCATCAGGACGACGACGTGCAGATCCCTGTTCATTCCCTCCCGACCCGCTGGATTTCCCACTCGAGCATGATGTGGGTTTTCGCCTCGACCCGCCGCCGGACTTCCTCGCCCAGCGCTTCGATCTCGGCACTCGAAGCGCTACCGAGATTGAGGAGGAAATTGCAATGCTTTTCCGAGACTTGGGCGTCGCCCATTGTGAGGCCACGGCAGCCCGCCGCGTCGATCAGCGCCCAGGCCTTGTGACCCGCAGGGTTCTTGAAGGTCGAGCCGCCCGTCCGGCTGCGAAGCGGCTGCGATTCTTCGCGAGCGCGGGCAATGGCGTCCATCTCGGCACCTATGGCTTCGGGATCGCCGGGAAGGCCGCGGAAGATCGCTTCGATGACTACCGCGCCCGCGGGAACTTCGCTGTGTCGGTAGGTGTAGCCAAGCTCGTCGAGCGGCCATTCGACGACCTCACCCGAACGAAGCGCGATGCGCGCTGAAACGAGGATGTCACTGACCTCGCGGCCATAGGCGCCACCGTTCATTCGGACGAAGCCGCCGACCGTGCCCGGGATTCCGCGGAGAAACTCGAGGCCGGCGATGCCGTGGTCCCGCGCTGTCGACGAAACGAGGATTCCGCTCGCTCCTCCACCGCAGCGAAGGCTCGTCTCGTCCAGCTGCTCAATCTTTGCGAACGGCTTGCCGAGGCGCACCACCACCCCCGGCACGCCGGCGTCACGAACGATGAGGTTGGAGCCGAGGCCTAACGCCATCACCGGCGTTTCCGGATCGAGATCGCGGAAAAACTGGATTAGGTCGTCCTCGTCCTTCGGCTCGAACAACCATTCGGCCTTGCCGCCGCTCTTGAACCAGACGAGCGGCGCGAGAGGAGCGTTCGGCGTGAGCTTGCCGCAAACTTGCGGCATTGTCGCGACGCCGCTCACACGCCCTCCCCTTCAGCAAGTTGTTGGGGCGATTTACGTGCCCTCGCATTACCGATGCCATTTGCGAGTGCGGCGGCCCATTTGGTGATGTCGCCGGCGCCCATGCAGATCACCATGTCGCCCTCGGCCGCGAGATCGCGGAGGTTGCAGCAGAGATCATCGAGGTCCGCGATGGAACTGACCATGCGATGACCGTGGGCGCGAAGGCCCTCTGCCAGGGCGTTGGAATCGACGCCCTCGATCGGCTCCTCGCCAGCGGGATAAACCGGCACGACGAAGACCACGTCGGCGTCATTGAAGGCGCTCTGGAAGTCATCCATCAGCGATTGAAGCCGGGTGTAGCGGTGCGGCTGGACGACGGCGATCACGCGGCCTTCGGCACCCTCCCGAGCGGCGGCAAGCACCGCGCGAATCTCGGTCGGATGGTGTGCGTAATCGTCGATGACGATTGCACCGTCGATCTCGCCGACATGCGTGAAGCGGCGCTTAACACCTTCGAAACGTTCGAACCCCGCAACAATTGCTTCATCGGAAATGCCTAGCTCGATCGCTACGGCGATGGCCGCGAGCGCGTTCTGTACATTGTGGCGACCGGGGATCGGGACGTGGATTCCGATGGTGCGCCGATCGCCCTCCCGGTTGAGAATGACGGCATCGAAGCGGCTTCCGCCCGGCACCGGCGTGACGTTGTCGGCGCGGACGTCGGCAAGCGCGGAAAAGCCGTAGGTCACGATTCGACGGTCGCGGATACGGCCGATGATGTTCTGAACCTCGGGATGGTCGACGCAGAGCACCGCGAGCCCATAGAAGGGCACGTTTTCGACGAACTCGACGAACGCGTCCTTCACCGCGTCGAAGCTTCCGTAATATTCGAGATGCTCAGGATCGATATTCGTGACCACGGCGATCGTGCCGTCGAGCCTCAGGAAGCTGCCGTCGCTCTCGTCGGCCTCGATCACCCACCATTCGCTTTTGCCGAGGCGAGCATTCGAGCCGTAGCGGTTGATGATCCCGCCGTTGATCACGGTCGGGTCGAGCCCGCCGCCGTCGAGTAGCGCTGCGACCATCGATGTGGTGGTCGTCTTTCCATGCGTGCCCGCCACGGCCACGGTCTTCTGCATCCGCATCAGCTCGGCGAGCATCTCGGCGCGGCGAACTCGCGGCAGGCGGCGTTCTGCAGCCGCCTGGATTTCCGGATTGCTCTCCTTGATCGCGGTCGAGCAGACCACAACCGCCGCATCACCAAGATTGTCGGCGCTATGGCCGATGCTGACGGGGATGCCCTCCTTGCGCAGCTTTTCCAAGACGTAGGAATCCGACTGATCGGAGCCCTGCACCTTGTAGCCTAATCGATGCATCACCTCGGCGATTCCGGACATTCCGATGCCGCCGATCCCGACGAAGTGGATCGTACCGATGTCGGTGCCCAAAGCCTTCATCATGCAGGCACGCCCCCGTTGGGAGCGAGCGCGTGGACGCGCGGGGTGAGCGCGGGCCCGACGGCGACTGGCGAGACTCCGTTGGCGACCCGCTCGACGAGGTCGGCGAGGTCGCGGGCGGCGTGGGGCCGGCCTACGGACAGAGCACGCGCGGCGGCGTTAGCGAGCGCGACAGGATCCATCGCGAGCGCCTCGATCTGACGGGCGAGTACGTCAGGCGTGAAGGAAGATTCCTGGATCGCCCGGGCACCACCGGCCCAAACCATCTCGCGCGCGTTGGCGGTCTGATGGTCGTCGGTGGCAGCCGCGAACGGGATGAGGATCGCGGGCCGGCCGGCGGCGGTCAGCTCGGCGATTGTGGACGCCCCTGCGCGGCCGATGACGAGATGCGCGTCGGCAAGCTTCTCCTGCATATCCTCGATGTAGGTCATGAGCTCGGCGGGAATGCCAAGCTCCGAATATTGGGCGCGAACGCGCTCGATGTCCTCGGGCCGGCATTGGTGAACGACCTGCAGCCGCCGGCGAAGCGACGGATCGAGCATGCCGAGCCCGGCGGGCACGATGTTGCTGAGAATGGTCGCACCCTGACTTCCTCCGGTCACTAGGATCTTGAACGGGGCGATCTCATCAAAGGCGGGGAACGGTAGCTCTCCAAGCCTCGCAATCTCGGCGCGGACGGGGTTGCCGACCACCGCCAGCTTGTCGGCAAACTTCGGCTTCACACGATCGAGGTCCGCGAACGCGGTTCCGATGGCTTCGGCATCGCCGGCGAGCAGACGATTGACCCGCCCGAGCACCGCATTCTGCTCATGAAGGACCGTAGGAATTCTTCATCGAGCTGGCGGCGAGAAGCGAGGGCAAAGCGGGATAACCACCGAAGCCCACGACGGCGTCCGGACGATGATCGCGATACAGCCGCTTTGCTTCGCCGCGGCCTTTCACCACCGAGCCGAACGCCTTCAGCATTCCGATCGGGCCGCCGCCGAGACGGCCCGCGGGAAGGATATGGACCGGCACGTTCTGGAACAGGCCCGGAAAGCGCGAGCCGCGATCGTCGGTGATCAGCAACACGCCATGACCGCGCTCCTTCAGCTCCGCTGCGAGCGCATGTGCCGGGACCATGTGGCCGCCGGTCCCTCCAGCCGCCAAGACGAAATTCATGCCGCCAGGCTCTCCCCGCTCCATTTCACGACATACGGTGAGCGCGTCAGATAGGGGTTTCGCCGCGTGAAGGCGAGAAGCAAGCCCATCCCGATCGAAAGCGCCAGCATCGATGATCCGCCATAGCTGATGAAGGGAAGCGTCATGCCCTTCGACGGGGCGAGCTGGACGTTGACCATCATGTTGATCATCGCCTGGAACCCGAACTCGATCACCAGTCCCGCGGCGGCGAGGATGGCAAACGAAGATTCCTCGTCGAGGAGCTTGATCAGCACCCGTGCGACGATGCCGAGATAGAGCGCCGCGATCGCGAGGCAGGCGATAAGTCCGAACTCCTCGCCGATGACCGAGAAGATGTAATCGGTGTGCGGCTCGGGCAGGCCGAATTTACGAGTGCCTCCGCCCGGGCCCATTCCGAACAGACCGCCCGCAGTCAGCGTCCGCATCGCATTCTCAACCTGGAAATTGTCGCCGGTGCCGAACAGGAACTCGTCAATGCGCTGCGTCGCGACGTCGTAGAAGAAGTAGGCGAGGATCACGCCGATCACGCCGGCGACCGCTAGCCCCGCCAGGATGCGCAGGTTGAGGCCGGCGAGCGCCAGCATCGCGATCCAGACGGAACAGAAGATGATGGTTGAGCCGAAGTCGGGCTGCTTCATGAGCAGGTAAGCGATCCCGCCCACCACGACTGCGGAAATCGGATAGACCGGCAGCGACTTGTCGGTGTCCCTGAGGCTGAGAAGCCAGGCCATGGAGACGACGAAGAAAGGCTTGAGGAACTCCGACGGCTGCACTTGGCCGAGACCGAACTCGATCCACCGCCGGGCGCCGTTATGCTCAGGGCCGATGATCGGCACGAACACCAGAAGCACGAAAAAGAACGCCGCGCCGAATAGGCTGAGACGGCGTGCTCGGTCACGCGGCATCATCGAGATTCCGATCATGACGGGCAGACCAACCGCGATCCACGCGAGCTGGCGCCAGAAATAATAGAGCTCGTTGAAGCGGACATTGCCGCCCGAATAGCGCTGCGCGGCGGCCGGCGACGCGGCGGCGACGGCGATCAGGCCAATGCCGATGAGGACACTGATCAGGAGCAGGAGGACCTTGTCGATCTCCCAGAACCAGCGGCCGATCGCACTCGTGTCCGAGCGGCCGTAATGGTTGGGATCGAGGACGGCGGCCTTCTCCTTGATCTTGCCCGAGATGCTTCCGATCATAGTCCCTCCACCAGTCGCCGGAACTGGTCCCCCCGGTCCTCGAAATCCTTGAACTGGTCGAAACTCGCGCAAGCCGGGGACAGGAGCACAGTATCACCGGCTTCCGCGTCCGCAGCGGCCTGACGCACCGCCTCGTCCAGTTTTCCACAGTTTTTCACAGACATGTGCGGCGACAAGAGCCGTGCGAACAATTCGCCCGCCTCACCGATCGTGTAGGCCGAGCGGACATTCCCGAACTGCGGCGCGCACTCGTCGAGATTGTCGGTCTTGGCGAGCCCTCCGCAGATCCAGCGAATGGGGTCAAAGGCGGCCAGCGCCGGAGCGGTCGCGGTCGGATTGGTTGCCTTGCTGTCGTTGACAAAGAGGACGCCATCCTTCTCGCGGATGCGCTCCATTCGGTGCGGGAGGCCGGGGTAAGTGCGGAGGCCCGGTTCGATTGTGTCCCGGGAAAGTCCCAGCCAATCACAAACTTGGATTGCGGCGCCCGCATTCTGCGCATTGTGCGGGCCCTGAAGGGTTGGCCAATTCCGCTGCTCGTGTGCCGTTGGTTGATAAAATGAATTGAAGCCTACTTCGGGCGAAACATCGCCATCATAGATCAAGCGATCTTTAAGAGCGTGCCGGTCAACGAAGGCAATCGACTTGGGTGAAGGCGATTGCATCAGGAGCAACCGTTCTTTCGACGCCGCATATGCCTCGAAGCTTGCGTACCGGTCGAGGTGGTCGGGCGTAATGTTGAGCAGCACGGCGACGTCGCAGTCGAGGCTCTGCGTCAGGTCGATCTGGTAGCTCGACAGCTCGAGCACATAGACTCCGCCTTCGGGGAGCGGGTCCTGGGCGAGGATCGGGAGGCCGATGTTGCCGCCGATCGTCGTCGGAACGCCCGCGGTCTTGAGGATGTGGTGGACGAGCGCGGTGGTGGTCGACTTGCCGTTGGTGCCGGTGATGCCCACGAGCTTGTGCGGCGGAAGCTCGGACCGGGCACGGGCGAAGAGCTCGATGTCGCCGATGATCTCGACGCCGGCGTCGCGGGCACGCTCCGCGATCGGGTGGCGGTTCAGCGGGAGGCCGGGCGTGACGACGAGGCTGTCGAACTGCGCGAGGTCGACTTCATCGAGGTTGGCGATCGTGGTGCCCGCGGGCGCACGCAGCCTTGCATCCGCATTGGCGTCCCATGCCGCCACATCGGCGCCGCTGCCAAGTAGCGACGTCACCGTCGCGATGCCCGACCGCGCCAAACCATAGACTGCGTATTTCTTGCCCGCGAAGGCCTTCGCCGTGATCACCGCAGCTTCAGGGTCGCGAGGCCCGCCAGCGCGAGCACGAAGCTGATAATCCAGAAGCGGATCACAACGGTCGGCTCGGACCAGCCAAGATGCTCGAAATGGTGGTGGATCGGAGCCATCAGGAAGACCCGCTTGCCGGTGCGCTTATAGACCGCGACCTGGATGATGACGCTGAGTGCCTCGACCACGAAGATTCCGCCGACGATGGCGAGCACGAACTCGAAGTGCGTCGCGACGGAAATGGCACCAAGCGCCCCGCCTAGCGCGAGACTTCCCGTGTCACCCATGAAGACAGCTGCAGGCGGCGCGTTGAACCACAGGAAGGCGAGTCCCGCGCCGACGATCGCCATCAGAAGCACCGTCAGGTCGCCGGCCCCGGCCACGTACGGAATGCCGAGATAGGCGGAGAACTTCACGTTACCGACGAGATAGCTGATGATCAGGAACGCCAGGCTCGCGATGATCACCGGCATGGTGGCGAGGCCGTCGAGGCCGTCCGTCAGGTTCACCGCATTACCGAACGCGACGATGACGAACGCGCCGAAGATTATGTAGAGCCAGCCGAGGTTGGCGACCGTCTCCTTGACGAAGGGCAAGTGAAGCCCCGTTCCGCCGGTGCGGATCATCAGCCAGGTCGCGAAGCCCGCGATCAGGAACTCGAGCAGAAGCCGGATCTTGCCGGGAAGGCCGGCATGGTGCGCCTTCTTGACCTTGTCGTAATCGTCGAGCCACCCGATCACTCCGAAGCCAGCGGTGACCATCAGGCAGGCCCAGACATAGGGATTGAAGAGGTTCATCCACAACAGGACCGAGATCGACAGCGAGATCAGAATGAGGAGGCCGCCCATCGTCGGCGTGCCGCGCTTCGAGAGGTGGCTGCGCGGACCGTCTTCGCGAATCGGCTGGCCTTTCCCCTGCGTGGCGCGGAGCCAGCTGATGAACTTGGGGCCGAGCAAAAGGCCGATGAGGAGCGCGGTGCCCGCTGCGGCACCCGCCCGGAAGCTGATGTAGCGAATCAAGTTGAGGATGCCGGGGAAGCCGAGCTGCTCGGCGATCACGTAGAGCATGGCATCCCCTTCACCATCCGCTCCACGAGCTTGGCAAGCCCGATCGAGTTGGATGCCTTGACCAGCACCGCGTCACCGGGTCGGACGATCTCCATCAGCGATTGAGTGGCTTCATCCACGCTCGAAACCAGGTCGAACGAGATAGTGCCGACCACTTCTTCCGCCAATGGTCGCATCTCGTCGCCGATCAGGATCAGGCGGTCGACATGTGCTTCGCGCACTGCCGGCGCGAGCGCGGCATGCAGCTTCAGCGTATGCTCGCCCAGCTCGCGCATCGGTCCGAGAACGGCGATGCGGCGGTTCACATCCTTCTCCGCTCCAAGGCTCTTGAGTGTCGCCGCCATCGATGCGGGGTTGGCGTTGTAGCTTTCGTCGATCAGAAGGATTTCGCCGCCGTCGAGCTCGAGCGTGTGGCGCTCGCCGCGGCCCTTCAGACCGCCGAGATCGGCCAGCGCGAGCGCAGCGACAGCAACATCTTCAGCCACCGCTTCGACGGCTGCAAGGACCGCCAGCGCGTTGGCGACCCAATGCTCGCCGCGTTGGGAGATGGTGAAGGTGATTTCGCGCTCGAGAAGGCCGGCACTGATCAGGCTTCCGCCGGTTTCGGCGCTGACGGCATGGATCGCATGGACGTCCGCATCGCCCGAGCCGAAGGTGATGATGCGGTCCGCATGGCGCCGCGCCGACTTCACCAGCCGATCGCGGTGTGGCGTGTCGTTGGGCAGGATGGCGACACCGTCGCGCTCCAGTCCGTCGAAGATCTCCGCCTTCGCGTCCGCGATCGCTTCTTCCGAGCCAAGGTTCTCGATGTGCGCTGGGGCGATCGCGGTGATGAGCGCGACATGCGGTCGAACCTGCGTCGCTAGCGCGCGGATCTCGCCGGCGTGGTTCATGCCCATTTCGAGCACCGCGAATTGCGCTTCGCGAGGCATGCGCGCGAGGCTCAGCGGAACGCCGGTATGGTTGTTGTAGCTTTTCACGGAACGATGGATCCTACCCGGCCGGTTGCGGTCGAGCGCGGCGTAGAGCGCTTCCTTGGTGCTGGTCTTTCCGACCGAACCGGTGACTGCGATGATGGTCGCTCGGCTGCGCTGACGCGAAGCACGGCCGAGCGCTTGAAGCGCTTCGAACGTGTCGGCAACGAGGACGTGGGGGCCGTTGACGGGTTGCGAGACGATTGCGCCAGCAGCGCCTGCCGCGAAGGCCGAAATCGACGAATTTGTGACCGTCATGGACAGTGCCTGGCATGGCGACGAACAGGTCGCCCGGACCGACCTCGCGGCTATCGAAGGTGACTCCAGTGACCTCGAATGGCGCGCTCGCGGTGCCGCCCGTCGCTAGAGCGATTTCGTCGGAGGTCCAGAGCGCGCTCATGCCGCGCACTCCCGAGCGACTAAGGCGTCGTCGAAGGGCAGGATTCGGTCGCCGATGATCTGGCCCGTCTCATGGCCTTTGCCGGCAACGAGGACGATGTCGCCTTCGCGCGCGATGTTGATGGCTTCTGCAATCGCCTCGCGCCGCCCGGGGACTTCGATCGCGCCTTGAGCACCGTTCATGATCTGCAAACGGATCAGCGCCGGGTCCTCGCTCCTCGGATTGTCATCGGTGACGATCACGACATCAGACAGCCGCGTCGCGACTTCGCCCATCTGCGGACGCTTGCCCCGGTCGCGGTCGCCGCCGGCGCCGAACACCGTAATCAGGCGACCGTCGACGTGCGACCGAAGCGCCGCGATGGCGGCCTCAAGCGCGTCGGGTGTGTGAGCGTAATCGATGTAGACCGGAACTCCGCTGCGGCTGATCACTGCTCGTTCAAGACGGCCCCGGACGGGCGCGACACGCTGCATCGCCGAGAAGACCCGATCGAAGCCGATGCCGGTTGCCATTGCCAGCCCAGCCGCAACCAGCACGTTCGCCGCCTGGTAGGCACCGATCAGCGGAAGCGACAGCTTGAGGCTGCGGTCTTCATGCTCAAGCAGAAGCGCCTGGCCAAGGGGGGTCGCCGACTGATCGACGAGGCGGATCGTCTCGCCGCTTCGGCCCACGGTCATGAGGCGGTGACCGCGCAGCTGCGAGCGTTCGATCACTTCTTCCGACTTGGGATCGTCGGTCCAGATGACCGACGTCTTGCCGGGTTCGAGGAGTTCATCAAACAGCCGCATCTTCGCTTCAAAATAGGATTCCATCGTCTCGTGATAGTCGAGATGGTCGCGACTGAAGTTGGTGAAGGCGGCGGCGGCGAGGGGAACGCCCTCGCAGCGGTGCTGGTCGAGGCCGTGGCTCGACGCTTCGTACGCGACGTGGCTTGTCCCCATCCGCTCGAGGCCCGCCATGTTGTGGAGGAAGGTGACGATGTCCGGCGTCGTGAGGCCGGTCTTCACCTGATCGTCTGATGTTGTGACTCCAAGCGTTCCGATCGAGGCCGAGCGGTGACCCGACAAGCGCCAAATTTGCCGCGTCATCTCGACCGTCGAAGTCTTGCCGTTGGTGCCTGTAACCGCAACGACCTTATCCGGATAAGGCGCATAGAATTTTGAAGCGAGCTCAGCGAACAGGCGCCGCGGCTCCGGATCGGCGAGATGCGGCACGTCGCTAACGGTGGCTTCGGGCCGGGCGACGACGGCGACGGCGCCGCGCTCTACGGCCTGAGAAACGAAGTCCTCACCATTGAACAAGGCGCCCTCGAACGCGCCGAACACGCTGCCGCGCTCGACCTTGCGATGGTCGATCGCAAAGCCCGTCACTTCGGAATCAGAATTGACCTCGGCGATATCCCGCAATCTCACGCCGGCTCAGTCCTTGCTCGATTCTTGCTTCTTGGCTTCCTGCACGTACGGCAGCACTTCGGACATGTTCGGCTCGCGATTCATGTCGGGCGCGACACCGAGCATCGGTGCGATCCGGCTAACGGTCCGGCTCACGACCGGCGCAACATTCCAGCCAGCAGTGGTGAATCCGTACGTCTCCGGCGTTGACTTGGGTTCGTCCAGCATCACGACGATCACATAGCGCGGGTCGTCCATCGGGAACACACCGGCGAAACTGGTGAGATTGATCGACTGGCTGTAATGGCCGTTGATGATCTTTTGCGCGGTGCCGGTCTTGCCGCCGATGCGATAGCCCGGAGCGTCGGCCCTCTTGCCGGTGCCCCGCATCACGACGAGGCGAAGAAGCGAGCGCATGCGGTAGCTGGTATCCGCGCTGAACACGCGCCGGCCTTGAGCCAGTGGATGATCGGGGCCGACCTTCAGGATCGTAGGCGGATGGTAGATGCCGCCGTCGAACAGTGTCGCATATCCCATCGCCAGCTGCAGCGGCGCGACCGCGATTCCCTGTCCGAAGCCAATCGTCATCGTTTCGAACGGTCCCCAGCGCGATCCCGGCGTCAGCGGACGACCGATTTCCTTGAGCTCGATCTGGGCCCTGTCGAGGAAGCCCATCTTCTTGAGCCAGGCCTTCTGCCTTGCAGTGCCCAGTTTATCGGCGATCTGCGCCATGCCGATGTTGGAGCTTTCCATCATGACTTCGGCGATGGAGCATTGACGCCCGAAGGGATGGGTGTCGTGGACCAGGTGTCCGTAGGCCGGGAGCACCTCGGGGCAATTCATGATCTGCGAGGGGCCGGACACGACGCCGGAATCCATCGCCATGGCGAGCGTGAACGGCTTGAAGGTCGATCCCAGCTCGAACACGCCGAGAGTCGCCCGGTTGAACATCTGGTCCGGAGTGCCCTGCCCCGGAGCGTTGGGGTTGAAGTTGGGAAGCGAGGTCATCGCCAACACTTCGCCGGTGTGGACGTCCATCACGACGCCGGCCGCGCCGATCGCCGAGAAATGGTCCTTCGCCGCTCCGAGTTCCGCTTCGAGCGCCTGCTGCACCTTGCTCGAGATGGAAAGGACGAGCGGCTCCCCGCGGGTCTTCGGGTCGATGAGATAGCGATCGAATGCGCGCTCGACGCCCGCGCCGCCATGCCCGTCGATGCCGGTGAAGCCGAGCACGTGCGCGGCAAGCGTGGTTTGCGGATAGAGGCGGTCCGGTTCGCGTTCGATCGCGAGGCCCGGCTCGCCGATCGCATTGACGGCTTCGACGACGTCCGGCGCGGCGCGGCGGCGGAGGTAGAAGAAGGTCTTCCCCGACCTCAGCATCGCAAAATATTGTTCGGCGGTCCGCTCGGGCATCAGCTGCGCGAGCTTTTGCGCAAGCGCGAGCTTGTCGCCGATCACCTTGTTCGGGTGGACCGCGATCGACCAGGCGTCGATCGTCCGAGCAAGCGGTTGACCGTCGCGGTCGAGCACGTCGCCGCGCTCGGGGACGAAGGCGGTCAGCTCTTCCTTGGCGCCGGCATGGTCACCGAAGGCTGCCAGATAGAGGATTCTGAGGGCAATCAGCGCGATCAGCCCGGCATAGACGAGCATGCCGAACATGAGACGCTGATGCATGATGGCGAGCATCTGTCGCCGCTGGCCGACAAGTCGGAGCCGCTCGGGCCGGGGCGCGACGAGAGCGGGCTGCGGTGCGTTCATCGGCCGGTAGGTGAGTCCTTGGGTTTGCCTGCGTGCTTGACCGGAAGCGGTGCAAGCGGATCGGTCTTCGCAACCTCGATCCGCTTTGTCATCGGCCTGGACGTGCCAAGTGCCCGCTTATCCACGGATTTCTTTTCAACTGCTTGGGCGCCGGCTGCGGAGTGCAGCAGCTTGGCCGTGCTGGATTGGGCGGCCGCGAGGCCCGGCTTATCCGCTGACTTGATTTGAGCCGGCTTCGCCGCCGTAACCAGCTTGTCTGCGGACTTGAAGGCGGCCGGCTGGGGCTCAGCGGTGACCGTCTTTGCCGGGACCTCGCGCGTCTCGGTCTTCAGGCTTGCCTCATGAAGCATTGCGCCCGGCGTCATCGCCGCGCCCGAATCGTCGGTTTCAGGCTGGCCGATCGCCGGCTTCTCAGGCGCTGGTGCCGAAGCGAGCACCACCGGAGCGTGGAAATCGACCGGCTTCTCCGGCCGTACCAGCTGCGCGAGCTGGAAGCTGCCCTCGAGGAACTGGTTCGCGGCCGGCGCCGACAGCGCAAAAGCGCCGGCATTCCACCGCTCTAGCTGCGAAAGCCGCCCACGGGTCCCGATCTCGGTCTGGATCACCCGCATATCCCGCTGGGCGAGCACGATACGCGTTTCGACGTCCTCCAGCTGCGCCCTCTCCGACGCGACGCGAAGTGAGACCAGGTAGCAGCCGAGCGCCGCTCCGGCGCAGCTCGCGACCATGAACAGGGAACCGAAACTACGGGTACTCATTGCAGGGTTTCCTTGCGCGCTAGAGCAGAGGTGCGGACCGCGCTCCGAAGCCGCGCCGAGCGCGCACGTGGGTTCGCCGCCAGCTCGCGCTCCGTCGGGGAAACCGCCTTGGCGACACGCTCGAACGTCGGTTCGAGTGGGTCGACGAGCGCGGGACGGTGACGCGAACCGGCCGGCGATCCTCCGCTACGTTCGCGCAAGAAGCGCTTCACGATCCGGTCCTCGAGACTGTGAAAGGTGACAATGGCGAGCCGGCCGCCCGGACGAAGCGCGCGCTCGGCTGCTTCGAGGCCTTCCTCGAGCTCGTCGAGCTCAGCGTTCAAATGGATGCGGATCGCCTGGAATGTGCGGGTCGCCGGATCGCTCTTCTGCCCCTGGCGGAAACCGGCGGCGCGGCGGACGATGGCGGCAAGCTCCGACGTCCGCTCGACGGGACGTGCGGCAACGATCGCGCGGGCGATCGCCCGGGCGCGCGGCTCCTCCCCATAGTCGCGCAGGACCCGGGCGATCTCGGCCTCATCGGCCGTATTCAGGAACTCGGCGGCGGTCAGCCCCGATTTCGACATCCGCATGTCGAGAGGGCCGTCGGACTGGAACGAGAAGCCGCGTTCGGCGCGGTCGATCTGCATCGAGGAAATGCCGATATCGAGCGCGATTGCATCGACCTGAGCAATGCCGCGCGCGGCGAGCAGCCGGTCCATCTGCGAAAAGCGCTCTTCGACGAGGGTGAGGCGGGGGTCCGGGACGAGTGACCTTCCCAGTTCGATCGCCTCGGGGTCGCGATCCAACCCTATCACTCGTCCCGCCCCCGCCGCGAGCACGGCCTGCGTGTAGCCGCCCGCTCCGAAAGTGCCGTCAACGACGGTGTCGCCCTGCTGGATGTCCAGCGCAGCGACGACTTCTTTGACCAGCACCGGTACATGTGGGGCCGTTTTGGTACCGGTGCTGGTCATGACGCCCGCCGCTCTTCGAGACGGAAACGGGCGATGTCTTTCAGGTCATCCGGGATGCGTTTGTCGCCGAGCAGGAGCTTGGGGTTCCAGATCTGGAACGTCTCGCCGGTGCCGAGAAATAGGGCGAGATCGCCGATCTCGCCCTTCCGCCGCATCATCGGGGGCATGAGGATGCGGCCGGAACTGTCGTAAGGGACCTCCTCCGTGGCGGCGAAGGCCATCAGGTTGCGCTGCTGATATTCCAGCTGCGCCTCGGGATTGGTTTCTTCCTTCTCGAGCAGCCGCTCGAGCTTGGAATGCTTCAGCGCTGCATAGCCTGGGTCGTAGGCGCTGAGGCAGGGAAAGGCCTCGTGCTTGGCAAGCACGATCGTGCGGGCATCGCCGCGGCGTTCGATCACGGAGCGGAGGAATGCAGGAATGGATACGCGGCCCTTTCCATCGACCGCGTTCAGTGCGCTGCCCTGAAACAGATGCTCTAGCGCCACGTCCACTCCCCGTTCGCAGCGCAAGCAGGCCCGCCCGCGGAATCGCACATCGTCACGTGCGCCGCGTCAGCTTCGAATCGACGGGTTAGCCCCCCGCGCTACAGCCCTTGTAGGTAACTCAAGAGCTTACGGGATACAATGGGATTTTATGGGTTTTAACGGGAATTAATGGGAAAGACCGGATTTCCGCGGCTTTTGACTGCCCTCAAAACGGAATGTTCCTATCCTGTTCTAGGATTCCTCGCCTGTGGATAAGTCTGTTGTTTATCGAATCACTTCGGTTCGAGCTGCGCAAGCTCGCTGAGGACGCCGTCGAGATTA
This sequence comes from uncultured Alphaproteobacteria bacterium, assembly GCA_963831485.1. Lineage (GTDB taxonomy): Bacteria > Pseudomonadota > Alphaproteobacteria > Sphingomonadales > Sphingomonadaceae > Sphingomicrobium. The sequence continues at coordinate 138,167 of CAWHQE010000010.1, forward strand.
TGCGATGCTCCGCGCCCCAGGCGCGGCGCATCAAGCAGATCCGCGTCAGCGACGATCGTCGCCCGACCACTGCCGATGCGACAATGAGCGACCAGGCGGTCGGAACTGATACTGCATTTCCCAAACAATTGGCCGGGCGACATTGTCACGACGCCATAGCCAGCCAGCTTTGACTTCCTGGCTCCGCGCTCGTCGGGCGCGTCGAGCCGAAGGCCCCAGTGCGCGAGCAAACCGGTATCTGCGTACATCGCCGGCGGGCGCAAAGGATCGCCGAGCGGTCGCTCGCTCGGCCATTCAAGCAATGGATCGGCAAGTAGAAGCAGGCGCCCGCCGCGCCTCAACCACGCGTCGAGGGCGACCAGATCCTCGGCTGGCTGAGCCTGCGGCTGCGCCATCAGGAGCAGCCGGCCCTTTGTTAGCTCCTGCGGGTCGGCAACGCTGATCGGAACGATCCTGTAGCGGGTCTGCAGCACTTTCAACGCGGCCGAGCCGTTCTGCTGCAGCGAGAATTGCTCGCCGAAGACCAACGGCAAGCTAGTGAGGAGAAGGAGAACCGGCCGCTGATTGGCCGGCCGGGATGGCAGCGGTGCAGGTGTACGGTGATTGAGCGCCGCGACAAGCGTGACCGCTCCAACGATGACCGCGCAAGTCGTCAAAAGCGCGCGCAGACGCGCGCAAATCATTTCCTCTTGGCTGAACTGTTGTTGGTGGCGGCGTCCGACCCGCCGGGTGCGACACCGATCTCCGCGAGCGGCTCGCTCGGCTCATTTGTCGCTGCCTGCTGGGCCGAGTTCGTCGTGTTGTCGTGGCCCCAGCGGCTGATTATTGAGCCGAGCAGGACGAGCAGGAAAGCGAAGGCCAAGCCCGTCAGTCCAATTCGAATGCGCTGGGCGCTGCTGCCGGCCTGATGAGCCATTCTATCGACGAGGCGTATGTCCCGCTTCGACAATATGCAAGCAGATGCCCTTGACGGTTGGCTCTGTGGTTGTGAAGGGGGCGACCATGACTCGCACCCCGCTGCTCCTCATGCTTGCTGCAGCCGCCGCGCTAGCCGGCTGCAACAAGGAAAGCCACACGATCGTCTCCGGACCTCCCGGCGATGACGTCAATGCCGCCAAGAACGCGAACGTTCAGCTGCCGCCGTCGATTACCGCGACGAAGCTGTACCGCTGCGCCGACAACAGCGTCGTCACGGTCGACTACCTCTCCGACAACAAGTCGGCGAATGTGAAGGTCGGCAAGGACGGTTCGCCTGTGCAGGTGACTGCCCCGCAAGCCGGCCAGCCGCTGACTGCTGCTGGTGGATATTCCGTCGACGGTTCGGCCACATCTTCGTCCGCGAAGATTGCGGTCCCTGGACACGCCTCGCAAACCTGCAACGCTTAAGCGCACTCGCTTGACTAACCCTCCGCGGCCCTGAACAGCAGGCCGCGGAGGGGAATATCCAATGCCGATCACCAGGCGCAGTTTCACTGGCGGAGCGCTAAGCGCCGGCCTCGCCACTCAGTTCGCAGCTCCGGCTTTCGCGCAGGATCCGAAACTTGCCGCTGCGTTGGCGGCGATCCGCGCTTACGCCCAAGCCCACCTCGACCATTTCCGGCTTCCCGGCCTGACCCTCGGCGTGACGATGCCCGCCGGGTTCAGCACGGTCATGAACTTCGGCTTTGCCAATGCCGACGCACGCACGCCGATCACGCCGGACACACTTTTTCAGATCGGCTCGATCAGCAAGCTAACGACGGCTGCGCTGCTCCACCAGTTCGCTTCCGAGGGGAAGCTGAGCCTCACAGATCGTTTGAGCGACCTGCTCCCATCGATTCCTTTTCCGCAGGGCAATGCGATCGAGGTTCAGCACCTGCTCGACCATGTCGCCGGAATTCCCGGCGATGCGCCGGCGTTCCCAGTCGGCGGCCTCTGGACCGCTTATGCGCCCGGCGCTCACTGGCACTATTCCAACACCGGCTATGAGATCCTCGGCAAGCTGGTCGAGCATATCGCCCGGGAACCCCTCGCTCATGTGGTCGAGAAGCGGCTTTTCATGCCGCTGGGAATGACCCGGACGCGCGGGGCGATCATCGGAGCCGATCGGATGCGTTACGCGCAAGGCTTCGAAGCCGCCGACGAACTGCCGTTCGCGCTCGGCGTGCCGCTCCTCCCCGCCGCCTGGGTCGACGTCACCTTCGGCGCCGGCGAGGTCGCCTCCACCGCCGATGACATGACACGGCTGCTCCGCTCGCTTGCCAATGCCGTGCAGGGCCGCGGCGGCATGGGCCTCTCGCCTGACGGGGGACGCTCCTACGCAATGCACGAAGTGCCGAGCGACAGCCGAGCGATGAGCTACGGCAACGGCCTCATGCATGTAGGCGGCCACAGCCGCTCCTACCTCCACCACACCGGCGGGATGGTCAGCTTCTCCTCCTCCTTCCACGTCGATGTCGCGAGCGGTGTCGGTGCTTTTGCAAGCTCCACGCTCAGTGCATTCGCCGAATATCGTCCGCGCCTTCTCACGCAATTCGCAGTCGATGCGCTGACAGACGCGAGTGTCGGCCGCGCCCTCCCTTCGCCGCCTCCGCTTCAGACGCCGCTCGCCAATGCAGCGACCTATGTCGGGCAATATGCGGGACCGGCGGGGGCAATCGAAGTTCGTCCGGGCAGTCCGCTGGCGCTCGTCGCGAACGGGCAGTCGGCGGCGCTGATTCAGTGGGACGACAACGTCTTCCGCACGACCCATCCCGACTTTCGCGACTTCAGTGTCATGTTCGAGCGCAAAGGGAATGCAGTGAGGGCGCTAAGCTGGGGACCGGCGACTTATGTTCGCGCGGAAAGCAGTGCAGCGGTTCCCGCGTCAAACCCGCAGATCGCCAAGCTCGCCGGCCGCTACGTCAACGACAGCCCATGGAACGGCATGGCCCACCTCGTCGAGCGCGGCGGCCAGCTATGGCTAGGAACAGAGACTCCGATGACCGCCATCGGCAACAACTCCTGGCGCATTGGCGATGAAAGCTGGTCGCCCGAGCGTGGCTCGTTCGCCAATTTCATCGATGGGCGGCCGCAGACCTTCGTCTTTTCAGGCGTGAACTTCGACCGCCACGACGTTTGACGGCCTACGCGGTTTCGGTCTCCCGGTGCTGCTCGGAAGCGGCCATGCGCTCCTCAAATTGCTCGGGAGGCACGTCCTCGACATGCGTCGCGATGCTCCACTTGTGACCGAACGGATCGGTCACCGTGCCCATGCGGTCGCCCCAGAACCTGTCCTCAACCGACATTGTCTCTGTGGCTCCAGCCTCGACCGCCTTCTTAAACGCTGAGTCAACGTCATCGGTGTAGATGATGAGGCTGACCGGAGTGCCGCCGCGGGCATTCGGCCCGAGGTTGCCGTGATCGGGAAATTCATCGTTGAGCATGAAGCGGGTGTCGCCGATCTGCAGCTCGGCATGGCCGATCTTGTCGCCCATCGGGAGACGCGAAATCTCTTCGGCGCCGAACGCATCCTTGTAGAATTCGATGGCTCGCGCACCGTCGTCAACGGTCAGGATCACGTTGACGCTGCGATACCCGTCAGGAATTGGCTTGGTCATTGCCTTGCTCCGTAATTTTGCGGACCCCTCCGCCGCGGCTCGAATACTGCTGTTGGTGGAGTCGCTCCAAACCCGGTCGTCGAGCGCTGGCGGCGCTTCACCGACAACGCTAAGGGGCCGCGCATGGACGTTATCGAAGCACCCCGCATCACGCCCCAAATGGTCGCCGAGCATGGCCTTGCGCCCGACGAATATGACCGCATCCTGAAAGCCCTCGGCCGCGAGCCGAACCTGGTCGAGCTCGGCATCTTTTCGGTCATGTGGTCGGAGCATTGCTCGTACAAATCCTCGCGCGTTCACCTGAAGAAGCTGCCGACCGAGGCGCCGTGGGTGATCTGCGGACCGGGAGAGAATGCCGGGATCATCGACATCGGCGATGGCGACGCCGCCATCTTCAAGATGGAGAGCCACAACCACCCGTCCTACATCGAGCCCTATCAGGGCGCCGCGACGGGAGTTGGCGGGATCCTGCGTGACGTCTTCACGATGGGCGCTCGGCCCGTCGCTAACATGAATGCGCTGCGCTTCGGCCGGCCCGATCATCACAAGACTCGGCATCTGGTCGCGGGCGTGGTCGCGGGGATCGGCGGCTACGGCAATTGCGTGGGCGTCCCGACGGTCGGCGGCGAGGTCAATTTCGACGCCGCCTACGATGGCAACATCCTCGTCAACGCGATGACCGTCGGCGTCGCGAAGACCGACAAGATCTTCTACTCGGCAGCTACCGGCATCGGGAATCCCATCGTCTATGTCGGCTCCAAGACCGGCCGCGACGGAATCCATGGCGCCACCATGGCGAGCGCCGACTTCGCAGAGGACAGCGAGGAGAAGCGTCCCACCGTCCAGGTCGGCGACCCATTCACCGAGAAATTGCTGATCGAGGCCTGCCTCGAGCTGATGGCGACCGACGCGATCGTCGCGATCCAGGACATGGGTGCCGCCGGCCTCACCAGCTCGTCGGTCGAGATGGCATCGAAGGGCGGCGCGGGCATCCGGCTCGACATGAACAAGGTGCCCTGCCGAGAAACTGGCATGACGCCCTACGAAATGATGCTCTCCGAGAGCCAGGAGCGGATGCTCATGGTGCTGAAGCCTGGGCGCGAGCCAGAGGCCGAGGCCATCTTCCGCAAGTGGGAGCTGGACTTCGCGGTGATCGGCGAGGTGACCGACACCGGCCACATGGTGCTCGAGTTCGACGGAGAAGTCGTGTGCGACATCCCGCTCGGCCCGCTAGCCGACGAGGCGCCCTGCTACGAGCGGCCCTATGCAATCACGAAACCGCCGGAGCCGCTGACCGACGTCCCGAAGAGCACAGACATCGCAGCGGACCTCTTGAAGCTTATGGCCTCGCCGAACATCGCGAGCCGGCGATGGGTCTGGGAGCAATATGATCAGTCGGTCGGCGCGGACACGGTGCAGCGCCCCGGCGGCGATGCCGCGGTGGTCCGCGTTCATGGGTCGAAGAAGGCGCTGGCGATCACGACGGACGTGACTCCGCGCTATTGTTATGCCGACCCGGTTGAGGGCGGGAAGCAAGCCGTCGCCGAAGCCTATCGCAACCTCTGCGCGGTCGGCGCGAAGCCGCTGGCAATCACCAACTGCCTCAACTTCGGCAACCCGCAACGGCCCGAGATCATGGGCCAGTTCGTCGGGTGCGTCGAAGGGATGGGTGAAGCGGCTCGAGCGCTCGATTTCCCGGTCGTGAGCGGAAACGTCTCCCTCTACAACGAGACGAAGAACGAGGACGGTTCCAGCCTTGCGATCCTGCCCACGCCGGCGATCGGCGGCGTCGGCTTGCTCGAGAATTGGGAGAAGTCGGCAACGATCGCCTTCAAGCGCGCGGGTGAAGCGCTCATCCTCCTTGGTCATTCGACGGGCCATGTTGGCCAGTCATTGTGGCTCGACGTGTGCCACGGCCGCCGCGAGGGCGAACCGCCGCGCGTCGATCTCGGTGTCGAGCGTCGTCTGGGCGAGCTAGTGCGCCAGCTGATCGGTGCAAGCTTGGTTTCCGCAGTCCACGACATTTCGGATGGAGGAGCGCTCGTAGCGATCGCCGAAATGGCGCTCGCCGGATCGATCGGCGCTCGACTGACATTGCCCAGTGCGCCAAATCCTGCGGCGATCATGTTCGGCGAAGACCAGGGCCGTCTGCTGGTGAGCACCAGCGATCCCGAAGCGGTTGTCGCGCGCGCGAGTGCGGCGAACCTCTTCGCAGCGCGCATCGGCGAGACGGGCGGAGATTCGGTCGACGGCCCCGGGTTTAGCGCAAGCCTCGCCGACCTCCGAGGGGCTCATGAAGGCTTCTTCCCTAGGCTTATGGGAAGCGAGCTGACGCCGGAGTTCTGATTCTGACGAGTGGCTATTCCAGAACGCCTTTGGCCAAGAAGCTGTCGCTGAAGGACTGCATGCGGGTCTGGCGGTCGCGGATGCCGGACAGCGTGCGGGATGAGATCGCTGCCCAAGGCGTTCAGCTGCGGTTGCTGAACAATGCTGAGGCACCCATCGATGCGGCGCATATCTTCGTCGTCCGCCGGGCCGATCTCGAGGAAGACTTGCGCGCACTGTTGCCGCTACTCGCTCGCGGCGGGTTCGTCTGGGTAAGCTGGCCGAAGAAAGCTTCAAAGGTCCCCACCGACATAACCGAGGACGTGATCCGCGACATTGCACTGCCGATGCATCTGGTCGATGTGAAAGTCTGTTCGGTCGATGACGTCTGGTCGGGTCTCAAGCTCGTGATCAGGAAAGGACATCGCTGAGGAGGGGGATATATGCAGCGCTCAGTCTGGAAGACGATTCTTGTCGCCACGCTCATATCCGGCACGCTCGATATCCTGTTCGCGATGATCCTGACGGTTTCGTTCGGGCGGCAAATTCCGAATATGCTTCGCACCGTCGCCTCCGGCCCGTTTCCCGCGGCGACAGACTGGGGAACCTGGGGCGCGCTGCTCGGCCTGCTTGTCCATTTCACCCTCATGGCGATCATGGCCATCATCTTCGTACTGATCGTTCGGGCCCGCCCTGTCCTGCTCGACACACCATGGCGTACGGCCCTCGCCTATGGCGTCGTCACATATTTCGCGATGAATTGGGTCGTGGTTCCGCTCCGCTTCCACACGCCCTTGCCACCGAAGACGCTATCGATCGTGACCCAAGCGTTCGCTCACCTCTTACTGGTCGGCGTCGTCTTCGCATTTGTCGCCCGGCGCTACCTCGAACCGAGACCGCGTTCCGGAATAGTTGCGAATAATTCGCATTAGCGCTATATAGGGCGCGTGATCGTCTGTTCCTGCAACGTCATCCGCGAGGATGAGATTCGCGAGGCGGCGCGCAAGGGCTCGCGCACGCCCGAAGCCGCTTATTCTACGCTTGGCTGCGAGCCGGTCTGCGGTTGCTGCCTGGATTATGCGCAGGAGCTGATCGACGAGGAGCGCGGCAAACGCCCGAAGCTCCGCGTCGTCGCCTGACTTGACCTAGGACATCGCTGCGACGCATGGCCCTTCCTCTCAGGCAGGGGAAATCGGCATGAAGGGCGACCCGAAGGTAGTCGAGCTGCTCAACGAGGCGCTCAAGGCTGAGCTGACCGCCGTCAATCAATATTGGCTGCACTACCGCCTGCTCGACAATTGGGGCGTGAAGAAGCTCGCCGAGTTCGAGCGCTCGGAATCGATCGACGAGATGAGGCATGCGGACAAATTCGCGGAGCGAATCCTCTTTCTCGACGGCTTGCCGAACTTCCAGGCGTTAGGCCGGCTACGCATTGGTGAGAATGTTGAGGAAATCCTGAAAGCCGATCTCGAGGCCGAGCTGGAGGCGGTGAAGATGTACCGCGACGGCGCGGCCTATTGCGAGAAAGTCCACGACTTCGTCAGCCGTGACCTTTTCACCAATGTCCTCGCGACCGAGGAACATCATGTCGATATGCTCGAAACCCAGTTCGAGATGGTCGCCCGGATGGGGGTCCAGAATTACGTCCAGCTTCAATCCGAAGCCGCGTCCGACGAGGACTAGAGGCGGCCGAAGCTCTGGTTGTTCGGTTTGCGGCCGAAGCCGTTCCCGCCGCTACGGCTGACGAGCGGGTTGGTCGCCTTTTCGAACAGCTCCACCGTCTGATCGAACAGTCGGCGAAGCTCGACGACCTGCGGCACCAGCTCGTCGGGGAAGCGATGCGACTCGATGCAGAAGCGTGCAGTCGTTTCGATGAGCTCGGCGACCGCGGCGAGCGGTTCGGCGCCCAGCTGGCGCGATTCGCCTTTGAGGGTGTGCGCCGGAATTACGAGCGCCGCAGTGTTCTGCTGATGCATGGCCATTTCGATCTGCGAAATCGACTTGACGCCGTCTTCCTTGAAATAGCTGAGGATGCGGATGAAGCTCGGCCCGAGCTCGGACCGGCTCTTCTCGAAATGCCCCCAATCGACGATGTCCCGAGCTTCGTCGGCCACATCAAGCTCCTCAAAAGCCGGCCTGACCGGCAGTGGTTCCACGCTCCCGGCATAGGGTCAAAAGGGTAAAAATTCTCCTTAGCGGCGGCCGCGGTCGAATGGATTCGAGCGGCCGCGGAAGTCGAGGCGCATGGGAACGGGTCCGAGGTCGAGGTCGCGGCGCATCGCGTTTAGCAAATAGCGGCGGTAGCTCTCGGGAAGCTCATCGAGCCGATTTCCGAACACGACGAAGCTGGGCGGGCGGCTTTTCACCTGGGTGATGTAGCGGAGCTTGATCCTCTTGCCCTTTGGAGCCGGCGGAGGATTCGCTTCGACCGCCTGCTCGAACCAGCGGTTCAGCTCGCCGGTAGGCACCCGCTTGTTCCAGGCGTCGCGGAGCTCGAAGGCCACCTTGAGGACCATGTCGATTCCCTTGCCGGTCTTCGCGGAGACAGTGAGCAGCGGCACGTCGCGAAGCTGCGCCAGCCCTTCGGCCAGCGCGGCCTTGATCCCGTTGAACAGGGACGAAGCATGCTCTGCAATGTCCCACTTGTTCACCGCAATAATCAGCGCGCGGCCTTCCTCGATGACCTGGGAAGCGATTCGCAGGTCCTGCGATTCGAGGCCGCGGGTGGCATCGAGCAGGAGCACGACGACTTCGGCATAGTCGAGCGCCCGCTTGGTATCTGCCGCCGACAAGCGTTCGAGTTTGTCCTCAACCTTCGCGCGCTTCCTGAGACCCGCCGTATCGACCAGCTGCACGGGGCGCCCTTCCCATTCCCAGTCAAGGCTGATGGAATCGCGCGTGATCCCGGCCTCCGGGCCGGTGATCATCCGCTCCTCGCCGAGCATCGTATTGACCAGCGTCGACTTCCCGGAGTTCGGCCTTCCTACGATCGCCAGCTTCAGCGGATGGTCGTCCGCCTCTTCATCTTGGTCAGATTCGAAATGGTCGTGTTCAACGTGCGGGCGGAGCGCTTCGAACAGATCCGCGACACCCTCGCCATGTTCCGCGCTGATCGCCACCGGCTCGCCGAGCCCGAGGCGAAAGGCGTCGAGGATTCCCGATTCACCGGCGTTGCCCTCGGCCTTGTTGGCGACAAGGACGACGGGCGTGGTTTCGGCTCGGAGCCAACGACCGATTTCCTCATCGACGGGCGTAACACCCTGCCGAGCGTCGACGAGGAACAGCGCAGCATCGGAATCGCGAACCGCCGCTTCGGTCTGCGCGCGCATCCGCCCCGGGAGCGTGTTCGGATCCTCGTCCTCAAACCCGGCGGTGTCGATGACCCGAAAGTCGAGGCCAAGCAGCTTCGCTTCGCCTTCCCGGCGATCACGGGTTACGCCGGGCCGGTCGTCGACCAGCGCGAGGCGCTTGCCGACGAGGCGGTTGAACAGCGTTGACTTGCCGACGTTGGGCCGGCCGACGATCGCGACGGTCGGAAGAGGCATGATGTGGCGCCTAGCCGATTAAGGTCCCCGCTGCGAGCGCAGCTCGTGAGGACCCTGCATCAGCGATAGGCGAGCAGCCTGGCGTCGTCGTTATAGATGTAGAGCGTCGAACCGGCGACAATTGGCGGCAGGCTCACGGAGCGCCCAACACTGAACTGAGTCTGGTAGTTGCCCGTCGCGGGGTCGACTTCGACGACCTGCCCGTTCGATGCAGTCACGACGAGGTGATTGCCGGCGAGCACGGGTCCCGAATAGCCGACGTCGCCCTTCTTGGACTTCGGCTTCGCATATTGCGGAAGCTGGCTGATCCAGCGGACGTGGCCGTTCTGACGATAGATGCACATCAGCTTGTCATCGCTGGTGACGACGAAGATCCAGTCGCCCGCCACCCACGGCGTGGCGATCCCGGCCAAGTTCAGCTCCCATAGCCGTTGGCCCGACACGAGATCGAGCCCGACCATACGGCCACCTGCGCCGATCGCGAATACCTGGCCATTGTCGATCACCGGGTCAGCGTCGATGTCGGTCAGTGTCGACACGCTGGTCCGGATGCTCGTACGCTGAAGCTGGTCCTGCCAGACCTGACGCCCGTTCTCATAGCGATAAGCGTTGAGCTCGCCGGACGAGAATCCTGCAACCACTGTGCCCTGGCCTACCGCCGGCGATGCCGCGCCGAAAATTCCGGCGATTTCGAGCGAGGCGGCCTGGTTCCAGTTGGTGGACCCGTCGTCTTCCTTCAGCGAATAAATCTGGTTGTCCTGGCTGATCACATAGACCGCACCGTTGGCAACTGTGGGAGAACCGCGCAGCGGGCCGCCTGGCCGGACCTGCCAGAGGATCCCGCCGTTCTGGTCGCTCATCGCGGAGACGAAGCCGAGGCCGTTCGTTGCGAAGATGCGACCATTGTCATAGGCGATGCCGCCGCCATAGAGTGCCACTTCACTGCCTTTGACGTCCGGCGTCTGGCTCGCCCAGGCCTGCGCACCCGTCTTGGCATCGAATGCACGCACCGCGCCGAGCGTATCAATCGTATAGACTCGGCCGTTGGCGACGATCGGCGGCGCTGCGAGCCGCGCGGTAAGGCTGCTCCCGCGCCCGGCCTGGACCGAGAAGAGAGGCGTCAGCGCATCGCCGAGGGCAAGATGGCCCATCGAATTGCTGGAATTGCCCCCCAACTCCGTCCAACCGCCATTTTCGACTGCGGCAGGAAGGCTGAACGGCAGCGCCTGCGTCGCCGGATCGACTTCGACGTCATTCTCCGACGTCAGCACCGCGATGCGCTCGCCAAGGACCGGGGTCGTCGTCTTATGGCTCTTCTTGAAGACGCTGCAACCGCTCGAGGCGATTGCCGCCACGACCATCAGTGCAAGGCCGAAATTTCTTGTTTTGCTCATTCTTGTCCTACTGAGCCTGAGGTCCGAGTGCGGCGCTGGCGTCGACGCCGAGGCTTCCGGCGATCTGGATCGAGCGGTCGCGGATCGATTGCGGGACGGTTTTGTCCTTGGCGATGGTTGCGAAGAGCTGGCCGGCCTGCTGCTTCTTGCCCTGCTTGATCATCGCGAGCGCCGTCATTTCACCAGCCGAGCCGAACCAAGGATTGCCGGCCTGCGTGAGTGGCTGCATGCGGGTGATGACCTGGTCGGGAGGCAACTGATCAAACTCGAGCGCCGTCTGGCGGATCAGCGCCGCGTCGCGATAAGGCTGCGGGAGCGAGCTGTCGCTCGCGATCTGCTTGTAGATGTTGGTCGCACTCTTGGTGTCGCTCTGCTGAAGAGCGAACGCCGCACGGGTGAAAAGTGCGGTCGCGCTCACGCCTTTGCTTCCGGCGTGCGAGAGATCGTCCAGCTGCTGCGGGACCTTCGACGTGTTGCCGGTGCCGATATCCTTGTAGATCTGGGCAAGCTGCTCGACCTCGGCCTCGGAACGCTGAAGTCGGTGCTGCTGAAACCAGATGATCCCGCCGGAGACCGCCAGGAACAGGATCACTGCGCCGATCAGCGCACCCTTGTTGTCCCGGAAAAAGTCGCGGACGCGGTCGCGTCGGAGGTTCTCATCGACCTCACGAACGAAGGTTTCGCTAATATCAGGGGGTTGCGCCAAAGGTGCCTCAGTCCGCTCGCTCGGGAATCCTCTTGCCGATCGCTCCCCTTCCCCACCCTAGATGAACGGAAGCTGGCGGCGGCCCGTCTAGCGGCTGTCGCGCGAAAGGCAAAGCCCTCCGCTTCGCCCCTCCCGTTAGCGGGAGGGGTTGGGGGTGGGCTTCGGCCGGTAGGTCTGGTCAGCGGTCGGGAAGCTGCGCGAGCGCACTTCCTCGGCATAGATACGCGCCGCTTCGCCGATCCTCGATGCGAGATCGTCATACCGCTTCACGAAGCGCGGCGTCCGCTCGAACATGCCGAGCATGTCATCGATGACGAGCACCTGGCCGTCGCAGTCGGCCGAAGCCCCGATGCCGATGATCGGCGGTGCGACCTTCCGGGCAATCTCGGTCGCGATTTCCTCCATCACACCTTCGACGACGATGCAGAAGGCGCCGGCGTCGGCGACGGCCTTGGCATCGGCGACGATCTTTTGCGCCTCTCGCTCCTCGCGGCCGCGGGCGCCATAGCCGCCGAGCGTGTTCACCGCCTGCGGAGTGAGGCCGACATGACCGATCACCGGAATGCCGCGATGCGTCAGCAATTCGATCGTCGAGGCCATCGCCTCGCCGCCTTCAAGCTTCACCGCCGCACAGCCCGTTTCCTTGAGGATTCGAGCGGCGGCTTCGAAGGCATGCACCGGCGAAGCTTCGTAGCTTCCAAACGGCATGTCGACCGCAACCAGCGCATGCCAGCTGCCGCGAACGACCGCAGCGCCGTGGGCGCACATCATTTCCATCGTGACCGGGATCGTTGACGGCAGCCCGTAGATGACCTGACCGAGGCTGTCGCCGACGAGCAGCATGTCGCAATGCGGGTCGAGGAGCTGCGCCATCCGCATCGTATAAGCAGTGAGCATCACGATCGGCTGCTCGGTGCGGAAGGACTGACCATCCTCCGCCTTGCGGGCGCGGATCGATGGCGCAGTCATGCGCTTTCCGGGGACCGGAGAGGGCGTTGCGCGGCTCGTGCTCGTGTCGATGGTGAAAGTCGACATGGCGGCGGCTTCTAGCGATGGCGCATTCTCGCCGCCAGTCCAGGATGGTTCCGGCGGCGTAATCCAGGGAACTCCAACTGCTGCTCGTGCGTCGGAAGACCAAGTGCGCGGGAAGCCCGCGTGGATTGGAATGGAGTAGAATGATGGTCGACCGCCAATTCGTTGGCGATGTAATGCTTGCGCTTCTGGTGGCGATTCCGACCGCCGCACTCGCTCAGCCTGAAGCGGTCCAGCACCGCGATTCGAGCCTTTCCGCGCCGTCAGGAAAGCCGGCTCCGGCTTTGGCATCGGCTGCCGATCGCCAGATCGGTCTTTACCGCTAAAGAGGGGGCAAAACCCCTCAGCAAGCACCGCTGGCCGACAACCCGGCAATTAATCGGAACCGTTAGGCGCCCGCTTGGTCGCGCCCCCTGTCCGTTCGGGAAAATCGAAACGGCGAGGAAAGGACCTTCATGAAAACGCTCTACCTTATCTCGGGAGCCGCGCTGACCATCGGTTCCGGCGCGGCGGTCGCGCAGATGGCGCAGCCGTCCGGCACAACCCAGAACGCGCCGGCGGCGACGGCGCCGGCCAATGACACTGCCACCACGGCTCCCGCAAAGGACGGCGATCAGGCGACTGCCGACGATGTGAACAGCAACGACAAGATCGCGTCTGCGCGAGCCAAGGCGAAGAAAGACGAGAAAAAAGCCAAGGACGCGAAAGCGGCCAACCAGGTCAAGGATCAGGACAGCACGTCCACACCTCAGTAAGGGAATTGGGCAGCCAGCCGGGCTGGCGCGAGTGGAGCACAAGCACGCCGGAAGTGACGCCTAGCGGCTGCCCCCTCAATCCGACCGATTATTTGTCGACGCCGAGGCGCTCTTCCCACTGGGCCCCTTCGGCGAGCGAGATCGAGTTCCAGCACTTGAGTGCTCTGGTCGCGAAGGACCGCGAACGCGCGCCGGATCGCGCAGGTTGCCTCGTCGTGACAGTCGCCGCAGGCGCGTAGAAATTGACGCTTGCGCAGGAGACGAGTGCGATCGGCCCTTCCATCGTCCGGACGATCTCGCCGAACGAAATTTCTTCTGCAGGCCGGGACAATTTGTAGCCGCCCTTGGGCCCACGCGCGCTCTTCACCAGCCCTGCCTTCTTTAGGTCGAGCATGATGAGCTCGAGATATTTGGGCGGCACTCTCTGCGTTTCAGCGATCCGGGCGAGTTGAACAGGCGCGCCGCCCTGCTCCTCCGCAAGGAAGAGGAGCGAACGGAGCGCATAGCGGGTCTTCTGGGCAATCATCGGCTGTAAAGCCTAGCGGGCTGCTGCTCACGAGGCAAAGAGCAATGCCGAGCGCCATGAACAAGCTTTAATGGCCGTGAAACGGCGATGAGACTTGCCCCAGAATATCAGCCACTTCGCCGGCGCGTCACTGCCGGGAACGAGGAGGAAAGTATGAAAAGACTGATTAGTTCGGTCGCGGCGCTGGCGATTGTTGCAACGCCCGCCATTGCGGCCCCCAAGGCGGCGCCGTCGACGAAAACCGTGACCACCAAGTCCGGCGACACCAAGGCCACGACGACTGTCTCCACCAAGGGCAGCACGACGACGGCCAAGACGACGATGACCAAGACCAAGTCGCACAAGGCCAAGTCTCACAAGGCCAAGTCTCACAAAGCGAAGTCGCACAAGGCCAAGGCTCACAAGACCTCGAAGAAGGCCCCGAGCAAGAAGGCGGCCGCCAAGAAACCCGCAAGCTCAAATTCGAGCACGCAGCAGTAAGGCTGTGGTTTTCCGCACGGCGTTGCGGGAGAGACTCCCTCCCGCCGCCGTGCGGATCCGTTATATTAGACGCAACGAAAACGATACGGAGCTAGATCTGGGATGGGCCGCAAGATCCTTCTGGTTGAGGACGATCGGGAAACCGCTTCCTACCTCGCCAAGGGCCTCTCCCAGGAGGGCCACAGTGTCGAACAAGCGACCAATGGACAGGACGGCCTGTTTCGCGCCACCGACGGCAGCTTCGATCTCGTCATCCTCGATCGGATGCTTCCCGTCCTTGACGGTCTTTCTGTGCTTCGAGCCCTGCGCGCCGCGCACATCGAGACTCCGGTCCTCATTCTTTCGGCGCTCGCCTCCGTGGGAGATCGGATCGAGGGATTGGAATGCGGGTCCGACGATTATCTCGTGAAGCCATTTTCCTTCGCGGAGCTGCTGGCGCGCGTGAATGCGCTGCTGCGCCGGCGCGAGGCTCGCGTCGACCCAGCCGACCACCGGCTGACAGTCGGCGATCTGGAAATCGACCCTCTTTCCCGAACCGTGAAGCGGGCCGGCAAGAAGCTCGACCTCAAGCCCCGCGAATATCTTCTGCTGGAATATTTCGCGCGCAACGAAGGCCGCGTCGTCACCCGCACCATGCTGCTCGAGCAGGTTTGGGATTATCATTTCGATCCGGGTACCAACGTCATCGACGTCCATGTCAGCCGCCTTCGCCGAAAGCTCGACGAGGGCTTCGAGAAGCCGCTTTTGCATACGGTGAGGGGCGCGGGCTACATGCTTGCCGCCTGAGGCGGTAAGAGCCTCCGTCGTGCCAACCACGCTTCGAATCGCGCTGCTCGCGGGATTGCTCGCGCTGCTTTCGAACCTCGCGGTCATCGGGTTCATCTACGAGCGCACGCACGACGAGGCGGTCGCGAGCCTTCACCGCCAGGTCGTCGAGCAGAGCAAAGTCCTCACCGACGTCCACCGAACCGGCGGCAATGCCGCGCTCGGCGAAGCGATCGACGACACCCTTGCCTACGCCGATCCGCAGACTGCGGTTGCGCTGCTCGCTCCTGACGGCCGTCAAATGAAGGGCAATCTGGCTCAAGCACCCGCCGTGCAGTCGATGCAGGAAGGCTATCACAGCGCCGTCATCCGCCTTCGCGGGCAGCCAAGCCCCCATCAGGCCGAGCTCGTGCTCGCCCGGCTGCCCGACGGTCAGTGGCTCGTCAGCGGCCGGCTCGTTGGCGAGGGGCTCGCGTTCCGCGCGACGCTCGAGCGCTCGCTCCTCCTCGCCCTGGTCGTCGCCGGGCTCCTCGGCCTCGCGTGCGGCGTGATCCTGGCGCATTACGTGTCGCGACGCATCGGCAGCATTGCGGCGGTAGCGAACCGAATCAGCGCCCGCGATCTCAGCCAGCGCGTCCCCCTTTCGGGCGCGGGTGATTTTTCGACCGCCTGGGCATGCAGATCAACGCCATGCTCGACCGCATCAGCACGCTGATGGAGGAGCTGCGCATCCTGACGGACTCCCTCGCCCACGATCTGAGATCCCCGGCAAGCCGCCTCCGCACAGCTGCGCACGCGGCTGCGGAAACCGACGATCCTGCCGAGCAGGAGGAATTGCTTGGAAGCGTCGTTCGAAATGCCGACGCGCTGATCCGAAATCCTCACGACAATCCTTGAGATCAGCCGCTCCGAGGCGCTGACCGGCCGCAACCAGTTCGCCTGGTTCGACGTCGGCGATCTCGCGGCTGAGCTTACCGAAATGTACGACCCGCTTGCCGACGAAAAGGGAGCGTCGCTGCGATTCGAACGCCCAAGCCGCGCAGTCCCACTGTTCGGCCACCGCCAGCTCCTTGCACAGGCGCTGAGCAACCTCCTCGAGAACGCGATCCGTTATGGTTCGAGCGGCGGAGAGATCGATGTGCGCGTTCAGCCCGGCGAAAAGCAGATCAGGGTCGAAGTCGCCGACCGCGGCCCCGGCATCCCGTTCGACCGTCACGAGCAAGCGCTGAAGCGCTTCGGGCGGCTGGATTCCAGCCGGTCCGACGAAGGCGCGGGCCTTGGCCTCGCGCTCGCACAATCCATCGCTCACCTGCATGAGGGCGAGCTTCACCTCGAGGACAACCGGCCTGGGCTTCTCACCGCGCTCGACATTCCGGTGCACAAACGGGCGCGCTGAACGCACCCGCGGCTGCGTCCAACTCCTTATCGCGTCCGCATCCTGCCGCATCCGACCGCTCGGCTGTTCGTTTATTCCTCGAGGCCGCAGCGGCCCCAGTTTCACATTTGCGGAGGAGGAAGGGACATGGCTCACGGATATCTGGGCGACGGATACGGATCGCATGGCGAGATCGATCCCGACCGCGGCGACCGCGATTGGCGCGGGAGAAACCTGCGAAATCGGAGCGGGCGCAGCCGCGACGAGGACGACCGAGGCATGATGTTCGGCGAACGAAGCCGCGACTGGTCAGACAAGGACCGATGGGCGAGCCGGGAATCTTGGCGCGAACAGGGCGGCTTCGTCGGGTCACGAGACTTCTCGGAGGGACCGCGCAGTTTCAGCGCGAACCCCGACGATCATTATCGCAGGTGGCGCGACCGTCACATGAGCGAGCTCGACCGCGACTATGCCGATTATTGCCGCGAGCGCGAGCAGCAGTTCCACCGCAACTTCGACGACTGGCGGCGCCAGAAATATGGCAATCCGCAGCCACTCAGACGGAAGACCCAGACCGGAATGTCTCACGATCCTTCCGGTGAGTTCGAGCTCACCAACGAAGCGACGACCGATCCGAGCGGCAGCGATCCGACGTCCGGCGCGACCCTCGGCACGAACAGTTCCGGCACGAAGGGCGGCCGCAGCCGCCGCTGAGCGGAGGTCCAGTAAGAGGGGCGGCCGGGGTTTGCTCGGCCGCGTCCTTTTTCGTCAGCCTTCGATGATCACTTCCGAGCCGACTCTCGTCAGCCCGTATAGTTTCTCGGCGAACTTGGTCGGCAGGTGAATGCACCCGTGGCTCTCGGGGTGGCCGGGAGTGCCGCCTCCGTGAAGGGCGATCCCATATTGGTCGATGCGCTGCATCCACGGCATCGGCGCATTGTCGTACTTCTTCGAGCGGTAGAACGGCCGCTTCTCAAGCACCTTCCATTCGCCAAGGGGCGTGATGTAGCCCTGTCTCGCCGTCGACACCGTCGTCGCCCCGATTAGCTTGTCGGCGCGGTAGACGTAAGCCATTTGCGTCAATCGATCGATCACGACGCGCGTGTCGCCGTCGGCAGGGATCGAGTTCGTCCACAAATATTGGCCCGGCTTGAGACCAGCCCGGCCGAACGTAACAACGAAATCTTTATGTGCCTGCGGCGCGTTGCCGAGCGTCCACAGATAGGGAGCCATCGACACCGCTTTCGGCGGCGGCGGCGCCTCGGCGATCCGTGGCGGCGGTGAACTCGTTGAGCATCCAGCAAGCAGTGCCGCAGCGACCGCGGCGGGCGTCCATCTTTTCATCGGGCCCCACAGAACGCAAGTTGAAGGCTGTTGATTGGAGCAGCCGCCCGTCAGCCGTCAATCCTCTGGTAAACAAGGAATTTACGTTAATTAACCTGGTGCGGCCCGAGCTTGCTTTCCGGCTTCCATGCAGGCGGGTTCGGCTGATCGGCGACGCGCTCGACCAATTCATAAACGAAGCGATTGAAGTCTGCGGCGGCCTTGAAGTCCATGAGCTGCTTCAGGTCGTCCTGCGGCTTGTGATAGCCGGTGCGATACCACTGCCGGTAGATCTGCTCGCTCCGCGATCCGGGGCGATAGCCGAATATGAAAGCGGTCGCCGGAATTCCCGCCTGGAGGAACGGCCACTGGTCCGAGCGTTGAAGGAGGTTCCGCTCCGGCTCGGGATCCTTTTGCACCTGGATTCCGAGGCTCGCGGCGACGGCGCGAGCGTCATCGCCAAGCGTGGTGTCGCTGAGCGCATGAACCGTCAGCAGCTTCAGCGGAAAAATCGGCCGCAGCTGGTCGAGGTTGATGTCCGCCGCCGTGCGCGAGAGCGGCACGGTCGGATGCACAACGTACCAGCGCGATCCGAGTAGCCCCTTTTCCTCGCCCGTCCAGGCGGCGAGCAGGATCGGACGGCGAAACGGATCGCCCTTCCGGCGCTCGGCAAGCCGGATCAACAGCGCGACGTAAGCGGCGTCGTCCAGCGTACCGTTGTAGATCCGGTCGCGCTTCACCGGTTCGCCATAACCATATCCGTCGAGGTGCGCCGAGAGGACAATCGTCTGACCGGCGAGCTTCGGATCGGACCCATGAATGTAGGCGAGCACGTTGGGCGAGCTGATGTCACGCTGCCGGATCGTGAAGTCGGCATGCAGTCGGGTGGGGATGTTGAAGCTCGGCAGCGGCTGTCCTGCGGCGCCGGAAGCAATCAATGAAGTCGAGTTCCTTCCTGTGCCGGCAAGCAGCTTGCCGAGCGAATCCGCGTTGAGGGTCATCCGGACGAATGGATCGGCCTTCGGGTGATCGCTCGCAAGCGTGACCGTGCGCGCATAGGCATAGGGCCAGCGCGGCGGTTCGACGGTAAAGCCGGGATCGGCGATCGTCAGAATTCCGGCGCCGCCCGCGGCTCGGACGGCAGCTTCGCGCTCGGCGGCGGTCGGGAGCCCGGCCCGGTGCGTTCCATGACAGATCACGACCTTGCCGTGCACGTCGCCGAGAGAGGTGCCGCAATAGCCTCCATAGCTCAGCGGCGCGTCGACCTTTGCAGGGGTGGATTCGGTCGGAGAGATCGTCAGGTCGTGAAGGAACAGGAGAGGCCGGCTGCCGACGCGAATCCTCGCCCGCTCGACCCGGACCTCGTGCATCGGAACACTCTGGAACCAGCTGCCGTTCTCACCCGCCGGCTCGAGCCCCAAAGCCTTGAACTTCGATGCAACCAGCTCCGCTGCGCGCATATAGGCAGGAGAACCAGTGTCACGCCCTTCCATCGCGTCGTTGGAGAGCTGCGCTGTCGTGTTCCACCAGGCGGCGGTGTCCCGATCCAGCTTCGGTGCCGGCGCTGCGCTCATCGTGAGCAGCGCGGCAATAGCAGCGCAGCACTTCATTCCCATTCAATCGTTCCGGGCGGCTTCGATGTACAGTCGTAGGTGACGCGGTTGATTCCGTTGACCTCGTTCACGATGCGCGTAGCGACACGGCTCAGGAACTCCGGAGCGAACGGGTAGGCGTCCGCGGTCATGCCATCGACTGAGGTCACCGCCCGAAGCGCGCACACATAATCGTAGGTCCGATAGTCGCCCATGACGCCGACGGTCCGCACCGGCAGGAGCACTGCGAACGCCTGCCATATCGCGTCGTAGAGACCCGCGTTGCGGATCTCTTCGAGATAGATGGCGTCTGCCTTGCGCAAGATGTCGCACTTCTCACGGGTAACTTCGCCGGGGATCCGGATCGCGAGGCCCGGCCCCGGGAAAGGATGCCGTCCAACGAATGCGTCCGGAAGGCCGAGCTCGCGCCCTAGCTCGCGAACCTCGTCCTTGAACAGCTCGCGCAGCGGCTCGACCAGCTTCATGTTCATCCGCTCAGGCAAGCCGCCCACATTGTGGTGGCTCTTGATCGTCACCGACGGGCCGCCGGTGAAGCTGACGCTCTCAATGACATCGGGATAAAGCGTACCCTGCGCGAGGAAGTCGGCGCCGCCGATCTTCTTCGCTTCTTCCTCAAAGACGTTGATGAACTCGGAGCCGATGAACTTGCGTTTCTTCTCGGGGTCGCTGACGCCCTCAAGACCGCCGAGGAAATCCGGGCTGGCGTCAACGTGCACCAGCGGAATGTTGTAGCTGTTCCGAAACAGGCTCACGACCTGCTCGGCCTCGCCCAGCCGCATCAGGCCGTGGTCGACGAACACACAGGTCAGTTGGTCTCCGATTGCCTCGTGGATCAGCACGGCCGCGACCGCGCTGTCGACGCCGCCAGAAAGGCCGCAGATCACCCGGCCCTCCCCGACCTGCTCGCGAATGTCGGCGATCTTTGCTTCCTTGAAGCTCGCCATCGTCCAGTCGCCAGCGCAGCCGCAGACGTGCCGGACGAAATTGGCGAGCAGCTTGCCGCCGTCGGGCGTGTGCACCACCTCGGGGTGGAACATCAGGCTGTAGCGCTTGGCGTCTTCATTGGTGGCGATGGCGTATGGCGCGCCCTCCGACGCCGCGACGACCTCGAAGCCGGGCGCCAGCGTTTCGACCCGGTCGCCGTGGCTCATCCACACCTGATGCTTCTCGCCGACATGCCAGAGCCCGTCGAACAGCGCGCTCGGAGCGACGATGTCGATGAAGGCGCGGCCGAATTCGCGCTGATCGGACGAGACCACCTTCCCGCCCAGTTGCTGGTGGAGAGTCTGCTGGCCGTAGCAGATGGCGAGCAGCGGAAGGCCGCTGTCGAACAGGACCTGCGGCGCGCGCGGGCTTTCCGCTTCGATCACCGAGGCCGGGCCGCCGGAGAAGATGATTCCCTTCGGCTGGAGCCGCTCGAATGCTTCCTCGCTCGCGTTGAACGGAGCGATCTCGCAATAGACGCCGGCTTCGCGGATTCGCCGCGCGATCAGCTGCGTGACCTGGCTTCCGAAGTCGACGACGAGGATGGATTGAGTGGGCTGGACCGTCATGGCGGGCCGATAGGGAGCGCGGCGCCAAGAGTAAAGTTGTGGCCAAACAGCAAATGGGCCGAACTTCGAGGAGCCCGGCCCATCATCGGCTCAATCAGCTCGGGTCAGTAACGGTAATAGCCGTATTGCGAATAATCCTGGCTCCACGGCGTGTAATTGTAATCATTGTCGCCGCCGCCATAACTCGGTCGCGCCGCATTGACGTCGATATCGACGATGGCACCGCGGAAATCGGTCCTGCACATCCACACGAGGTCGGGTGAATTCTGCGCGTAGCCGTAGCCCGCCGACCGCCCGCTTGCCGCGACTCCGCGAACCGTCAGCCCGCCGCCATAGCCGGACTCGATGTGGCTAATGCCGAGCACTCGGCCGCCGCCATATCCGTCGCCGTCATTGTACCCGTAGCCACCGTAGCCACCTCCGTTGAGGCGGACCTGGACGGCGCCGGCGCATTGGTTCGCGACCACCTGGCGGTTCACGCCGTAGCCGTACTGGCCGTAACCGCCGTAGGGATCGTAGCCGTACCGTGGACTGCCGTAGCCCGGCATGTACTGTGCCGCGGCCGGGCTGGCTGCAGCGAACGCGGCGCAGCAACAATGCCGCGCCGCCAAGAGCTTCGTGACACGCGATCATGGTCGGATACTCCTCACCTGTTACTACTTCGGCCAAAACGCGCGGCGAGCGTTTCGGCGACTGTCATTACGCCGCTGCACCGGTTCTGAACCGGCTCGTTGGCCGTCGTTCAGCCGAGCCTCTCATGCGAACGCTAACCGGATGAGCCTGCGCTCTCCCATTGCTTGAGCCGCCGCTCGCGGTTCCACAGTTCCATCGGGCGACCGTCATTCCAGCGTTCCGCCACGGCGATCGCCGCTCCATCGTCCTCCGCGTCGAACTCGCGGAAATGATCAATGTGGCCGCTGAAGCGGTCGAAATAATAGAGCCGAAAATACGGCATACCCCCGCCACTCCCGATTGTGGCTACCCTCATTTTACCACCGATCAGCCCGTCCAACGAGTCGCGCTAAGGTCGTGTCATTCATGAATTTTCGACGGCTCTGATTGACGGGCGTCAGGATCGGGCGTTTACTTCGCCGGCCAACTTCAGGGGGAATCAAGCGATGCGTACCATCTATTTGGCCGCGGCAGCTGTCGCTCTGTTGACGGGTGTTGCGGCGCAGGCCGCGCCGACGAACCTTTCGGGCCAGCAGTCGACAATTACTTATTCGACCAACTCTGGGGTGACCTCCTGCTTCGGCAATTATGCGCGGGCGACCAGCACCGTCGTGTACGATCCCGCAACGGACACCTACACGATCCGCGACACAGGAAGCCTCACCACCAAATCCACATTCGGCCGCCGGGTAATATCTCCTCTTCGAACGGGACCTTCACCAATCTACTCCAAGAACGGCGGAAGCGAGACGTTCAAGCTGCTGAACAAGGGCGCCGGCAACCCGACGATCCAGCTCACCTACGTCCAATATGGCGAGTGGAAGCGGACCTCGACCAGCAACGGCACGACCTCGACCAACGATACCTGGCTCGTCTTCGGCGACAAAACTCCGCGCGATTCCGTCCCGAGGACAGGGTCCGGCCAGCTACAATACGATCTACGACGGCAATTTCGTCGACAAGAACGGTGAGCATGCGCTGAGCGGCACAGGCAGCATGACGGCAAATTGGGACACCGCCGCGCTCGATTATACAGCCAATATCAACGGCGTGCCGAGCGGGGCGCTGGCCTTCGCCGGTAGCGGCAGCATCAACTTCACGAAGCCGCGAGCTTCACCACCAGCACCTCTTCCGGCGGCTATTCGTTCACTGAATACGGCAACTTCTATGGCCCGACGGCGAACGAAGTCGGCGGGCTGTTCCGCCTTTGGAACAGAAACGGCGCCGGCCAGGGCGCGTTCGTAGGCAATTGATCCGATCTCCGGGCGGCGGAGACCGTCGCCCGGCTCCTCCAATCACGGACCGCGTGATCTTTCCCCTAATCGCTGGCCTTGCCCTTGAGATTGCACCGGCGTCGGGAGAGGCTGCCCTGCGAGCCGCAGACCGGCTGCGTACAAGCCAGCGCAGCTCAATTGTTCGCACTTGCCGACCAGCTGTACGCCAGCGGCGATAAGGCAGGCGCCGCCGTGATCCTCACGCGGCCTCACGCAGGACAAACATCCCGAGCTGCGGGCGGAGGCGCGGTTTCGCCTCGCCGCGGTGCTGAATCGATGGACGACTCGAAGGCGCGGCCCAGACACTCCGCGACCTGTTGGCCGAGCAACCCGACGCAAACCGCGCACGGCTCGAGTTGGCTCGGATCCTCGGTCGGATGGGCAAGCAGGGAAGCCAAGACCGAACTCGCGAAAGCCGAGAGGCTCGGACTGCCGCCTGAGGTCGAGCAGAACGTACGCCGCTTCTCTGCGACCCTTCACGCGCCCGATCGCCACGGCCTACGGTCGAGATGACGACGGGTCCGGACACGAACATCAACCGGTCGACGAGCAGCCAGTTCATCGACACGATCATTGCCCCGTTCGAGCTCGACGCCGACGCTCGGCAGCAGTCCGGCGGCGGCGTCACCGGAAGCGCGCGAGGCTATTCGCTGGACAATCTCGGCGGCGTGCAGGTTCTGTCGTCAGCAAACTTCCGGCGCCGATCTCTACAACAAGTCGCAGTTCGACGACATCCAGCTGAGCCTCGACAGCGGCCCGGAATTCAATCTCGGAAAGGCCACGATCCGGCCGCGGCGCTGTATGAACGGCGGTGGTATGGGGGCGATCCTTATTCGAATGGTGTCGGCGGCGATCTCGACGCTGAGCTGCCGCTGACCACGCGAACGCAGCTCGCGTTCAGCGCAAGCAGCGGTCCGCCAGACGATCGATCCCAACAGCGATCAGGACGGATGGCGGACCGCGGTGGGCGCCGATCTGCTCCAGCAATTCGGCGGCGGGCGACGCTTGCGCGAATTCTCGCTTCGCTACGGCAGCGCTCGACGCGACCGCCCGGCCCGAAAGCCTTCGCCAGTTCGGCACGGATTGCTGCTCGCGCAAGAGACGGCGCGCGTCACAATGTTCGGAGAGCTCGACTACACCCGCACGCACGGGATCGAGGCACAATTCCTGTTCGGCAAGACGCGGCGCGACCAGCGCTGGGACCTGACCGGCGGCGTGATCCTCAACGAAGCGAGGCTCGCCGGCTTCTCGCCGATGCATGCGGCTGACGCACACCGACAGCAGCGCGAACATCGTGCTATTCGATTATCACCGCACCCGCCTCGACTTCGGAGTGACGCGGACCTTCTGAGCGAAGCTCTAGGCGGCTTCGAACTCATCCGTCGGCTCATGACCGGGCCCGAATCCTGGCCCTTGGCCGAGACGTCGCGGTCGACGAACTCGATGATCGCGATCGGCGCTGCGTCCGATGCGCGGATGCCGGCCTTGATGACGCGGGTGTAGCCGCCGTCGCGCTTGGCGTAGCGCGGGGCGAGCACGTCGAAGAGCTTGGCGAGCTGCGCGTCGTCCATCAGGCGCGACTGGGCGAGGCGGCGGTTCGACAGGCCGCCATGCTTGGCGAGCGTGATCAGCTTCTCGACATAGGGGCGAAGCTCCTTCGCCTTGGCCGTCGTCGTCGTGATCTGCTCGTGCTTGATGAGCGCTGCCGCCATGTTGCGGAACAGGGCCGCACGGTGGCTGGAGGTGCGCTGAAGCTTACGGCCGCCAACACGATGGCGCATAGGTCATTCCTTTCGTTCGTCGGGAGCCCGTTTGAGGTAGCTCCGGCCACGCGGCACTTCAGGGCGACCGCGCAAAGCCCAAATGACAACGGCGAGCCTCAGCCCGCCGGACGAGGAGCCCTCAAGCGGATTTGCGTCCGTTAGTCAAGGTTCTGGTCGCCAACCGAACCACGAGGGGCGAGAGACCGCGGTGCGAGGAGTCATGGTAGACCGAGCCGCTCTCCAGCTCCTTGCAAAGCCTGCGGTGCGCTTCGCCGAGCGCATGATACGGCAGCCCGGGCAACAGGTGGTGCAGCGCGTGGTAGCGGAGGCCCACGGGCGCCCACAGCGCCGGCAGGGTTGCAGGCGGCGGGCACGTTGACGCTGTCGAGGAACTGCGCCGTGACGGTCATCGGCTCGCCCTCGTTCTCCCACAGATGCGCGACGAGCGTGCGGATCTGGTTGAGGAACATCACTCCGGAGCAGACGGCGAGGAAGATCAGGAAAGTCGCGCAGCGGGATCACGCCAGTCGCGACCATGACGAGGAGGGCCATGGACCAGATGCTCGCCCCGGCCTCCTGCCACGCCCAGTCGCGGGCAAACTCGCCTTCCGGCTTCGGCCGAACGAACTTGGGATTGATCTGCAGGCCCGAATAGCGGCCAACGACGACGTTTCGGAGCCTGGGCGACAGCATCGACAGCGGCGCAAGGATTCCGAAGCGGATCAGCATACCGATCGGAGCCAGCGCGGCCGCGATCAGGAACACAGGAAGAGTCCATGGATGCATCAGCGCGAGCGGCAGATATTCGGGATCGTCGACCGTCCCGTAATAGCGCTTGGCGTGATGTTGGTTGTGAACGCCCTCGTACATGAAGCTTGGGATCAGCAGCGGCACACCAACGATCAGGTTCCAGCTGAAGCGAAAACCCCGCACCGCGCCCTTCTTGATGTGCGTCAGCTCATGGATGAACGAGCCGGCGCGATAGAGCGCGAGCACCGCCACTAGCCCCGCGCTGACGGCTAGCCAGGTCGGATGCACCGACATCGCGGCGAACATCGCGACATAGCCGAGCAGCGCCGAACCTAGCATGTCGGCCCAGTAGATCGCCGACTTCGGCACATTGAGGTCGCGCGTCAGGTTCGCGGCGGCTTTCAGCATCGCCGCATCATCCCTTGCGCGCGCTGGGGCTTGCTCGAAAGCAGCGGCGCTCGTGCGCTCGAGGGTCGCGGTGTTACTCATAAGTCTTTCCGGAAGAACGCTCTTTGCCAGCAGATAGTGGCGGGACTTGGGCGCCGCAACGTTCGCCGCAGCTTCCGCCGCGCAGCTCCAGACCAATGCTGAAGGGGGTTCGGGAGGCGGCCCGCCCGAACGAGCCGCCCCCTATGGGTTACGACTGCTTGTCCGCACTCCAGCGCGTCGTTGACCCGCTTTGCTTGTTCTCGCTGACCCCGTTGAGCTTGCCGTCCGCTCCGACGGTGTACGTCGTTACGCCAACGACCTTTCCGTCGCGCTTGCGAGTCACCTGATAGCCATCCCCGGACTTCGCCACTGCCGCGGTCGTGCCGGCAGAGTCGCCCTGAATTCGGCACGTCGCCGCCGCCGATCTTCGCCTCGTACGAAGTGCCGTCCGGCGAACTCGACTTGTAGGTGTCTCCACTCACGTTCACGGTGAAGGTCAAAGCGGCATCGTTGAAGTTCGATAGCTTCGTCGGCTTCCATTGCCCGGAAATCACGTGCGCTCCGGAAGGGGCAGCAGGCCCAACCCTCGTCTCCGTGAACTCGCCCTTGCTCGGGGCGCCGGGGGTCGATGTGTCCGTAAACTGTCCTGTCAGCGTGTTGCCGTCGCTCGACACGGTCATCGTCGTCGAACCCATGTCGCGCCCACCCTTTTTCGAACTCTCGGTCACCGTATGCGCGTCGACAACCTTGACGGAGTCGCTGTCCGCGTACGGCAGGCTTACGGCATGGAACGCACCGTCGGCTGCGACCGAATAGGTCGGCGTGCACGACTTGCACGAATAAGTGCCGCTCTGGAGTAGATACTCATCGGGCTTGGTGTCGAACTGGACGCTATTGATATCGGCCTTCCAGGTCCCGTTGATTGCGTCCGCGGAAGCCGCGGCGGTCTGAGTGGTTTCATTCCCATTGGTCGCCGGCTGTTTGTTGCACCCCACCATCGCAATGAGGGATGAGGCGGCCATCGCCGCCATTATCGTCTTGCGCATACGGGTCCCCTTGATGCCGCGCCGCCTCGATTGACGGTTTCGCGGAGCCGCGGCGGCGCCGTCAGGGGCACTCTCTCCCAAAGCTCGGAGTTGTCGGGCGCGCGAACTAATCACTTGAAAAGCGAAACAGCAATTGAATTCACTTTGACGCTGATGAACGCGGCGAGGTCTTAACTGGCGCTGGGCACAATCACCCGCTAGCCCTCGCGAATGAACAGCAGCCCTGTCACCATCCGCCCCGTCGAGACCAAGAAGGACAGAAAAGCCTTCGTCGACTTCGCCTGGTCCGTCTACAAGAACGATCCTCACTGGGTCCCGCCCCTCAAGGACGAGGTCCACGGACTCATCACCCCCGGCAAGAACCCATGGTTCGAGCACGCCCGCGCCCAGTTCTGGGTGGCCGAGCGTGAGGGCAAGGTCGTCGGACGGATCAGCGCCCAGGTCGACGATCTCGTCCAGGACCATATGGGCAAAGGCATCGGAAACTGGGGCTTTCTCGACGCACTCGACGAAGAAACGGCTCGCGATCTGATCGCCACCGCCGAGCAATGGTTGCGCTCTCAAGGGATGACGCAGTCCCTCGGCCCGATCAGCCTTTCCATCTGGGACGAACCTGGACTCGAGATCGAGGGCTTCGACGAGGACCCAACGGCCATGATGGGTCACCACCGGCCGGAATATCAGAGCTGGATCGAGTCCGCTGGCTACACCAAGGCGAAGGACCTGCTGACCTACGAGGTCGACATTGCCCATTGGTCGGACCCCAAGATCAACCGGCTGATCGCGGCTGGCGAACGCAATCCGCACATCAGGATCCGGATGGTCGACAAGTCAAAGTTCAACGAGGAAGCGCGGATCATCCTCAACATCTTGAACGAGGCCTGGTCGAACAACTGGGGCTATGTGCCGCTGACCGAGGCCGAGATTGCCTATGCCGGCAAGAAGCTGAAGCCGATCATCTACAACGAGCTGGTCCGCGTGGCCGAGCTGGACGGCGAGCCTGTAGCCTTCATGCTCACCATCCCCGACATCAACGAGCTGACCAAGGACCTGAACGGCGAGCTGTTCCCGTTCAACTTCATCAAATTGCTGTGGCGCCTTCGAAATCCGCGGGTGAAGCGCGCGCGCGTCCCGCTCATGGGTGTCGCCAAGAAGCTCCATCAGTCCCGCCTCGCGAGCATGCTCGCCTTCATGCTGATCGAATACACGCGGCGGGATTGCGTCGGGAAGTTCGGCGTCGAGATCGGAGAATTCGGCTGGATCCTCGAGGACAACAAGGGAATGCTGTCGATCGCCGAGCTTCCGGGGGCGCGAGTGAACCACCGCTACCGGATTTACGAGAAGGCGCTCTAGTCTCCACTCCGAACAAGATTCGGGGAAACGAAGCGTCCAATTCCTCCGGGCGGGCGCTCGAATGTTCCCAATGTTCGCAGTGACGACGCGCCTCGCGGGTGCGAAACGCAGCGATTGCAGGGCTTCCACGGGGTGCGCGCGCGACCGCTCCGGCAAGCGGCTTCAGGACCATGCTGTGCGGCGCATCGCCGAGCTGATGCGAGCAGACTTGCTGTGTAGGACAGCGAATTCGTTCGGCGGGCTAATGACAGCTCCCGACCCCTGCAGACGTTAGCGGGGGTTAGCCGGTCGAACGGTTTCCATCCAAACTCGCGACCAGGCGTTTACCTTGCCATACCTCGCACTTCGTTGCGTCCTTTGTCAGATCGCTCGTTTGACGCAGTGCGTCATCGTCGTCAGCAGCTTCGATCCACTCAGCCAGACTAATGTTGCCAGCACCGTCGAGACGGTAGAGCCGATAATTAGCCATACGCGAACACCCCCTGATGGCGAACAAACCGCTAAATAGCGTTCGTTTACAATATCTTCTCCGAATATGGATTTCAATAATCTGATGTCCGTTGACGACTGGCTTCCACCCATTGCGGACATAGCCTTTACCATGGCCGTAGGACTGCGGCAGAAAGGAGAGTATGTGAGCGCGTGTCACGTCCAGGAGGCTGACATGAGCCGCAAACATATCGATTGCCGGGAATTCCCGAGCGAATCCCATTGCACCATCGCGATCTCTGCCGACAGCGCAGACGAACTCATCGATGCTGCAGCTCAGCACGCGGTGCAGGTGCATGGGCATCAGGACAGTCCGGAACTTCGTGCGCACCTTAGGGATGCTGTCAAAGAAGGAGAGTTGGCCGGCTAGCGTCCAGCGGCGGGATCGCGAGCAGTCAGCCTTCAGCCTTGGGGCAACTTCCGATCCGTTTTCTGTCATTAGCGATGTGGCAGGCTTCGACCGATTGGGTTGAAAACTCCGGTCACCCGTCCGGACGCTGCTCTTCGCGCAAATCACGAAAATTCGACTGCAATGAATTCAGTGGCTTAGCGGAGGCCGAGATCGGGAAAATCAACGCCGACAGCGCCGAAATCAACTCGAGCCGAGTTTTCAACACCATTGACCCATTGCAGACATCCCGATGCCCGCCAATAATGCTGTTGTGTGCACCAAACAGGGAGTCTCCCATGGCCGGCATTCTCGACAAGTTCTTCGTTGAACATGGTGTCCACGGAGCCCGTGTGATGGCTCGCTCATTGCGGCTCACGCCCAATTGCATGAGCGATAGTGAAATCGACACCCGCATTCAGCTGCTGAAGGACGACCTCGACGCCTGTGCGAGAGACATGAAACGCCTAGTAGCGATCGACCGTCGTGGCTCGTTGTTTGAGGGGTGGCCGTCCCCAAAAGATGATGCGCTCAATCCTTGATTCAGACAGCAATTTTCCACCAAAGCTGTTGGGGTGGACGGCTCCCAGCGGCATCGCAATGTGCCAAGGTGAGGTCGTTGTAAGACTCACAAAGGAAGCCGTCCGTGATCGCGATCGATGAAGCGATCTCCAAACTTGCGCGGGACCTCTTTGCACTCCAGGCCCGGGAATACGCTCAGCTTGAACGCGAAATTGAAGCAGTCGAACTCAAGCTCATGGAGTGGCACCGAAGCGATGAGTGCAGTCAGCGCCTGGCCCAGATCCCTGGCGTCGGGCCGATCGGCGCATCCATGTTGATGATGAAAACGCCCGATCCCCACTCATTTAATCGGGGCGGGACTTTGCCGCCTGGATGGGGCTCACTCCCAAGGACCACTCGACCGCCGGCAAGACACGGCTGGGAGGGATAACGCGGGCCGGCGACGAGCTCTTGCGCAGCACATTGGTGGTTGGAGCAACCGCCGTGATACAGCAGGTTCGTCGCACCCAGGGCAGGAACGCTTCGCCGTGGCTTCTAAAGTTGCTCGAGCGCAAAACGCCCAAGCTCGCCGCGGTGGCGCTTGCCAACAAGATCGCTCGGACTGCGTGGAAGCTGATGGTGAGCGGCGAACACTATCGTCGTCCTATCGAGCAAGCGATCCAGGCTCTCGCGGCATGACAATTTGGCCAGTCACGATGAGCGATGAAACGCTATCGAGCTGAGCTGATCGAAGAGATCTTGCAGGAAATGAGCAGATGGCGTGATCGATCGATCCAAGGCGCGAGACAATCCGTTAGTGGCAATGGCCGATTAGAGGCCGCAAAGCTGTTGGGAACTCGTGCTGCGGAAACCATCTTGGCCAGCGTTCATATGAGCGCACCAACAGGCCGCACATATGCACGCAAACGATCCGATCAAAATATCTGCTTACACCTCTTGCAAGAGGGAGCCGTCCACATATGCCGTTAGCCTTTCGGACGCGGCTTCGGCGTGAGCCTGTCGATCTGCGACTGTATCAATTGGGAAGCGCGTTTGGCTGACCACTCAGCGGCTTGAAGACGGCTTAGCCGCTCCGGGCTGTCCGCGTCCAATTCCTTAAGAGCGACGAGGTTTGCTTCGAGTTCAGCGAATTGCCGAGCGATAGCGCGCAGTTCGTGCAACAATGATATCGACATACGTCCGGCGCATAGGAGCCACTCGGTCTCTTGCTGCGCTGATGACGACACGAATGGTGCGAACAACGCCAAGCGTCTGCTACCGACCTGCGGATATTGAACATTTGCTCGGCGAGAGGATTTAACTTTCATCGTCGGACAGGCCTCGGGCTCCGGCGGCTGAGAGACATGGCGCTCCCGCCCCGCGGAGAGAGCCGATGCACGCGCTCATCATAGAAGACGAACCGATGATCGCCTTGGTCATCGAGGACTTCCTGCGGGAAAGCGGTTTCATCTCCGTCGACATCGCCGCGACACAGACTGAGGCGGTCGAATTGGCTGCTGGGTGCTGCCCGGATCTCATCACCGCAGATGTACGCCTGGCTGACGGCTGCGGAATTGCGGCCGTCCAGGCGATCCGCTCTCGCAAGAACGTTCCGGTCTTATTCATTACGGCGACCGCGGAGGACTTAAGCGATCGGCTCCCGCGCGCGGCGGTCCTCGGAAAGCCGTTCACTTCAGACGAATTAGGCTCAGCTTTGGCCAAGGTTTGTGGAAGCGCTCTCGATCGCGCCGGAAGCGGTGAGCCCATCGTTCGAGCGTAGTTTGTAAGCGACGCTTGCAGCGACTGTACCCTACCCTCCCTTCAAAGGAGGGGAATGCATCCTAGTTCAGCTCGATCCACGTCGGCGCGTGGTCGCTCGCCTTCTCCTCGCCCCGCGCCCATCGGTCGACGCCGGCGTCCTGCAGGCGGTCTGCGGCCTCCGGCGAGCAAAGAAGGTGGTCGAGCCTGAAGCCGAGATCGCGCTGCCAGCAGCCGGCGGTGTAATCCCAGAAGGTGTAGAGCTTCTCCTCGTTCGGATGCAGCGCGCGAAGGGCGTCGGTCCAGCCCTGGTAGACGATTCGGCGCCACATCTGGCGCGTCTCCGGCTGCATGACCGCGTCGTTCGCAGTGGCGCGGGCGGAGAAAACGTCGCGGTCCTCCGGGACAACGTTCCAGTCGCCGCACAATATGGCGGGCCGCTCCTCCTCGATCAGCTCGGCGGCGTGCTCGAGAAGACGCTCCATCCAGCGGATCTTGTAGTCGAACTTCGCCGTGCCGACCGGATTGCCATTGGGCAGGTAGAGCGAGCCGACGACGAAGCCCTTCGCTTCGGCCTCGATGAAGCGGCTGTGGCTGTCATCGGGATCGCCGGGAAGGCCGACTCGCCTCAGCGCCGGGGCATCGCCCCTGGCGAGAATCGCAACTCCGTTGAAACCCTTTTGGCCGTGCCAAACGGCGCCGTATCCCGCCGCCTCGATGTCCGCGATCGGCAGCGATTCATCCGCGCACTTCAGCTCCTGCAGGCAGGCGATGTCGGGCTTCTCGCGTTCGAGCCATTCGAGCAGGCGGGGCAGGCGCGCGCGGATTCCGTTGAGGTTGTACGTGGCAAGCTTCACGGGTGCGTGCCTAAGGCGCTCGGTGCCAAACGCAACACCGTGCCTCCCCTCCCGCCTTCCTTTCGTTTAACCACGGGCCGGGGACGTAATCGAGGGGGGAGCAGTGCGCGCATTCGACTATGTGATGATGCTGGCGGCCATCGTCATCGGCCTGGCTCTCACGCATCTGATGCAGGGCATCGGCCGGATCCTAGAAAATCCGAAGGGCGCGCGGGTTTGGTGGGTCCACCTGCTGTGGGTCGCCCACATGGTGCTGATCAGCATCTTCTGGTGGTGGTTCGAATTCCAGCTGCGGACGGTCCCGGTCTGGACCTTGCAGCTTTACGCGTTCGTCCTTGGCTACGCGTTCCTGATCTATTTGATCTGCGTGCTCCTGTTCCCAAGCGACCTTGGCGACCACGCGGATTTCAAGGTATATTTCCTGTCCCGCCGGCGCGCGTTCTTCACCATGCTCATCGCACTCCTGGTCGTCGATTTCCTCGACACGCTGACCAAGGGAATTGCCCACTTCCGGTCGCTTGGGATCGAATATCCGATATCCCAGGCGGGGCTCATATTGATCTGCATCGCGGGCATTGTGAGCCCTCGGCCACGTGTCCAGGCCGTCGTCGCGATGCTCGCGCTCGGCTATCTGGTCCTCCGCGCCACGCGCTTCTTCGATGTGGCCATGTGAAGCCGCGGGTCAGTTAGGGGAGCGCGCTTACCCTCGTTCGGCACCCGCCCCTGCTAGTTCGCACATCACCGCACATGTCGGCACATTCCGTCAATTTCCTACGCGCGGTGACGTCCGTCGTTGGGTTGATTTGAAGGACTTTCCAGTGGCGGCATTGAACCGCGCGAGCGAAAGCGGACTCAAAGGTTGGTCAGCGAGAGATAGGGGTTCGCGGGTGATCGACAGCAGGACTGCATCGGGCTTCGGGGGCATGTTCGCCGTTACGGCGGTGTTGCTGCTCGTGCAGCTGATCACCGGCGTTCAGGCGCGATGAGCCCGCTCTGGCCAGATTTCGCGCTCGCTCACGCCGGGTGGGCAAAAGCCGTCGACCTGGGTCTCGTGAAGGACAGCGAACCGCGGAAGCG
Source organism: uncultured Alphaproteobacteria bacterium (assembly GCA_963831485.1). GTDB lineage: Bacteria > Pseudomonadota > Alphaproteobacteria > Sphingomonadales > Sphingomonadaceae > Sphingomicrobium. The sequence goes on from CAWHQE010000010.1 coordinate 171,494, forward strand.
CAAGTCGGACGGGGGGCGCGCCCGGCTCGTTCCGCAACGGCCGATCAGCACGTTGCTGATTTACGACTAGACGCTGAAGCTGGAACCGCAGCCGCAGCCCGACTGCGCGTTGGGGTTCACCACCTTGAAGGCTGCTCCGCCGAGATCTTCGACGAAATCGACGGCCGAGCCGCGAACGAGGTCGAGGCTGATCGGATCGACGACGAGCTTGACGCCGTCGGTCTCCGCCACAGCATCGTCCTCCGCCTGCTCGGCGAGCTCAAACCTATAGGTGAAGCCCGCGCAGCCGCCGCCGTCCACTGCGAGGCGGAGGATGGCCAGCTTCGACTGGCGCTCCGCGATCCAGGCGACGCGCTTCGCGGCATTTTCGGTAAGGCTGATGTCGCTCACGTCAATGAGATAGGGAGCGCCGCCTCATGCGGCAACCGAGCGGAAGCTATCAGTGCTGTCCGTCCGGTCCGCCGATTCCGACCGCGTCCATCGAGGGCGAGCCCGAACGCTTCTGCATCGCGAGGACGTAGTCGGTCGACTTCATGAAGGGGATCGGGTTCACAGGGCGACCGTCGATCCGCACCTCATAATGGAGGTGATTCCCCGTCGAGCGGCCGGTCGAGCCCATGCGGCCGATCTGCTCGCCGCGGGTCACATGATCGCCCTCGTGGACGAGGACCGCAGACATGTGGCCGTAGCGTGTCGTGATTCCGCGGCCGTGGTCGAGCTCGACCATGTTGCCGTAGCCGCCGTTGTTCCAGCCAGCACGCAGGACGGTGCCGTCGGCAGTCGCGTAGATCGGCGTGCCGTAAGCCCCGGCAAGGTCGATGCCCGGGTGCATTGCGGCACCGCGGTGGAACGGATCGTCGCGGACGCCAAAGCCGCTGGTAAAGCTTACCTCGGTCTTGATCGGCTTGTCGGACGGGACGGCGATGACGTCGTTCTGGAGCTCGTCAAGCTTCTTCCAGCTATTGAACAGCGCCTTGAAGGTCGGATTGGCGATGCTCTCGAACGGTCCGCCGACGCCGCCAGCTTGCCCTGGGGCAGCAGGCTTGATGCCCAGCTTCTTCAGCTCGGCGGCGGTCACCTGGTAGCGGACGTCGAGCGCCTGGGCGACGAGCGCGGCCTGCTCGAGCTGCTGCTGCTCGACGTGAGCGAACGGACCGTCCTTCGCGAGGCCCCCCTTGGTTGCCGCGGCCTGGATCATCTCGGGGTCGATCTTCTGGCCGGTCAGCGCGGCCTCGATCAGCGCCTGGCGCCGCTCGAGCAGGCGCGCACGGGCCTCTGCCGATGCGGTCAGGCTAACGCCCGGGCGAGTCATCAGGCGCGCGGTCGCAAAGCTTGCCCACGCGACGAGGCCCAGAAGAATGACGAAGAGGACGGCTTGAACGGGAGCGGAAATGCGGAAGCGGCGGAGCTTCGTTCCGTCATGGATGAACAGGTCGCGATCGCGAAACAATGCGGTCGTGCCAGTCAATACTTGGGTCATTACGTCCCCGCTCCAAAGCTCCAGCGCACGCGCCGAAGCACGCTGCAAAATCCAAAACTGTAGGAGCTCCCCAGCCCCCGACCCGACCCACGTAGCCCTCCCGCGCATCGGATGAGTGGACTGTGCTTCCGGATGATTAATGAATTCAACCTAAGTCGCAGCCTTGCGGGATGAGCCGCTGAGTAACTGCGGTGAACCGTTCAACTCTACTGCTGAAGGACCGGATTCGAGCAAATTCAACCTGTTGTGCACTGCAGCATGCGGTCGTTACCGAGTCGAAACGCGAATCTTTCACGAGCCCGGTTGCCAAGCGGGAAGCAGCCATTACACCTGTTTCCGGGCCACGCCGTCCCAACGCGGCGCGAGCTCTCTGCGAGGAGAGTGACATTGACTGAAGTAACTGCAGCCACGCGAGAAGTGCGCGCGGCGAAACCTCACACCAAACCCCAACGCCCCAATTTTTCGTCCGGACCTTGCGCGAAACCGCCGGGCTGGGCGCCGGAGAAGCTCGATACGTCCGCGCTCGGCCGCTCCCATCGCGGCTCGGTCGGCAAGGCCAAGCTCGCCGACGCGGTCGCGCGCACTCACGCGTTGCTCCAGCTTCCAGCCGATTACCGTCTCGGGATCGTCCCGGCCTCCGATACAGGTGCGATGGAAATGGCGATCTGGTCGCTGCTCGGTACGCGCCCCGTGACGATGCTCGCATGGGAGAGCTTCGGTTCCGGCTGGGTAACCGACGTCGCCAAGCAGCTGAAGCTCGACGCTGATATTCGTGACGCAGGTTACGGTGAGATCGCCGACCTTTCAGACATCGATTCCGGGAATGACATCGTCTTCACCTGGAACGGCACCACCAGCGGTGTGCGCGTGCCCGATGCCGACTGGATTGCCGCGGACCGCACCGGCCTTTCGATTTGCGATGCGACGTCGGGCGCGTTCGCGCAGGACATCGACTGGCAAAAAATCGATATCGGCACCTTCAGCTGGCAGAAGGCACTCGGCGGGGAGGCAGCCCACGGGATGCTCGTCCTCAGCCCGCGCGCGGTCGAGCGGTTGGAGCGCGAGCCGGCGCCGCGGCCGCTTCCCAAAATCTTTCGACTGACCAAAGGCGGCAAGATTATCGACGGCATCTTCAAGGGCGAAACGATCAACACGCCCTCGATGCTCGCGGTCGAGGATTGGCTCTTCTGCCTCGACTGGGCCGAGCGCATCGGCGGCCTCGACGCGCTGATCGCCCGGGCCGACGCAAATGCGGCAGCGCTCGATCGCTGGGTGCAGTCGAGGGCGTGGATCGAGCACCTCACGAGGGATCCTGCGATCCGCTCCAACACCTCCGTCTGCCTGCAGTTCAGCGACCGGTCCAACGAGGGGGCCAACCGCGCCCGTCAGAAGGCGATCGGCCAGCTGCTCGAGCGCGAGGGCGCAGCCTATGACGTCACCGCCTATCGGGACGCCCCGCCAGGCCTTCGCATCTGGTGCGGAGCGACGGTCGAGACGAGCGATATCGAAGCGCTCGGCCCCTGGCTCGATTGGGCATGGGCAGAGACAAGCTCGCAAGCCCGTTCGGGCTGAGCCTGTCGAAGCCCTGCGCTTCCCCTTCACAAAAGCGAAACAGCCCTTCGACGAGCTCAGGGCGAACGGATGTGCTCTATGACCGACAAAGTAACATTACTCATCGCCGACAAGATGGACCCACGCGCCGCGGCGATCTTGCGCGAACGCTGCATCGAGGTCGACGAGAAGCCGGGCCTGACGCCCGACGAGCTCAAGGCCATCATCGGCAATTACGACGGCGTCGCTGTGCGCAGCTCGACCAAGATCAACGCCGCCGCGATGGACGCAGCATTGCCGCGCCTGAAGGTCATCGGCCGCGCCGGGATCGGCGTCGACACCATCGACGTACCGGCTGCCTCCGCACGTGGAATCGTCGTCATGAACACGCCGTTCGGCAATTCGATCACCACCGCCGAACATGCGATTGCGATGCTGTTCGCGCTCGCACGCGAGATCCCACAAGCCGACCAGTCGACCCAGTCGGGCAAGTGGGAGAAGAACCAATTCATGGGCGTCGAGCTCGCCGGCAAGACGCTCGGCCTGATCGGCTGCGGCAACATCGGATCGATCGTCGCCGATCGCGCGCACGGGCTCAAGATGAAAGTCGTTGCCTACGACCCGTTCCTCAGCCCCGAGCGGGCCGTGGAGCTGGGCGTTGACAAGGTCGAGCTCGATGAGCTGCTCGCCCGCGCCGACTTCATCACGCTGCACACGCCGCTGACCGACCAGACGCGCGGCATTCTGAGCCGCGAGGCGCTCGAAAAGACCAGACGGGGCGTGCGCATCGTCAATTGCGCGCGCGGCGGCCTGATCGACGAAGCTGCGCTCAAGGAGGGGCTAGAGAGCGGCCACATCGCCGGCGCTGCCCTCGACGTCTTCGCCGAGGAGCCGGCGAAGGAAAATCCACTGTTCGGCACTCGCGGTTTGATTTGCACGCCGCACCTCGGTGCCTCGACGACCGAGGCGCAGGTCAATGTCGCCATCCAGGTCGCCGAGCAGATGGCCGATTTCCTGCTGCTCGGCGGGATCACTAACGCGGTGAACGTGCCCTCGCTTTCGGCTGAGGAAGCGCCACGCCTCAAACCGTACATGGGCCTCGCCGAAAAGCTCGGCCGGCTCGTCGGCCAGGTCGCGGGCGCCGAGATCCGCTCGATCGACATCGAGGTTGAAGGCGCCGCCGCCGAGCTGAATATCAAGCCGATCACCGGCGCGGTCCTCGCGGGCGTCATGCGCACTTGGTCGGACACGGTGAACATGGTCAACGCGCCCTATCTCGCGAAGGAGCGCGGAATTGCCGTCCGCGAGATCCGCAACGAAGGCGAAGGCGATTATCACACGCTCGTCGCAGTCACCGTCGGCACCGAGCATGGCGACCGCCGGGTGCAAGGCACGCTCTTCGGCAACCGCGCTCCGCGGCTGGTCAACATCTTCGGCATCCCGGTCGAGGCCGAACTGGCCGGCCAGATGATCTATATCGTCAACACTGACGCCCCAGGCTTCATCGGCGCGCTCGGAACGAAGCTGGGTGAAAACGGAATCAACATCGCGACCTTCAATCTCGGCCGGCGCAAGGAGGCGGGCGAGGCCGTCGCGCTCGTCGCCGTCGACGATCCGATCACCAAGGAGGTCGCCGGGCAGCTTCACAACTTGCCGGGTGTGCTCGAGGTCGTTCCTTTAAGCTTCTAAACAGAAAGGGCGCCCCTTTCGGAGCGCCCTTGCCAGCCACCTGCGTGCGAGTGGCTGGTGTTTGAAAATCAGTGCGCGTTGTTGGTTATCGCGTCGGCCTTGTTGTCGGCCGCATTCTTCATCGCATCCGACTTGTTGTCGGCAGCGGCCTTCATCGCATCCGATGCATTGTCCGCATTGGCGGTCATCTGGTCTGCCGAATTGTCGACATTCGCTTCCATCGTGTCGGCTGCGTTGTCGGCATTCGCTTCGTAATTGTCGGCGGCCTGCTGCTGCGGGCTCTTGTTGCACGCCGCGAGCGACCCGAGGCCGAGCGCAATCGCGAGAATCGTAGTGGTCTTCATCTTTCACTCCCCTTGGTTGTTCTCATGCGCGCCTTTCAGCGCACATTCGGAGCGGAACTACGCGCAAACGCGACTTCCGTTCCGCCGAGGCAATGAGTCCGATGTGTGCGCTGGACGAAGCCTTGGTTCGCCCGTAGGAGCCTGCGGGCCGCGCAAAACAAGGAATTCTCGTGGGAAACGTCACAGTCATCGGCGCCCAGTGGGGCGACGAAGGCAAGGGAAAGATCGTCGATTGGCTGGCGAGCCGCGCCGACATGGTCGTCCGCTTCCAGGGCGGGCACAACGCCGGCCACACCCTCGTTGTCGAAGGCAAGACCTACAAGCTTTCGCTAGTCCCGTCGGGGATTGTCACCGGCACGCCGTCGGTCATCGGCAACGGCGTAGTGCTCGATCCGTGGGCACTGAAGAGAGAGGTCGAGCAGCTTCGCGAGCAGGGCATCGCAATCACGCCCGAGATCCTGATGATCGCCGACACCTGCCCGCTGATCCTTCCGATCCACCGCGATCTCGACGCTCTGCGCGAGGATGCGAGTGGGGCCGGCAAAATCGGCACCACCCGGCGCGGCATCGGACCGGCTTACGAGGACAAGGTCGGCCGCCGCGCCCTTCGGCTCTGCGACCTTGCGCGGCTCGATGATCTTGGGCCGATGCTCGACCGTCTCTGCGCTCACCATGACGCCCTCCGCGCGGGATTCGGCGAACCACCCGTCGACCGCGAGCGCCTCAAGAGCGACCTCGCTGAGATCGCCGGCTTCGTCCTGCCCTTCGCCCGGCCAGTATGGCGCGACCTCGACAAAGCTCGGCGGAACGGCAAACAAATCCTGTTTGAAGGCGCTCAGGGTGTTCTGCTCGACGTCGACCACGGCACTTATCCGTTCGTCACTTCTTCCAACACCGTCTCGGGCACGATTGCGTCTGGAAGTGGCACCGGCCCATCGGCCGCGGGCTTCGTCCTCGGCATCACCAAGGCCTACACGACCCGCGTCGGTTCCGGCCCCTTCCCGACGGAGCAGGACAATGAAGTCGGGCAGGAGCTCGGCGAGCGCGGGCGCGAGTTCGGCACCGTCACGGGCCGCAAGCGGCGCTGCGGCTGGTTCGACGCCGTGTTGGTCCGGCAAGCCGTCGCCGTTGGTGGAGTCACGGGGATCGCGCTGACAAAGCTCGACGTGCTCGACACGCTGGAGACGGTCAAGGTCTGTACCGGCTACAAGTTGGACGGGAAGAAAATCGACTATCTCCCCGCGCATGCGGCCGACCAGATGCGGGTCGAGCCGGTCTACGAAGAGATCAAGGGCTGGTGCGAATCCACGCAAGGCGCGCGGAGCTGGGCCGATCTGCCGGCGCGTGCGATCAAATATGTCCGCCGCATCGAAGAGCTGATCCGTTGCCCGGTGGCGTCGGTCAGTACCTCGCCCGAGCGTGACGACACAATTCTCGTGCGCGATCCTTTCGCGGGTTAGTGCCGGACCTCAAAGTCGTCGAAGTCACAGACGTCGGCATCCCAAATTCGCACCTTTTCGACGCGCGCGTCGGGTGGGCCACCCCGCAAGCGGTCGATCATTTGCTCAACTCTGGCCTGCTCTCCCTCGACATGCGCTTCGACATGGCCGTCGGGGCGATTGTGGATCCATCCTCTGACGCCCAGCTCATCGGCTTGTTCGCGCGACCAGGCCCTGAAGAACACACCCTGCACCCTTCCGCTGATGCTGAGGTGCCGCGCGATCTCGGCCATCAGACCGTCGAGATATCCGGCGCGTCCTCGGCCTTCATGCCGACAACGTTATAGCCTGCGTCGACGTGGTGGATCTCGCCGGTGACGCCGGATGAAAGATCGCTGAGCAGATAAAGTCCCGCCCCGCCGACATCCTCGATCGTCACGTTGCGGCGAAGCGGGGAATTATATTCGTTCCACTTCATGATGTAGCGGAAGTCGCCGATTCCGCTTGCCGCCAGGGTCTTGATCGGCCCGGCGGAGATGGCGTTGACGCGGATTCCCTCTGGCCCAAGGTCCGCAGCGAGATATTTGACGCTCGTGTCCAGCGCGGACTTCGCGACGCCCATGACGTTGTAGTGAGGAATGACCTTCTCGGAGCCATAATAGGTCAGGGTCAGTAGCGAACCTCCTTTGGTCATCAGCTTGCTCGCGCGCTGGGCGACGGCGACGAAGCTGTAGACCGAGATGTTCATCGTCATCAGGAAGTTGTCCATCGAAGTGTCGACGAACTTGCCCCTCAGCTCATTCTTGTCGGAATAACCGATGGCGTGGACGACGAAATCGATCGTCTTCCACTTCTGGCGGATCTCCTCGAAGGTGGCATCGAGGGCATCCATGCTGCTGACGTCGCAATCGATCAACATGTCCGAACCGAGCTCAGCCGCAAGCGGTCGAACGCGCTTCTCTAGCGCTTCGCCCTGGTAGGAGAAGGCGAGCTCTGCCCCTTGCGCGGCGACAGATCTGGCGATGCCCCAGGCCAGGGAACGGTCGTTCGCAAGCCCCATGATGAGCCCGCGCTTGCCCTTCATCAAACCACTCATCGACTAACTCAAAGTTGCGGTCCCCCTGTTTGCAGTACCGGTTCGACGTCTTCGCCGGGCTGAGGTTCCTCGACTTCAAGCTCATCGCTGTACGGCCCGGTGTACAGCTCGCCCTTTAGCGCGGTGGCGCCGGTTTCTGCCAGCGCCGCGTTGAGTTCCGCGCCGATGACGACGCCGAGGCCAACGACGAAGAAGAAAATCAGCGCGATCATGACCCCGGCGAGGCTCCCGTACGTGCGGGTATATCCGCCGAACAGGTCGAGGACCGGCGCCAACAATTCCACGGTGCCTAGCCACCAGACGGTGATGAGCAATGCGCCGGGCCATTTGCGGCAATCGCGCTTGCGGTAGCGCGCCGGCGTCAAGGCGAAAAAAAGTAGGTAAAAGGTGAAGAAGAGCGTCGCTGCCGGGACGAACCTGTAGAGACCGAGCGTATGTCCGACATCCTGGGCCAGCGGAAACCACTCCTCGATGAAATGGTGCGCCACGGTCATCGCGGCGCTCAGCGCAAACGCGACCATCGAGAAGAATCACGGCGCCGAGGATCAGCAGGATCGAACCGAGACGATATTCCCAGAACGGCGAGCAATATTTTACGCCGTAGGCACGCCGGAGAATGTCGCGGATCGTTTCAACGAAGCTGGTCGCCGTCCACAGGCCGACGAGCGCTCCGAACCACAGCAGCGATCCTGTTCTGACGGTCAGCACTTCCGCGACCGGCTCGCGCAAGGTTGCGGCGACATCGGGCGGAAGGCGCCGCAGGACGTTCGTCACCGTCAACATCGCGTCCTGGCTCTGCCCGAGCAGGTGCGCGACTGCCGCCGCGACGATGAAAAAGGGAAACAGCGCGACGATCGAGAGGTAGGCGAGGTTGCCGGCGTGAATGAAGCCGTCGTTGTAGACACCGATCGCGACACGCTTAACCACCTCCCACGCGGTGACACGCGGCTTCAGCTTTTCCTCGACCTCCGTGCCGAAGGCCGCACGCATCGTCGCCAGACGCTTGCGCCGTTCTTCCGGTGATAGCGGGCTATGGTCCCTCATCGGCGACCGGAATTACACACCCAGGCCTGCTCGCGGATTGCCGCCGCCGTCCCAGCTTTCCGCGAATTGCTTGAGCGCCACGTCTTCCGCCGGAATCTCGATCTCGATCGATACCAGCTGGTCGCCGCGCTTGCCGTCCTTGGCGGAGAAGCCTCGGCCAATGAGACGAAGCACCTTTCCCGAGCTCGTCCCCTTGGGGATTGTCAGGATCACCGGTCCTTCCGGCGTCGGCACTTTCACCTTCGCGCCGAGGACCGCTTCCTTGAGCGTCACCGGCAATTCGAGCCGGATGTTATTGCCTTCGCGCCTGAAGAAGCGGTGGTTTCCGATTTCAATGGTGACGATCGCGTCCCCGCGACCGCCCGGCCCTTCCTGCCCTTTGCCGGCGAGGCGGATCTTGGTTCCGTCTTCCAGCCCCTGCGGCAGCTTGAGGTCGATGGTCTTGCCATCGGCGAGCGTGATCCGCTGCGCCTTCAGCGTCACCGCGTCGTCAAAGGAGACCTTCAGGCGGTAAGAAACGTCAGCGCCTTTCTGTGGTGCCGCCCGTTGTCGGAAACCCCCGAACGGCCCGCTACCGCCGCCTCGTCCGCGCGCAGCGTTGGCGGCACCGAAAAGGCCCTCGAAGAGGTCGCTGAGGTCGCCCGTGTCGGCTCCTCCGAAATTGAAATTCTCGAAGCCCTGGGGCCCTGCGCCGGGTCTTGGCCCTCCTCCGCCCGAATAGCCGCCGCCGAAGGGCATCTTGGGATTGCCTTCCTCGTCGATCTCCCCGCGGTCGTACTGGGCGCGCTTGTCCTTGTCGGAAAGGAGGTCGTAGGCCGCGGTGACTTCGGAGAAGCGCTTCGCCGCATCCGGCTTGTCCTTGTTACGGTCGGGATGAAGCTGCTTGGCGAGGCTCCGGTAAGCCTTCTTGATCTCCGCCTCGCTAGCGCCGCGCTTCAGCCCCAGTCGTTGGTAGAGGTCGAGTGCCATATTGCTCCCATGCCGTAAGGATTCCCTGCTGACCAGATGGGTTGCCGTTCCAGCGAGGCCAAGCCTAAGGCGCAGCCACGATGGCCGACGATCCCTTCGCCCTGTTCGACTCCTGGTTCGCCGAAGCGAGCGAGAGCGAGATCAACGATCCCGAAGCGATGGCGCTGGCGACTGCGGATGACGACGGCCGTCCCTCGGTGCGCATGGTGCTGTTGAAGGGGCACGGGCCCGACGGCTTCGTCTTCTATACCAACCAAAGAAGCCGCAAGGGCGAGGAGCTTGCCGCCAATCCGCACGCCGCACTGCTGTTCCATTGGAAGCCGCTGCGGCGCCAAGTTCGCATTGAAGGGCCGGTGACCATTGTCTCGTGCGAGGAGGCGGACGCCTACTTTGCCAGCCGCAGCCGCGATTCCCAGATCGGAGCGTGGGCTTCGAACCAATCCTGGTCGCTTCCGAGCCGAGCGGAATTCGAGAACAGATATGGGCAGCTGCGCGACAAGTTCGAAGGCGAGGGCATCCCGCGCCCGCCGCACTGGGGCGGATTCCGAGTCATCCCGGAAAGCTTCGAATTCTGGAGCGACCGCCCGCACCGGCTCCACGAACGCCGAGTCTTCACTCGTGCGCCGGACGGTGGCTGGACCGAAGGACTGCTCTACCCGTGAGCGAGGCCGGAATCAGTCCCGAGGAGCGCTCACGACTGACGTTCCGTGCAGCGATGGCGAGCATCGCAATGGCGGTGACGCTGATCGTGCTCAAATCCTGGGCCGCCCTTGAGACTGATTCGACGGCGATGCTCGGCTCGCTCGCCGACAGCGGGCTCGACCTTGTCGCCAGCCTCGTTGTGTTGCTCGGGGTCCGCATCGCGGCGCAGCCGGCCGATTACGAGCATCGCTTCGGTCATGGGAAAGCGGAGGCGCTCGCTTCGCTGGTCCAAGTAATCCTGATCACCATCTCAGCGGTCTTCATCGGTTTCCGCGCAATCCAGCGACTTCTGGCTGGGGCCGAAACCGGCAATGCGGAGCTGGGTATCGGCGTGTCCGTCGTCGCGATGGTCCTGACCGCGGCGCTCATCACCTATCAGCGCCACGTCGTCCGCAAGACCGGATCGCTCGCGATCGGCACGGACCGGCTGCACTACTCATCCGATCTCATGCTCAACGCGTCGGTTATCGTTGCGCTGGCGCTGGACCAATATGCAAAGCTCAAAGGCGCGGATGCGGTCTTTGGAGTGCTCATCGCGCTGTGGCTGCTGTGGGGCGCGTGGAGTGCGTCGAGCCACGCCCTGGATCAGCTCATGGATCGCGAGTGGCCCGACGAGCTTCGCGAGCGCTTCCTCGCGGCGACCAAGGAATATCCGGAGCTGGCCGGGCTTCACGACTTCCGGACCCGGAGCAGCGGCACGCATTATTTCGCGCAATTCCATGTCTGGGTTCCCGCCGACTGGACGGTGAAAGAAGCACACGATCGGCTCGACCGCGCCGAAGAGGCGCTTCAGGAGCGCTTCCCGGGAACCGAAATACTGATTCACGTCGATCCCGAGGGGCAGACCGACCGCGAGACCCTCCTGCCCCAGGACATTACGGAGCGCGCGACTTGACGAGCATCCCCTTCTTCCAGGTCGACGCCTTCGCCGACCGGCCGCTCACTGGCAATCCGGCCGCCGTCATGCCGCTCGAGCGCTGGATGGATGACACGACGATGCAGGCGATCGCCGCCGAGAATAATCTCAGCGAGACGGCTTTCACGGTGCCGAGCGACCGCAACGACGCCGATTATGAGCTTCGCTGGTTCACGCCCGCTGCTGAGGTCGAGCTGTGCGGCCATGCCACGATCGCCTCGGGCCACGTGCTGATTCACAGCGATCCGGTTCGCTTCGTCACGGTCAAGGCCGGCGTTCTGACAGTCAGTCGGCGAGACGATCTGCTGGAGCTCGACATGCGCGCTGCAAACCTCAGCGAAACGCGCGAGCCAGCGCTGTGCCGGGCACTTGGCCTGCCCGCCGACAGCCCGGTCTGGCTTGCGGACGGCTACAATGACGCCGCGATCATCGAGGTTGCCGATCAGGACGCCGTGCTTTCGGTGAAGCCCGATTTCGCGGCGCTGAAGAAAATCCGCCGAATGTCGGTGGTCACTTCGCCGGGGCGGGAGCAGGACGTCGCCAGCCGAGTGTTCGTTCCTTACCTGGGCATCGACGAGGATCCCGTCACTGGCTCGGCCCATGCTGCGCTCGTGCCCTATTGGACGAGGAAGCTCGGCCGGGGCGAATTCACTGCGCTCCAGGCAAGCGCCCGCACCGGCGTTCTTCATTGCCGGCTCGAGGGCGAGCGCGCGGTGCTGGGCGGCCGCTGCCAGACCGTCATCGTCGGGCAGTTCCAGCTGTGAGCCTGCTCGCCTTCCTCGCGCTCGCCGCCGCCAGCCCGCAGGCGGACAAGGCCGCGATCCTCGGAACCATCCACCGAATGGAGGAAGCGTGGAACCGCGGCGACTTCCGCGGCTACATGGCGGGCTTCAAGAATCCCGACGTCGTGTTCGTCTCCGACGGCAAGTTCCAGCAGGGCTGGCAGGGCACGCTCGACCACTACATCCGCGATTATGGCGGCTCGGCGGAGCGGCGCGGCCAGCTCCACTTCTACAAGATGAAGGTCGACGTGCTGGCGCCCGACGCGGCGATGCTGATCGGCCAGTACCGACTCATCCGCGGCCCGCGCGTGACCGAGGGAGTGAACACCAGGCTATTGCGCAAAATTCACGGCCACTGGCTCATCACGATGAACCACGTGTCAGCATACGACGTCACTTCTCCGAGCGCGCCAGAAGCTCACTGAGATCCTTCTTCCAGAACGCTGCCCACGTGTGCGTTCCATGCCCGTGGGTATCGCTGCTCTCGGGGATCAGACGGAACCGCGCGGTCGACTTCATCCGCTTCAGCGCCTGCTGCGGAACGTCAAGATTGCGCGGGTTGATGAAATCATCCGCCGAATTGATCCAGGTCAGCGGCGCGCTGATCTTCTCGAGGTTCGGCCACGGATTGTAGTTCCTCGATGAATCGAACTGATAGATCATGTCGTTGGCGTCGAGCTCTGCCATCCCGCTCTCGACGCGCTGCTCGACATAGGCCTTGGCGGCCTCCCGCGTCGGATAGTTCTTCTGCAGGTTGAGCGGCGCTCCGCCGGCGATGAAAAGAATCGATTCCGCCGTCCGAAGGCCCTGTTGCGGCTGTTTGGAATAATATCCGTTCTGCCACGCGGAATCCTCCTCGATCCCGTCGATGACCATCTGCCGCCACATGCGGTTGAGCCCGGCGATCTCGATCGGCTCGCAGGCGAGCGGCATCAGCGCGCTCGCGAAGCCCGGGTAGGTCTCGCCCCAGACGAAGCTCATCATGCAGCCCATCGACGTGCCCATGATCAGGCGCATGTGGTGGATTCCAAGGGCCTCGGTCAGCATCCGGTGCTGCGCCCCGACCATGTCGTCATAGTCGTATTTCGGGAAACGCATCTTGAGTCCGTCCGACGGCTTCGAGCTTTTGCCGTGACCGATATTGTCCGGGAGGATTACCCAGTACTTCTGGATATCGAGCGGCTGCCCACGCCCATAAAGCTCGTCGGCGAACTGCGGGCGAAGGAACTGGTGACCGTCGCCGCCGGTACCGTGAAGCACCATCACCGCATTGTCGATCTCACCGGCAGCATTGCGGTGCGGCGATCCAAGGGTCGTATAATGCATGCGAAGCTCGGGCAGGCTCTCGCCATCGCGGAAGCGGAAGTCCTTGAGGACCACATCGCCTTCCTTGGTCGGCCATGTCTTCACCGGCACGGCAGCGGATTGGAGCGCAAGAGCAGCGAGCAACGCGAACATCATTGTCCTTTCAATCTGTCTTCCAGCGCGTCGAGCAACGGCAGCTGGCTTGGCAGCATCATGGCGCGGGCTTCAGTGAACGTCATCCACCTCGCTTCGACAACTTCGGGGTAGCGCACACTGCGACCGCTCCGGGGCGGCCATTCGACCTCGAACTCGTTCGATGTGATTCCGGCGGCATCGAGGTCGCCTTCGAGCGCGAATGCCTCAACCCATTTGCCACCGGCCTGTCGAATCTTCTTCAGCGGAAACGGCACCGAGGTCAGTCGAGTCCCCGTTTCCTCCTCGAATTCCCTGAGCGCCGCTTCAGCGGCAGTCTCGCCTTTCTCGATGGCGCCTTTCGGGATCATCCAGGCGCCGGCGTCCTTGTTTCGCCAGAACGGGCCGCCTGGCTTGATCAGCAGGACTTGTGTGTCACCGCCGCGCTCGCGGAAGAGAATCACGCCGGCGCTGAGCGGCGGCGGCACCGGATCAGCCGGCTGGCGTAACGCTGTGCAGGGCGAGCCTGAAGCGCAGCACGCTGTTGCCAGGGATCGGCCCCGAATCCTTGGCTCCATAGCCGAGCTGCGGAGGGACCCAGACAATCCACTCGTCGCCCGGCCGCATCAGCTCGAGCGCTTCGGTGAAGCCGGGCACGAAATCGCCGACCCTGCCGGTAAGCGGCGCTCCGCGCTCATAGCTGCTGTCGATGGTCGTCCCGTTCAGCAGCTTGACCTCATAGTCGAAGGCGGCGGTGTCCGCTGCGCTCGGATGGGCGCCGGTCGCTGCGCCTGATTTCACCACGAAATATTCGAGCCCGCTCGTCGTGGTGACCACGCCTTTGGCAGCGCCGTTCTTGGCCAGGAAGTCAGGACCGGCGGGAGTTTCCGGCGGCGTCGGCGCCGGAACGGCAAAGGCTGGAGCAGCGAAAGCAAGCGCGGCGGCAGCGATGAAGAGCGAGCAAGTCATGGCGTTCGTCTAGCCCGCGGCGCGCGTTTGACCAATGCCTTAGGCCGCAGCCTCGAGCTCCGCCGCCTCAGTCTCGGCAATCCAGCCGCCGCCGAGCAACCGAGTTCCCTCGTAGAGAACCGCCGCTTGCCCGGGCGCCACTCCATATTCCGACTGCGCAAAGTGGACCCGTTCGCCGTCGCGCGTCGCGGATACCGCGGGAGCGAGCGAGCGCACCTTCACGCTCACGTCACGCTGATCCTCGCCGATCCAGTTCCAGTCGGCGAGGCGCATCGTCTCGACCGCGAGCGCGCGCCGCGGTCCCACGACGATCCGCGCCTGCAGCGGCTCGATGCGCACGACGTAAAGCGGCTCCTTCTGGCCGCCGATCTCTATCCCGCGGCGCTGGCCGACCGTGAAATGGACGACGCCGCGGTGCTGCCCCAGCACTCGTCCGTCGAGATCGACGATGTCGCCCGCCGCCTCGGTCTCGGGACGTAGCCGCTTCACCAGCCCTGCATAATTTCCATCCGGAACGAAGCAGATATCCTGGCTATCGGGCTTGGTCGCTACCTCGAGCCCGACGTCGGCAGCGACCCGCCGCACCTCATCCTTCGGCACGTCGCCGAGCGGGAAGCGCACGAAGTCGAGCTGGGACGTCGTCGTGCCGTAGAGGAAATAACTCTGGTCGCGGCGTGGATCGGCGCCCTTGTGAAGCTCGACTCGGCCGTTGTTCAACACTCGGCGCACATAGTGCCCGGTCGCAAGGCAATCTGCGCCCAGCTCCCGCGCGAAAGCGACGAGGTCGACGAACTTCACGCCCTGGTTGCAGCTGGCGCACGGCACAGGCGTCCTGCCATGCGCATATTCGTCGACGAAGCGGTCGATCACGCCTTTGCGGAAGCGGCTTTCGTAATCGAGCACGTAATGGGCGATGCCGAGACGGTCCGCGACCATCTTTGCGTCATAAATGTCCTGGCCGGCGCAGCACGCGCCCGAACGGCGCACCGCCTCTCCATGATCGTAGAGCTGGAGCGTCACTCCGATGACCTCCGCGCCGGTGCGCGCCGCGAGTGCAGCCGTGACCGAGCTGTCGACGCCGCCGGACATGGCGACGACGATTCTGGCATCGCCCGATGGACGGCCAAGCTGAAAATCGATCCGCAATGGAGGTCTCTTTGCCGCGCTCTTTACCCGAATTTCACTCCTCGCGGCTAGACCGGCGGAAGGAATGAAGAGCGAGAGGGGCAACGTTGGCACGTCACGAGAGGGATTTTTGCGCGGATGCGGAAGCGCCGCTCAGCCTCGACGACCTGCTCGCGATCCTGGGTCCGGCCGCGGAGGCGGACGATCGCTCGAGGCAGGATGCCATCGCCTGTTACCTCTCCGGAGGTGACGGCTGGCGCGATGCGATGAAGATGCTCGGCGGCACATTTGCCGAGGAAGTGGCAGGGTTAAAGGAGCGTAAGGCAGACTAACCGGTGCATTAACCAGCGCGTTTCAGAATGTTTTTATGCGCACCGATTAAACCGAGATGCAGTGGCAATGATTAAGCAGGTGTAACGAACGATGCTCGAGAACCAGAAGATTCGTCCGGCCCAGGTTATCGGACCGCTTGGCGAGCCGCTGACCCTCGAATTCATTGCCGCCGGCCGACACCACGCGTTGGGTCGTCCGCCGCAAGGCGGAGGTCGTTGCCGCCGTTTCGGGCGGCCTGCTGAGCGTCGACGAAGCCTGCAAGCGCTATACCCTGAGCCTCGAGGAGTTCACGAGCTGGCAGCGCGCTGTCGATCGCAGCGGCATGCCGGGCCTGCGCGTCACGCGCATCAAGCAATATCGCGATCAGTACGAGAAACAACAGCGCTACTGAGCCTCGCCGCCATTGCTACGCTGGGGAATCTGTCCCCCATTTTCTGCGATTACTGGCCCTAAAAGCTAGACACTCCCTTTCGAATCCGGAACAACCGGCGGGCATCACGCGTCTGTGATGCCGCACCGGCCGCAGCGCGTTGCTAGCGGTCGCGGAAAAACAGGAGGGAAAGCTCATGGGTATTATCATCTGGCTGATCGTCGGTGGTATTTGTGGCTGGCTGGCGAGCCTGATCATGCGCACGGATGCTCAGCAGGGCATCATCCTGAATATCGTTGTCGGCATCGTTGGCGCAGTCATCGCCGGGCTACTGTTCGGCGGCAGCATCAACGGCGGCATCACGCTCGAGACGTTCCTTTATTCGCTGATCGGCGCGATCATCCTGCTCGCAATCGTCAACCTGATCCGGCGCGGAACCGTCCGCTAGACGGGGTTTCAAAGCCCGATTGAATTGAAGGCCGTGCGGCACCCGCCGCGCGGCCTTCTTCCAATCACTGCAGCTCGAAGGTCATCGCTACGCTGACCTGCAGCTTCTGCTCACCCGGCTGGATGCTCGTTGAGTCTCTCTCCCCACGCGCCATCATCATCGGCATCGGCGGCGCCGGCGGCGGGGCAGCATAGCCACCGCTCTCCGACACGGATACCACGCGAACGATGCGAAGGCCGAGCGACCGGGCGTACAGCTCCGCCCGTGCGCGGCCCATCGCAATTGCATTCGCGCGCGCTTCGTCGAGAGCAGCTTCGGGCTTGTCGATCGTGAGATTGGGCCCGTTGATCTGATTCGCCCCCTGGTTGACGAGCGCATCGAGGATTTTGCCCGAGTTGCGGATGTCCCGGAACTTGATGGTGAGCTGGTTCGAGCCGGTATAGCCGACCAGTTGCGGCGTCTGGTTTTCCGGATAGCGATATTCCGGACTGAGGCTCACGCTGCTCGTCTGCATATCGCGGTCGTCGACACCGGCACGCTTCAGCGCGCCCAGCACTTTTTGCATCCGGTCCGCGGAGTCCTGCATTGCCGCCGTCGCGCTGGCGGCACGGGAAACGACGCCGGCGGTAATGATCGCGACGTCGGGAACGCGTGTGACCTCACCCGTGGCACTGATGTCGAGCCGAGTGCCCGCGATCGTCTGAGTAATTGAGGCCTGCTGAGCCGACGCCGCGGACGGCAGCGCAGCGCCCGCAAGCAACAGCGATGCGAAAAGCGCATATTTCATCAACATCTCCGGAAGCCGTTCGTAACCACGTCGCAACGTTCGCCGATGCGCAATGGCTGATTCCTGAACGGCTGTAGGAGCTAGGCGCGACGTCCCGCGATTAGTCGGTATATAAGCAGCAGGATGAACGCACCGACGATCGCAGCGATAAATCCCGCTCCTTCCCCGGTCTTATACCAGCCGAGGGCATGGCCCAGCCAACCTGCGACCAGGGCGCCGGCGACGCCAAGTAGGATCGTGATGATGCACCCGCCTGGATCGCGTCCGGGCATGAGCAGCTTGGCGATGGCGCCCGCGATGCCGCCGATCACGATCCAGCCGATAATTCCGTAATGTTCCATCCCGCTTCCCCTTGTTATTATGGGTCGTTCAACCGACCTTCAACTGCGGCGGGGCAACGCGCGCTTGCCAAACAAGTGCCACGCTTGGTCGAAAAGCAATGGCCATCGGGGGATTGGCGCGGTCTGTTGCGCGTGGTGACTTATTAAGGTAATACAGCTGCCGTATGGAGCGCGTGGATTCGCGCATCAGGGGCGTATTGGGCAGGATACAATGAATCGGGAAAGTTCGTTCCAATCTTCCGACACCTTGGTGGTCGTCGATCGCTCGCGCGGTCGGCGTCGGATGATCATCCTCGGCGCGATCGCCGCGATCGCGCTGGTCGTGGTCGCGATTGCGCTGCTGACCAGCCGCGGAAGCGGCGGTGGCGCGCCGCAAGCTGCGGCGGGCGCGGGCCAGGTTCCGACCGTGACCGTGGTGGTTCCTGGACAGACGCAGGTCGGGCGGGTGGTCAGCGCGAGCGGTCCGCTCGGCGCGCGACGCGACCAGCCGGTCGGCATTGCCGGATCCGGTGGACGCGTCACACGCGTACTCGTGGATGCCGGCAGCTGGGTCCGTGCGGGGCAGGCTCTCGCCATCGTTGACCGCTCGGTCCAGGCTCAGCAGGCGGCGCAGCTCGCCGCTCAGATCGAAGCCGCGAAGGCTCAGGCCGCGCTCGCGCAATCGGATTATGACCGTGCCATCGCGCTGCAGGGCCGCGGCTTCATCTCTAAGGCAGAAATCGAATTCGAAGAAGGCGGCGCGAGATGCCGCTTACGCGCAGGTAAAGGTGGCCCAGGCGCAGCTCGGCGCCACCCGCGCCCAGATCAACCAGCTCAACGTGGTTGCGCCAACCTCCGGGCTGATCCTCTCGCGCAGCGTCGAGGTCGGCCAGATCGTCAGCCCCGGCTCCGGTGCACTGTTCCGGCTCGCCGAAGGCGGCGACATGGAAATGCGCGCCCAGCTCGCGCAGCAGGACCTGGCCTATGTCCACGTCGGGATGCCGGCGCAGGTGACTCCGGTCGGCGCGACGCAGAGCGCTGCAGGCACCGTCTGGCAGGTCGCTCCGGTGATCGATCCGCAGTCGCGACTGGGCGAGGTGCGCATCGCGGTTCCCTACACGGCGGCGATGCGGCCGGGGGGCTTTGCTGAAGCGAAGGTCACGGCCGGCGCGACCACTGCGCCGCTGCTTCCGCAGAGCGCCGTGCTCAGCGATGACAAGGGCAATTACGTCTACATCGTGAACGGAAAGAACGAGGTCGAACGGCGCGACATCACGGTCGGTACCGTCGACGAGCGCGGCGTCGCGATAACCTCCGGTCTCTCGGGCAATGAGGCGGTGGTGCTCTCGGCAGGGCCGTTCCTCAATCCGGGTCAGAAGGTAAATCCGCGCCGCGAGGCAGCACGCTGATCGTCACTGACGATCGAACGAAAGCGGTGAAGTCATGAATTTCCGAAACGTCTCCTCCTGGTGCATCCGCAACCCGGTCTTCCCGATCGTGCTCTTCGTCGGCCTGATGCTGGCGGGACTGGTGGCCTTCGCCCGGATGCAGGTGAACAATGCGCCGGACGTCGACTTCCCGGGCGCGTTCGTCTCGGTTTCGCAGCCGGGCGCTGCCCCCAACGAGCTGGAGACGCAGGTCACCCAGCGCGTCGAATCCGCGGTCCGCGGAGTCAATGGCGTCGACGAGATCAGCAGCACCGTCGTCGAAGGCAACAGCACGACGGTGATCACCTTCCAGCTGGGCACCCCGACCGATCGCGCCGTCAACGACGTCCGCAATGTCATCGCGCAGATCCGCGGCAGCCTTCCGGAAGGAATTCTTGAGCCGCAGATCACCCGCATCGAGGCTGAGGACGAGCCGATTTCCTATATCGGTGCGACGACGACCGACATGACGCTGGAACAGCTCAGCTGGTACATCGACAATACGGTCGCCAAGCGGCTGCTCGGCCTGCCGGGGATCGCCGCCGTCCAGCGTGTCGGGGGTGTCGACCGAACGATCCGCGTCATCCTCAATCCCGCGACTCTCCAATCGCAGGGGATCACAGCGGCCGAGGTCAATCAGCAGCTTCGCGCCAGCAACATGAACGGCGCCGGCGGCCGAGCCGAGGTTGCGGGTTCGGAGCAGTCGGTGCGTGTGCTCGGCAACGCAAGCGATGCCTACCAGCTGTCTCAGACGCAGATCGCGCTGCCCGGCGGCCGCTTCGTCAAGCTCGCCGATATCGGCAAGGTCGAGGACAGCAATAGCGAGCAGCGCTCGCTGGCGAAGATGAACGGTCACCAGGTCGTCACCTTCATGATCCAGCGCGCGAAAGGCGCGTCGGAAGTCACCGCTTATGATGCGATGCAGAAGGAGTTGAAAGCGCTCCAGAAGGAGAATCCGAAGGTCACATTCTCGGAGGTTTTCACCAGCGTCGACTACACCAAGGCCCAGTATGAATTGGCGATGGAGGGCCTCATCGAAGGCGCGATTCTCGCGGTTCTTGTGGTGCTCCTGTTCCTCCGCGACATTCGCGCCACCCTCATCTCGGCAGTGGCGATTCCGCTATCGGCGATCCCGTCATTCTTCTTCATGAGCCTGATGGGCATCACGATGAATTTCATGTCGACCATGGCGATGGGCCTCGTTGCCGGGGTTCTCGTCGATGACGCGATCGTGGAGATCGAGAACATCGTCAGGCACATGCGCATGGGCAAGTCGGGCTATCAGGCGGCGCTCGACGCGGCCGACGAGATCGGCCTCGCGGTGCTCGCTACGACGATGGCGATCGTTGCGGTCTTCTTCCCCGTCGCGCTGATGCCCGGCGTCGCCGGCCAGTATTTCAAGGCCTTCGGCTTCACCGTCGTACTTTCGGTGCTGATGAGCCTCTTCGTCGCCCGAATGATCACGCCGCTGATTTCGGCCTATTTCCTTCGCTCCCACGGCGCGCAGCCGCACGCGGCGTGGAAGTGGATGGATCTCTATCTGAAGGTCCTCAACTGGAGCCTCGATACCAGCAAGACGCACGCGCTGCTGGCGCGCATTCCAAAGGCGCCTGTTCGGTTCGGCTATTATGGAATCATCGCGCTGTTCGTGCTTCTGATCGCGGCCGCGTTCATGGGTGGGACCGCAGGGACGATGATGCTTCTCGGCAAGGCCGCCTCCTGGGGCGGGGCCGTCAATCTCGTGCTTGGACTGCTCGTCGGAACAGCAGTCGCCTACGGCGCCACCAACCTGATCGGCTTCCTGGTGCCGCGCATCAGCACACACAGCTTCGCGAGCTGG
Organism: uncultured Alphaproteobacteria bacterium; assembly: GCA_963831485.1. Lineage (GTDB taxonomy): Bacteria > Pseudomonadota > Alphaproteobacteria > Sphingomonadales > Sphingomonadaceae > Sphingomicrobium. The sequence continues at coordinate 192,562 of CAWHQE010000010.1, forward strand.
CAGGGGATCGTCGCGGCACGCTGGAACGCGCGCCTGCAGGATCACAGGCTCGTGATGGTCGCCGCGGGGGCCGCGACGCTACTTCTCAGCGTCGTCCTGTTCGGGACTCTCTCCAACTCCTTCTTCCCGCCGCAGAACAGCGATTATTCCCGAGCGAACATCGTCATGGCGCCCGGAAGCACGCTCAAGGACACGGAGCAGGTCGTCGACCACGTCGCTGCCGCCATTAGCAAGGATCCGAACGTCGACCGCGTCTTCGAACGCATCAACGTCGGTGAAGGCCACGTCAACATCGTCCTCAAGAAGAAGCGCGACGTCACGAGCACCGAGTTCGAGCGGAACCTGTCGCCGACGCTTGCAGCGATGCCGGACGCCCGAGTGAGCTTTCAGAGCCAGCAGGGCGGAGGACCCGACGCCGATTCGCGCGACATCATGCTGTATTTGGGTGGTGAAGACCCCGCCCAGCTGGAAGCGGTTGCGCAGAAAATCGCCAAGGAGATGCAGACGGTTCCCGGCCTCCGGGCGCCGCGCGTCGGTAGCAACCTCGCCCAGCCGGAAATCACCATCAAGCCGCGCTTCGACCTTGCGGCGGATCTCGGCGTGACGACGTCCGCGCTCAGCCAGACGATCCGAATCGCGACGCTCGGGGAGATTGAGCAGAACAGCGCGAAATTCTCGCTGTCCGATCGCCAGGTGCCGATCCAGGTCTCGCTGTCGGAAAACGACCGCCGCGACCTGTCGACCCTCCAGAACCTCCCGGTGCCGACGTCCAACGGCGGATCGGTTCCGCTGAAGGCGGTCGCTGACATCGGGTTCGGCTCGGGGCCGACGACGATCAACCGCTCCAACCAGCTTCGTCGCCTCGCCATCGGTGCGGACCTTGCTCCCGGCGTCGTCGAAGGTGACGTATGGGAAAAGATCAACGCGCTGCCGACGGTCAAGAACCTGCCGCAGGGCATCCAGAAGATGAACCTCGGCAACCAGAAGTGGCAGGCCGAGCTGATGTTCAACTTCGCCGTCGCGCTGATCTCCGGCATCCTGCTCGTCTTCGCGGTGCTGGTGCTGCTCTACCGCCGCTTCCTCGCGCCGTTCGTGAACATGGGATCGCTGATCCTCGCCCCGCTCGGTGCCGCCATCGCGCTGCACATCGCGAACCAGCCCGTCTCGCTGTTCGTGCTGATCGGCATCCTCATGCTGTTCGGGATCGTGGCGAAGAACTCGATCCTGCTCGTCGACTTCGCGGTCGAGATGATGAATCACGGAATGCCCAAGGATCAGGCGATCTGGGAAGCGGGCCACAAGCGTGCTCAGCCGATCGTCATGACGACGATCGCGATGGTCTTCGGCATGCTGCCGACCGCCATCTCGATCACCGGCGATAATAGCTGGCGCGCGCCGATGGGAATCACCGTCATTGGCGGCCTCATCTTCTCGACGGTCCTGACCTTGCTGCTGGTCCCAGCCTACTTCTCGATCGCGATCTCGATCGAATCCCGGGTCGGCAAGCTGTTCCATCGCTTCATCGGCGCGGAAGCGCACTCCACGGGGACCCCGGTTCCAGCGGAATGATGGACCTCAGCCCCGGCTCAGCTATTGAGCCGGGCATGAGGGCAATGGCCAACGGTGCTCTGACCCGCTTCAACCCCGCACAGCCCGGTGCGCAGGGGATGAAGGTCGTCGCGACCGGACTGCTCGTGGTCATGGCGGCAGTATTCGCCGTCACGCGCGCGCTAGAGCTTCAATATCCAGCACTCACCTATGTGAAAGCGTTCGCGGAGGCGGCCATGGTCGGCGGCCTCGCCGACTGGTTCGCGGTCACGGCGCTATTCCGCCATCCCCTCGGCCTTCCGATCCCGCACACCGCGATCATCCCGCGCAACAAGGACCGGATCGGCGAATCGCTCGCCAACTTCATCCGCGAGAACTTCCTCATCCCGTCGGTCGTCGCCCGCCGGATGCAGAGGTTGGACGTCGCTGGCGCCGCCGGCCGCTTCCTTCAGACGCCCGCGGGCGAAGGCAACCGGATCCGGGCCGGCGCGTCACGGCTCATCGCCGACATCTTCGAAAGCCTCGACGACGAGCGGCTCGGCGGGATTGTGAAGGGTGCGATCAGCGCGCGGCTGCGCAAGACCGAGGTGTCGCCCCTGCTCGGGCACGCGCTGGCGTCGGCGATCAATGAGGACCGTCACGTGCCGATGCTGGAAGCGGCGATCCGCTGGACGGCAAGGGCGCTCGACGCGAACGAGCCGCTGATCCGCGAAATGGTCCACAAAAAAGCGAATTGGATACTGAAGCTTGCCGGCCTCGACGCCAAGCTCGCCGATGCAATCATCGATGGGCTGAGAAAACTTACGGTCGAAATGTCGACCGACCCGGCTCATCCGGTCCGTATCAAAATCGAGGAGGCGCTGGCCCAGCTCGCCAACGACCTCCAGACGCGCCCCGAGACCCGCGAGAGGGTCGAGGCGATCAAGGAGCAGCTGCTCGACAACCGCTCTGTCAGCCTGTGGCTCGACACCATATGGCAGAAGGGGCGCGAGGCGATCATCAAGGCGGCGCGCAACCCCGACGCCGTGCTCGCGGGCAAGCTCGGCGAAGTGATGAAATCGATGGGCGGGACGCTCGAAAAGGATGTCCGCATTCGCGCCGCGATCAACCAGTTTGCGCGCCGTGCGGTCGTCGGCATGTCCGCCAGCTACGGCGGGTCGATCGTCAAGCTGGTCTCGGAAACGATCCGCGGCTGGGACGCGCGGACGGTGACGGCGCGCCTGGAATTGGCGGTCGGACGCGACCTCCAGTACATCCGCATCAACGGCACGATCGTCGGCGGCCTCGTCGGCCTCATCCTGCGCGTGGTCGATTCGCTGTGAGCGACGAGCAACTCGACGAGCTTTCCGAAGCCGCCCGGAACCGCGGGCTGAAGCTGGTCCGCTCACGCGTGCGCACGCCCAACAAGCGCGGGTTCGGGAAGGTCGGCCTTACCGACAAGTCGGGCAAGGCGGTGTTCGGGATGGACGAGAAAGGACCCATCGGAAAGCCCGAGGACGTCCAGCATTATCTGCGCAACCTCGGCGCCCAGGACTGGGGCGCATCGCTCGACGTCGCTGTGCTTCCACGCAAGCGCAAGCCAGCAAAAGTGGGGCACGAGGCAGCTAACGATCGCGAGCCGGAGCCTGCAAGGACGAAAGAGACGCCCGAGCCGAAACCCAAAGCCAAATCTGAGCCCAAACCAAAGCCGCCTCCCAAGCCCGAAATCCGGACGGCCAAGCCGGGCGATGCGGCGCGCATGGTCGAGCTCATCCATTATCTCGGTCACGAGATCGACGAGAAGGCGCTTCGCAAGAACTTGAAATCCCTCAAGAAGAGCGGCGAGCTTCCGTTCGTGGCGACGCTCGGCAAGAGGATCGTCGGCATGTGCGGGGTTGGCGCTCGGACCGTCGTCTCACGCCCCGCGCCGCTCGGCCGAATCACGACGATGGTGGTCGAGGAGGGCACGCAGGATCACGGCATCGGACGAATGCTCGTCGAAGCGGCTGAGGAATGGATGCGCAAGCGCGGTTGCGTGCTGATCGAAGTAACAAGCGCGGACCGCCGCTCGGCAGCGCACGCATTCTATAGGCATCTCGGATACGAGCGCACGGGCATGCGATTCGTGAAGAAGCTGGGCGAGCGTCCGAAATGATGAGCTCCCTTGAAGCCCAGTGCCGCCGGCGTTTGTCGAACCATCGCTACAAGGGACCCGCTGAGACCTTGAGTGCGCTCGCCGCGCATCCGGCCGCCGCCGAGCCCGCCGACTTCTACGGATCCGGCGGTGCTTCGAGCCAGCTCGAGCAGCGCACCGCCGAGTTGCTCGGCAAGCCCGCCGCGAATTTCTTCATCAAGGGCATGATCGCGCAGATGAGCGTGCTCCGTGCTGCCGCCGATGCCGCGCAGACGCTGAACGTCGCAATTCATCCGATGAGCCACATCGACCTCGACGAGGCGGACGCGGCGTGGCGAATCCACAATCTCCGCCCGATCCGCCTCGGCCGCTATTCACCCTTCAGAGTGAGAGATCTTGAAAGCATCACCGAGCCCATCGCGTCGATCGTGGTCGAGCTTCCGCTGCGCCGCTCCGGCTATCTCTTGCCCCCGCTCGACGAGCTTCGCGCAATCTCCGACTGGGCGCGCGAGCGTTCCATCCACCTTCATTTCGACGGCGCGCGCATGTGGGAAGCGGCGGCGGGCTATGGCGTTCCCCTTCCCGAGCTCGCGGCACTCGCGGACAGCGTCTACGTGTCCTTTTACAAGGGCTTGGGCGGCCTCGGCGGAGCAGTCGTCGCCGGCGAAGTGCCGTTCATCTGCTCGCTCGCGATCTGGAAGACTCGCCATGGCGGCAACCTCTACCGACTGTTCCCTTATGCCATCTCGGCGCGCGCCGGCCTCGATGCGCACCTGCCGCGCATGCCCGAATATGTGGAGCGTGCGCGGAAGCTCGCTGAGCGCCTGAGCACCGACACGCGTCTCGCCGTCACGCCGCGCGTGCCGAATGTGAACGCCTTTCACTTGCTGATCCCGGGGTCGGTGAAGGAACTTACCGAGCGAAACCGCGAGTTCGCACGCCAACGCGACGTCTGGCTCTTCAACAATCTCCTGGAATCTTCGGTCGCAGGAAGCTCGATCGGCGAGGTGGTCATCGGCGACAGTTCGGACGACTACAGCATCGATGAAGCCGCAGGCTGGATCGGCGACTTCCTGGATCTCGCCTAGCCGCTGCTCCGCCGTTCGATCGTCGCTCCGACGGCGCTGAGCTTTTCCTCAAGCCGCTCGTAGCCGCGGTCGAGGTGATAGACGCGCAGTACCTCCGTCTCGCCTTCGGCCGCCAATCCCGCGAGGACCAGGCTCATCGATGCGCGAAGGTCTGTTGCCATTACGCTCGCGCCGGTCAGTTTCTCAGCTCCGTGGACGATCGCCGAGCGGCCGTGGATATCGATATCCGCGCTCATGCGCCGCAGCTCCGGCACGTGCATGTAGCGGTTCTCGAAGATCGTCTCCTCAAGAAAGCTGTCGCCCTGAGCGAGGCAGAGCATCGCCATGAACTGCGCCTGCATGTCGGTGGCAAAGCCGGGAAACGGCGATGTCGAAAGTGCCAGCGGCCTCATCCCGCCGTTGGCGCTGACCTTGATGCCGCGATTATGGAACTCGATAATGAGGCCGCACTGGGCGAGCGCGTTGAGCGTCGCCTGCATATCCTCCGGCCGAGCCCCGACGAGGTCGATCGAGCCGCCCGTGATCCCCGCCGCGCAGGCGTAGCTGCCCGCTTCGATCCGGTCGGGCATGACCTCATATTCACAGCCGCTTAAGCTCTCGACGCCGTCGATGATAAGGTGCGAGGAGCCGATGCCGCGGATCTTCGCGCCCATTTTTACGAGCAGGTTGCAGAGATCGACGATCTCGGGCTCGCGCGCCGCGTTGAAGAGCTGAGTGCGGCCCTTGCCGAGGACTGCCGCCATGACGGCATTCTCGGTCGCTCCCACGGAGACGACGGGGAAGCTGAAATCGCCGCCCGAAATGCGGCCCTTCGGCGCAGTCGCCTTCACATAGCCCGCAGCCAGTTCGATCTCGGCGCCCATCGATTCGAGCGCCTTCAGGTGAAGGTCGATCGGTCGGTCGCCGATGGCGCAGCCGCCCGGCAGAGATACGGTCGCCTCACCCATCCGGGCGAGCATCGGCCCCAGCACGAGCACCGACGCGCGCATCTTCCGCACCATGTCGTAGGGAGCGATGGTCGAAACGATCTCGTCGGCCTGAAGCGTCATCCGCCGCCCGATCTCGCCCTTCTTCACTCCAGCGACGTGGGTCGACACTCCGAGCTGGTTGAGCAAGTGACTGAACGTGTCGACGTCGGCAAGGCGCGGTAGGTTCTTGAGAGTCAGCTTCTCGTCGGTGAGAAGAGCGCAGGGCATGAGCGTCAGAGCGGCATTCTTCGCGCCGCTGATCGGGATCTCGCCTTTGAGCCTGGCCCCGCCCTTGATCCAGATGCTGTCCACCGCCGCGCTTTAGCGCGTGAGTGCGGTGTGACAAGGAGCGGAGGCTACGCCTTCTCCAGCGTGCACTGGAGCGGGTGCTGGTTCTCGCGGGCGAAGTCGATGACCTGCGTGACCTTCGTCTCGGCGACCTCGTAGGTAAAGACGCCGCACACGGCGACGCCCTGCTGGTGAACCTGAAGCATCACCCGCGTCGCGTCTTCGATCCCCATCGCGAAGAAGCGCTGGAGGACGAGCACGACGAACTCCATCGGCGTGTAGTCGTCGTTGAGCATGAGCACTTTGTAGTTGGACGGCTTTTTGGTCTTGGGCCGAGTTCGCGTCGCGACCCCGGTCTCGATCTCCTCGATCCCGTCGTCATCGGCTCCAGCCGCCATCCTGATCAAACGCTCAATCATTCGCCCCTAAAATATGGCAAGCTGCAAAAACGCGGCAAGGCCGCAGTTTGCATCAGTGAGGTAAAAAAATGGCGGCCGCTCCGTAGAGCGGCCGCCTCGGTCGTTGCCTGGACTTAGGAGGGGAGAGGGTCAGGCAACGAGCGTGTTGAAGCGCTCGGCATTGGCCGTGGCGCGATTCGAAAGCGGCTGGAACGCCTCACCGGCGAGCTTCACCAGCGACTCGGTCAGCTTCGAGGTCTCCGCGACCGCACGGTCGAACTGCGAGCGGGCGAACTCGCCCTGAAGCTGCAGATACTCGGTCGGCGACTTCGCCTCGGCGAGCGAGCGGATCGCGACAGCGGCCTGCTCGACGCTATGGCGCTGCTTGGCGACGACGTCCTGGCCGATCGAGCGAGCGCCCTCGGCCGCAACGCGGCCGGCCTCGACAACCGCCTCGACATTGGCGCGGGCGAGATCGGCGAGCTCCTCGGCGACCTTCTGGCTCTTCTTGACGAGCTCCTGGCCACGCTCATTGGCGTCGGTGAACAGCGACTGGAACGGCGCGAACGCCGGGACGGCCTCGAATCCGTTGAAGAAATTGGTGTTGGTCACGGTCTCAATCCTTTCCTGGGCGACGCGAGCAGCCTTGCGGCCGGCGCGACGGGTCTTGCGAACGGTGCGGCGGGCCGCAGTCTTCTCGACAGCTGCTTCACGCTTCACCCGGCGAGCAGTCGTGGCGCGGGTGCGCTTCGCGACCTTCTCGCTCTTCTTGGCGATCGTCTGGACAGTATCCGCGACGGTCGCCGCGATCTTGGCCGGAGCCTCTGCAGCGGCCTGCGCTTCAACCTTCGTTTCGTCTGCCATCGATCAATCTCCGAATATGGGTTATGTTGCACTGCACAATATAGTGTGCGCCGCACCATTTCAATAGCCAATTTGTGCAATGCAGCAGGCCATCGCTTGACGGCCACGGTTCAGCCGAAGCAAGAGCGGTCATGGACCAAGCCACTGACCTTCCGACGCGGCGCCGGCGCGGACTGCTGGTCGTCCTTTCATCGCCCTCAGGCGCCGGCAAGACCACGATCTCTCGGCTGCTTCTCGAAGCCGACGCGGACGTGACAATGTCGATCTCGGCAACAACCCGCCCCCAGAGGCCCGGCGAGGTCGAGGGCGTCGATTATCATTTCGTCGATGATGCGGAATTCGATCGGCTGATCGAGACCAACGAATTCGTCGAATGGGCTCCGGTCTTCGGCTATCGATACGGCACTCCCAAGGCGCCCGTGAAGGAAGCGTTGCGCGACGGTCGCGACATCCTGTTCGACATCGACTGGCAAGGCACTCAGCAGCTTCACTCTGCGATGGGTGAAGACCTGGTTCGCATTTTCATCCTGCCCCCGTCGATGCCTGAGCTTGAACGGCGTCTTCGGGAACGCGGCACCGACTCCGAAGCCGTGGTCGCCGACCGCATGCAACGTGCAGCCGCCGAGATCAGTCACTGGGCCGAATATGATTATGTGCTGGTCAACGCCGACATGGAAAAGTGCCTCGCCAAGGTGCAGACAATCGTTGCAGCCGAGCGCTTGAAGCGCTCGCGGCAAGTCGGATTAGTCGCTTTCGTGCGCGATCTTGTCGGTCCCCAGCGCTAACCGCCCAGCAGCTTCAGGAATTGCGCGCCGGCCATGAAGTCGCGCCGGCGGTTATCGAGCGATGTTTGAGCTTCCAAGTCTGCCCCCCATTGCTCGAGCTGCCAGCGGTCATCGATGCTGACCGCCAGCCAGGCCTTCTCGGCGGGGATCGCCTTCTCGAGAACGGCGAGAGCCGCAACGAGTGAGCCACCGGTCGTCACCAGCGGGGAAAGTCCCGCAAGATGGAACGCGTCGAGCTCCGCTACCGCCTGCGACAAGCGATCGATCGTCGCCTCTGACTGGGGCACGTGCACAAGTCCTGTGGTCGTCGAAAAATCCACGTCGTAACGCCGCCTTGCCCAGGCCAGCAGCTCATCCCAGCTCTCGGCTTGGCGACTGACCAGCTCCGGGGGCCATTCCGAACGGTAGCAAGCCAGATCGGCCTCCGCATATTTCGCGAGGCCGCTCGCGAAAGTCTCGCGTCGCGGCGAGATACGGTCGATCGCTGCATTGGCAAGGCCGGTGAGTGGCATCGACCGCGGGTCGACATCTTCCTCTACCGATCGCCATTCGTCGGCGATGGCATTGGCCAGCGCTTCGGTTGGAACGACGAGCGATGCTCGAGCAGGCGTGCGGACCGGCCGCCCATCGAATGTCACAGCCCAGCCGCCATCCTCCGGGATGACTGCAACCTCTTTCCAGAAGCGCCTCACTTGGCTTGCCGGTCCCGTTCGTCCCAGGCGCGCTTGAGCAGACGCGGCGCGAACAGCGCATCGATCGCTCCGAGAATGGCGACGACTGCGCCGACCTGAGGCCATCCGCCCTGCCGCAAGAGGTTGGTGTAGATGATGGCGAGGCCGAGGAAGAAGATGGCGAGGCCGCCGAAGCGCACAAGCGAGTAGACCAGCAACCGATTCCGCCAGGTCGGGTCATCGTCCATCGGCATGCTCCTTGATGACTTCGAGCACATCGAGCGGTCGGTCGGCGACGCCAATCGCACCCGCCTCGATGAGCGCGTCCACGTCGTGATAGCCCCAGCCAGCGCCGATGCCCGATGCGCCGGCGCTCACCGCCATCGCCATGTCGAAGCTGGTGTCGCCGACAACGATGCTCGTATGTGGCGCAGCGCCAGCCTCGGCGATCGCCTGCTCGACCATCGAGGGGTGGGGTTTGGACGGGTGCCGGTCGGCCGTCTGCAGCGAGACGAAGCGAGCGTGAATGTCGTGGCTCTCGAGGCAAAGCTTGAGGCCGCGATCGGACTTCCCGGTCGCGACAGCGAGCAGCCAGCCGTCATGCTCTAGCGTATCGAGCAGCTCGAGCACGCCGTCGAACAGGGGCTCCTCGACTTCGCCGGCTGCGCGCAGCGTCCAGAATGCGCGCTTATAGTCCTCGCTCAGCGCCCGGTGCTGCTCTTGCGAAGCTTCGGGCAGAAGCGCGGCCATGGCTTCGGTAAGGCTCAGCCCGATGACCTTGCGCGACACTTCTGGCGAGGGGAGATCGACGCCGTGCTGATCGAACGCGGCCGCGAGCGCGCGCTGGATGGTCGCGCCGCTGTCGACGAGCGTCCCGTCGCAATCGAAAATCGCGAGCTTATTCATGTCCCGCCCTCAGTTCGTGAATGGCAGCAACGATGTCGTCCCTGCCAGCGCGCGATTGTCCGGCGATCGTCGCAGCCAAATCGTCACCGTCCTTGTGCTGATTGAACTTGCGGGTGCCCCGGATAGCGGTAGGGTCGACCTCGAAGCCGACGATCGCGCGGGTCAGCGCGCTGAACTTGTTCTCGTTCATCTTGTCGCGGGTCCAGGGATTCTCCGGCTGGACACGCCGCTCGTGAGTGTCGCTAAGCCGGTCGAGGAAGTCGATCAGCTCCCCGGGCGCCATTTCCCGCGCGATCCCCTCAATTTCGACAGCCTCGTAATGCCAGGTCGGTACCTGATTTTCGGACGCGTACCAGTTGGCGCTCTGATAGGCCTCGCGCCCGCTGACGCTGATGAGGACGGGGTTGCCCGCAAGCCGATCCGCGATGCGATTGCGGCGCGAGACGTGGAATTGAATTCGGGCCCCCGCGACCATCACGGGGGCATGGACCAGGAAGAGCTGACCGGACGCCGCGGTGAAGATGTGCGCAAAGCTCTGTTCGGCGGCGAACCGCAGCATCTCGTCCTCGTCCGTCCATTCGAACGCCGGGTTGGGATGCATCAGCGCTTGCCTCGCCGAGGCGCACTTCCCCTCGCGCGTCGTTCGCCTCGCCGTTCCCGCCGCCGCGCCTTCGCCGCGGCCGCTATCTTGCGCTGCTTCGCTTCCGGTGAAGGCGCCGTCTTCTCCTGGAGCGGAAGCGAATCGCCGGCCGAAGGATCGAACCCGATCGTCGCCAGGCTCTCCGCGATGTGAGCAGGCAGCTCCGCTGTGACGTCGATCGCTCCGCCGTCCGGCGCGTCGATCCGGATTCGCCGCGCGTGGAGATGGAGCTTCCGGCTGATCCCGCCGGTCAGAAAGGCTTCAACCCCTCCATATTTCGAGTCGCCGACAATCGGGTGGCCGATCGCCGCCATGTGCGCGCGCAGCTGGTGGGTGCGGCCCGTCAGAGGTTGGAGCTCGACCCACGAGGCACGGTTGCCGGCTCGATCGATGACCCGCCACCGCGTCTTGGCGGGAAGGCCGTGCTCGGGGTCGACGTGCATTTTCTCGCCGCCAGTGCCGGGCTGCTTCGCGAGCGGCGCGTCAATCAGCCCCTCGAATTGATCCGGCACGCCTACGATGAGCGCCCAATAGACCTTCCTCGCCGTCCGCCCCGAGAAGGCCTTGGCGAAATGGCCAGCCGAGCGCGCGGTTCGCGCCACCAGCAGCGCGCCCGACGTGTCCTTGTCGAGCCGGTGAACGAGCTTGGGCCTGCCGGCCTCGTCCGCGAGGCCGTCGAGCAGGCGGTCGAGATGCTGGTTCGTCTTTGTCCCGCCCTGCGTCGCAAGGCCCGGCGGCTTGTTGAGCACGAAGGCATGGCGATCCTCGTGGATCACCATGTCGCGCACGAACTGCTCTTCGTCCTCGGTCAGCGTCTGCCGCTTGGGCTGTGCTCGCGCCGGCCGCGCAGGCACAGGATCGAGCGGAGGAAGGCGGATTTCCTGTCCCGCCTCGACCCTGTCGCCGGGCACCGCGCGCTTGCCCGCCAGCCGCAACTGTCCCGTCCGTGCCCATCGCGACACAATGTTGAAACTGACCTCCGGCATGTGACGCTTGAACCAGCGATCGAGCCGGATTCCGTCGTCGTCTTCGGATACGGTGAATGTACGCGCTTCGGTCACCCGGCGGCGCTTAGGAGCGCTTCGCCCAATACTCAAACGCCCGGCGGTGAAGCTTGCGGATCAGCTTCGCCGCCTTCGGCCCTTCCCATAGTCCCGTGTAGCCATGCTTCTTGGCTCCGCCGACCCACCAGCCTTGCCCGGGCAGACCATCGGACTGCCGAACGACGAGCACCGCCAGCTCCGGCTCACCCAGCTCCTCGGCCGCCTCATCCACGAAGCTCAGCACCTTGCAGAGCTGACGCATCTTCGGCCTCGAAAAGTGATGGCCGAGCAGCTCGAGCACTTCGGAATAGCTGATCGCCTGACCTGCCTGCGCCGATGCAACCAGGATCGCCCGCACTTCTCGCGGGTCGGCGAGCAATCCCGCTTCGCTCACTGCGGCTGCTGGTTGAAATCCACCGGAGTCAGCTCGAACACGTCGAGCTTCGCATCGTTCTGCGGCCACGGGATCACCAGCCGCCAGCGGAATGCTCCGATCCGTTCGAGCACTCCGGCCATGTTCCGCTTGGGATCGTCGCCATAAGCGAGCGGCTGGTCTTCGTTCCCGAGGGCCAGGCTCCCAAGGAAGATGAGGCGGTTGGGATCGTCATCCTCCCACAGGCGACCGGCGGGGCGCTGGCTTCCCGTCTGCTTGACGATCGTCAGCTGGTCGTCCTCGACCTCGACGTAGCAGAAGAACGGTTTGAAGCTTTCGAACGCCTTCGCCTTGGGCGTCGCCTTGCCGAGCGCGATCATTCGGCAATTGTAGCTGCCGGGCGTCGGCACCGGCCGAGGCAGTCCAGTCCGGGGGAGCAGAAGCTTGCCTTCCTTGCTGACATCGCCGGGGTTGGACCTCTTCGCCTCTTCGAGCGCCTGCTGCCAAGCGAGGCCGAGCCGAGCGATTCGATCCTGGTCGGCGGCGTTGGCGACAGCCTTCCACGTTTCGGACTTCAGCGGCGGTCCGACCTCCACAGTTGGATGAACTCCGGGCGGGAGCTTGGGCTTGGTCGCGCACCCGCCGAGCAAGGCGAGCGCGAGAAGAGCCGCGCCGCGCGAAAGCCCCCTTCTGTGGCGACGATTGACCGACAAGTTGTTCACCCTCCCCCAACAGTGCCAGCGGCCTTGTTCCCTTTCAACTAATGCACCGTTCAACATAAGCTTTCACTGAACGCTCACCGCGGCTACGCGCTCGCGAAATGAATGCGCCCGAAGGCCCCAAAGCTGCGGCAACTCGCAGCCACGCTCACGGTTCGGGCAGCGGTTTCGCCTTCGGCTTTGCCGCTTACGCCCTGTGGGGCGTCCTCCCGGTGTACTTCAAGGCGCTGGCGGACGTCGATCCGGTAGACATTGTAGCCCACCGCGTCCTCTGGTCCGTTCCGTTCCTCGCGCTTCTGATCACCCTGACGCGCAACTGGAACAAGGTACGCTCCGCCTGCGCCCGGCCCCGGACGCTCGGCCTGCTCATCCTCACGGCGTTCCTCATCGGCACCAATTGGCTGCTGTATGTCTACGCGGTGACGAGCGGGCACATCCTGGCGGCCAGCTTCGGTTACTATCTGAACCCCCTGGCGAATGTCCTGCTCGGCCGGTTCGCGCTTCGCGAGAAGCTCAATCGACTGCAATGGACCGCCGTCGCCATCGCCGCGGCCGGGATCTGTATCCTTGCCGCCGGTGCGCTGAGCCAATTGTGGCTGAGCCTCGCCTTGTGCGTCACCTTCGCGCTTTACGGCCTGTTTCGGAAGATCGTGCCGGCTGATGCGCTCACCGGACTCGCTGTCGAGACCGGATCCTCTTCCCGCTCGCAGTCGCGTGGCTCGGCTGGGGAGTGCTCGCTTCGCAGCCGGTGCTCGGAACGACGACGCGCGACACCCAGCTGCTGGTGCTTTCCGGATTGTCTCGACGACCCCTCTCCTCCTGTTCACCGCGGCCGCCAAGCGCCTTCAATATTCGACGCTCGGAATGCTCCAGTTCGTCGCTCCGACGCTGCAGTTCCTGATTGCGGTGCTGCTCTATGGCGAGCGGGTAACGATCGCCCACGCGATCGCCTTCCCCGCAATTTGGCTGGCGCTCGTGCTCTATGTCATCGCGATGCTAAGAGCCCCGCGTCTCCCGCAGGCTCCCGAGTGATGATAGGAAGCGCCTTATGTTCAATTTCGTCTCACTGATCATCGGCATCGTCGCTCTTCTCTGCGCGCTCGTCGCTTTCATCCCCCTGTTGGGCTGGGCCAACTGGCTGATCGTCCCTCTTGCGATCATCGGCGCGGTGATTGGCGCAATTTCACGAAGCACTGCGGGCCGGAACCTCAACCTGTTCGTCATCGTGATCGGCATCATCCGGCTGATCCTGGGGCATGGAATTCTATGAGCCGCGAACCTCGGATCGACGCCTACATCGCCAAGGCGGAACCGTTCGCTCGTCCCATCCTCGAGAAGGTCCGTGACCGCGTCCATGCAGCCGTTCCGAACGTGGACGAAGCCATCAAGTGGAGCATGCCCGCCTACACGGTCGACGGGAAAATCCTGCTCATCACCGCGGCGTTCAAAGGCCATGCGGCACTCAACTTCTGGCGTGGGCAGGAACTCGAATCGAGTCACTCCACCGTCGGCGCCATGGGCCAGTTCGGGAAGATCAAGTCGGTCGATGAGCTGCCTGCCGACGCCGAGCTCGACCGACTGATCCGCGAGGCTGCCGACCTGGCGAAGAGTGCGCCGGCGCCGCGCAAGCCGAAGGCCGCGCCGAAGCCGCCGCCCGAGATGCACACGGATTTCGAAGCCGCGCTCGCCAAGGCCCCGAAGGCGAAAGCGGCGCTCGACGGCTTCCCGCCCTCGGCGCAGCGCGACTATTTCGAATGGATTGCCGAAGCGAAGCAGGACGGCACGCGCCAGAAGCGAATCGCGACCGCGATCGAATGGCTAAGCGAAGGCAAGAGGCGGCATTGGAAGTACGAAAATTGCTGATTACTTCGTCATCCGAATCCCCGGGCCAAAGCGGGTCTGCTCCTCGCCCTCGACCGTGAATCCGCAATTTTCGTAAAAGCGCTGTGCGCGCGGATTTGCGATGACAGTCAGCGCCAACCCGCGGCGGCGCGCTTCGTGGACCGCCGAATCGACCAGCAGCCGCCCGATGCCGCCGCCCCATAGGTCCGGTTCGACGAACAAGCCATCCAGCTCGCCGCCCACGACCGCCGCGAAGCCCACGATTTCACCACCGATCTCGGCCACGATCACCTGGCCGTTCGCGATCTGCGCCTCGGGCAAATAGATCGCATCCGGATTGGCGATCAGCTGGTCGCGATATTCGGGAAGCTCGAGAGACGCGTGCCGCTGCAGCTCCTCGAGCTCGTCATGTTCCTCCGGCCGAGCGAGGCGCAGGATCACGCTCTCAGCGAGATTTGACATAGGTCCCAGGCGCGTCCTCGATCGCGTTCAATTTTCCTTTGCCCGGCATTCGCGCACCTTCGGCCTTCACCCTCGCCGGATCCTGATTCTTCAGCCAGGCGAGCCAGTCCGGCCACCAGCTCCCCTTCTGCTCGCTCGCCCCCTCGACGAACGATTCGAGCGTGTCGCAGGGATGGTCGTTGACCCAATATTGGTACTTCTGAGCGGCCGGAGGGTTCACGACACCCGCGATATGGCCCGACCCCGCGAGCACAAACCGCTTGGCCCCCGCGAAATGGTTCATGATCTTCCACACGCTCTGCGGCGGCGAGATATGATCCTCGCGTCCTGCCTGCACGTAGGTCGGAGTCTTCACCGTATCGATGTCGACCGGGGTTCCGGCGATGGAAATGCCGCCCTTCTCCGCGAGCTTGTTCCCCTTGTAGAGGTCCTCGAGATAGCCGCGGTGCCAGCCGGCCGGCAGGTTTGTCGTGTCGCTGTTCCAGTAAAGCAGGTCGAACGGCGCCGGCTCGTCGCCGAGCAGGTAGTTGTTGACGACATAGCTCCAGATGAGGTCGCGGCCGCGCAGAAGGTTGAAGGTCGCGGCCATGTAGCGGCCGTCGAGATAGCCCTTCTCCTTGGTCAGCTGGTCGAGCAAGCCCATCGTCTCCGGCCCGGTGAACAGCTTGAGGTCGCCGGCTTCGGTGAAGTCCACCTGCGCGGTCAGGAAGGTCGCCGACTTGACCTTGCCCGCCTCACCCTTGGCCTGAAGATAGGCGAGCGTCGCGGCGAGTGTGGTGCCGGCGACGCAATAGCCAATGGTGTGGACGCTCTCGACGCCGAGCAGGTCGCGGACCGTGTCGATCGCGTCGACCTGTCCTTTCAGCACATAGTCGTCGAGCCTCGCATCGGCGATGCTCTCGTCCGCCGACTTCCAGCTGACCATGAACAGGGTCACGCCGTTATCGACGCACCATTTGACGAAGCTTTTTTCGGGATTGAGGTCGAGGATGTAGAAGCGGTTGATCCACGGCGGGAAGATCACGACCGGCGTCTTCTGCACCTCATCCGTCGTCGGCGTGTACTGGATCAGCTGATAGAGCGGCGTCTGCTTGACGACCTTCCCCGGCGTTATGGCGAGGTTCCGGCCCACCTCGAACACACCGGGCTTCGTTTGCGTCAGCTGGCCCGCAGCAATGTCGTTCAGCATGTTGGCGAGGCCCTTGAGCAGATTCTCGCCGCGCGTCTCCATCGTGCGCTTCAGCACCTGAGGGTTGGTCAGCGCGAAGTTGGACGGGCTCATCGCGTCGACGAAGCTGCGCGTCGCAAAGCGCAGCTTCTCGCGCATGTCGGCGTCGATGCCCTCGATATTGTCGACCGTGCCGAGAAGCTGGTCCGAGACCCGCAAATAGCTCTGGCGAATGGTGTCGAAGATCGGATTCTCGCGCCATTCGGGGGCGGCGAAGCGGCGGTCCTTGCGTTCGGCCTCGGACGAAGGAGGAACGGCCCCGCCGAGCATCTTGCCCCAGGTCTCGAGCCCCTTGACCCACGCCTGCGCGCCCGCATTCATCAGCGCCATTGGATCCTGCGGACCACTGGCTGCCTCGAAGCCGAATGCATTCGGCGGCCAGCTCGCCGCGAACGAGGGCATCGGCTGGCCCTGGTTCATCCGGTCGGCCCAGAACTCCATCATCATCTGCTGGGCGCGGCCCATCACTAGGGTCCAGTGCTGCCAGTCCTCGAGCGTCGGGATCGCGCTCGCGCTTTGGGTGTCGTCGGCCATCCCGCTCATGTAGGCGGTTGGAGCAATGAACCCAACCGCGCTCGTCCTGCTCGATTATTTCGGAATCGCCGTGTTCGCCATTTCCGGTGCACTGGTCGCGGCCGAACGGCGGCTCGACTTCGTCACGTTCATCTTCTTCGCAGTCGTGACCGGAGTTGGTGGCGGCACCATCCGCGATCTCCTGATCGGAGCGCCCGTCTTCTGGGTGCAAACCAACGGCACGCTTCTCATCTGCATCGCTGCCGCGCTGATCGTGTGGATCGGCAGCCGCCGACGCTTCGCCGGCCAGGCTCTGCTGTGGTTCGACGCCGCGGGCATGGCCGCCTACGCGATATATGGCGCGGCAAAAGCGCTCGGTTATGGAGTGGCGCCGGTGCCCGCCTTCGTGATGGGCGTGCTGACTGCCTGCGCTGGAGGGATCATCCGCGACGTCCTTGCCGGCGAGCCGTCCGTCCTCATGCAGCGAGAACTTTACGTGACTCCTGCTGCGCTCTCCGCCGGACTGTTCGTGGCGCTGACGTTCGTGGGCCTCGCGGTGTGGCCGGCGGCGGCAATCGCCATCGCTGCAGGCTTCGCGCTACGTGGCGGCGCGATCCTTCGCGGCTGGTCATTGCCCATCTATCGCGATTAGGTCTGCCGGATGATTTTTCTGCTTTTGAGTTCGCTGGCGTTCTCAGCGAACGCTTGCCCGACCGAACCCCGGACGGCGGCCGGCGTCCAGACCGCAGAGCGTCGTTGGGTCACCGCACTGGAACAGCACGACACGCGCGCGCTCGATTGCATTCTTGACCCGTCCTTCATCGACACGAGTTGGCGCGGTCAGCTGCTTACGAAAGCCGAGGCCCTGAGCGCCCTCCCGAAGCGGACCTCATCTACGCTCGAGCTGAGCGCGCTGCAGCCGAAGCTGATTGGCGACGTTGCAATCATGCGCGGCATCGACACCCAGAAGAGCGCCGGTAGAATCATCGGCTCCGTGCGTTTCGTGGACGTGTTCGTTTACCGGTCCGGTCGCTGGCAAGCGGTTTCGGCGCAGGAAACGCTAATCGCTACTTCGCCTTGATCTCCGAGTGAAAGACGCAGCGCCAGCGCCCGTCTTCGCGGTGCCAAAGCGATGCCATCCAAAGCCGGGTCGGTACGACCCTCTTGCCGACCTGAAGGCGAGCGTCCGCGCCGTAAGTGAGAAGGACATTGTCCGCATCCAGCGTGCGGCTGCGCATCGGCGTCAGCTTGTAATCCCTGATCGTGAGCTCATTCAGGCTACGCAGCTCGCGCGCGAGGTCATGCGTGCCGTCCGCATACAGCCCAACGAAATCCGGTGAGAAGAGCGACTTGATCTCGCCGACGCGCTTCGACTGAAACGCCTTCCACGTTTGCAATTCGAGTTGCGCAGGCGTGGGTGCCGGCGCTGCGGCGACGAGCAAGACGGCGGCCAGAATGATACGCATTTCGCCCTCCCAGTGACGATCCAGCCTAACCGTAGCGTGGAAGGTTACAACAGCATAAGCTCGCCGGTCATGCGGGCGCTTGTTCTCGGTCTGACACTCGTCCTGACGGCTTGCACTACCGTGCGTCTCGAACCGTCCGTGCACGCCGAAGCCGGAGTCGCCTTCAGCCGCGACGGCGAGATCGCAAGCTTCGCCGAGGGAATCGCCGACCCGCAATCCGGCCGCCGGGTCTCGTCCGACGATCCGGTTCGCGTCGCCTCGGTCAGCAAGATGGTCGTGGCAATCGGGGTCATGAAGCTAGTCGAACAAGGAAAGCTCGACCTCGATTCGGACGTTTCGCGCTGGCTCGGCTGGAGCCTTCGCAACCCGAGCTTCCCTGACCGGACGATTACGCTCGGGATGCTGCTGTCGCACACTTCGTCGGTGCGCGAGCATGACGACGATTACGCAATCGCGCTCGGCGGCTCGCTGAAAGCGGTGATTGCAGACCCAAAGAACTGGGATCCGAATCACGGCCCGGGCGACAACTACTTCCGCTACACCAATCTTAACTTCCCAATCGTCGCCTCAATCGTCGAGATGGTCACTGGCGAGCGCTTCGACATCTGGATGCGCCGCAACGTGCTCGAGCCCATGAAGCTCGACGCCTGCTATAACTGGCCGACTTGCAGCGACGCGATGGTGGCTCGCGCGGTTGAGCTCGACGACGCCTCTGGCAAGCCCCTGAAAGACGACCTCCACGGAGTCCGTCCGGCCTGCCCGGTCCAGGTGAACGATGGCGAACCGTGCGATCTCTCCCGCTGGCGGCTCGGCGAGAACGGCGCGCTGTTCGCGCCGCAGGGCGGGCTTCGGATTTCCGCGCGGGGCCTTTCGCGTGTCGGGCGCATGCTGCTGAACGGCGGCACCCTCGACGGCATCCAGATCCTCAATCGGGCTTCGGTGGACACGCTCTTCACGCAGGTCTGGCGCTCCGACGGAAGCAACGGCGTTACAGAGAAGGGCTTCTATTGCAGCTACGGTCACGCCGCCCAGCAGATCCCGACCCCGGTGCCAGGCTGCGCGGATGACATGGGGACCAACGGCCACACGCTCGTCGGCCACGCCGGCGATGCTTATGGAATGAAGAGCGGCGTCTGGATCGATCGTGCGCGCGGCCTTGGAATCGCTTATTTCGTCACCGGCGTTCCAGAGAAAGCGCTACGTGGCCCTGCCACCGCCTTCACCGCGGCGGAGGCCCGCGCCTTCCGCCGCACGTACGCGCTGTTGCCTCGATAGGAGAAGGACGATGCGACTGACCTATGCGATCAAATATGTCGATGACATGGACCGCGCCGTCGCTTTCTATCGCGACAAGCTGGGGCTCGAGCCGGCCTTCCAGTCGCCGTTCTGGAGCGAGTTTGCGACCGGCGACACCAAGCTCGCTCTCCATCCCGCGTCTGGAGACAATAAGGCGGGGCATGTCGAGCTTGGCTTCGAGGTCGACGACGTCGGCCAGTTCCACGCCCGTCGTGACGAGCTCGGAATCGATTTCAGCGAGCCGCCGAGGGAGGAGCACGGCGTGCACCTCGCCAGGATCCGCGACAGCGAAGGCGGACAGATTTCGGTGAGCAGCCGGCCCTAGGAGGCGCTTGCCGCACTGCAGCATCGGCTGCATGCTGGCGGCGATGGACACCGACTTCTACCAAATCCAGCGCCTCCCGCCTTACGTCTTCGCCGAGGTCAACGCGATGAAGGCGGCCGCGCGAGGCCGCGGCGAGGATATCGTCGACCTCGGCATGGGCAATCCCGACGGTTCGCCGCCGCAACACGTGATCGACAAGCTCGCGGAGGTCGCCAACAAGCCGCACGCCCACCGCTATTCGGCGAGCCGCGGGATCCCCGGCCTGCGCAAGGCACAGGCGGCCTATTACCAGCGACGTTTCGGCGTCCCCCTCGACCCTGACAAGGAAGTCATCGTCACGCTCGGCTCAAAGGAGGGCCTTGCCAACCTCGCCGAGGCGATCACTGCGCCCGGCGACGTCGTCCTCGCGCCGAATCCTTCCTATCCGATCCATAGCTTCGGTTTCATCATCGCCGGCGCCGCGATCCGTTCCATCCCCGCGGCCCCGGGTGAAGCCTTCTTCGACCGCCTCACCAACGCCATGCGCTTCACCGTGCCGCGGCCGAAGGTGCTGGTGATCGGCTATCCATCGAACCCGACGGCCTATGTCGCCGACCTCTCCTTTTACGAGCGCCTCGTAGCCTTTGCCCGGGAACACGAGCTGATCGTGATCTCCGACCTGGCTTATGCCGAGATCTACTTCGGCGACACGCCGACGCCCTCGATCCTGCAGGTCGATGGCGCGAAGGACGTCGCAGTCGAGTTCACTTCGATGAGCAAAACCTATTCGATGGCCGGCTGGCGGATCGGCTTCGCGGTCGGCAATGCACGGCTGATCGAAGCGCTCGCGCGGGTGAAGTCCTATCTCGATTATGGGGCCTTCACCCCCGTCCAGGCAGCCGCCGTTGCTGCACTCAACGGTCCCCAGGACATCGTCGAACACAACCGCAATCTCTACCGCAGGCGCCGCGACGTCCTGGTCGAAAGCCTCGGCCGCGCCGGCTGGGAGATTCCGGTCCCGCAGGCAAGCATGTTCGCGTGGGCGCCGATCCCGGAGCGCTTCCACAACCTCGGCTCGATGGAATTCTCCAAGAAGCTCCTGACCGAAGCCCATGTCGCCGTCGCTCCTGGTGTCGGCTTCGGCGAGGAAGGCGAAGGCTTCGTCCGCATCGCGCTAGTCGAGAATGAGCAGCGGCTCAGACAAGCGGCGAGAGGCGTCAAGAAGATGCTGGGTGCCTGAATGCCCGCAATCGCGCCCAAGGTAAGGGGTTGCCAATCGATGCTCCCACCACGCGCAACCGTGCAAAGTTAATCTTCGGCGTTAACTTTGGGTAAGTTAATGAATCTGCGGAAAAAGCTTACCGGGATCATCGGAATGTGCCGGAGTCGGGGCCCGGGCATTTTGATCTAGTTTCCTTGAGGACCCCTCTCAGTGCGCGTCCAGGTCTCGGATCCTGGCTCTCCCAGGCGTTCGTGGCCACCAAGCGTCGAAATGTCCGGCCGACGTCGGACGAACAGGGGGTAACCGCCATGAACGAGCATCTTCTCTCAACTCGCCGCGCTATGCTGATTGCAAGCTCCCTCGCGGCATTATCTATTGCCGCCGCTCCTACCGCGACTGTTGCCCGAACGCCGACAGTGGTCCGCGGCGCCGCAGCGCCAACGGTGGAAATCTACGCGACCGGCTTCAACAACCCGCGCGGCCTCAAGTTCGGCCCCGACGGCGCTCTTTACGTCGCCGAGGGCGGCGCTGGCGGAACGGCGTCCACAGTTGGCAAATGCGAGCAGGTCCCCGCCGACCTTGGCCCCTATACAGGGGCCGCGCGCGGTGGCCGAATCACACGCGTGGACGGCAACGGCAACAAGACGACCGTGACGGATCGTTTCCCGTCGAGCGAAACGTCCGCCACTACCGGCCATCTCACCAGCGGCCCTGCCGACATGGCATGGATCGGCAGCACGATGTACGTGGTGACCGCCGGCAGCGGTTGCTCTCACGGGGTGATCAATACGGTCAACGGCGTCTACCGCATCGGCGGCAATGGCAACCCGGTTCTGGTCGCTGACCTCAGCACCTTCCAGAAAGCGCATCCGGTCGCGAACCCCGAACCCGACGACTTCGAGCCCGACGGCACCTGGTGGAGCCTGAACGCGGTCGGCCAGATGCTTTACGCCGTTGAGCCGAACCACGGCGAACTCGACAAGATTAGCACCACCGGCGCGATCAGCCGGGTTGCGGATATCAGCGCGAGCCAGGGACACATCGTCCCGACGGCAAGTGCTTATCGTCTTGGCTCTTTCTACGTCGGCAATCTCAATACCTTCCCGATCGTACCGGGCTCGTCGAAGATCCTGCGCATAACACCGACGGGGTCGGTGAGCGTCGCTGCGACGGGCTTTACGACGGTGCTCGGCCTGACCTTCGACAAGCTCGGCCGCATGTATGTGCTCGAGAACACGACCACGCCTGGCGGCCCGGCCCCGGGTGAAGGAGATATCGTCCGCGTCACCGGCTCGAACCGCGAGGTTCTCGTCAGCGGCCTTTCGCTTCCGACCGGAATGACCTTCGGTCCCGACGGCGCGCTCTATGTTTCAAACCTGGGCTTCGGCCTCCCGCCGAACGGCTCGGGACAGGTGCTTCGGATCCGCTTGGGCGATTAGTTTCGCCCGAGTTCCGCCTCGCGCGGGCTGATGAGGCCCGTGCGGGGCGGATATACGATCAGCTGAGCGAAAATCTGCTTCGAGCAGACTAGACACCAACCTAACTTTCGATAGGGTATCCCGCAGAGACCCACGAGCCCCCAAATCGTCGTGGGTCTCACTTTCCAACGGGCATCAAAACCGCACCGAAAGGCCGCCGTACAGCTCCACGTCGGGCGTGTTGCGGTTGAGTCCGAAGTTCGCGCCGGCATCGAGCTGCACGTCGTTGGTGAGGAGATAAGCCGCCGCCGCATCGGCGCTGGCGAGATGCGTTGTCCCGTCAGGGTCCCAGTCCCAGCCGCCCCAGATCTCCGCCGAGAGGTTGAGCTTGTCGCTGACCGCCCAGCCGAGCGATGCAACCTGCGCCATCATCGCGTGATGCCCGTGGCCGTCCCCATCGGCGACCCAGTCGACTTCCGGGGTGAGCGCAAGGCTGAGCGGTGTCTTCGGGATGGCATAGCCGATTGGGACCAGCAGCCCGCCTTCCCATTTGCCGTTGCCGAGTGAATGCTTCGCCGTTGGAATTTTCACGAACGGCATCGCCATCACCTGAACCGGCGCATCCGCCGCAGTCAGCCGCTGCTTGTAGACAAGGTTGACGTCTCCGAACCCGCTCACGCCTTCATGGATGTCACCAAAGCGGCTTCTCGAGTCCTGCCATGGAGTGATATCGATCTCGAGGTCGGAAGTGGCGGTCATGCCAAATTTGATCGTCGTCTCGCCGAGAACAAGCGACGTGTCTCGCTCTCCATCCGATTTCTGCAGCGCCCAGTCCGCAAGCCCGGTCTCGATCTGCCAATGGCCCAGCGGCACCGTGCAGGCAGAAGTCGCCTTTCCCGGCCGATCGGCGCAGATCGGCGATTGATCCGCTGCTTCCGCGCGTCCAGCCAGCGCCAGCGCAATGCCCGCAAGGATGAGGAGGTGCCCCCGCACACATGCATCATTGCGCAACTGCAATGCAGCCGTCGAGTGACAAGCGAGCAATTTAGCGGGGAACCGGAAGCATTCCCCCGGAATCTTTACGGGGGTGTGGAACCCGGAGACGCATCTCCCTAAGAGAACCGCGACTCCCAAGAAAGCAGGACATTTCGTGCGCGCGCTTCGCTGCCTCATTGCCGCTGGCACCCTCGTCTCATCCGTACCGGCCGTGCCCGCTGCGTTCAGCGATGCGCGGACGATCACCGGCGCCTCCTTCAATGCCGATGAGGGCGTCACGATCGTCCATTATTGGGCGACCTGGTGCGCGCCGTGCCGGCTCGAGATGCCGGTCCTCGATGCTTATTACCGCAGACATCACGGCCAGGGACTCCAGATGCTAGCCATCTCGATTGACCAAGGCGCCTCCGACAAGAAGCTGCAGCGGGTGACGAGCAGCTTCGCCTTCCCCGTTGCCCGGGTCGAGGATGTGAAGGTCCCTCGCCGCGACATCCCGACGGCGCTTCCCGTCACCCGAGTCTATGACCGTTCCGGCCGCCTCGTCTTCGCTTCGAAGGGAGACGGCCGGTCGACACTCGACATGGCGACGCTCGAGCGCGTCGTCACGCCGCTTCTTA
The DNA here is from genome assembly GCA_963831485.1 of uncultured Alphaproteobacteria bacterium. Classification (GTDB taxonomy): domain Bacteria; phylum Pseudomonadota; class Alphaproteobacteria; order Sphingomonadales; family Sphingomonadaceae; genus Sphingomicrobium. Next base: position 216,330 of record CAWHQE010000010.1, read on the forward strand.
CCCGCGGGTTAGAGGTGGAACAGCAGTCCCGCTGAGAACTTGGCCTTGGGCACCAGCTGGAATCCATTTACCCGCGTGTAGAGCGGCAGCTCGACGTAGGTGAATCCGACCAGCTTGGTCCCCAGCTTCGCCGAGAATCCGGGTGCGACATTCACCTGTTCGCCGCCGCTGTTCGGCCGGTCCGAATTGGGACCGCTGTCGCGCCAAGTCTTCCGGAAACTGAGCTGAAGCTGGGGGGTGATATTGCGCCAGTGAGTATAGTTGAGCGCGGCCGCCACCTGCGCAAAGCTTCCGGGCTTGTAGCCATCAGCAGCGGTCAGAGGCACCTGCCCGGTCGCCTGGAGGAAATAGCCGAGCTCAGGCGAGATCGCCCCAAGATGATAGGCGCCGAGTACCGCCTGCACCGTGCCGGTGCCCGGCTGAAGCCCGCGGTCGACCTCCTCGCCTTCCTCCGGACCGGAGTTCGAACTTCTGGTGAGACGCGCCCGTCGGAAACACGAGGCCGGCCTCGATACCTGTCACGCTGCCGGGCGTCGACAGCCCTTGCCAGCGCCCGACCACGCGCAGGTCGCCGATGCCCTTCGTGTCGGAGTGGCTCGGCTCGGTCGAATCCTCCGCAATCGTGCTGTGCGGGCGGGTGAGCACCGCAAGCTGGACGTCGAGTCCCCAGTCGTTGGCGAACTGATGGTCGAGCGTGAAGGTCAGGCTATGATTGTAGGTGTAGCGCTCGATCTCGCGGTCGGTCGGGAAATCGATCGCGTCGCGGTCCACCTTGTGCGTGCCGGACCGAAGTGTGGTCTGCGGGACATAGTCGTAGCGTAAGCTGAAGGTTGTACCCGGCTGCGCGGCGAGGCCTTGGCTGAGCCAGTCGGCGGTCAAGGTGCAGCCGCAGCTCGCACAGGCGTTTGCAGCGGTTGGAAACATGGCGAGCGCTGACGCGATGGTGCCGACCAGCGCCGCCGTTTTGAAGCGATTCATTACGGATAATCCCATTGCCCGCGCAAGCGGACGTATTTCTGAAACTGGCTAAGCGGGTTTCAGGCGCGAAGGGGCGGTCCTCGCGAAGGCGGGCGGTCGCGCCTGCCGTGGCGCTCGACGAACATGAACGTCCGCCCCAGCAGCAATGCGATGGCAAAGAATGCATAGATGAGGAGCGCGGACCAGTCGGCCCCGAGCGCACCGAGTCCCGACGCCGACGCATAGGGACACGGTTGGTGCGCCAGGTTGTGATCGCCCGGCTGATGATGATGGTGCATCGTCGGGAGGACCGGAGCGGCCGCATCGGGGCAGGCGACGATGGTCACCGCGCCATGGTCGAACGCCGGCATGAAACCGGCTGGGGCGAGTGACCGCACGGCCAGCTGCAGAGCGAAGAGTATCGCCCACACGAAGCGGAATTGAACTGGCATTGCTCTCATGGAATTGTCAGATGCGTGCTAGCCGCGCTGCGTTCCCGCCGCCAGTTTTTCCGAGTGATTTGGAGCGCGCAGCCTACAACCTGATTCGGCCGTCTACCTTCTCCGTCTTGTTGACGTCGACCATCGCCAGCATCGCAAGCCAGCGCCGGGCGCGCCGAGCTTCGAAGCCGAGCTTCACCTCGCGCTGCACAGGCTCCGCATAGGTCCCGAACAGCCGATCCCACACCGGCATGTCGCCGAAGTTGCGTGCGTGCACGTCGCGCTCGTGGTGAAGCATATGCGCTTCAGGCCGCTGGATGATCCACCCGGTCCACGCCGGCGTCCGGACGTTCCAATGCTGATAGAGAGCGACCGCGAAGCCCCATAGTCCCGCCCATGCCGCCGCCTGCGCCGTCGAGTGCAGCAACCCTGCAGCGAGCAGGCCGGTAATCACCCCCTGGACGACCGAATCCACCGGATGGAAGATCATCGCGGAGGAGATGTCGACGCGCGCGACACCATGATGAAGCTGGTGGCCGGCACGCCAGAGCACGTCGAAATAATGCATGACCCGGTGCGCCCAGTAACCGAGGAATGTCGTCAGTACCCACACCGGCAACGCAGCCCAATTGCCCCAGCTCTGGAGGTCCGCAATCGCCATCGGCGGCAGCAGCGGAACGATCAGCAACGGTGCGCCGACGTAGACGACCAAAGTCCCTGCAAAGCAGGCGAGCCCGATCAACCGCCAGTGACTCGACTTCCGGCATCGCGCGCCCCGACGGGACGAGCGCCTCGATGCCGAGAAACAGGAGAAAGCTGGCCGGAATCGCCAGCAGCATGGCCGTATCGAAATCCATCGCGACGGTCCCCCACGTGCGATCAGATCCGCGACGTTACTCCGATTGGAAAAGCCGGTCCACGAACCTTCGTTAGCGGCCGCGCTCTCCGCGCCGGGGAGCCGCTGACCGGGCCGATGTGGATTGCGCCCGCACCTTCGCGAATTCGGATGAGGCATTCCACTGCGGCCATTCGCGGCTATTCGCGAGGCGCGCGCCGATCGCGTAGAACAGCTCTGCTTCCTGCGCTGCGCCTTCGAGGTTCCAGGTCGGCGCCCAGGCGTCGCAGGTCTGGTGATAGCAATTTGTCGTGAAGCTGCTCAGCCACTGCTCGCCCGCGGGCCTTCCGCCGTTCTGCATGTCATAGGCACCCGCGAGCGCCATATCGAGCAGTACCGGCACGCCGCGCTTGGCGAAGGAGAAATGGTCGGCGCGATAAAACAGCCCGCGCTCCGGATGGTTCTCGTCGGTGATGTAGCGGCCCTGCGCTTTCGCCGCACTTGCCAGCAGCGTTTCCATATCGCTGCTCTGCCCGCGCCCGACGAGCACCGCGTCCTTGACCGGCCCGTTGAACTGCAACGTATCGAAAGTCAGGTTCGCGACCATCGTATCGATCGGGAACAAAGGATGCTGGGCGTAATATTCGGAGCCGAGCAGCCCCCGCTCCTCGCCCGTCCATGCCGCGAAAACCAACGTGCGCTGCGGCCTCGGACCAGCCACAAACAACCGCGCATCCTCCAGCATCGCCGCAAGCCCCAGCGCATCGTCGGATGCGCCAGGCCGGATCGTCTTGCCTTGCGCGTCAGCCGGGCCAACTCCGTACGCATCCCAGTGGCCGCCGTAGCTGACGGTCTCGTTGGGATAGGTCGTGCCCGTAAGCTTCCCAATCACATTATGGCTGGTGATGTGCGCCAGTGTGACCGGGATGTCGGCGGAGATATTGGCCTTCAGGTCGATCGGCTTGAACGCCGCCGTCCGCGCCTCGCGCTTCACCGTCTCGTAATCGTAGCCCGCGCGCTCCAGCAGCGCCGCGGCCGCGTCGCGCTGGATCCAGCCCTGGAGAAGCACCGGCTGCGGCGCATCCGCCGGAAGCGCGATCGCATAGTTCTCGCCCGCCGGGCTCTTCACCACGTTCCAGGGATAGCCCGCCGCGTCGGTCTCGTGGACAACGAGCGCCGCGATTGCGCCCCGCCGCGCCGCCTCCTCATATTTATAGGTCCAGCGGCCGTAATAGGTCATCGTCTTGCCGCCGAACTTGCCCGCGACCGGCTCGCCCTGCGCGGCCTCGAAGTCCGGGTCGTTGACCAGCATCACGGCGACCTTGCCGTGCAGGTCGACGCCCTTGAAATCGTCCCAACCGCGCTCCGGCGCCGTCACCCCGTAGCCGACGAAGACCATCGGCGCCTTCTCGATCCGCACTCGATCGACCGGCCGGACCGTGCCAAGATAGACATCGTCGGGATAGCGCAATGGCACCGTCTTCCCGCCTTGGCTCACTGACACGTTCACCGGCGCTTTCAGCCGGGTGTGGATCATCGGCACGGTCTGGGTCCAGCCGCCATTCTCGCCGGCAGGCTCGAGCCCCGCAGCCTTGAACTGCTCGATGAGGTACGGGATCGTCTTGCCCTCGCCCGGCGTTCCCGGCGCGCGTCCCTGGAATTCGTCGGACGCGAGCAGCCGCGTGATCTCACTCATCCGCTTCATGTCGACAGGCTGCTGAGCGGGCGCTGCCCCGACTGCCAGAAGCGAGAGAAATGAAGCGGCAATACGAGCCCTCACGTCTGGATTCTCCACGCCCTCGCCGAATAAGCGACGAACGCGATGATCGCGACAGCGATGCCGAACTTCAGGAACTCGCCGCTGATCAGCCAGTAAAAGAGAGCCGCTACCGTCGCCGAAGCCGGAATGGTGATGACCCAGGCGATCGCAACGTTACCAGCAATCCCCCACCGGACCGCCGAAGCCCGCCGAGCCGCCCCCGCTCCGATCACGCAGCCGGTCACCGTGTGCGTCGTGGAGACGGGAATGCCGAGCGCCGAGGCCGCGAACAGCATGATCGATGCGCCCGCCGAAGCGCTGAAACCCTGGTGCTGCGACAGCTTGGTGATGCGCGTGCCCATCGTCTCGATGACCCGCCAGCCGCCGGTCAGCGTGCCGAGCCCCATCGCGACGTAGCAGCTCAGCGCCACCCAGTTCGGCACCGCGAAATGCCCGTGCAGATAACCCGTCGAATAGAGAAGTACGGTGATCAGCCCCATCGTTTTCTGAGCATCGTTGAGGCCGTGGCTGAGCGACAGCGTTCCGGAGGAAACCAGGTGCAGCCCCCGAAACGTCCGCTCCGACCCACGCGCGCTCGCCCGAACCCCGAGCCAGCTTGTCAGCAGCATGATCGCCATCGTCAGGACCAGACCGAGCACCGGCGATGCGACGATCGCAATCAAAGTCTTGTTGAGCCCGATCCACTGGATGCTGGGGAAGCCGGCATGCGCTACGCCCGCGCCGACGATCCCGCCGACCAGCGCATGGCTCGATGACGACGGTATACCCTTCAGCCACGTCACGACGTTCCAGAACATCGCGCCGATCAGTGCGCCGAAGACTACGGCGGGCGTTACCAGGTCCTTGTCGATCAGGCCCTTGCCGATCGTCTCCGCGACATTGTGAAGCGCGGGCCACTTCAGCGCTAGGAAGTAAGCGGCGAAGTTGAAGAAGGCCGCGAAGGCGACCGCTCCGACCGGGCTGACGAGCCGCGTTCCGACCACGGTCGCAATCGAGTTGGCAGCGTCGTGAAGCCCGTTGAGGAAATCGAACCCCAGAGCAACGATGATCAGGCCAACCAACAGCGGAAAGGCGAGGTGGGACACTTAAGGCTTCTCAGGAGTGGTCGATCACGATGCCGTCGATCTCGTTCGCGACGTCTTCGAACGCGTCGGTGATTCTCTCCAGATGCTTGTAGATTTCGCGCGCGACCATGAACTGCATCGGCTTCTCGCAATGCGCCTGGAACGCCTTCTTGAGGCCCGCGGCATGGACCACGTCGGCATCGCTTTCCAGGTGTACGAGCTTCTCGGTCAGGCTGTGGATCTTGGGGCCGTTGCGCGAGATGTCGCGGAGCATCGGGATCGCCTGCGCGGTCAATCCGGCCTGCTCGACAATGATTTTCACCATCCGCTTCATTTCCGGTTCGGAGCTCTCCAGCTCATAGAGCGCGATCGCCCGCGCCGTGTCCTGCATCTCGTCGATGGCATCGTCCATCGCTCCGATGAGCGACGTGATGGAGCCTCTGTCGAACGGCGTGAGGAAGGTCTGCCGCACGGACCGCAAAACCTCGCGGATTATGTTGTCGGCCTCATGCTCGCGGCGGTGAATTTCGGCGATATGGTCCTGCGGGACCGTTCGCCCATCCACGAGCTTGTCGAGCGCGTCGGCGGCGGCGACCACCGTCGCCGCATGCGCTTCGAACATCCCGAAGAAATCACTCGTCTTCGGAAGGAGCGACTGAAACCAGTTGAACATTGAAGCCCCTGAAGTGTGACGCTTCGCTTACGGGAGTGTGACAGGCAGGGCAACTGCGCCCGGTTGCGGCGCGACCAGTGTTGCAGTGCGGCAAATCCACAGCATTTTTTGTTGACTGCGCATTTACCGGCTTGCGCTTGATTCCGGTTCAGGCACTATAGGTAGTAGCGCGGGAGGGGGAACACTCAATTACTGGTGTTCTGGCGCCGGAATGCTTATATTCCGGTGACGGGCCCACTCGTCCCCGATTTCCACAGGGGACGGAGATGAAAAAGCCCCGTTCAGCGCCGAAAACGGCTAGGATGACCGGATGGCTCCGAGTTCGAACACATAGTGAACATACGGTCCTCGACAGGGCCTCGGAAGGACGGGGAAGCGCCATGGATTTTTCGACCGGCTCAGAAGTACAGAGCGACGACGTATCGACGGTCCCATCCAGCACGAAGGCGGTCCATGCGCCGCGGTTCGACGTCAAGACCGACGCCGTCCGCGACGAGCTGCTGACCGAGTTCGGTAAGGAAACGCTGCGCGACCGCTACCTGTTGCCCGGCGAGAGCTACCAGGATCTCTTCGCGCGCGTGGCCGCGGCATACGCAGATGACGAGGCGCATGCGCAGCGCGTCTACGATTATATCTCGAGGCTGTGGTTCATGCCGGCGACGCCGGTCCTGTCGAACGGCGGCACCGGGCGCGGCCTTCCGATCAGCTGCTACCTCAACAGCGTATCCGACAGCCTCGAAGGCATCGTCGGAACCTGGAATGAGAATGTCTGGCTCGCGTCCAAGGGCGGCGGCATCGGCACTTACTGGGGTTGCGTCCGCGGAATCGGGGAGCCGGTCGGCCTCAACGGCAAGACCAGCGGGATCATCCCGTTCGTGCGGGTCATGGACAGCCTCACGCTGGCGATCAGCCAGGGTTCGCTCCGGCGCGGTTCGGCTGCCTGCTACCTCGACATCTCGCACCCCGAAATCGAGGAGTTCCTCGAGATCCGCAAACCGTCGGGCGACTTCAACCGCAAGGCGCTCAACCTCCACCACGGCGTGCTCGTCACCGACGAGTTCATGGCTGCCGTCCGCTCGGGTGCGGAGTTCGAACTCAAGTCGCCGAAGGACGGAAGCGTCCGCGGCTCGGTCGATGCGCGCTCGCTGTTCCAGAAGCTGGTCGAGACCCGCCTCGCGACGGGCGAGCCGTACATCATCTTCATCGACGCCGTGAACAAGGCGATGCCCAAGCATCACCGCGACCTCGGCCTCAAGGTCACGACGTCGAACCTCTGCTCGGAAATCACGCTTCCGACCGGCAAGGACCATAACGGCGCCGACCGCACCGCCGTCTGCTGCCTCAGCTCCTTGAACCTCGAGACTTGGGATGAGTGGAACAAGGACAAGGTCTTCATCGAGGACGTCATGCGCTTCCTCGACAACGTCCTCTCCGATTACATCGCCCGCGCTCCCGACGAGATGGCGCGCGCCAAATACAGCGCCGAGCGCGAGCGTTCGGTCGGCCTCGGCGTGATGGGATTCCACTCCTTCCTTCAGGCCCGGAACCTGTCGTTCGAAGGGGCGATGGCGAAGAGCTGGAACCTGAAGGTCTTCAAGCACATCCGCGCGCAGGTCGATCAAGCTTCGATGATGCTCGCCAAGGAGCGCGGGCCCTGCCCTGATGCTGCCGACATGGGCGTGATGGAACGCTTCAGTTGCAAGATGGCGATCGCTCCGACCGCGTCGATCTCGATCATCTGCGGCGGCACTAGCGCGTGCATCGAGCCGATCCCGGCGAACATCTACACGCACAAGACCCTGTCGGGCAGCTTCTCGATCAAGAACCCGTATCTCGAAAAGATGCTGAAGGAGAAGTCGAAGGACAGCCAGCAGGTGTGGAATTCGATCCTCGAGAATGGCGGATCGATTCAGCACCTCGACTTCCTGACTCAGGAAGAAAAGGACGTGTTCAAGACCAGCTTCGAGATCGATCAGCGCTGGCTGCTCGAGCTCGCGGCCGATCGCACGCCCTTCATCGACCAGGCGCAGTCGCTCAACCTCTTCATCCCGGCCGACGTCGACAAATGGGACCTGATGATGCTCCACTTCCGCGCTTGGGAGCTCGGGATCAAGTCGCTCTATTACCTGCGCTCGAAGTCGGTGCAGCGTGCCGGTTTCGCCGGCGGCGTCGAGGCCGACAACACGCCCGAATTGCGCGAAATTAAGGTGCAGTCGACCACCGATTATGATGAATGTCTCGCGTGTCAGTAAAGCCGCTGAGACTTCGCAGGTACGCCAAACGTGCCGGAGCAGTCGTGCTCGGCCTCATCGCGCTCGACCTCGTCGCCAGCGTTGCCACTCTCGCTCTTGGATTGGGAATTTTCAAAGGATGACAATGAACCAGTTGCTGTTGCTTGCTTCGGTTGCGTTCGCGTCCACTACGCCGGCCTTGGCCGCGCCCGCGCAGGACAGCCAGGCGCTCGAGAAGAGTTTCGACGCTCTCATCAACCCCACCGAGCAGCAGCAATGGCTTCAGCTGATGTCGTCCGAGCCCAACCACGTCGGCTCGCCCCACGACAAGGCGAATGCGGAATATGAACTCGCATTGTTCAAGCAATGGGGCTGGGACGCGCATATCGAGCAGTTCGACGTCCTCTACCCAACCCCGATCTCGACAACGCTGGAGCTGGTGACCCCGCAGCGGGTGACCCTGGGCGGGCAGGAACCGCCGATCCCCGAGGACCCGAGCACGACGCCCGAGAATCTGCCAAGGCGCTTCCTCCTTATGTCGCCTACCAGGGCGATGGCGATGTCACCGCGCCGGTCGTCTACGTCGATTACGGCATGCCCTACGACTATGATGCGCTCGAGCAGCGCGGGATCAGCGTCAAGGGCAAGATCGTGCTCGCGCGCTACGGCGCCGGCTGGCGCGGCCTCAAGCCCAAACTCGCGCAGGAACATGGCGCGGTCGGCTGCCTGATCTACTCGGACCCGGACGACGACGGCTATGCCGAGGGCGACCCCTATCCCAAGGGCGGCGCTCGGCCGCCGCATGGCGTCCAGCGCGGATCGGTCGTCGACATGACGATGTATCCCGGCGATCCGCTGACGCCAGGCATCGGCGCCACTCCAGGCGCCAAGCGCCTGACGCGCGAGACGGCGCCGACGATCCTCAAGATCCCGACGCTCCCGATCTCTTATGCCGACGCTGCGCAGATCATGGCTGGCATGCAGGGCCCGGTCGTCACCGGAAAAGCGCGCGGCGGGCTTGGCGTGCCCTACCATTGGGGCGGCACCGACGCGGTCCAAGTCCACCTCGCGGTCAAGTCGGACTGGTCGCTGAAACCCGCTTACGACGTCATCGCGATGCTTCGCGGCTCGACCTATCCCGACCAGTGGATCGTCCGCGGCAACCACCGCGACGGTTGGGTGTTCGGCGCGGCCGATCCGCTGACCGGCCAGGTCGCGGAGATGAACGAGGCCAAGGCCCTCGGCCAGCTTTATCGCCAGGGCTGGCGGCCGGCGCGGACGATCGTCTACACCAGCTGGGACGCCGAGGAGCCGAGCCTGCTCGGATCGACCGAATGGGCCGAGCAGCACGCCGCCGAGCTCCAGCAGAAGGCGGTGCTCTACATCAACACCGACAGTAACGGCCGCGGCTATCTCGGCGCCGAGGGCAGCCAGGAGCTTCAGCATTTCGTCGCTTCGGCGGCGAACGATGTGTCCGACCCGCAGACCGGCGCCCCGGTTGCCGAACGCGCCCGTGCCCGGATCCTCGCTGAGAATTACACCAGCCCCGGCGACGTTCGACCTGACCAGCTTGATACCGCGAAGTCCGGCGGCGATCTGCCGATGGGCCCGCTCGGATCGGGCTCCGACTACTCGGCGTTCGCCCAGCATCTCGGCATCCCGTCGATCAATCTCGGCTTCGGCGGCGAGGATTTCTCGGGCGGAAGCTACCACTCGGCCTACGACACCTTCTACCATGTGATGCACTTCGACGATCCGGGCCTCGCTTATGGCGGCGCGTTGTCGAAACTGGTGGGGCGCCTGGTGCTGCGCGCTTCTGACGGGCCGCGCGTACCGGCCCATTACTCCGACTTCGCGCACGCGGTTTCGCGATACGTCGACGAGGTGATGAAGCTCGCCGACGACCAGCGCGAGAAGGACCGCACTCTCGTCGACCTTCGCCGAGAAGGCGATTTCAAGCTGTCGTCCGAGCCCTATGATCCGGTCATCGCTCCGGCCGACAAGGGCATCACGCCGTTGATCGACATGCTTCCGCTGGAGAGCGCCGCCGATCATCTGAAGCGCGCGGCGGCGGCTGCCGACGGTGTCATCGGCCGCGAGGACAAGCTGCCGGCGGCAACCCAGGCGCGGATCAACGCCGGCCTCTCGAACATCGACCAGCTCCTGCTCGACCCGCAGGGGCTTCCGGGCCGCCCGTGGTACCGCAACCTGATCTACGCACCGGGAACGCTCACCGGCTACGGCGCCAAGACCCTTCCGGGAGTCCGTGAAGCGATCGAGCAGCGCCGCTTTGACGATGCGCGCGCCTACGTCCAGCGCACCGCCGCTGTGATCGAGAATTACGCCAACCGCCTCGATGAGGTCGCAGCGATGGGACGCACCGGCTCATGACCACAGGCAGGATGATCGAGCTCACCGCGGCAGTCTTGCTGCTCGGCGCCGCCATATTCCTTTACCGCCGCCGCGACCCGGCGAGCGAGGGCTACGGCAACCAGGGCGCGGTCATCCTGCTCGTCATCTCGGTGATCATGGCGATCCACGCTTTGGGCGGCCTCGACTATCACCCGAGCAAGGCCGAGGCAGAATATTTCAAGGAGCATGCGCATTGAAGATCGTCCTTCCCGCGTGCCTGACCACCGCCTGCGCAGCGACGCAGGACGCGCACGCCGTCGCCGCCAGCGCGCCCGGTTTCTGGCTCGGCCTGTGGCACGGCCTCATCTTCCCGCTCGCCTGGATCGTGTCGCTGTTCGCACACAACATCGCCATCTACGCGGTGCCGAACAACGGCGGCTGGTACGACTTCGGTTATTTCCTCGAAATCGTCGTCTTCGGCGTCGGCGCCAAGCGTGGCCACACCGTCTACCGCGACCGTGTGGTGAGGGTCCGCGGCTGATGCTGAACCTCGTCTTCCTCGTCCTCTTCTTCGTGCCCGTCGCGGCGCTGGTCTGGCGCATGGTCGTCAGCCGCACCCGCGCCAACTGGATCCGGGTCGGCGCGGCGGGGGCGGCGATGACGACGGCGGTCGGCGCCTTGGTGGTCTATGACGATCTCGGCAATTTCAGCTTCAAGGACTGGCGCGCGGACATCGCGCTTCTCGCGTCGATGACCGGCAGCCTCTACCTTCTCGGCTGGGCGACGCGCCCCCACGGCAACCGTAGCCACCGCACCATCTCGATCATCGCCGCGGTCGTCGGGCTTGTCCCGGTCGTGGGCGCGGTCGCCGCTACGCTCCTGTTCGGAGGTCAGGCATGACCGCCCCCACCTATTCCGACGACAAGGCCCGCCGTCTGATCCTGCTGTCGCTTCTCGCCGCAGCCGCCGCGTTTGGTGCCGCCCTCGCCTTGATCCTCAATGGAGGAGCTGCCCAGTGAGCACCGGAGCCATCATGCTGGAAGGAATCTCGGTAGTCGCAGTCAGCGACATGCTGATCGCGCTCTACTACCGCGGTCTCGCCGATCGCGTTGAGAGCGGCGAGACCGTGTCCAGCAGCATCGATCCTGCAAACGCACGCAAGGTCGCGACCCTCATGCTCGCCAGCGCGCCGCTGATGTGGCTCGTCATCGCCCTGTTCGCCGTCGGAGCGATTCCTTCGATGATCGACCCGATCAAATTCTAGGTGGAGTAACCGCAATGCCCCTTCTCGAAGCCAGCAAGCAGTACAAGCCCTTCGAATATCCCTGGGCGTTCGAGTATTGGAAGCGCCAGCAGCAGATCCACTGGATGCCGGAGGAGGTGCCGCTCGGCGAAGATTGCCGCGACTGGGCGCAGAAGCTCTCGGAGCATGAGCGCAACCTCCTCACCCAGATCTTCCGCTTCTTCACCCAAGCCGACGTCGAGGTGCAGGATTGCTACCACGACAAATACGGCCGCGTGTTCAAACCTACCGAGATTAAGATGATGCTGACCGCCTTCTCCAACATGGAGACGGTGCACATCGCGGCTTACTCGCACCTCCTCGACACGATCGGCATGCCGGAGAGCGAGTACAGCGCGTTCCTCCAGTTCAAGGAGATGCGCGACAAGCACGATTACATGCAGCAGTTCGGCGTCGACAGCGACGAGGACATTGCCCGCACGCTTGCCATGTTCGGCGGCTTCACCGAGGGGCTTCAGCTGTTCGCCAGCTTCGCGATGCTGATGAACTTCCCGCGCTTCAACAAGATGAAGGGCATGGGCCAGATTATCAGCTGGTCGGTCCGCGACGAGAGCCTTCACTGCGAAGCGATCATCAAGCTGTTCCACGCCTTCGCGCAGGAGCGCGATTGCTACACGCCAGCGGTCAAGAAGAGCATTCGCGAGATCTGCTACCACACGGTCGACCTCGAGGACGCGTTCATCGACCTCGCGTTCGAGATGGGTCCGGTCGAGGGCATGACCGCGGACGACATCAAGATGTACATCCGCTACATCGCCGACTGGCGCCTGGGGCAGCTGCACCTGCCGCCGATCTACAAGGTCCGCGAGCACCCCCTCCCCTGGCTCGCTCCGCTCCTCAACGGAGTCGAGCACGCCAACTTCTTCGAGACTCGCGCGACCGAATATTCGAAGGCGGCGACGCGCGGAAACTGGAACGAGGTGTGGGACGCTTTCGACCGCCGCATGAAGGCGAAGTCGGACGCGGCGGCCAACGACGGCGCCGGCGCCGGCGACGGGCCGGATATGTTCGAGGCTGCGGGGGTTGCGGCGGAATGATTTCGCTGGGGGGCAGCATTGAAAGGCTTACAGGGGGCAGGCCTCACATCTCCCCCGGTACCTGTTTGTCAAAGCTTCCCGGCAACCGCTAACAAGGGAAGCACCACCGACCAAGAAGCCATCGGCGCAGTCATCGATGAAATGTACGCCATGATCAGCGGTCCCCGGGACCGCGCGACTGGAGCCGCCCCCCTAAGCGTGGTGGTGCGGCCTCGTCAGCCGGACCGTGATCCGCTTGGCGTTCAAATCGGTGATCTGCACCCTTTTGACCGACGCTGCGGCGCTGAAGGATCCGCCGAAGTGCGGGCAGCCGGCGGCGTGGCCCGGGGCCTTGGAGCTTCGGAGCTTCAGCCGCAGGAGGTCCTTGCTCTCTCCGGACTCGGTGAGCGTCAGTCGGCGGTTGCGTTCCGTCAGCCGGTAATTGCCCGCGACGTGCACCTCCCGGCCCTCGCCGACATGGGTGGCCGTCACGCCGTAGAACGGCGCCTTGCTGTTCCCGCTCATCGGGCAGGTCGCCGGCCTCGGCACCGCCTGCGCTCCGCCCGCGCCGATCGCCGCGGCCCCGGCGGCCAATAGGATCAAAGCCTCTTTCCTCATGGTCATGCCCCCTTGCTGAATGAGCGCGCAGATGCAGCCGCTTGGAGCGCGAAGACATCGGGAATTGTCCGGATCAGCAATTGAAGCGGCCCTATTTTCAGCGTCACCCTACGATTGGGGATACGCCTCAATCGGCCAGGATCAGCACATGGCGGATCAAGTCCGGCATGACGGACCGGCTTTGCCGTAATAACCTATTTGGTTCATGACAGACGCTTCAGCTAACCTGACAGAGTCGCTCAAGGCCAGGAAGCTCAAGATCGTCGAGACTCTTCGGACATCGTCGCCGTCCCGACGCTTCCGATTTTCGACATTACCCTACACACAAGCGACGCGACTGCTGGACCGCCGATGTGCAGCGGCGCTTCATTCAGCATCTGGCGCTGACCGGCAATGTCGGCGAGGATCCGCTGCAGTTCGGCTCGCCGGCCGCGAACGCTCTTGCGGCCGCCACGGGCGATCCGCGCGATCGGCGATCGGGATTGCGGCTGGCGCGCGCGCGTAGGCTCGCTGCAATCGCTGCGTTTCGACGGCCTTAGTGCCCGATGAGCACGCCGATATCGATGACGACCGCACTGATCGCGAGCGCGAAGAAGGTGATTCCGATCGCCGCGAGTCGGATTTCCCATTCGCGCGTTGCCCACCAGGGCGTGCGGCCCAGGTTCGCCGCATTGTCGGCAAGCGCGGGGTCTCGGCGGATTCGCGACGGACGCGCGACCGGGTGCTGGTCGACGCTCCTACGGCGCATTTTCGACGTCTTGATCACGACCGCGAATCTACGCCCGCGAAAATTACCTTCCGGTTACTTTCTAGCGCTTTCGCCCGTCAGGACCGTTCCGCCTCCCGGCGAAGCATGAACCCACGGGCTGAGAACCACTCGTTCGCTTTCTCGCTGAACAGGAAATAGGAGATCACGACCAGCACGATCAGGCTGAGCACCAGCGCGGCCTTCATCGGCGAGATGAAGAATCCTGCAACGAGGCCGATCACGCCCCACACCACGTACAGGACCCGCGACCACGGCTGCCCCTTGAAGATGCCGTAAGCGATGATGAGGTTCATGATCACGCCGACCACCGTCCATGCCTGCTCGAGTGCCAGCGACATGTGCATCTGCTCGATCGCCTTCATCATCGCGGGGTTCGATCCCATGGTGAAGGCGCCGACCAGGGCGAGAAGCGAAAGGCCGACGAGCACCCATGCGATGATGGTCAGTGAAAGTGGACGCTTGGTCATACAAATCCCCCATTCCCCGAACGTCGTGAAAGACTAGCGTTCGCCGCGACGCTGACAAGCGTATATCAAACGTCGCAGCGGTCAGCAGGCAGGGGGGCCAATGGCAACGATTGAAGTGAAGCACCGTGCGCGGAGCATGGAGGAGTTCTGCGAGGGGCAGCGGGAGTTTGGCGAAGAGGCGATCCGGGCACGCGATGCTGCAGCGCCCTTCGTCACCAGGCCGACGGACGTCATCATCTCGCCTTACGGCAAGTGCGGTACGACCATGACCCAGCAGGCGTTCCATACGCTAAGGACCCGCGGCGACACCGACTTCGACGACATCTCCCGAGTCGTTCCCTGGATCGAGATGTCACCGATGCTCGGCATCGACCTCAACGTTTCCCAGCGGGCCGAGCCGCGAGGGTTCAAGAGCCACCTCGGCTACAAGAGCGTGCCAAAGGGCGCGCGCTATGTGGTTCCGCTGCGCGATCCGAAGGACGCGTTCGTTTCGATGTTCCGCTTCATGGAAGGCTGGTTCCTGGAGCCAGGCGCGGTCTCAATCGAGGACTTCTTCGAAGGCTGGGTTCGCGGCCGAGGTCCCGAGGGCGAGGGTTATTTCGACCATCTGCTCGGCTGGTGGGCGGTGCGCGACGAACCGAACGTGCTGCTCCTCTCGTATCGCAAGATCGTGGCCGATCCTCAGCGCTACATCCGCCGCCTTGCCCAATTCGCCGGCATCCCGCTCGACGATGAGCTCCTCGAGCTCACCCTGGAGCGGACGAGCCGCGCCTACATGCTGGCGCACAAGCACCAGTTCGACGACGCCTTGATGCGCGAGCTTTCGGAAACCAAGGGCGGTCTTCCCCGCGGCAGCGACAGCGCTAAGGTGCGGAACAGCGACGGCAGCCATTCCGACGAGCTTCCCCCCGCAATCGCAGAGCGCATCGACGAGCTTTGGGCGGAAAGGATCACGCCGGTGCTCGGCTTTGCCGACTTCGCCAGCCTCGAAACAGAGCTGTAGCCGGTCAGTTTCTCACCCAGACATTCCGGCTCCGAAATGGTATCGGTCGGCCCTTCGGGTTGGAAGGGGGAAGCACCATGCCGAACACCAAGCTCTTGTCCTGGGCGCTGATCGTCTTTGGTCTCGCCTTTTGCTGCATCGCTCCACTGTCCATGGTCTGGCCATCGGGCTGGGCGTGGCACGACGGACCGCCGGCCGCGAACGACTATTTCCTGATGATCGTCGGCGTCTATGCGACGCTCGGCGTCTTCATGATCCTCGCCTCCCGCGACCCGGCCGCGAACATGTCGCTGATCCGCTTCGTCATCTGGTCGAGCGTTGTCCATGCCGCCATCATGGCGTGGGAAGCGCTGCGCAATCCGATGATGAAGGGCCATCTCTACGGCGACGTTCCGGCGCTCCTGCTCATCGCTATCGTGCTCGGCTATCTCACCATGAGCCGGGGCGCAGCACCCGCCCGCATGGCCACATAGCTCCGCTCTCCAGCGCGCCTTTCTGGCGCTTCGCGGTAAACGGCTTGAAGCGCGCGGGGCCGCGCCTACCTCAGCCGTAGAGTCGATCGCGAGGAGATCCAGCATGGTTGAAGCGCCGCGTTTCCAGCTCACCGACATGCCGCAGGAGGCCTATCGGCACCTGCTCCAGATGGAGGGTCTGATCGTTCAGAATGTCGACCTCACGCTCTACCACCTGATCAAGCTCAGGGCCTCGCAGATCAACGGCTGCGCCTACTGCCTGGCGATGCACACGGACGAGGCGTTGAAGCATGGCGAGCAGGTCGAGCGCATCACGGCCCTGGACGCGTGGCATGAATTCCCGCTGTTCTCGGACAAGGAGCGCGCGGCGTTGGCCTGGACCGAAGAGTTGACCTTGATCGCCGAGAAGCACGCCTCCCGCGAGGCGTTCGATGAGCTGAAGCGCTATTTCAGCGACCAGGAGGTCGGGTGGCTGATCCTGGCCGCGGTTCAGATTAACAGCTGGAACCGGATCGCGATCTCGACCCGCGCCCAGTACGACCGCAAGGCGTTCGCCCACGCCGCACCGCAAAAGGCGACCGAACCCGCCTGATCGCCGGACCGGCTTGCGCGTCGGCGCCGCTGTATTAGGTGACGGCGCATGGCCGACGTTACCTCGCTCATCGAGACGATGGAAAACCGCTGGATGCGCGCATGGGTGCGCTGCGACATCAAGGAATTGAAGGGCCTCACCGCCAAGGACTTCATCCTGCTGACCGGAACGAAGCCCCCGGCAATCCTCGACCGGCCGAGTTGGCTCGACGCGGCCGAAAAGCGCTATCTGTGTTCGGCCTATCGCTTCGGCGAAGTCTATGTCCGCGATTGGGGCTCGGTCGCGCTGTTCACCTCGGCACTCGAGCTAGACGCAACGATGGACGATCAGGACTGGTCCGGCCGTTTCTGGGTCAGCGACATATGGCGAAAGGGCCGCGTACGACGCGGATGGAAGCTCGTTCAGCGGGTCGTCACTCGCGGCGACGAAAACCCTCAGCTGCGCGCGGGGATCAAGTCGCTGCAGCTTTGGAAGTAGCGTTTCGCCGGCGCCGAGACCGCGACAGCAGCGCCGCCTCGCTCTTGCGGCGAATCCGCTCGGTGACCTCGTCGGTGTGATCTGCGCCCGCCGCATTGCACCTGCCGTGACAGAGACAGAGACTATCGATCGTCGCTTCCTCGTCGTCGGCTCCCTCGAAGATCGACTCGAACTTCGGTCCCTTGTCGTGCCCGAGCGGCAGATCGAAGCGGATGGGACGGCGGCAACGACGGCAATTGTCACCATCGCGCTGGCGAAGCGCCGCGACGCGCCGTTGTTCCTGCTCACGGCGGTATTTCCAGGGAGTTACATATTTGGCGATGATCGACGCGCTCATGCGACCTGAGTAGCGCCTCCCGGTCACCAAAGGATTACGAGACGAAAATTTAATCCGCGGATTGTGGGGCCGGCTGCAGATCGAGGGCCGCTTTGGCCTCCGGACCCGGATAAAAGGGCACCGAGGTGTGCGAATGCGCGATCCTCCAGCCGCCGGATCGCCGGTGGAAGCAGAGGGTCGAGCGCATCCAAAGGCTTACCGGATGCCCGCCGACGCGCGTGCCCCGAAGATGATGCAAAGCCGCGGCGAACGCGACCTTCTCGTCGGCTTCCACGGAAAGCTCCCGAACTTCGACATCGATCTCCTCGAAGCTCGCGAGCCATGAAGCGAAGCCGGCGGGGTCGCGTGCCGCGCCGGCAGGGAGCGCCAGGGGTGGTACCATCTCGAAGGCAAGGACGTCGTCGGCGAGGCAGGCGATTGCCTCTTCGGCATTCTTCGCTCGGATCGCTGCGACGCGTTCGCTGACGATCCGTCTGATTTCGTCTCGCGCATCGTCCATCACCCGCCCTCCATCTCCGGACATGTCCGTATAGCGGCGCGAATGATCCGCTGCGACATTGAGGAATGCCACCGGCTTTCCCTTTCACCGGTGGCTCCGGGAGGCCGGGAGCTCCCAAGGCTCCCGGCCTACCGCATCCGTATTTGTCCCAATTTGGTACGACTTCGTAAGGGTCAGGGGATTCCCCTATGGCGGGGCCCTGCGGAGGGGTATTGAACGCGATGGTCGCTCTAGCGTTAAACCAACGTCCGCATGGGACTTTTCGCGAGGGAGCAGCGAAATGGATCGTAAGTTGCTCGTTGCCGCGGCGTTCACAGCCGCTTTGACTTTCACCACCGCACCTGCAGCGGCGCAGCACGCGGTCGGTGTTGGCATTCCGAACGCCAAGAACTCGCATTTCGTCGGGTCGACCAACAGCCCCGACCTTGGCACTTGCGACATGCATGATGGCCATCGGGATGGCCGCGACCATGCTGTCCACTGCGACGGCTGGGCCTACGCCGATGGTACATGGGCTCTTGCGAACAATCGCAGTTGGGAGCCGAACAGCTATAACGATTGGTGGCACGACCGCCCCGATCGCGCCTATCCGCGCTGGGTCCAGGACCAAAGGATGCGCGGCAGCTGCGAGCCCGACCGGATGTGGTGGTCCGGGAGCGGCTGGCACTGCTGAGCTAGTTGCCGGCTGGCTCGGGCGCGCTTGCTCGTGGCACGCCAGCCTTTGCCTTTTCGGCGGCCTCTGCTTTCGCCTTCACTGAAGCGGCTTTCTTGTCGGCTTCGTCCGCTTCGCGGCGGGCTTTGGACATTTCGTAGAGCTCATATTCGCTGGGATGCGGATCGGTGAGAAACATGCTGCCGATTTCTTTCCCTTCGGCAGCGCGCTTCGCCATCTCCGCCGCGGCCAAGGCGGCGCCGATCAGGTTGACGCCCGCCTGCATGCATGGCTGGGGGCCGACAGTCGCGCAATCCGGCCTGACGGTGCCTCCCGGCCGCACCGGGCGACCAGGATTCTTCATCTCGCGCCTGGCTTCCAGCACGTCTGGATTGATCCGATAGCCTTGCGGGCGCTCCGTGCAGATGACGATCTCCCGGCCGTCGGTGGAGGCTTGGCCGCAAGAGTTCGCAGCCGGTGTGCGGGGCGCGGACGATGTGGTTGGAGCGTTGGATGAGGCTGGCTGCGATGCAGGGGCCGCGGCAGCTGGTGCGGCCTGGGCAAGCAACAGAACGGCAAGGCTGACCATCAGCACACCCTTTGCCTTCCAAGGTTGCGAGAGGATGAACCGTCCCTACTGGCGGTGGAAGTCCTTTTCCGCTTCCCGGAACCAACCCTTCGGCGCGACGCCCTTTTCTTTCGGCGCCGGTTGTGGCGGCTTCACCTGCGGCTGAGTGCCCGGAAAGGCGATGAACATGATTGCCACCGCAAGGATCGCGAGCAGCGCAAGAAGCGCGAAGAACGGGACCGTGGACAGGAAAGCCTGCGGCGATTCCGGTTCCGTGCGATCTCTCACTCGGCGTCCCTGACGGAATGTGCGCTTGCGCGCCATGGCGCCGAGATAATCCTCGGGACAAGTCCATCTACCCGTCGACGACTCCGTCACCCCCTGGCGCTTCATCCGTCAAAGGTGAGCGATTTTGCTCCTGTTCTCAATAAGATTGCGAGCGGTCGGGCGGTTATTTATTGCGGACCATCTTGATGGTCGCGAGCGTCGCATCCCCGCATTTGACCGTGACAGTGTCCACGCCCTGGCTGTTGGGGATCGTTTGACTGACTGGCCACCAATTGTCGGGCGCACCGTAGCCGGTATCGTTTTGCGTGATCGTGGGCGCAACTTCGGCGGTGGCGCCCGACACGGTCGCGGGCGACAGAACCGCTTTGTACCGCGAATCCTCGCGATACGCCTTGCCGGTAACGACGACGTTCCCGTCCTTGTCGAGCTTGCCTTTCCAGTCCTTCGTTTCTGAGTCCTTGAAGAAGCAATAGGCTGGTTTTGGCTTCTCGGCGGTGGCGTTTGCAGCCTCGCCGTTCGCAGCTGCTTCGTTCGATGACTGGCCGCATGCTGCCAGAGCGGCAGTTCCGAGAATCACGATCAAATTGCGCATTGAAGCTCCCCTTCGCCGCCATTGGAGCGAAAGGGAGCGTCTGGATCAAGTCACGAGCGTCTAGTGCCCGACGGGCTCTCCGCTCTGCTCCTGCTCGAACAGGTCTGCGACCACATCCGCTCGGGCTGTCAGCCGGACCTTGTCGCCCTCGACCTCGGCAACGAGACCGCGCGGAATGAAGTGATGCTCATCCTCGTGGCCGACGCCGCTGTCCGCGCGGATCAGCTTAATGCGATTCTCCTCGACCCGGTCGACGGTGCCGAGATGGACTCCGTCCGCGCCGATGACTTCCATATGCTCGCGAATGTCTTCAAAGCCGCTCATGGGATTTTTGCTCCTCTTGCTACTCCGACAACGCTTCGCTCGCGGAATGGTCCATCCGCCGCGCCCAACTACGCTTGTTTCCGGCACGAGTCATCGGCGGCGGCGGCTTGTGAGCCTGTCGCGCCCCGCCTAAGTCCGTCCGATGGCCGACGTCCGCACCACTACGCTTCCCGACGCTCAGACCGTTCCTGAAGCGCCGCCCTCCCCCACCCATGTCGCAATCCGCCGCCAGGATTACAGGCCGCCTGATTGGCTGGTTCCCGAGATCCAACTCGATTTCGATCTGGATACGGAACGGACGCGGGTGAGCGCCACGCTCGTTGTCGAGCGCAACGGCTCGCATGGCAATGCGATCGTCCTCAACGGCGATGGCCTGCGCGCGCTTTCGGTGAAGGTCGATGGCGAGCCCGCCGACTTCAGCATGGACGGCCCAAATCTTGTGGTGCCCATCAGCGGTGGTTCTGCGACGGTCGAGACGGAAGTTGAGATCAACCCCGCCGCCAATACGAAGCTGATGGGGCTCTACGCATCCGGCGGCATGCTCTGCACCCAGTGCGAAGCCGAAGGCTTCCGGCGGATCACCTTCTTCCCCGACCGCCCGGATGTCCTCTCCAGATATCGCGTTCGCATGGAGGGCGATTCAAACCGCTTCCCGCTGCTGCTCTCGAACGGCAATCGCGTCGCCACGGGTGAAAGCGCAAACGGCCGTCATTGGGCGGAGTGGGAGGATCCGTTCCCGAAGCCCTGCTATCTCTTCGCGCTCGTCGCGGGTGACCTGAAGGCCAATCGCGACTGCTTCACGACGATGAGCGGTCGAAAGGTCGACCTCTTCATCTGGGTGCGCGAGGCGGACCTGCCGAAGACGCAGCACGCGATGGACAGCCTCAAGCTGGCCATGGCCTGGGACGAGAAGGTCTACGGACGCGAATACGACCTCGACCAGTTCAACATCGTTGCCGTCAGCGATTTCAACATGGGCGCGATGGAGAACAAGAGCCTCAACATCTTCAACTCAGCCTATGTGCTCGCGGACCAGGAAACGGCGACCGACGCTGACTTCGACAATATCGCGCGGGTGGTGGCGCACGAATATTTCCACAACTGGTCCGGCGACCGGGTTACCTGCCGCGACTGGTTCCAGCTAAGCCTCAAGGAAGGCTTCACCGTCTTTCGCGACCAGAGTTTCTCGGCGGACGTCGGAAGTCCGCCAGTCAAGCGCATCGAAGACGTGAGGGTGCTTCGTGCCGTTCAATTCCCCGAGGACCAGGGACCGCTGGCGCATGCGGTGCGGCCCGACAGCTATATCGAGATCTCGAACTTCTACACGGCGACCGTCTACAACAAAGGCGCCGAGGTCATCCGCATGTTCCACACGGTGCTCGGGGCCGACGCGTTCCGCGCCGGCACCGATCTCTATTTCGAGCGTGAGGACGGCAAGGCGGCGACCTGCGACGACTTCGTCGCTGCGCTCGAAGCGGGGAGCGGCGCCGATCTCAAGCCATTCAAGATCTGGTATAGCCAGGCCGGAACGCCGAAGGTCCGCGCCCGCCTCCTTTACGATGCGGACACGAAGACGGCGACTCTCGATCTCGAGCAGCATCTCGACCCGACGCCCGGCCAGCCCGCCAAGCAGCCGATGCCGATCCCGCTCAAGACCGCGCTGCTCGGGCGAGAGAGCGGGCATGAAGTCTGTCCGGAACGACTGATCATCCTCGACCAACCGCGGCAGAGCGTCAGGTTCGAGAATGTAAGCGAGCCGCCGCTGCTTTCGATCAACCGCAACTTCTCGGCGCCCGTCATCATCGACGCCGAGCGCTCGTCCGACGAGCTGGAACGGCTTGCCCAGGCCGACACCGATCCGTTCGCGCGTTACGAGGCGATGCAGGAACTCATGTTGCGCGCGCTTCTGGCCGGCGCGCGCGGGCAGCAACTCGATGCAGCGCCGGTGATCCGGGCGATCGGCGCGACGCTCAAGTCGAACTCACTCGACCCCGCGTTCAAGGCCGAGGCGATCCTGCTGCCGAGCGAAAGTCTGATTGCCGACCGACTGGACATCGTCGATCCAGATGCGATTCACGAGACTCGGGAGCAGCTACGATCCGAGATCGGCACGGCATTGCATGGCGAATTGCTTGCGGCGCACCGCAGCGACGGCGTTTCGGGCGACGATCTCAGCCCGAGCGGCGAAAGGCGTTCGTCGCCTGCGGACCGTGTCGCTCGGCCTGATCGCTGCTGCTGACGAAAGCGAGGCGGCTGAGCTCGCGAAGGCGCAGTTCGATCGCGCCGACAATATGACCGACCGCCAGGGTGCGCTCGGCGTGCTCGTATCGACCGAGATGGAGCAGCGCGGGCAGGCGCTCGGCGCGTTCTACGAGCGCTTCCACGACGACCCGCTGGTCCTCGACAAATGGTTCGCGCTCCAGGCCGCGGCGCAGCGGACGGACACGGTGGATCAGGTCCTGAAGCTCGCCCGGCACCCGGACTTCGCCATGACCAATCCGAACCGGCTGCGTGCGCTTGCCGGAACGTTCGCTGGAAATCACTGGGCGTTCCATTCGAAGGACGGGCGCGGCTACGCGTTCCTTGCCGACATGATCATCGCGGCTGACAAGCTGAACCCCCAGGTCGCGGCTCGGCTGGTGCCGCCGCTCGGCCGCTGGCGCCGCTTCGAGCCGAAGCGCGCCGCCCTGATGCGCGAGGCGCTGGAGCGGGTCGCCGCCACGCCTGGCCTATCGAAGGACGTCTACGAGCAGGTGACGAAGTCGCTGGCTTAGGTCAGCCGCCGATCCACTGGGCGACCTGTTGGGCGACTTGATTGGCAGCGCGATTGAGCGCCGGTCCGACGGACGCCCCCGTCCCATCCGCCGGAGCGGTGGCGACGAAGCGGCGCGTCTGGACCTCTCCTGCCGCGTTCGACATCGTCCCGTCATAGGTGACTTCGACCTGGCCGGTCTGCGCATTGTAACCGAACCGCGAGAGCTCACCGCGAAGGACGATACCGGGGTCGACGCCGGTCTGGTTGGGATTGAGAACGACGCGGTTGGTCGTCCGGCGAACCGTTTCCTCAATCAAATTCTGGAAGAGCTTATCGGGCGTGTCGACCCACTGCAGGTTGGTCACATATTGAACGTCTGTCGGGGAGATCTGGACGGGCACTCGGATGGTCCGCAGCTCGTTCGAAATGACCGGAGATTCGATCGTCACCGCCTGTGCGGCAGCAGCGCTGCGCGTCATCGCGCCGGGGTCGGCAACCTCGGGCGTCAGCGTCTGCAACACGATGGGCGCTTTGCCTCCGCCGCCGGTCAGCGAGCTGAGCGAGCAACTCGCGAGCGCGGATGCGGCAACGACGTATGCGAAATTACGCAGCGGCTTCATTGGCGTTTCCCAGGCTTGTAGTCAGGCAGCTTCTGCGGGCCGAGCGTGCCCCCGATCCCCTGCCGGTTGATGCGATCCGAGACCTGCTGAAGCGACTGCGTCAGCTCGCGCATGTCGCGCACGAGCCTATTCGCTTCGGGCAGCGTCGATTTGCTGAAGCTCTGCACGCCCGGCCGAGCATCGCCGACCATGGCGTTGAGATTATCCGCCGCTTGCCGAGCCGAAATGATCGCCTGGTTGAGGTTGGTGACCGCTTCCCGGCCCTGACCATTCACCAGCTGGTTCGCGTTGTTCGACAGCGCTGCGATATTGTTGGCGGCAATGGCCGCATTTTGTGCCGCGACGCGCGTAGCTTGAAGAGTCTGAGCCATCTCCGGCGCGTTCTTGCGGATGACGCCCGTCGTCGCGTCGATATTCTCGAGGATGTCGGAGATGGCGTTCTGGTTCTTGTCGTTGAGCAGCTCCGTCAGTCGTTCCGTCAGCCGCTGGATGCGTGCGAGCAGTTCGGGCGCGCCGTTGAGCAGAGCACTGAGGCCGCTGGAGCTGGCAGGAATGACTGGGCATCCCTGCGGGCCCATCTGGGTGATCGGGGGCCGCCCACGCTCTGCGCCATTCAGCTGGATTTCGTTAGCACCGGCTAGGCTGATGCTGTGGATCTCCGCAGTCGTGCCTTCGAGGACGGGCGTCTGCTGGTCGACGTCGATCCGCACCCACACGAACTCCGGCCGGTTCGGCAGAAGCGAGATCTTGCTGACCTGGCCGACAGGGACTCCGGAGAAGCTTACGTTCGAGCCCTTGGCGATCCCGCCGACCGCCGGGAAGTAAATGTCGTAGCATTTCGTCGACTTGCCCGAGAGGCCCGCGAGCCAGACGATGAACAGCAGCGTTCCGATGAGAAGCGCCACGGTTACCGCGCCAACCATCACGTAATTCGACCGCGTTTCCATCAGGCCGTGACCTCGTGCTCATAGCTTGCGGCCGCAGCTCGCCCCCGCGGTCCATTGAAATACTCTTGTATCCAAGGATGGTCCAAAGCCAAGAGTTCGGGAATTGTCCCGACGGCGACCACCTTCTTGTCTGCAAGCACGGCGATGCGATCGCAGATAGCATGCAGCGTATCCAAGTCGTGCGTGATCAGGAACACGGTGAGGTCGAGCCGCTCCTGAAGCGATTTGATGAGCTCGTCGAACGCAGACGCCGCAATTGGGTCGAGGCCCGCCGTCGGCTCGTCGAGGAACAGGAGCTCGGGATCGAGCGCGAGCGCCCGAGCCAGGCCGGCGCGCTTCACCATGCCGCCCGATAGTTCCGACGGATATTTCGGACCGGCATCAGCCGGCAGGCCGCCCATTGCGATCTTAAAAGACGCGATCTCGTCGAGAAGCGGGGGCTTGAGGTAGGGGAAATACTCGCGGATCGGCACTTCGACATTCTCCGCGACGGTCAAGGTCGAGAAGAGCGCGCCGTTCTGGAACAATATACCCCAGCGGCGGCGGATGTTCTTCGCTTCGTCCTCGTCGCGGCCGATCATGTTCTCGCCGAGGACGTCGATGTGGCCCGCGTCGGGCGTCTGCAGGCCGATGATCGACCGCAGAAGCACGGATTTTCCTGTACCTGAGCCACCAACGACGCCGATGATCTCGCCCCGGCAGACCGTGAGGTCGAGATCCTGGTGGATCACCTGCTCGCCGAAGCTATTGCGGAGCCCGCGCACCTCGATGACCGGCTTGCAGCCTTCGGGCACAGTCCTCGGGTCGAGCTTCTTCGGAACTTCGGTCATATCCACCCGATGTTCGAGAAGAAGACGGCGAAAACTGCATCGAGCACGATCACAAGAAAGATGGATTGGACGACGGCGGTGGTCGTGCGTGTGCCGACCTCCTCGCTATTGCCTTCGACCAGCATGCCCTGGAAGCAGCCCGCCAAAGCGATGATGAATCCGAACACCGGCGCCTTGATCAGCCCGACCCAAAGGTCCGTCATCGGGATCACTTCATTCAGGCGCTGGATGTAGGTGATCGGTGGGATTTCGAGCGATAGCCAAACGAACACTCCGCCGCCGATCAGCGCCATCAGCATCGCCCAGAAAGAGAGCAGCGGCATCATCACGACCGCGGAAATGACGCGCGGAAGGACGAGCGCTTCGACCGGCGAGACGCCGATGGTGCGCATCGCGTCGATTTCCTCGGTGATCTTCATGGTGCCGATCTGCGCTGCGAAGGCGGATCCGGAGCGGCCCGCGACCATGATCGCCGTCATGAGCGTCCCGAGCTCACGCACCGTGATGCGGCCGATGAGGTTGATCGTGTAGATTTGCGCACCAAACTGCGCGAGCTGGACCGATCCCTGCTGCGCAATCACGATCCCGATGAGGAAGCTCATCAGACCGATGATTCCAAGTGCGCGAACTCCTACGACGTCGAATCGCTGGATGACGGCGTTAACTCGGAAGCGCTTTGGACGGCGGATCACATTCGTAAAGGAAATCAGCGTCGAGCCAAAGAAGCCGAGCAACCCGACCAGCGTCGTGCCGGTTTCAGCGACCCATTCTCCAAGCTCCCGCAGGCCGCGCGTGAAGCCTCCGGGCTCCTCGGGCAGGACGCGCGCCGGTTTGTCGAATTCTCCGACCTGCTTGAGCAGGCTGACTTCGTCGCGGCTCGCGCCGATCACCTTCGCACCGCGATCGCGAACGGCGCGGTAGACAAGCCAGGCGCCGACCGTATCCATTCGGTTGATCTCGGAGAGGTCGATCGTAACCGGATCGGGCAGCGCCGCGATCTCTCGCTCGGTCGTCGCTGCGCGCGTGATCGTCAACGCACCGGCGACCCGGTACAGCGAACCGTGCGGGTGTCCCCCCTCTGGTGGCTCAGGCTCGGCCATCTGCTCTCAGTGATGCGCAATTCACGCCACATGGGCAAGTCGGCTAATAACCAGCCCCCTTTTCCGCTGGCGAGGCCCTCTCTATGCCGCCGCCATGGCGAATGATCCGCCACTGCTGTTCGTCCCGATCGGGCAGAATGACGCGCGGCTGTTTGGCATGGATGCGCGTGAGCGCATGTGCAGGCTCGCGGCGAACGCCGGCCTAAAATGCGGCGAAGCGCCGGTTGAGGGGGGCGCCGTTCTGCTCGCAAGCATGCGCTACGCCTGGGATCCGGCGTGGCTCAAGGCCATGCGCAACCGTCCAGGGACAACGCTCACGCTGGGCGATGAGCCGGTGATGGTGCACGTGCCGGCCGACAGAAATCCGGCATCGGCAGCAGCTGGACTCGAGGATGGGCGGATAGTCGCTGGGTACGAGCCCCTTCCTGCAGAGACTGCCGAGCTCAGTTACGCCGAGCTAAGGAAGCGCGAGCGGCCGTTCGTGCTGGTACTGGACCCCACCGACCCCGAACCCGTCGAGCGAGCCGCCTATGATGCCGCCTACAAGGGTGTGACGGACGTCCTCACGCTCTATCTGTGGCGGCGGCCGGCTTTCTACCTGACGCGCTGGGCAGCGCGAGCGGGTCTGGCGCCCAATTTTGTCACGCTCGTCGGTGCGCTCCTGTGCATTTTCGCCTTCTTTCTCTTCTGGCGCGGCGAATATTGGGCGGGCGTGCTGTCGGGCTTCATGTTCATGGTGCTCGACACCGTCGACGGAAAGTTGGCGCGGGTAACCGGTGCGTCGTCGAAATGGGGAGAGGTGTTCGATCACGGCATTGACCTCGTGCACCCGCCTTTCTGGTATTGGGCCTGGGAGCACGGCCTTGCAGTTTACGGGCGCCCGCTGGAGCCAGTCGTCGCGACCATGGTGCTTTGGACGATCGTCGGAGGCTATGTCGCGCAGCGGATTATCGAGGGCCTGTTCATCAAACGCCTGCAGATGGAAATCCATATTTGGCAGCGGATCGACAGCAAGTTCCGGCTGGTCACTGCCCGCCGCAATCCGAACATGGTCATTCTGGTCGTCCTACTGCTGTTCCGCCGCCCCGACCTCGGCCTTGAGCTCGTCGCCTTGTGGACCCTTGCCAGCCTGATCTTCCACGCCGTGCGCCTCGCACAGGCGAACGAGCGCGCTTCGCGCGGCGAAAAGCTTGTCTCCTGGCTCGAGGCATGACCTGGACCGCAGTTGTTCTCGCCGGCTCGCGGCCGGGACGCGATGCCTTCGCCGAACAGTTCGGGACGGACCTCAAGGCGCTGATCCCGGTCGCCGGTGAGCCGATGGTTCGCCGGCCCGTACGTGCGCTGCTGCAGAATGAGGACATCGGAAAGGTCCTGGTTCTGAGCCAGTCGCCGGACCGCATCGCGGCGGCGTTGCCCAAGAATCCGCGCATTGACGTTAGAGAATCGCAGGGCTCGATCGCCGAGGCCCTCGAACAACTCATCCTTGATCACGGCACACAATTTCCCATCCTAGTCACCACTGCGGACCACGCACTTCTCGACGAGCCGATGATCGCGGAATTTATCGCTCGGGGGGAAGGCGTCGATCTCGCCGTGGGCGTGGTGGAGCGGCGCTCGCTGCTCGAGCGCCTGCCACAATCGAAGCGCACCTGGCTCGCCTTTCGCGGCGGCGCCTATTCTGGCGCCAATTTGTTTTCGTTCGGGTCGATCAAGGTGCTCGCGGCGATCGAGCAATGGCGCTCGGTTGAGCAGGACCGGAAGAAGGGATGGCGGGTTCTGTCGGCGCTCGGCCCCGCTCTGTTGCTGGGAGCCCTGTTTCGAGTGCGGACGATCGACCAGAGCGTTGCGGCCGCGGCTGGGAGGCTGGGTATGACGGCGCGCGCGATCGTGCTCAGCAATCCTCTGGCTGCGGTAGACGTCGACAAGCCGGTCGATCATGCGGTTGTACAAGCCATCCTGAGCGGCAAAGCGTGAGCGACCTTGCCATTTACGACATGGACAGGACGGTCACGAAGCGGCCGACCTACACTCCGTTCCTGTTCCATTGCGCGCTTCGGCGAGCGGCGTGGCGCCTGCTGTTTCTGCCCCTGGTCTTGATGTCGATGCTCGTTTACGCAGCGAGGCTGATTGATCGCGCCCGGCTCAAGGAAATTAATCACCGCCTGCTGCTCGGAGCGCAAATCCATCCGCGCGATCTTCAACCGCTGGTCGAGAGCTTCGCCGACGCTCAGGTCGCGAACAACATCCGGCCCGGTGCGCGCAAGGCAATTGCCCGTGACAAAGCGGAAGGGCGCCGGGTCATCCTGGCAACCGCGTCCTATCGTCTCTACGCGGATGCTATTGCCGACCGCATGGGCTTCGACGACGTAATCGGCACCGCGTCCGAGATCGGCCTGGACGATCGGGTACACGCCAGGATTGCGGGCGAGAATTGTTATGGTCCGGCGAAAATGCGGATGATTGCCGACTGGCTGGACAAGTCAGGCCTCAAGGACGCTCGCGGCCATGTCCGCTTCTACTCCGATCACGTGTCTGACCGACCCGTGTTCGAATGGTCGGACGAACCGGTCGCCGTGAACCCCCACGGAAAGCTTCGAGCGCTCGCGCAGCAGCGCGGCTGGACGATCGAGGACTGGGGTTAGACCGCCTGCAGCGCGTTGGCGAAGTCGGCGATCAGGTCGTCCGCATCCTCTACGCCGATTGAAATGCGCAGGAGGTTCGGGGTGATGTCGAGCTGCTTCTTGCGCTCGTCGGGCACCGACAGGTGGGTCATCGCCGCGGGGGCACTGGCTAGCGTCTCGGTACCGCCGAGGCTCACCGCGAGGTTGGCGATCTGCAGGGCGTCGAGGAAGGCGAAGGCCTCCTTCTCGCCGCCTTTGAGGTAGAGCGAGAAGGTCGAGCCGGCGCCCGAGCAATGGCGCCGGAAGATGTCCGCTTGCCGCGAGCCTTCGTCGAGGAATCCGAGATAGCCAATCTTCTCGACCTTCGGGTGGCTGCGGAGGAAGTCGCAGACCTTTGCAGCATTCTCGCCCGCGCGGCTCATTCGAAGTTCGAGCGTTTCTAGGCTGCGCAGGAGCATCCAGGCCGTGTTCGGATCGCAGATCGTACCAATCGTGTTCCGGAATGTGCGGATCTGGTTGATCAGCCCCCTTTCACCAACGAGGCCGCCCGCGACGAGGTCGCTGTGCCCGCCGACATATTTGGTGAGGCTGTAGACGGAGAGGTCGGCGCCGTTGCCGAGCGGCTTGGCCCAGAGCGGGCCAAGGAAGGTGTTGTCGATCGCGATCGGCGGCCGCTGATCGGCCTGGAAAGCCGCATCGACGGCGGCGCGAACCGCTTCGACGTCGACAAGCTGGTTTGTCGGATTGGCGGGGCTTTCGAGATAGACGAGGCTGACTCGCCCTTTCTCCATCCCTTTGGCGATGGCCGCATCGATCTCCTCGCGCGTCGCACCGGACGGGAAGTCGACCCAGGACACACCGAACTGACCGAGGATCTTGGCAATAAGCGTCTCGGTCGCTGCATAAAGAGGCCCAGAATGGACGACGCAGTCGCCCGGACGGACGAAGGTCATCAGAAGCGTTGCGATCGCTGCCATCCCACTCGAGAAAGCGAGCGCATCGTCTGCGTCTTCCCACACCGCGAGACGGTCCTCGAGTATTTCCTGGTTAGGCCCATTGAAGCGCGAGTAGATGAGGCCTTCCGCCCCACCCGGCCGCTTGCCGGTCACGCCTTCGAAGAAACGCTTTCCCGCGGCCGCATTTTCGAACACGAAAGTTGAGGTTAGGAAAATCGGTGGCTTGAGCGAGCCCTCGCTGAGTTCCGGATCGAAGCCGTAGCCAAGCATGAGCGTCTGCGCGTTGAGCTTGCGGTTGCCAATCTGGGTCGGGGACGGGCGCGGTGCACGTTGGTGTGAGCTGGCGGCCGCGATTTCGCGTTCACTGGGCAAGAGAGATCTCCTCGTTCGAGCGAGGCATTAGCGCCAACCATCCTGCAGTGCCAATCAACTGCAACGCCGCCGCCGATAAGCTGGGCTTGTCGATCTCAGCCGGGAATGGCGATGGCGCTGAGCTGCCGCCCGTAATCGTCTTCACCACGATGGGTCGCACGCCGGTAGCTGAAGAAGCGATCGGGCTCCGCATAGGTGTCGAGATTGAGCGCCTCGACTTCCCCTATTCCGGCAGCGATGAGGCGGTGGACCACATAGTTTTCGAGATCGAAGTGCGGTTTGCCTGCAGGGCCCGCGACGAAGAAGCGCTGGTTGTCCGGATCGTCGGCGACGAAGCGCGCGCGGAATTCGTCGTCGACCTCGTAGGACGGCTGACCGATGCAGGGCCCGACCGCAGCGTGAATATGGTCGCGCCGCGAGCCGAGGCGCTCCATCGCGGCGATCGTCGAATCGGTTACGCCCGCCAGCGCACCGCGCCAGCCAGCGTGCGCTGCGCCAATTACGGCCGCCTGATGATCCGCGAACAGCACGGGCGCGCAGTCCGCGGTCAGGATTCCCAGCAGGACGTTCGGCCGCTCGGTGACCATTGCGTCGGCGCGCGGGCGTTCGCGTTCCGGCCAAGGTCGGTTCACTTCGATGACGTCTGGCGAATGGATTTGGTGAACGGTGACGAGTGTGGCGTCTTCGTGCAAAGCGGCGACCGCGATACGACGGTTCTCGTCGATCGCCGAGCGGTCGTCGTGGCTGCCGTAGCCGACGTTGAGGCCCGCGAGCGCTCCCACCGACGTGCCGCCGCGACGGCCGAGGAAGCCGTGCGGCAGGCTGCCGAGCGAGACGGCGCGGATGACCTCGACCTCGCTCACAGCGTCTTTCGCATGATCACGTCCTCGTCGGCGTGATTTCCGACCATGAAGTCGTAACGTCCGACAGGCTCAAATCCATAGCGGTCGTAGAAGCGCCGCGCGCGCTGGTTGTCGATGTAGACGGTGAGATAGAGCTCCTCCGCTCCGCGGCGCTGCGCCTCGGCGATCACCCAGTCCATCAACTCCCGCGCAATGCCCGTGCCGTGATGCGCGTTGAGGACGTAGAGTTGATCCAGGAGAAGCGCGGGACCTTGCGGCTCGATCGGAAGCTTGAGCGGCGCAAGCTTCGCATAGCCAATAGGCTCCCCATCCGCCTCGGCGATCCGGAACGCAAAGGCAGGGTCGCTCAGGTGCGCCTCCCAGTCGGCAATCCCGAAGCTCGACAGGAACGCTTCCAGATCTTCTGCTCGATAGAGATGGGCGAAGGTGTCGCAGAAGGTCTTGTCGAAGATGCCATCGAGCGTCGCGGCGTCGGAGGCGAACGCGTCGCGATAGGCGATCATGCAAACCCCGCGGGCGCCGGCCAGTCGGGCGAATGGATTGCGACCACCTTGAACAGGACCCCCATTTGATCCTTGCTTGTAAGCCGTTGCAGCGCCGCTTCAATGTCGGCTGCTCTCTCCGGATTCGCGCGTGACAAAGCCTGCGCGCGCGCTTCGATGCCGATTCGGATCAGCCACTCTCCCTGGGTGACCAATGGTGTCACCGCCGCGCCTGCATCATGGCCCGCACGCGCGACGGCTTCGAAATCGACATGCGCCGTCAGATCCTGCTCGCCCGGGTTGTCGAACACTGGCGAAAAGCCGTGCCGGCTCACTGCTTGAAGCGTGTCGCCGGCGCTGCTTTGCTCGTGGCCATAGTCGACGATCAGTGCCGCACCGCCTTTGCGGGCAATGCAAAGGGCGAGGGATGAAATGGAGTCATCGCGGACGGGCGAGGTTTCGGTGATCTCGCCGTCGCGATCCAATGCGAGACCGCCTGCCGCCGCAATTACGCACCGCTCGATACCTCCGACGAACTGGCGCACCGGGAGCGCATCGAGGAACTCGTTGGCAACCAGCAACAACGGCTTCGAAGGAAGATCCGTCACTCTATCGTGCCAATGGCCATCCGGAACGGCCTGTCCTTGGGCTTCCCGAAGGGCCGGGCTGGTTTCGACGAAATGGACCGCGCCGCGGAAGCCTGCCGTTCGGAGCACGCGCAGCGCATCGGCGGCGAGCGTGCCGCGCCCGGGCCCCAGTTCTGCGTAAATCGCGTCGGCGGGCGCGCCGGCTCGCTTCCAGACGTCGGCGAGGCATGCACCGATCATCTCGCCGAACATCTGGCTGATCTCCGGCGAAGTCGTGAAATCACCGGCAGCGCCCAGCGGGTCACGGGTCGCGTAATAATAAGAGTTGCAGGCTTCCATGAACGCTTCGACAGTAATCGGCCCCTCGGCGCGGATGCGGTCGAGAAGCGTGCGTCCGAGCGGCGTCACGAAACGGCGGCTGTGCCCGCTGTCGGCTCGACCCGGACGCGGCGGCCCTTCGCCGTCCACATCAGCCAGAGCCCGAGGATGATCATCGGCAGCGAAAGCCATTGCCCCATATGCAGCCCGGTCGCCTGAGCGAAGCGGATGAGCTGGCTATCCGGCTCGCGGATGAACTCGATGCCGAACCGGAAGCAACCGTAGAAGAAGAGGAAAGCGCCGACGAGCTTGCCGGGCTGGTAGCGCGCGTCGGTCTTCCAGAACATTCCGGCGAGGATGCAGAATAGGACGATGCCTTCCAGGATGGCTTCATAGATCTGACTCGGATGGCGCGGCGGGCCGTAGAACATCTCCGGCCGTCCGTTGATCACGCGCCCCGTCGGCTCGACGAAGCGGATCGCCCAAGGGACGGCCGTGACCGCGCCCCACAGCTCCTGGTTCACGAAATTCGCGAGACGGCCGAAGAACAGGCCGAACGGAACGCAGCACGCGACATAGTCGTGGATTCGAAGCCAGGAGAGCTTCTCCTTGTGCGCGAAGTAGAAGATTCCAAGCGACGTTCCGATCACGCCGCCGTGGAAGGACATCCCGCCGTCCCACAGCTTCAAAATCTCGATTGGATGGCGGAGATATTCCGCGAGATTGTAAAACAGGACATATCCGATGCGCCCCCCCAGAATGATTTCGAGCGCGGCATAGAAGACTAGGTCGTCGGCGTGTCGGCGGGCGAGTGGAGCGCCGGGCTGCTTCAAAAGCTTGAGAAGGTACCAATAGCCGATGAAGATCCCGGCGAGGTACGCGAGGCTGTACCACCGGAGGTCGAACACACCGATGTGCAACGCTACGGGCGACAGGCCCAGATCGGTAAACTTGGTGAACCCCGGATAGTCAGCTTGCAAAGGGCTTCCCCCTAAATGGTCTGCGCCTCATAAGGCGCGTGTCGGCAAAGGCAAAGGAAGTCAGACGCGGGCATGGGGAGCGAACTCGACCGCCGCTTCGACGAGGAATTGGGACGGGTCACCGGCCCGGGCGGTCGCCTCGTCATCGGCTGCGACGAGCTCGGCCGGGCGATTGTCGAGAACTTCCCTGCAACGCTTCCTGAATTCTTCAAGGCCTTCTGCGCGCTAAACGCGGACAATGAAGCAGTGGTTGCGGGAAGCGAGCGCCTCACCTTCGCTGATCTCGACCGAATTTCGACCAGCGTCGCGCACGGACTGGTGGCGCGCGGCATCCGGAAGGGTGACCGCGTCGGCATAGCCATGCGCAACGCGCCGTCGTGGATCCTCAGCTACATGGGCATTGTGAAGGCCGCCGGGGTTGCGACCCTCCTCAACGGCTGGTGGGAGCCGGCCGAGATGGAACATGCGATCCTTCTCACCGACCCGAAGCTGATCATTGCCGACGCGGCACGTGCGAAGCGCATCGCCGCACGTTGCTCCAACCGCGACATTGTCGGGCTCCCGGTGGACCTTCCCGCGGAGCAGGCCCTCGAGTCCCTGCTCGCCGAAGCCGGGGGCGAACTTCCCGAATGTGGCCCCGAAGATGACGCGACGATCCTCTTCACCTCGGGCTCGACGGGATTGTGCAAGGGTGCGCTGTCGACCCATCGCGCGGTGACCACAGGCACGTACAGCTATGGGTTGGGAATCATCGTCCTCCTTGGCTTGCTGACCGAGGAAGGCCGGGGCCCTGAAACCCCGCCGCGCACTTTGCTGAGCGTCCCGCTGTTCCATGTGACCGGAGAAGTGCCTGTCATGCTGAACAGCTTCGTGATCGGCCGCTGCATGGTTATCATGCCCAAGTGGGACGTCACCGAAGCGCTCCGGCTGATCCAGGAAGAGAAGATCACCTATTTCGTAGGCGTGCCGACCATGAGCCTCGAGCTGATGAACAGTCCCGACCGCGGCAAATATGATCTTTCGTCGCTCAAGGACATCACTGCCGGCGGGGCGCCCCGTCCGGTCAGCCACGTGAAGCGCTTGCAACAGGAATTTCCCGATGCCCAACCTGCGCTCGGCTATGGCCTTACCGAGACCAACGCGGTCGGGTGCCTCAATTTCTGGAGCAATTACGCCGACAAGCCCGGCTCGACCGGCCGGGCAGCGAAGCCCTTTGTCGAGGTGGTCGTGCTGGGGGAGGACGACCGTCATCTCGAAACCCTAGAGATTGGCGAGGTCGGCATTCGGACGGCCGCCAACATTAAGGGCTATTGGCGGAACCCCCAGGCGACCGAAGAGCTGTTCACCGCAGACAATTTCGTGAGGACCGGCGACGTCGGCTACTTCGACGAGGACGGCTATCTGTTCATCGTCGATCGCAAGAAGGAAATCATTATCCGCGGCGGCGAAAACATCTCGGCGGCCGAGGTCGAGGCGGAGTTGTACGCTTGTCCCGAAGTCGCCGAGGTCTCTGTCTTCGGCGCACCTGACGAACGGCTCGGCGAAGTGCCCGTGGCGATCGTTCTGCCAAAGAACGGGGCTCAGCTGGATGAGGCAGACCTTCGCTCCTTCCTTGATGGACGCCTTGCGAAGTTCAAGATTCCGGAGCGCATCATCTTTGCCGAGGAACCGCTTCCGCGGCTGGGCACCGGAAAGATCGACCGTCGGGCCCTGAAGGCACAGCACGCGCATTGAACATCGACCGTCGAACATTGCTGATCGGCGGGGGCGCGGGCGTTGGCCTGGTCGTCGCGTACCTCGCCTGGCCGAGCCACCTCGGCAGCGATCTCGCCACACACAAGCGCGAGGAGGCGTTCGGCAACTTCATCAAGATCGCTCGCGACGGGCGGATCACCGTTGCAGTCGCTCAAACCGAAACAGGGCAGGGAATCTGGACCGGCCTTCCGCAAATCATCGCCGATGAGCTTGGCGCGGCATGGGACGATATCGCGGTCGAGCCGGCGCCGCTGACGAGCGGATATCCGAACAATCTCGCGACCGAAGAAGGATGGCTCGACGGCTTCGGCTGGCTTCGCTCGTACCGAATGCAGGAGGACGGGCGGATGCGAATTACCGCCGGCTCTACGTCCGTCCGTGCGTTCGAGCAGCCGCTACGCGATGCTGCCGCCCTCGCTCGAACGATGCTGATCGGCGCTGCCGCGGACCGTTGGAACGTCGAGCCCGAGGGTTGCCAGACAGGCGACAGCTTCGTGATGAACCGGGGCCGTTCTTTCACGTTCGGCGAGCTCGCGGAAGAAGCCGCGGACCGCTCGCCGCCCGGCAAGCCGCGGCTCCGCCAGGGGACCCAGGGGCGTCTGATCGGCAAGCCCCTCCCCCGGCTCGACGGGCCGGCGAAGGTGGATGGAAGCTGGCGGTTCGCTGCCGACGTCCGGCTTCCCGACATGCTCTATGCAAGCGTGCGCGTTGCACCGCCCGGCGGAAAGCTCCTCGCCTTCTCGCGAGATTCGATCGGCACAGTGGATGGGATTTGCCACGTCGCAGCGCGCGATGGCTGGGTCGCGGTTGTCGCCGACACATGGTGGGCTGCGGAGCGCGGACTGCAGGCCGCGGACGCGAAGTTCTCGGGCATCAGGGGCCCAACCGAATTTCGCGGCGCGTTCGAAGATGCCCTCGCGCACGGAGATGATCGCAGGAAATTCAGGCGCGGCGACTATGAAGGGACGGTCAGGGGATCGCGCCCACTTGCCGCGACCTATTTCGTTGCGCCGAGCCAGCATCTCGGACTTGAGCCCCTCAGCGCGACGGCGCGGTTCGTCGGCCGTCACCTTGAAGTCTGGGCACCGGCGCAGGCCCCGGGCCTTGCACGCGCCGCCGCGGCTAGAGCGGCAGATATGAGCTCATCAAATATATCGCTCTATCCGATGCCGGCCGGCGAGCCCGCCGGACGCGCGCTCGAATGCAATGCAATTTCCTATGCGGTCGAACTGGCGTCACAACTGAAGCGGCCGGTGCAGGTGGCCCTCTCCCAGAGCACGAGCCAGAATCAGGATCTGATTTCGACCGGTGCTCTGGCGCGCATGACGGCGCTTCCGGGGCAAGGTGGAATCACCGCCGCGTGGAAGATGGGAGTTTGCACCACCGACGGGATGGCAGTGGCGATCCAGCGAATGCTCGACGTTGAGGATAAGCGGCGGCTGATCCGCCCGGCGATCAACGCAATGCCACCGTATGGCATTCCGAACGTGACGATCGAGGTCGTCTCGCCTTCCTTGCCATTCCTTGTCGGTTACATGCGCGGATCGCCGCACCGCGAGTTCGCTTTCTTCACCGAGAGCTTCGTCGACGAGCTTGCGCGCGCAGCTGGAATGGAACCGCTCGCCTTCAGAATGTCGATGCTCGGGCAAAATGGACGCTTGGCGCGCTGCCTCCAGGGCGCGGCTCGGCTTGCCCAATGGGACGGCGGCGTCCCGGGAAGCACGATGGGTATCGCCGGCTGCTCCGCCTTCGGGTCGCACATCGGCCTGGTCGCAAGCGCGAACGTCGGAGCCGGCCAGAGCGTGAAGGTCGATCGGCTGTTCGCGGCGGTCGACTGCGGAAGTGCCGTCAACAGCGGGCTCGTTGCGCAGCAGATCGAAGCGGGGCTGATGTGGGCGCTTGCTCAGGCGACGGTCCCATCGCCCGAATTCGTAGCCGGCATGCCGCGCGCAAGACCGATTGGCAGCATCGGGCTTCCGGCGACTCCGGGACACGCCGCAGATCATCGTCGAGATCATCCCGAGCAGCGATCCTCCGGGCGGGATCAGCGGCCTTGGAACTACGGTGCTGGCACCGGCTCTGGCCAACGCGCTCCATTCCGCCACAGGCAAGAGGCTGCGCTCGTTGCCGTTCGATCTTATGGCAGGGCAATGATCCAACCGGACGACCATCCGCGGATAGCCGAAGCAAAGATCGGCGTACTGCTGATCAACCTCGGCACTCCCGACGCGCCAGAGGCCCGTGCAGTCAGGCGGTATCTTTCCGAGTTCCTCAGCGATCCGCGGGTCATCGAGATCCCCAAGCTCGCCTGGAAGCCGATCCTTCACGGCATCGTGCTTACGGACTCGACCGCGCAAATC
This sequence comes from uncultured Alphaproteobacteria bacterium, assembly GCA_963831485.1. GTDB lineage: Bacteria > Pseudomonadota > Alphaproteobacteria > Sphingomonadales > Sphingomonadaceae > Sphingomicrobium. Next base: position 254,186 of record CAWHQE010000010.1, read on the forward strand.
CGCCGAGGCCTACAACCAGATTTGGACCAACGAGGGTTCGCCGCTGCGGGTTATCGCGCATCGCCAGGCGGAAGCCCTGCGCGACCGGCTGCCCGGCCTCAGCATCCATTACGCGATGCGCTACGGCCATCCCGGTATCGCCGCCGCGATCGAGGCGATGGCGGATGAAGGATGCACGCGAATTCTCGCCGCGCCGCTCTACCCGCAATATTGCGCAGCAACGACAGCGACGGCGAACGATGCCGTCTTCGCAGTGCTTGCGCGAATGCGATGGCAGCCGGCCGTACGGACGCTCCCGCCTTATTACGACGACCCGCTCTACATCGAGGCGCTGCGCTTGCACCTGTCGCATCAGCTGGCAACGCTTGATTTCAAGCCGGAGCGCCTGCTTCTGAGCTTCCACGGCATGCCGGTGCGCACGCGCGATCTCGGCGACCCCTATCACTGTCATTGCCAGAAGACGGCGCGGCTGCTTTCAGAGGCTCTCGGGCGCGAAGTCGATGTCGCGTTCCAATCGAAATTCGGTCGCGCGCAGTGGCTGGAGCCCGCCACCGACGCAATGCTCGCGGCCTATCCGGACCAGGGCGTCAAACAGGTCGCCGTTGCCGCTCCGGGTTTCTCCGCCGACTGCATAGAGACGCTCGAAGAGCTTGGAATTCGCGGACGCAAGTCGTTCCTGCATGCGGGCGGCGAGCAGTTCGCGCTTCTCGATTGCCTTAATGATTCGCCGGAAAGCATCGCCATGCTCGAACGACTGATCGAGCGCGAACTTGCGGGCTGGCTGCCCCGCGACTAAGCGCGCTGCCTCAACAAGCAGGAGGAACCTCATGGCTCGAGTGGCGATCGTCACTGGCGGTACGCGCGGAATCGGCGAAGCAATCAGCATCGCGCTCAGGGACATGGGGATGCAGGTCGCTGCCAATTACGCCGGCAACGACGAGCGTGCCCGCGAGTTCAGCGAGCGGACCGGAATCAAGTCCTACAAGTGGGACGTCTCCGATTACGAGGCATGCCAGGAAGGCGCGCGACAGGTCGAAACAGAGCTCGGTCCGGTAGACGTTCTTGTCAACAATGCCGGGATCACGCGCGACACGACGATGAAGCGCATGGACCAACACAAATGGCAGGACGTCATCGACACGAACCTCGGTGGCTGCTTCAACATGGCGAAGGCGGTGTTCGAAGGGATGACCGGCCGCGGCTACGGCCGAATCGTCAACATCGGCTCGATCAACGGTCAGGCCGGTCAGTACGGCCAGGTCAATTATGCGGCCGCCAAGTCGGGCATCCATGGCTTCACCAAGGCGCTGGCGCAGGAAGGCGCACGCTTCGGCGTCACCGTGAACGCAATCGCGCCCGGCTATATCGATACGGACATGGTTGCGGCGGTGCCTGAGGACGTGCTTGCAAAGATCGTTGCGCGGATTCCGGTTGGGCGCCTCGGCCATGCCGAAGAGATCGCGCGCGGAGTCGCATTTCTCTGCGACGAGAATGGAGGCTTCATCACGGGATCCACCCTTTCGATCAACGGCGGCCAGCACATGTATTGATGGAGCTCGATTACGCTCCACCCACGAAGCGCTCCGTGCTGATCGCCGGGCACCAGACGTCGATCAGCCTCGAACCGATGTTCTGGCGGGCGCTGGAGGCTGCTGCGCGAGAGCGCAGCTGCCCGGTGAACGCGCTCGTCGCCAAGATCGATGCCATGCGGCTCGAAGCGGATCAACCGCCGAATCTCACATCCGCTATCAGGCAGTGGCTCTTTCAGCAGCGTTCAGGATCGACCTGACGAAGGCCGCGCCTCCATCGGAGGCATGGTCGAGGAACAGCGCGGGCTCGATGAGCTCGAGTTCCATGATCCTCAGCGTTCCTTCGTCGTCGGGGACGATGTCGACCCGCGCGTAAGCCGCTGGCGCCGGAGCCGCCGCTAGTGCCGCCTGCGCGAGCTCGACCGCTCCGGCCGGCGGCACATCGCAGGGCCGTGTTACTCCGCCGTGGTATTCCTGGACACGGAAGTCGCCGCATCTCGGCCGCTTGACAACGGCATGGCTGAATTCGCCGTCGAAGAGCATCAGTGAGAACTCGCCCGTGACCGCAATCTCTTCGATCAGCGGCTGGACGATCATGGGCTTGTTGCGACTTCCGGCGGGGAGATCGTCGTTCGGACCAAGCCGGTGCGCGCCCATAGCGCTCGCCGATACCGGCGGTTTGATCACCACCCATTGGCTCCCGAATGTCCGCCGCGCCTCCTCCAGGTCGGCGTCCGAGCATGATTCGACCACAAGCGTCGGAACGGTCGGAACTCCCGCGTCGCCGAGTTCTGCAAGATAGGCCTTGTCGCTGTTCCAGCGGAGCAGCGCGGGCACGTTGATCAGCGGCAGTCGCTCGCGCTCTGCGCGGTCAAGAAACGCGAGCCAGTTCGAATAATCGAGATGGTATCCCCAGGCGACGAGCGGCAGAGCCAGGTCGAAGGCCGATAAGTCGCCCGGATCGGTCCAGGGCACGGGCAAGGCTTCGGCGCCGCCGCTCGCGAGCGCCGCGGCCTCCTCATCAAAAGCCCAGCGCCACGGCTCCGGAAAATCCGGCGCTGGGACCAGTATTGCGATGCGCATCAGCGTCCGAGCAGAATTCGAGCCTGGCCGGCGATTTGCGCGAGCATGGGCGCAGTCACATGACCTTCGCTGCGCGCCCGGCGCACCAGTTCACGGAACTGCTCGATCCGCGGTCCATGGTGCTCGACCCAGCCCTCGACACACGCATCGAGGTCCTTGCCCTGGCACCGCGACAGGAACTCGATCCGGAGCTGCTCGAAGTCTCGAACGAGGCCCGCCGTGAGGAGCCTCTCCCATTGGTCGGCGGGAACGAAGCGGTCGACCTGCTGCTGCGCCCAGTCGAGACCAAGCGCTTCGCCGAGGCGCGTGTAGGCACGGGTTACCGCCAGCTCGTCGATCTGGTGGCGCGCCGCCAGTGCTGCAAGCCCGAAGACCCCGTCGAGCTCGTACAGTCGAACGAGGCCGCGGACGATGTCATCGCTCGCGCTCAGCGCGAGCAGCCGATCGCGCCGAGCCGCTGCTTCGTTGCGCACCTCGGTCCGGATGAGTTTGGTCGCGGCGACGGCGATCTTGCGAACGCCCGGCTCTAGCGTCTCGCACAAAGCCGACACCCGCATTTCGCCGCCGGCGGCGCGGAGGATGTCGGAGACGTGCGAACGGATGCTCGAGGCGGCGATCGAGAAGAGCTCGATGCGAACCGTTTCCGGAAGCTGCGCCTCCTCGATTTCCTTCCACAGCTTGTCGAGGTCGAGCAGACGCTCGGCAACCAGAAAAGCCGATATGACGTGGCGGAGGGAAGCGCCCTCCTCCTCGGTCATGTCGAAGGCGACGCCCGGGCCGAGACGATTGACGAGCCGGTTCGCGACCTTCGTCGCGATGATCTCATGACGCAGCCGATGCGTCCGGATCGCGGCGGCATGCGCCTTGCGCATGGGCGCGGGGAAGGCTTCGAACAGCTGCGGTTCGAGCAGCGGATCGTCGGCGAGATGAAGCTCTCCGGCCGCTTCATGAAGGACGAGCTTCGAGACCGATAGAACGACCGACAATTCCGGACGGGTAAGGCCGCGGTTCTCCTGAACGCGGCGCAGGAGCTCCTCGCTCGATGCCAAGCCTTCTACCTTGCGATCGAGGCGGCCCGACGCTTCGAGAAGCTCGATCGTGCGTACGTGCGCCGGAAGCGCGACCGCTCCGCCCGACTCGGCAATCGACAGCGCGAGCGTCTGCAGCCGATTGTCTTCCAGCACGATGTCCGCGACCTCGTCGGTCATCTTCACGAGGAGCCCGTTGCGCTTGTCGAGCGACAGGGTCCCTTCGCGCATTTCGCTGTTCAGCGGGATCTTGATGTTCACTTCATTGTCGGAACAGTCGACGCCAGCGCTATTGTCGATGAAGTCGGTGTTGATGCGCCCGCCGCGCTCCGCGAATTCAATACGACCGGCCTGGGTGATCGCGAGATTGGCGCCTTCGCCGATGACCTTCGCGCGAACCTCGCTTGCGTCCGCGCGAAGCGCATCGTTGGACGGATCGCCAACCGCAGCCTGACTCTGCATTGACGACTTGATGTATGTACCGATGCCCCCGAACCAGAGAAGGTCGACAGGCGCCTTGAGGACGGCGTTGATAAGCACGGTCGGGTCGACCTGTTTCGTGTCTATCCCGAGAGCGTGGCGGGCTTCCGCGCTGAGCGAGATCGACTTCTCGGTGCGGGCGTAAACGCCGCCGCCCTTCGAGATTAGATCGCGATTGTAGTCATCCCAGCTCGATCGCGGCAGATCGAACAGGCGCTTGCGCTCGATCCAGCTCTTCGCCGGATCGGGATTGGGATCGATGAAGATGTGCCGGTGGTCGAATGCGGCAATGATCTTGAGCGTCTTCGAGAGCAGCATGCCATTGCCGAAGACGTCGCCCGACATATCGCCGCAGCCGGTTACCGTGACTTCGTCCGACTGGACGTCGATTCCCATCTCAAGGAAATGGCGCTGAACCGAGATCCACGCGCCGCGCGCGGTGATCCCCATCACCTTGTGGTCGTACCCGTTCGAACCGCCGCTCGCGAATGCGTCGCCGAGCCAGAAATTGCGATCGAGCGCGATCCCGTTCGCGATGTCGGAGAAAGTCGCCGTTCCCTTGTCCGCGGCGACGACGAAATAGGGGTCATGTCCGTCATGAATGACCACGTGCGGCGGGTGAACCACCTGGTCGTTCACCAGATTGTCGGTGATCGACAGCAGCGAGCGGATGAAGATCCTGTAGCTTTCGGTCCCCTCGCCGAGCCAGGCATCGCGGTTCGACATGGGTGGAAGCTGCTTGGGATAGAAGCCGCCCTTCGCACCAGTGGGAACGATCACCGCGTTCTTGACCAGCTGCGCCTTCATCAGCCCGAGGATCTCGGTGCGGAAGTCGTCGCGCCGGTCCGACCAGCGGATTCCGCCGCGCGCAACCGGTCCGCCGCGCAGGTGGATGCCTTCGACACGCGGACTGTAGATCCAGATCTCACGCCACGGCACAGGCGCCGGAAGACCCGGAACCTCCGAGGAATTGATCTTGAACGCGAGGGCTTCCTCCGCCGCCGGGGCGAAAGCATTGGTCCGCAGAATGGCGAGCACGAGTGCGCGCAGCCGACGAAGAATCCGGTCGTCGTCGATCGAGCGGACCTTCGCCAGCGAGCGGTCGAGCTCCTCGCGGTAGTCGGCGATTTGCGCTTCCCGTTTCGTACCGGAGGGGTCGTGCGCGGCGACGAACAGCCCGATCAGTGCACGCGTGGCGTTCGGCGCGCGCCGAAGCGCATCCACCACGGTGACGAGACTGAAGCTGCTTCCGGTCTGGCGCAGGTAGCGGAACCAGGCGCGGAGCCAAACGACCGCCTGGGTATCGAGACCCGCATAGAGGACGAGCTGGTTGAACTCATCGTCCTCGGCGGCGCCGCAGAGGACGTGCGCGATCGCGCCCTCGATCTCGCCGATGCGGTCGAGGATCGACTGGAGCTCCGCTTCCGGTCCCACCTCTACGTGGAAGTCATGGATATAGCCGATGCCGCCGGCGAGCTCCGTCGGCAGCTCCTCGAGAACGCGAAAACCGAAATTCTCGAGCACGGGGACCGCCTCGGATAGCGGAATGAGCCCGCTGTTGCGGTACATCTTCAGGCGGAGCTGGCGCGGCGCGTCTGTCGGCAAGCGAGATATGCGGACGTCGCGATCGGCATCGCCGCCAAGCGCGCACAGACGCAGGATATCGGCGGCGCTGTCTTCAGGAGCGCTTCTCGAGCGGTAGCTGTCAGGGAACGCGCCGATGTAAGTGAGCGCAAGACGAGTTGCGCGCGGAGCACCGGCCTGCGCGATCAGCTCCGCCTCAACTGCGGGGGCCCAGCCGCGCACCATCTCGACCACGGCGGCGTCGAGCGCCTCCGCATCGGGGAGCGGCGCCTCCTCGTCGATATACTGGGTGTAGCGGATGAGCGCGAGGTCGGCATCACCGAGCTCGACCGACCAGCTCGTGATCTCACGGCCCACTTCGTTTTCGAGCAGGCGCCCGATCGCAAGCCGGCGCGCGGTGCTCAGCTCCTCGCGCGGAAGCCAGACGAAGGTGAACAGCTGGCCCTTGAGGATGCTTCGAACCTGGAGCAGCGCGGGGCGCGGCCGATCGGCAAGCGACATCGCAATCATGACGAGGTCGCGGAGCTCGTCATAGTCGATGGCGATGACGAGATCGCGCGGAAGTGAGGCGACGGAGTGGCGCAGCGCCTTGCCGGAATGGCCCTTCGGATCGAAACCGAAATCCCTGTCGAGCTCCTTCAACCGAGCGCGAAGGACCGGCACTTCTTCCGGGGGCACCCGCAAGGCCTCGCTGGTCCACAGGCCGGCGTGCACGCCGATGCCGATGACTTTCCCCTCCTTGCGAAGCGGAACGACGACCAGATCGAGCGGAACTCGGCGGTGAACCGTCGCGCGCCGCTCGGCCTTCGCCATCAGGGGAATTTCACCCCCCCGTCCAGATAGTGCATCGCACCAAGGCAACCGCCTTCGTCGGTCGGAGCGCCAGGGATGCTGAAAATGCCGAGTGCATCCGAGGGCGCTTCGTACGGCTTTTCGACTTGGTAGCCGAGCAGGGTCATCGCGCCGTCGGCGAACCAGTTTAGGAGCGCCGCGCCTTCGGAATCCTCACCCGCTGTATCGCGTGCATCGGCGCGCATGCGCGCCTGCAGGGCTTCCCAGTCGCGCACCGCGAGCCGGACGTCGCCAAGCACCCGGCGCAGATCGGCGGCGAGCTCCTGGCGCCCGCGGGCATCCGCGCGGTCGAGCTCGAGGTACATCATCAATTCGCGGCGGCTCTTGTCGCTGCACAGCGCCTCGACGCGCTCCAGCTCGCCCTCCTTGTCACGGTCGACGCAAACGACAGGGTGCAGGAGACGGTGAATGGTCAGCTGACGCGCCGCGACCGCATTCGCGACCAAATCGACCAGGAACGGCATGTCGTCGTTGACGATGGCGATCCGCATCCGCCGCCGTCCCGCTTCGCCGCCGGTCAATTCAATGCGCAGTGCAAGTTCGCCTCTGCGCCGCTTGAATGCCACTTCGGTGAGGAATTCGGCGGCCGCGCGCTCATCGTCGCGGGTCAAACCATGCGTTTCGCCGGGAAGCGCGTTTCCTGTCAGCGCCTTGCGAATCAACTCGACCAGCGGCGGGTCCAGGCGCGTGTGGGCCGTCATTGAAGTCTCTGCTCCGGGGGCTTTTGGATGGCGGGCCTATAGACCTGCGCTCCGCAGGGGAACAACCCCACGGCTGATGGAGCGGATACGTAATCTAAGGTTTATGCGGCTCGGCGAATTGCGCGTTCGACCAGTGCCTCGTCGTCAACGATGGCGACCGGTTGATGATGGCCGTCAGCGCCGCGGCGAGTGACGACGACTGCAAATTCCTCGTCGGCCGGCACGTCGTCGAGCGAGATTGACGCGACCGCCCGAAGGCGTGCGCGTGCGACTTCGCCCTTCGTATCGGCCTTCGGCTCCGGCCGGCGCGCCTGACGCTCAGCCGCAACCAACGCCTTCAGACCGCCCGGCTGTTTTTCAATGAGATCCTGGAAATCGCCCTGCGGCACCTGCTGCCGCAGCGCATAGGAAAGCGCAGCGGCGAACTCGGTCAGGCGTGCTTTGTCATAGTCGATCCCGAAGACGAGCTTGACGATCGGGGTCATCGGCGCGCGCGCCTGGGCCTTGACGCCCAATTCCTCGAGCAGCTCCGAATATTCTTCCGGGTTCTGCTGGGCCGCGATCGCAAAGTCGTAAGCGAGCGAAAGCGCGCGGTAGAGTGAGGAGCGCGTGCGGCCTTCGCCTGCCTTGACCGCGTCGGCGGTCTCGCGCGCAGCCCACAGCCGGTCGGCCAAGCCCGCGCTGTCGTCGAGCTCGACGTTCGGGAGCTCACCGCCATCGACATCCGCGAGCGGGCCGTCTTCCCATGAGAAATGGACGGCAGTTGTCTTGGGAACTTCATACGAACCGGCAATTCCGCCAATCTCAACTGTGCCTCCGAATGCTGGGGCGGGCTCTAAAGCCGGCTCATCGGCAACGACGTCGGTCAGCTCGAACGGCTCATCGGATGCCGCGTCCGTCAGCTCCAACGGCTCTCCAGAGGCGGGCCCCGCAATCTCCAAGGGCGGCTCAACGGCTTGTTCGCCAAGATCGAACGGTTCCTCAGTCGCTGATGCAAGTTCGATGGCTGCTTCCGCTTCATCGAGAGCGACCGCGACTTCGATCGGCATGCTCGGCACGATTGGGGCGTCAGCCGCTTCGACTGCCGAAGCGGTAGCGGCGCCCACCTGCTTCCAGTTGATGACGCCGTAAATAAAATCGATCGTCTCGCCGTCCGACGAGAAGGGCATCAGGATTCCGCGATAGCAGATCGTCTCCTCCGCGCTGGTTCGCGAACTCGGCCTCGAAGCCGATCGGCGCGCGGTTGGCGATGATCTGGATGATAGTGATCGGTCAGGCGCGACAGAAGCGACCGGCTCGGCACGTCGCCGATGGTGCGCGTGTCGTCGTCGAGACCGCATTCCTCGCGGATCGCGCCGCCAATATAGGGCACCGCCGGATTGTCGCGGCCGCAGGTGAAATCGAGCAGTACGCTGTTCGCTGCAAAATCGCTGACGTCGGCGGGCTCGAGGTCCTCGATCGAGGGGAAGTCGCGGCCCTCGAGCAGCGAAACCCAGTAATTGTAGGCGCGCACGTGCATGCGCCGCTCGTCGGTACCGATTGCGGCTGTGACGTCCTGCGGCGCTTGCAATTCCGTCGAGGACGGAGCATCGAAGTCACTCGGGTGTTCGCGATACGTATCCATTGCGCGCTCTGCCCACTTCCCTCCAGGTTGGGTGGAAAATGGCCCACGGGCGTTACCAAAGCGTTAAGCATATTCGTTGGCCGGGAGCCGGCGCTTGCCCGTGCCGCCGAGCGCTGTTAGGGGGCGTGCCTCGCGGAAACCGGTCCCGGACCGGCACCCGCTTCGGCATCCTGAAAGAGAGCCAAGCCGCTTTAGCTCAGCTGGTAGAGCACATCATTCGTAATGATGGGGTCAGGTGTTCGAGTCACCTAAGCGGCACCACCTCTTAATCAAGGCAGACCGGGCCAGCCCTGCCGAAAGCGCGGAAACTTGGACAGTGCTGCTTGGGTAAGGTTTGGGGCACTTCTGTCCGGGGTGCATGAAGTCGCTCACTTCCGAAGCAATACCGACGATGGGTAAAGGGTTGGTTGAGCGACGAGCAAAGTGTCTGCTTTCGACCCATTCTCCGACTGGCTCGAACCCACAGCTCCCGACGCATCGGGACGCAATGGATCAGCGTGCATCCCGCCGATATCGCGCGAAGCAAGCTATGGAAGCTGCGACCGCTATCGCTACGGCGATAGCTCTCCATGGGAAGCTCTGTCCCACACCGTTCATGTTCTTTCCGCCGGGGTCGATGTGGACATACGGGGGATTGCCGTCCTGCGATACGTTTAGCGTGTACTGAAATTGGCCTTGTCCGGCCCCCTTCCCAGTATCTGGGTTCTCGTTGATTACTACTAACGTCGTATCGTCCGTTCTGGTTGGATGTGTAAACACTGCTGGGACAACCGCCCTATCCGGGCAATCAGAGCCTAGTTGGGACCAAACGGCGTCGTTTTCGTCCATGGCGAATTGATATCCGCTTCCCATGCCATTGTTCGTTTGATCGATCAGCTCGAACGTTAGCTCGAATCCCGAGAGCCCATTGTTTTTGAATTCAAATACGGGATGATTCCCGCCTCCATGACTCGGCAAATTTGAGCGAAGATGAAACGTTGGTTCATTGTTATTGCCGACGTCTGTGAGATAAACTTTGATGCGCGCCTTGTTTCGACCCATCTTGTTTCTCCTTTCCTGACAATCAACTCACTAACAACGCTTAACGTCCGCCGCCGCGTAGCACTAATCCGACTGCCAGGAGCAATTGCGATTGCGGCAGCCCTTCTCACGCGAACCGATTTATTGTCGAATTACGCGTCTTGCGGCTCGTGCTGGATCGAGAACGAGCGCGAGGCGCGCTCGAACTCTCCCAACGAATTCTCGCCGATACTTTGCTCAGCTCTCCCGGCCGAAGCGGAGCAGCTGACCGATCCCGAACAGGATTGCCGGAAACATGATGCAGACAGCGATCGGGAAGCCGATCGTTTGCCCCGGTGGACTGATGAGCCGCGGAGCCAGGTAGAAGAACGTGGCAGCGCCTGCAGTGATGACTACCCATTCCAGGAACAGCCGCGCGGCGATTGACTTCTGAGTGACCGCGGGAGCAGCCGGCAAAGGGACGTTCACCACTGGCCCAGCAGCCGCAACCAGCTTGGCCCAGCTCGCTGCGTTGATTTTCAGTCTTCCGTTCGTTTGGTTGCCCAGACCAAGTTTTACCATTTGCGTGAAGAAGCTGCGCGAGGGCTCCGCCGTGATCTCCGTCCATGGGATCAGCAGCGGCTTCTGGAATGGCCCGAAAACGCGCCACATTCGAATGGAAAGTCCGGATCGCAAGGCAGCCAGCGTCAGCACTCCGTTGAGGTTGACGCCTAAGCCCATCACTCCGGATTGCCAGCCGAGCTTCAGCAGTGGCTCCTCATCTCCATCGTCGGCGTACCACTGTTGGAGACTGAACCAGCCTGACATGACGCCCATTAACGTCGTGACGAGCAACCACATTCCCGCAAAGATGAACGGGAAGGCGATAGGGAGCCATTTGATGATCTGGTCGTCCGTCACTGCCGTTCAATACCGGACAATGAGGGACGCTCCAATGAAATGGGGCTGTCAAACGGCTCATCTCCGCAATGGGTAGAAGGCTGCCCTTACCGGACAGGTGAATGGTTACTCCGACCGGGTGTCGGGCGCACGATAGCTGCGAGTGAGTTCGCCCGATCGAAACTGTGGGTTGTAGGCCATCCCTCTTACGACGGTGGAGTTGACCTCTTCTCCCGTCTTCCAATTGACCTGCTTTTCGGAAAACGCTGACACGATGCCGTCGACTTTGCGGAAGTCCCCGTAGCGCTTCTCAGCGTAGGCTTTCTTCGGGTCGATGTCGGGATGGAAAGCACGAAAGTCGCGGCGCCGGTCGATCATCCAGCTCGTTGGATTGATGTAGAGATAGGTCTCGTAACTGTCCTTCATGACCACTCTGACGACGTAATAATCCACACCGTCGAGCAGCTCTCGCCCGTCCAGCGAAAGGACATGACCGCGCGAGGGGAAGCGATGGAGGCCATAGAGGTTGAACTCGATGCCCTGGATGCCCGTCTTCCTGGCGTCGGCAACGGCGTCATGAGCAGCGCTGTCACCCACCGGCCAGAGCCACGGGCCCTTTTGGTCGAGGCCTTCGCAAAATACGTGTTTCCCATCTGCGTAAACGTCGATTCGCCATGCGGGACTGTCGTTGCACGAATAATGACCTTGGAGTGCCGAGCCCTTTTCGGTGATCGTGACATCCGACGACATTGCATGGACGGCATCAAGCTTCTTTGCGCCACCGCGCGCATCTGTGTGGCGCCTGATGACTCGAGCCAGAGAAGGGCTCGCATCCGTCTTGACGATCGAGGCTTGGCCGACACGTGCCGAGGCTGCCAACGCCACGAACGCACCCAGCGCGCTGCGGCGCGAGAATGTTTGCGACATAAATGCTCCCGCCCAAAGGGCGCGAAGTTCGCACCTGCTGCTTATGTCCTGTCTGGATGGCTCCCGCATTGCAAGCGACGATATGAGTGTTTGGCGGTGGTCGGAAGCAGTCTTGTCTTCGGCCTGTTTGTGCAGCCACTTAGAGGACTGCTGGCCCTGATGGAGTCCGCGAGCTGGGTCCCAATCTGCAATGCAGGCTATGATGCCTTCGACATTAGGTGGGGTGTCCCAACTCCGGTCTGACCCGTTTGCCATCACTTCACATCGCTCTCGCAACCTCGTGAAGACTTATGCGGCGAGAAGCCGCGGCGCAGGCGCACGATACGTGCCGCCACGCGCCATGATCGCCCAGGCGATGCGCGCTGTCTTGTTGGCCATTGCGACCGTTGCAACACGCGTCGGCTTTCGCGCCAGCAGGCGGGCGACATAGGGGTCGACGCACTCGGGCTTATACTTTGCGCGTCTGACGAGCGAGGTCATGCCGACGATCAGCAGCTTGCGCAGGTACTTGTCGCCCATCTTGCTGATGCGCCCGTGCCGCTCCTTGCCGCCGCTCGACTGCTGCAGTGGTGTGAGGCCCAGCCACGCAGCAAACTCGCGGCCGGATCTAAACTGGTGTGGATCGGCGACCGAGGCCGCGAGCGCCGATGCGCCGATCAGTCCGATGCCGGGGATCGTCGCCAAGCGGATCGCCACGTCGTTTGCGCGGAGCGAGGCAAGCATCGTGCGATCGATGACGCGAACGCGCTCATGGGCAGCAAGCGCCTGACCACAAAGCTCGACAATGCATGTGGCCGTGTCATCCGGCACATCGAGGATCTCGCCGTCGGCGACCTGGCGCGCCATGGCGATGGCACGCTCGAGCCCGCGCGGGATGCTGATCCCGAACTCGGCAAGCAGTCCGCGGATCATGTTCACCAGCTGCGTGCGCTCTTTGACCAGCAGCTCGCGCGTGCGGTGCAGTCCCAGCGCGGCCTGCTGCTCACGCGACTTCACCGCCACGAACCGCATGGTCGGACGGGTGACCGCTTCGCAGATCGCCTCGGCATCGTTGGCATCGGTCTTGCCCCGCTTCACATAGGGCTTCACGTAGGCCGGCGGCATCAGCCGTACCTCGTGCCCCAGCTTGAGGATCTCGCGCGCCCAGTGATGCGATGTGCCGCACGCCTCCATGCCGACAAGGCAGCGCGGCAGCTTGGCAAAGAAGGGGAGCACCTGCGCCCGGCGGAGTGTCTTGCGGATCACAACCACACCCGACCCATCAACACCGTGAACCTGAAAAACGCTCTTGGCCAAATCCAGGCCGATCGTGCTAATATCCATGACGGGTGGCTCCCTTGGCTCGTGGTTGCTTCGATAAGCTTCCACACTTTGGCACTTTAGATGCCGGGAGCGGGAGCCATCCACCTCATCTGCAATGGGTCCGGAAGTGGACTCTAGCCTTACGGCTCTTCGCCATAAATCGGCGCCTGGATGCGGAGCGCCTCGGCGCGCGGGGTCGCCATTGGGATACAAGCCGATTGCGTTGCCGGAAGCACGTTGCGAATGTTCCGAAGCCGCAGCCTGGCCTCGGTCGGCTCCATCTGCATCATCCATCGCTTGATGCGCCAATTCGAATAGCGCGCGTCCTGAAGCGCGCCGTTCAGATCAAAAATCATCTGGGGGGTCAGGTTGGACATGTGCTCCAATGTCCTCAGCCGAGCCCAATCCCCTTGCTCCGTCGTCATCACGCCGTTGATGTTACTCATCCAGCTGTAGAGCGCCCCATAATCGGCGAGCTCGTCGGCAGGCAGCAGGGCAGCTCGCCCGCCCTGAGAGATGGCTTCCAAGCGGACGGTCTGCATCGACCAATATTGAGGCCTTCCGACCCAGCCGGGCGGAGTGATCGAAGAATTCTTGGCCGCTTTGTCGAGCAGCGCCTGGATCTCTTCCATCCGGTTTTCGACGCAATGCTTTTGTGCGGCGCGCGATGCGAGGCGGGACATGTTGATTTCAAGCTCGCCCCTGACTGCATGCCGCGCAGCATCTGCTTCCGATCGCTGGTGGAGATCTTCCGCGAGCTGTTGCGCACCGAGCGCAATCAGGACGCCGAGGACGATGATCCCGACCTCGCCAGCAAACTGGCGCCAGCCGTGCAGAGGCTTTGGCAACGAAGCATGCATGGAGGCGCCTCCGAGAGTTATGCGAGCGTAACAGAGTCGCTAATGTCCGCAACGGGTCGGACGCAGCATCGGCACTTCGAGGAGCCGACGGGTCGACTATTTTGCCTTCGGTTTCGTCAGCGGATTTGCAAGGACCCGCTGAATAGCGCCCTTGCTCGGCGCTTCGCCGTAGTGGGCTTCGAAGGCGCCCATCGGTTTGCAATGGCCCGGGCGCTCTCGGGTCTCATCGTCGGTGTAAAGGCGGACTGACGCAGGGTCGTAGGCGATGCCGTAAATCTTCAGGAGTTGCGTCATCCTGAGCGCTCCGAGCGAAATCATTCGGTTGATTGACCGTGCCTGACTGATCGCCGCCCGAGCTGAAGCAGCGTCCTCGCCGCTGAATTCGCGCCCTGGGCCAACTAGCTGGTACAGGTTGGTCCAGGTGTCGATCTCGCGCAGCTGGTACTGATTGAGGTCGGTGATGAAATCGTAAGTACCGGAAAGCGCTTGCAGCTTCTCGCGATCCTGGTGGTTGGCGATGTCGCCATTGACCATGCTCTGCCAGGCGCCGCTCGGCCAAGTGAAATACTGCGGTGTGGGCACGCGCCCGATTGGTGGCAGACGTTTCGATGCAGCCGCTCCATCGACAACCCCGGCCAGCCAGTCGAGACGCTGCTCAACGCATGGACTTTCATCCACCCGAACGATCGCTTGGCCAACAGACTCCCCTAGCTCGAGTTCGAGTGCCCTGTTGCTTTCGTGCAAGCGTTGTCGCCAGTGAACGTCCTCCACGACCTGTTCCGCCGCAAGTGCGATCAGGACGCCGACTACGATGATGCCCACTTCGCCTGCGAACTCGCGCCAGCCGTGCAGCGGCTTTGGTAGATGGAAGTGCATTTGACTGGCCCCCGGCAAATGCAGGCTAACAGATGTTGTTATCGGGGCAATGGGAAGTCGGCACGACTGGCAGGACGGGTCGAGAGCAGGCCTGAGCCACTAGAAGTCCGGTGTCGAAAGCGGACGTCACGGGAGTGCGGTCGCGGAACAGGCAGGTATTGGAGTCACTAAGGCCGCGGATCGCGATCGAGGATTCGACGGAACATGGCCTCGGCGCGGCGGTAGTCCTTGCCCGCATAGCTGATCATGCCGTCAAGGAAATCTTGCTCGGTTCCACCTTCGCCCGACCGGGCGAGGCCGAGAACCAGCTCGTGCGCCGCGTCAACCTGGCCGTCCGCAAGCAGCCTCGCAGCTTGGCTAAGCGATGCAATCGACCGCGCGCTCGCGGACTCATCTGCGCCCATCGGGGCACTGCGGCCGGGATTTGAATTGTAAGTCAGGCCGATGGTGAGCAGCAAGGCAGCACAAAGTCTTCCCTTTCTGCCGCGCCTCAAGAGTTTATCGGGCTGCACTCGCGCTCACCCGCGAAGGCGTCAATCCACTTCGACGGTTTGGTTCGTCGCTGATCGCGTGCGGTTTCCCGGTCAGCTTTGATCTTGGCTCTTGCTGAACTGCCGCAATCGCAACTTGGCCAGCGGCATAGCGGTCGTGTCGCCTGCAAGTCCCGGCCGTTTGCGCATGCGACAAAGGGGTTGCCGGTCATGATGACTTTCGCCTTCCGTTTGTTTAGTGAGCCTTGACGACCGCCGCGGGTGGCGGGCGGCGCGAAACTTCCGTCAGTGCGGCTTCTGCTGGCCGACGAAAGCATCCTGAATGAGGACGCTGCCGTCGGCCGGAGTGACGGCGAAGGTTCCTCCGACTTGTTCGGCATGTGGTCCGAAGAAGGCGCCGTCCATGGTTCCGGTGGCGGCTTGCGCATCCGCGGTTCCGTTCAGCGGGATGTCGAAGCTTCCATCGTTGCTGAACGGCGCGCTTCCGCTGACGTCGACGTGCTCTGATCGCCATTCAAGGTTAGCCTGCCCAACACGCCATATTGACCGGGCCTCGTCGCCGGAGAATTGAGCCAAGCGGTCTTCACGTCGATCGTCGCTCCCTCCTGCGGCGGCGGCGCTGGCGAAGGTGGCGGTATGCTTGCGATGCCGACACCTCCGCCGCCCCCGCACGCCTCCAGTCCTAGGCACAGTGGCAGAAGCGCTGAGCTTGTGGAGAGAAAGCGCCGGCCAAGACTGCGGAGTGGGAATGACATGGCAGTCTCCTTCACTCGCGGGTGTTGGTGTACATTCGGAATTCCCGCACATGTACGGACGCGGTTTGGCCGGGGCCATTCGCGTTGACTGCAATCCCGGGCCCTGCCGCAGTGATTATGGATCCGCTGTCTGCGAGGAAGTCTTCGAGGGTGAAGTTGAGAGTGAAGACCTGGTCGATGACCGTGAGCTTCGCTGTTCCTTTGGCGGGGCTGGTACTGCGGTCGATCGTCAGTTCGATCGTGAACGGCTGCGGGTCTGTGGTGGAAAAAATCGCGTCCTTGACGTCTTGCGGCAGGACCGCGTTCACTGACTCGACGGACCCGAATGGAATCTGGAACCTCACGAGTTGGTTCGGCCGCACGTTGAGGGTCGCGAAAACTCTCGTTTCGGTGGCGAGGTCATCCTTCCCGCCGGTCCTCGCTCCCAAGCCGATCGCAAAGCCCCCCGTGGTGGCATAAGGGCCGACCGGAGCAATGAACGTCGTTTTGATCCGTACTACCGATCCGGGACCGAAATTGAGCGGCTCCGCGAAAATGCTCTCGGATGGGATTAAGTCGGGCGGAAGGTCGACTGGCCGATGAATGCTGAGCTGGACCTCGCCATTCAGTGGCGAAACGGTCGGGTTCGAGTCTGGGATCAGCGGATCGCCCGGGACCATCGGACCAAGGTTCAGTTTATCGACCGACGGCTCGAGGGAGCCTTTCGGAAAGCTTGCCAGATAAGCGAGGTTTAGCTGCGAATTCTGTGTACCCGCGCCGCGAATGACCACCGGAGGCTTCGCATCGATAGCGGTTGCCAGAGGCAGCATGAATGCAGCGGTGCCCACCAGAAAAAGGCCGGCGCACTCGACAGCTTTTCGAGTCATTCTGATTGTTCTCGACATGGCCGTTTTCCTTTCAGCAACGAAGTCGACCTTTCAGAAGGCTACCTAAGTTGCTGAAATTCATGGCCCGATCTTTCCCCGATCCGGCCTGATCTTCGTCTGACTTCGTGGCTGTTGCGCGCCGTGTTATGATGTAGCTGCCGATCAAACTGGCGGGGGCCAGATGTACGAGTTGAACTCAAGACGCCATCTGGTTGCACGGCATCGACTTGGCCCAGGAGTCGGATTTCGATTTGGGATCGCTCAGCGTTCGGCCCGCTAGGTGTGAAGTCGAATGGAACGGTGTTTCCCAGACTCTGCAGCGACGCGTGATGCAGGTCCTTGTCGCGCTCGCCCACGCCCGAGGCTCGGTCGTTTCACAACGTGATCTGGTGAACCGCTGCTGGCGTGGACTGTCCGTCAGCGACGACGCCATCTACCGATGCATCAGCAAGCTCCGCAAACTTGCTGCGGACTATCCAGATGCACCCTACGCGATCGAGGCCGTGCCGGGCGTCGGGTATCGCCTTGCATCAGCCGGCGTTGCGGAAGTTGGTTCTGCGGTCGAGTCCGTCGTAACCCCTTCAAATCGATTTCCCTTTCGTCCGCTGATTGTCGCAGCTGCGCTTCTCGTAATCGATGGCGGCGGGCGCGGCATTCTGGGTATTTCGCGAGCAAACCCCTAACCGCCAATCGTTTCGCGTCGCCGTGCAGCCTTTTGAGACGCTGACCAATTCTGAGGGCGCTCGCACGCTCGCGCAGAGAATCCCCAACGAGATCGTGAACGAGTTTGGCGACACCCAGATTGTGACCGCATTGGCGGGGGAGCAGACGGCAAAAGACTCAGTCCAGAAACCGGGCCTGATCGTGACAGGGCTTGTGCGCGAGGACTCGCCGACGGTCAGTGTCGACGTCCGGGTCGAGGACGGCACCACCGGTTCCGCATTATGGTCGATGGAATTCAAGCGAGATCGGCGAGAAGCATCCGATCTTCCGACGGAGGTGGCGGCGCGCGTCGCCGATGTCGTCAACATGGCCATCTTCGCGCGCACAGCGAATCCACCGCTGACGGACGATTCAGCGCTTTCGGCGTTGCTTCAGGCAAACGACCTGATCCGAGATGCGCAAGGCGGCGACTGGGCACAGATGATCGAACGCGCGCAAAGCGTCGTCGCACGACATCCCGAATTTGCGTTCGGTCATGACGTTCTGGCTGAGGCCTATGCTGAGGCTGGCCGCAGCATCGATGTTCCAGATCGCGCGCAAGCGATGAGCGCCGCGGCGCGGCGGGAGGCGAATTTGACGCTACAACTCGATCCGCAAGATGCCGGCGCCTATGCCATATTGTCCGAGCTATCGTTTTCCGAAGCGCCTTACGATTACCGTGCGGAAGAATCTATTTTGCTGCGCGGCATGAAACTCGCCAGGCACCCCAAAGGGCCGCTCGGCGCATTATATTCGTACGACGCCTATTTGCTCAGCAAGGTCGGGCGCCTGCGCGAAGCCCTGTCCGTGCAATTGATTGCGCATGCCACCGATGAATGGGGACCGCCAAAAACAGCTCAGCTCGCGCGCGCCTACGCCAACATGGGCGATATGCCTGCAGCGAGAGGCTGGATAGAGACGGGCGTTCAGACCTGGCCAAATCATTCGGGCATCCGGCGAGTGCAGCAATACATCGTCAGTTTCTACGAACCGCCCTCAGTCGCGCTGGCAACCTTCGAAAAGCTGGCTGCGGAAGGCTCCAGAGGTGGGAAGCAAAGTCCTGTTTGGCGAAGCTTCATTGAAGCGAAATCCGCGCGCTCGCCGAAAGTCATCACGTCCGCCCTCCGCGAGGTCCGCGAGGCCGGGGATGAAGACAATATCTCGCGGGAGACGGAGATCATGATGATTGCAGGGCTTGGCGAAGCCCGGCAGGCGATCGAAGTAGCGAATCTCGCGCTCGATCATCATCAGCAGATCGAAGCGTGGTTCCTGTTCACACCTGTTGCTCGAGGCATGCGCCAGGATCCGGGCTTCCTCGCCCTGGCGGCTCGCCTGGGCCTGATCAAGTATTGGCGTGAGACGGGCAAATGGCCCGACTTCTGTACCGACCCCTCAACGCGAAGGGAATGCGGTCCCCAACTACTGGCCGCAATCAAGTCCCGCTAGGGGAGTTGCAAGGCCACGCTGGCGAAAGCGAAACGACCGAGCGGATCGTACCACTCGGGGTACGTATTGGCGTTGAACGGTCCGTCACCAGCCGCCGTATTGCCGATGATAAGCGGCGGCTGGCGGTCGAGCACGTTGTTGATGCCAAGCCGAAGCACGATTCCGTTGTGCACCTTGAAGGTCGTCGTGACGTCGAAATAATCCTGCGCCGGCACTTTCGTGTACGCCGGGCTGACCTCATCCGTCAGTTTGAACCTCGGATCGAGCGCGGCGAGCCTGACGCGACCAATCCTCCGCCACTGAAGCGACAGCGAAGTCACATGCGGAGCGTTCCAGGTTGCTCGGGCAGTATGTTTCCATCGCGGCTGCATTCCGCATGGTGCGCCGAATAACCCCGCGCAGTCAAAGGGCTTCGAAAGGCCCCCATTGTCGACGATCCATCGCAAGACGTAGGCGCTGCGGAACTCGAAGATTGCCGAGCCCAGATTAGCCAACGGCGTCGAGTAAGCGGCACTTCCGTCGACGCCGCGTACCGTCAAGCTGCCGATGTTCGCCTGCCGGTCATCGACGAAGCCGTTTCCGAGCCAAAGTGAGCCGTTGGGATCGCGGTGGACACGGCTGCAGAAGATGGGATCTCCGGTGGCGACGCAGGCATCGATGATCGACTGCGCGCCGATTTGTGTGATGGCGCCCTTTAGCTTGATATCCCACCAGTCGATCGTTGCGTTGAATCCGGCAGGAAGCGGGGCTCGATGACGATGCCGACCGCGCGCGTCGTCGCGGCCTCCGGCTCCAGATCTTCGTTACCGCCGAGGATCGCATGGTAGCCGAACCGGCTCGCGTTGACGGTGACGACATGTCCATATTGCTCGGGTGTGACACCGCTAAGGGCGCACGCAGCCTGTGAAGCCGTGGGCTTTGTGCCGGCGCATGGATCGCGAAGAAAGGAGTCGGATTGGACGGGAGCGAAAAGCTCCAGCATGCTCGGCGCCCGGTTCGCCCCCTGAACACTGGCACGAAAACGTAATCCCCTGACGGCAGTCAGATCGAGCGCCAGCTTGTAGGCATCGCTCGAGAAATTATTGCGCGAGTTCCCATACCATGATTTGCGAAACCCAGCCTCGAAGGCAAACCGTTCCACGGGCTTTTGGCTGAAGAGCGGAATCCGCGCCTCCCCAAAGATCTCTTTCGTGTCGATCGAGCCTTGGATGGGAAAGACGTCTTCGCCGAAACCCGCTATGTCGCCGATCTGCGCGAATTCACCAGGGTCGAACGCGATAGTGTCTCTACGAAATTCCGCGCCGAAGTTGATTGCCGAGATTTCGTCAGACCAGGGGCTGCCAATTCCCCAGCGGTCGAGCTGAACGGTGGCATTCACGTTGCCGATCTGCTCCCTGAACGAACCGCTCATGAATGGCGGAATGGTAAGGTAGGCGGTGGACTGCGGCGTCACCTGTCCAGGCGCGAACACGTCCCAAGGCACGCAGTCTGAGTCTGCGCCTGGGGCGGAAGGCCCGAGGTTGCGCGCGATCAGCACCGAGCGGCAGACCGGCTGCCCCGATGGGTCGGAGACCACGTCCAGCGCCCTCTCCATCCGCGCGATCGAATAATTGTTGAGATATTGCCGTTCGAGACTGACTCGGCCGAATAGATAGCTGGCGTCATACGTAACGCCACGCCCGAGGTCTCCCTTGAATCCCCCGAGCAGCCGGATGCTCTTGTGCGTCAGATCGTCCTGTATCGGACTACCCTGGATATTTCGCAGCGCGATCAGGAGCCCGCCTCGTTTGTATGGCTGGCCCGTTATCGGGTCGGCGAACAACATTGGCGATCCGATGACTTGCAGTAGATTTCCGTCATCGTCGAACACGGGAGTTTCGCCGACAAAATTGCCCTTTCTGCAGATCAGGGACTGCTGCTGATCGGACAGGAGCGGGTTGTCGCAGTTGATCGTCTCGGTATTCGTGAAGTCACCCGATGGCCCGAGTTGCCAAAGCGACCGGTCCTTCATCGCCATCACTTCGGCATATGCCTGGACCGCATTGGAGATATCGAAGTTCGCGAAACCGCCGCCCGTGTATCTCTTGTCCGGCCGTTGGATGAGATTCCACGGGCTCGTATTGAATCGAGACAGGCCCGGCACAAACGTCCGGTCCGGCGTGATTTGGTAGACATTGCCGAGATTGTCGAAATAGTTGCCGGGATAGGAGACGAGCGGGCCACCGCATTCGACGGACGGACGTCGGTCTTTCATCCACCATCCGGGCAGTGATAGGGCAGGCGCTGTAGTCACGCTGATCCCAGGTCACTGTCTCGGTTCGGCGGTATCCACCGTAGATCGTGATGTGGGCGCGATTGTCGAACAAGCTGCGCCCGAATGCCACCGACGCATTCTCGCGGCGGCCATCCATGACACTCCCGCTGGGATATGGGAGCTGGCGCTGGTTGAGCAGTCCCTGGGCGAACTGATCCCGGTTGTCGTGCTGATAAGCCCCGATCTCACCATCGACCTTCAGGCCATTGATCCTCGTGTCGAGGATGAAGTTGACGACGCCGGCGACGGCGTCTGAGCCGTAGACGGCGGCCGCTCCTCCGGTCAGGACATCGACGCGCTGGATCAGCGTGGTCGGGATGCTGTTGATGTCCGGTACAAGGAAGCGCGGATCCCCTGGCATCAGACGATGGCCGTTTACCAGCACGAGTGTCCTGGAAGGGCCGAGACCGCGAAGGTCTACGGTCGCTGCGCCTGTCGCGGGCGCGTTGACGAACTCGCCTTGGGACGGATTGACCTGGGGAAGCTGGTTGAGAAGGTCCTCAGCACTCGTCGCGCCGACCAACTCGAATTCGACGCGCTTGACTATCGTAACTGGGCTGACCGCAGTCAGATTCGTGCGCGGGATGCGAGACCCTGTGATTACAATTGGGACCGTGGAGTTGCGCTGATCTCTCTGCGGGAGCCCCATGCGCGAGACTGATCGGCTTAGTCTCATCATCCGGGGCGGGAGGTTCCCGAACCTGGTCCGCAAAAATCGCAGTTGATTGGAACCCAGTCGTCAGCGCGACGACGGACAGGCCCACGTGCCAGTGAACGGCTGCCCCCAACCGCTTTCCCCCATTTGCCGAAGGGATGATAGCACTGACCAATATTAGGAACTAGCGCAGTTAACCTGAGGCTAATCTCATTCGGGTCCGATAGTTCCGGTCCCAGAACTGCCGTTGCGAGGAAGGAGAGCGGCGTGATTCTCTGGCAGCGGCTCAGAAGGCTGCTGCTTAGGGATATCAGTGCATCCGTAGGCGGCTCCGGCCTTGCTGCTCGATACTGACTTCCCGAACAGCTTCGCCACTTTCTTTTTGATGCTGGTCTTGCGGCGGCTGCGACGGTCCGCGCTCTTGTCGAGGCATAAGCGCGGCCCATCCCGTCGAACTGCTGCGCCGGATGTCCGAAATTGATCGAAAGCGAACGTGAGGAAGTGGGTCAGGAGGAGGTCGGATTCCGGCCGATTCCGAACCGGAAGCGCGTTAGCTAGGACGCGGCCGGCCGACGCCGGCGCCGCGCTTTGGGACCTGTTGGGTTCGCGAGATTTCGGGAGATGATTTCTGGCATAAGCAACTGAGAAGTTTGGCTTTTCTTGAACTTCTTCCCTCGCCTTCGTAATGACGGGGTCGTGGGTTCGAGTCCCTCAAGCGGCACCACTATTCATTCCAGAAAACTGCCGTTTTCTGCGGCATTTATGAACAGAGCCGCCGCAGCCCGTCAGCCGTTTTAGGGACCGAACCGTAGCCAGCCTCTGAAGCGCTTCGCTCGACCAAATTTGCCTGTCCCCCTTTTGGAGCACCACCAAGGATTAGGGTCTGCCTCGACTAAGCTCCTGTCGTCGGACCGCAAATTGACTTAGGGGCGACTCTATTGGGCTCTTAGGATGACCAAGTCTGAATTCGGGCTCACGCAATCTCCTCGCCGCACCAACAATCGATGCCGGCTTTGGGGCCGATCAGGCAACGGGGTCAGCCAATCGATAACCGACTGCGGGTTCCGTCTTGATGATGCGCGGTCGAGCGGGGTCCTGCTCGATCTTCGTCCGCAATCCCCTCGCGGTTACTCTAAGATATTCGACATGATGCTCGTACGCGGGGCCCCAGACGGCCCGCAGAAGCTGGGCGTGGGTCATCACCCGACCGGGATGCCGGGCGAGCTCGGCCAAAACACCATACTCCTTCGGAGAGAGGTGAATGTCTTGCCCATCGCGCCTAACGCGACGGGCAAGCAGGTCGATTTCCAAGCCGTCGAGATTCAGAACCGGGCTACCTTCAGCGCTTATGCGCTGGCGAAGGGCTCGGCGAAGGCGCGCAAGCACCTCGTCAGTGTCGAACGGCTTGGTCACGTAATCATCGGCGCCAAGATCGAGAGCGGCTATTTTTTCCGCGGTGGCCTCTCTCGCCGAAATGACCAGCAAAGCCGCACCCGATTTCGCGATCAGGGGCACTAACTCCAGCCCTTCGCGGTCGGGCAGTCCCAGGTCGAGCAGCACCGCTTCCGGCCGGTCGATGTCCATTGCATTCTGGGCTTCGCGAGCGGTGCTTGCCTCGACGACGGAATAGCCGGCCCGCTCCAGCGCGGCTTTGAGAAGCCGCCGGATCGCGGCTTCGTCATCGACGACGACGACCTTGGGGCCTTTCATTCAGCCACCGCCGTTTCGCGAACAAGCGTCTTTTCCGGAAAGCGGATCGTGAAACACGCGCCGGGCCCGTCTTAATTGTTGCGGGCGCTGACCTGCAAGCCCCATCGCCTCGACGAAGCCTTTGACGATCGCCAGTCCCAGCCCGGTGCCTCCTTTGCGGTCGGAGCCCTTCAACTCGAACGAAGGTCTCGAAGACCCGGCTTTCGTCGCCGGGCGGGAGACCGGGGCCCTCGTCGATAACGGAGAGGCTGATCCCATCGCGTCCCCGATGGGCGACGACGGAAATGGGCGCCTTTCCGCCTGAGTATTTGGCTGCATTCTCCAGCAGGTTGACGAGGCACTGATGGAACAGCTGCGGGTCTACTTCGACAAGCGGCAGGTCCGGTGGGACGTCGAGCCGGATTGGATGTCCCTTGAGTTCGCGCTTCAGCTGGTCCGCAGCTCCCGCCACCGCTTCCGCCAAATCGACGGCCTGCACGTTCAGCTGGAGTCCGCCAGCCTCGACACGCACCATGTCGAGCATGTTGCTGACGAAGCGATTGAGCCGCTCGCTCTGGTTTTCAATGTCGGCCAACAGCTTGGGGTCGGCACCCTCCTTCGCTCTCTTGAGCTCATGGGTTGCGGCGATGATCGCAGTAAGGGGGGTGCGGAGGTCATGGCTGACGGACGAGAGAAGCGCTCCCCGCAGGCGGTCGCGTTCGCGAAGCTGGGCGACCGTGCTCATCTGCTCGGTCAGCGTCACTCGTTCAAGCGCGAGCGCCGCCTGATCGATGAAGCTCATCAGGAATGGCAGCCGGTCCGGCCGCACCGGCTCACTGCCATCCTTCTTTGCAACGCCGAGGACGCCAAGCGCTTCGCCTCCGGCAAGCAATGGCTGGAACAGCCATTCCGACGCGGCGAGTGTGTTCGAGCCTCGGCCGGTCGCCTCCTTGTGCTCAAAGCCCCATTCGGCCGCCGCGCTATCGATCGGTCCGAGGACACTCTCCGGCGGGACAGCGGAATCAGCTCCAACTTTCCGATCTCGTTGGGAAGCATCAGGACTGCATCGACGTCGAACTGTCCCGCAACTTCACCGCAAAGCGTCTGTCCAAGTTCCTGACGCGAGCTTAGGCCCGCGAGCATCCTTGCGAAGCTTGCGAGCGCAGCGTTCTGGCCGGAGCTTCGCTCGGCAAGGTTGGCTTGAACTCTGACTCGAGACGCCAGCTGGCTGGTGACGATCGCGACGACGATGAACACCGCGACCGTGAGTACGTTCTCGGGATCCTGGATCGTGAAAGTGTAGATCGGTGGCAGGAAGAAGAAATTATACGCGAGCGCTGAAACGATGCCCGTGAAAACGCCGGTCCGCATCCCGTAGAGGCTCGCGGAGGTGAGCACCGGAATGAGGTAGACGAGCGCCACATTGGCCAGGCCTCCGAAGGCGTGGACGGCGACGGCGATGGCGGTGAAGGCCGCGACGAGCAGCGCGGAGACGAGGTAACCAGTTGGCGATCCCCAGCGGCCACGGCTCGATATTCGCTGCCTCGCACCCTTCGCTTGTTCGCCAACTGCCTCGTGCGGAAGAACATGCACCGCGACGCCGGGCGTCTCTCGAACGAGGTGGTCGACCACCGAGCCATGCCGAAGCTCGAACCACTTCGAGCGGGCGGATTTCCCGACGACTAGCTGCGTCGCACGTACGTCATCGAGAAACGCCTTCAGCGGCTCGACAACATTTGGTCCTGCGACGCTGGCGACATTCGCGCCGAGCTGTGCTGCCAGCTGCATGTTTTCAGCAACCTGCTGTCGCTGCTCTGGCGTAAAACTGAGCGACCGCGGCGTTTCGATATAAACGGCGGTCCAAGGCGCCCCCTGCGCGTCAGCTAGGCGCTTGGCGGCGCGGATCAGTGTCTTGGAGCCAGCTAGCTCGCTTACGGCGACGACGATCCGCTCGCCGGCTGCCCAATTGCCCGCCAGCGCATGTGCTCGGATGTAGTCGAGCATCTGCGTGTCGACTGCCTGGGCCGCGCGCCGGAGTGCGAGTTCACGGAGGGCCGACAGGTTCGATTTGGAAAAGAAATGCCCAAGCGCCCGCGTCGCCTCCTCGGGAATGTAGACTTTCCCTTCCTTCAGCCGCTCGATCAGCTCGTCGGGAGGGATGTCCACAACCTCCAGCTCGGCTTCCTCGACGATCCGGTCGGGCACGGTCTCGCGAACACGGACCTTCGTGAAGGAGGCGACAACGTCGTTTAGGCTCTCGATGTGCTGGACGTTGACCGTGGAAAAGACGTCGATTCCGGCCGCGAGCAGCTCTTCGACATCCTGCCAACGCTTCGCATGCCGGCGTCCCGGCGCGTTGGTGTGGGCGAGCTCGTCCACAAGCGCGAGCTGCGGCCTGCGTTCGAGGATCGCGTCGACATCCATCTCAGACAGGGTGCGTCCCTGATAATCGATCTGCTTGCGGGGCATGACCGACATGCCCTCGATCAAGCGCCTGTGTCTCGGCGCGTCCATGCGTTTCGACCACGCCGATGACCACGTCGACGCCGGCCTTCTTCCGCGCCGCACCTTCAGTCAGCATTTCGTAGGTCTTGCCGACACCCGGAGCCGCGCCGAGGAAGATCTTCAAACGACCGCGACCCTCCTGCGCTGCTTCGCGAAGGAGGGCCTCCGGTGAAGGTCGGTCTGGGTCGGCGTTCACTTCGCGGATTTTGCGCTCAAGCCATCCAGTTGTCGATTGAGTGCCAGGACGTTGACGTGCGCTTCGCCCATAAACCCAAGCGTCGGACCGGTGATCGAACGCTCCACCAGGGTCCGGACCTGCGCTTCAGACAGGCTGCGAGCTTTGGCGACGCGGGGCACCTGGGCGAAGGCGTTTGCCGGCGAAATGTCGGGATCCAGGCCGGACCCAGATGCTGTCACCATGTCGGCCGGGACGGTGCCCGTCACGCCGTCCGCACGAGCCAGATCCACGCCGCTCTTGATGTTGTCGGCGAGCTGCTTGGAGGTCGGGCCGAGGTTTGAGCCGGAGGAGGCCGTCGCGTCATAGCCCTTGCCGGCGGCCGATGGGCGCGCATGAAAGTATTCCGGCCTGGCGAAGATCTGGCCAATCAGCTCCGAGCCGACGACGCGGTTGCCGTCGCGAACGAGACTGCCGTTCGCCTGGTGCGGTAAGATCACCTGCGCCACTACGGTGATCGCCAGCGGGTAGATTAGGCCAGTAATCAACGTGAAAAGCAGCAGGATCACGATCGCGGGGCGGATTGCCGTCTTGATATCGGTGCCCATGACTATTTCCTTCAGGCCAGGTTGAGGCCGGTGACGAGCATGTCGATCAGCTTGATGCCGATGAACGGAGCGATGAGCCCGCCCACGCCGTAGATTGCGAGATTTCGCCGGAGGACTTCGCCGGCGGGTGCGGGCCGGTATTTCACACCCTTGAGCGCGAGAGGGACCAGTGACGGGATGATCAGCGCGTTGAAGATGATCGCCGAGAGGATCGCGCTGGTCGAGCTGTGGAGGTGCATGACGTTGAGCACGGCCAGCTCCGGGTAAAGAACGACGAAGATCGCCGGGATGATGGCGAAATATTTGGCGACATCGTTCGCAACCGAGAAGGTCGTCAACGCCCCACGGGTCATCAGCAGTTGCTTGCCGAGCCCCACAACCTCGATGAGCTTGGTCGGATCGCTGTCGAGGTCGACCATGTTTCCCGCCTCACGCGCCGCCTGCGTCCCGGTGTTCATGGTGAGGCCGACGTCAGCTTGAGCGAGCGCCGGCGCGTCGTTGGTGCCGTCGCCGCACATCGCGATCAGCCGCCCGCCGCTCTGCTCGCGCCGGATTAGCGCAAGCTTGTCCTCGGGAGTCGCCTCGGCGAGGAAATCGTCGATACCCGCCTCGGCGGCGATCGATGCCGCGGTCAGCGGGTTGTCGCCGGTGATCATTATCGTGCGGATTCCCATCCGCCGCAGCTGCGCAAAGCGCTCACGCATACCAGCTTTGAGGATGTCCTTGAGTTGGAGCACGCCGAGGAGTTGCCCGTTGCGAGCGACTGCCAGCGGCGTGCCCCCGGAGCGGGCGATCTCATCGGAAATCGATTGGAGCTCGGCCAGATTGGGGCGGGCCGAGCTATCTCCCATCGCTTTCAAGATGGAATTGACCGCCCCTTTCTGAATCAGGGCGTCGTCGGTTTTAAGGCCCGAGATTCGCGTCTGGGCCGAGAATGCGATGACCTCGGCGCGTGCCGGCATGCCGGTGTCGGCAACGCCGTATTTCTCGCGGGCAAGTGCGACGATCGACCGGCCCTCGGGCGTTTCGTCAGCGAGGCTTGAAAGATAGGCCGCCTTCGCAAGCTCCTGTTCGCTGACTTCGGGGAGCGGCCTAAACTCGGTCGCGTGGCGATCACCGATCGTGACCGTGCCCGTCTTGTCGAGCAGCATCACGTCGATGTCGCCGGCGGCCTCAACGGCGCGACCTGACTTGGCGAGCACGTTGAAGCGCACCAGCCGATCCATTCCCGCGATGCCGATTGCGGACAGCAGCGCCGCAATGGTCGTCGGGATGAGTGTGATCAGGAGCGCCGCGAGTAGCGGTACGGGGATTTCGCCGCCGGCATATCTCGCGAAGCCGGGAATGGTCGCCACGGCGATCAGGAAGATGATCGTCAGCCCGACCAGTAGGATCGTCAGCGCAATCTCGTTGGGGGTCTTCTGCCGCTCCGCACCTTCGACGAGCGCGATCATCCGGTCGAGGAAGCCCTGGCCGGGTTCCTGCGTGACGCGAACCTGGATCCAATCGGAGATGACTCGCGTCCCTGCGGTCACCGCCGAGCGGTCGCCGCCGCCCTCGCGAATGACGGGCGCGGACTTGCCGGTGATCGCCGCCTCGTTGACCGAGGCGACACCCTCGATCACTTCGCCGTCGGCCGGGATGAGGTCGTTGGTCTCGACGAGCACGACGTCGCCGGCTCTGAGTTGAGCCGCCGCGATTGTTTCGGTCTTGCTGCCCTTTACCCGCTTTGCAGTGAGCTGCGACTTGGTGTCGCGTAGCGAGGCCGCCTGTGCCTTGCCGCGACCTTCAGCCAATGCTTCGGCGAAGTTGGCGAACAACACGGTGAGCCACAGCCAGAAGACAAGCTGCAGCTGAAAGCGGATGGGCGCCGTCCAGGCGCCTGCTCCCATCAGCACCGTCAGCAACAGAGCGACGACGCCGGTGGTGAACATGACCGGGTTGCGGATCAGGACCCGCGGATCGAGCTTCTTGAATGAGTCGCCGATCGCGGGACCGACTAGCTTGGCGTTGAAGATCGAAAGCTGTTTGCGTTCGTGACGAGACATCTGTTCGCGTCCTTAGAAAAGCTGGCCGTGGATCATCGCGAGCTGGTCCGCCGCCGGACCAAGCGCGAGGCTCGGCAGGAAAGTGAGCCCGCCGATGATCAGGATGAGGCCGACGAGCAGTCCGACCCAAAGGCCGCCGGTCGTAGGGAAGGAGCCGGGGCCTTCCGGATGGATTTTCTTCGCGGCCAACGAACCGGCAATCGCGAGCGCTGGGATTATCATGAAGAATCGCCCGACGAACATCGCGATGCCGAGCGTCAGCGAATAGAAATTGTTGCTAGCGGTAAGCCCCGCGAATGCAGACCCGTTGTTCCCGGTGGCAGACGAGAAGGCATAGAGAATCTCGCTATAACCGTGCGGACCCTTGTTCAGCGGCCCGGCAAGCCCATCCGGCAACACCGATGCAAGCGCGGAGAAGCCCAGGATCATCAGCGGCAGAACCGCGATTGCAAGCACCGCGAGCTTCACTTCTCGGCTCTCGATCTTCTTGCCGATATATTCCGGCGTGCGCCCGACCATCAGCCCAGCGACGAAGATCGAGAGGATGGCGAACAGAAGGAAGCCGTAGAGGCCAGACCCGACGCCGCCGATGATGATCTCGCCGAGCTGGATGTTGAACATCGGAACGAGCCCACCGATCGGCGTGAAGCTGTCGTGCATCGCGTTGACCGCGCCGCACGAAGCGTCCGTCGTCACCGTCGCGAACAAAACCGACGCGGCGATGCCGAAGCGCACCTCCTTGCCTTCCATGTTGCCTGCGGAAGCATCGATACCCATCGCATGGTGGACCGGGTTGCCTGCGCTCTCGGCGACGTAGGCGGTGGTCACGCCGGCGGTCATCAGGATCATCATCGCCGCGAGGATGGCCCAGCCCTGCTTGGTGTTTCCGACCGCTTTCCCGAACGTCCAGGTCAGCCCCGCGCCGAGCGCGAGGATCGAAAGCATCTGGATGAAGTTCGACAAGTCGTTCGGGTTTTCGAAAGGATGAGCCGCATTTGCATTGAAGAAGCCGCCGCCGTTGGTGCCGAGCATTTTGATAGCGATCTGCGACGCCACAGGCCCAAGCGCGATGACCTGCTTGGCGCCTTCCATCGTCGTCGCGGTAACTGATCCGGCGAGCGTCTGGGGAATGCCCAGCCCGACGAGGATAAGCGCGTAAACCACGCTGATCGGCAACAGGATATACAGGGTGATGCGGGTGAGGTCGGCCCAGAAGTTGCCGATCCCGTTCGTCTCGAGCCGGGCGAAGCCGCGGATTAGGGCGAAGGCGATCGCGATGCCGGTGGCGGCGGACAGGAAGTTATGCACCGCAAGACCCGCCATCTGGGTGAAGTTCGACATGGTCGATTCACCCGCATAGCTTTGCCAGTTGGTGTTGGTGATGAAGCTGACGGCCGTGTTGAACGCGACCGGCGCATTCACACCGGAGAAGCCCTGCGGGTTTAACGGTAGAGTAGAATTGCAGCCGCTCGATCGCGTAAGTGAGAAAGATCCCCGCAGCACTGAACAGCAGCATGTGAACGCAATAGGCGCGCCAGCCCTGTTCCTTGTCCGGATCGACGCCCCCGGCGCGGTAGAGCCCGCGCTCGACCGGTGCGAGGAAGGCGAGATATTTGGGAGCCCGCCCTTCGTAGAGCGCGAATAGCCACGCGCCGACCGGCTTCGCCATCGCGAAGGTCAGCACGATGAAGAGACCGATCAGGGCCCAGCCGTGCATGGTCGTGTTGGCCATCAGAATTTCTCCGGCCGCGCGAGGACGACGACGAGGTAGATGAGGAGGAACAGCGCGGTCAGCGCGCCGAGGACGAGCTGCAGGCTCATGGCTGCCGCTCCCCGTTTCCGTTGCCGAGAATCCGCACGTAGATCAGCCCGAGGATGGTCAAGCCGAGCACGAATGAAAGCCAGGTGAGGTCGATCATCGGCCGTCTCCTTTCTAAAAGATGATCCCGGCCTCGATCAGGCCGCGGACTTGCGAATGCTGGTTGAAATCGCTGCCGAGCGCGAAGCCGGGCACCGTGTCGAAGGCATGGACATACGAGCCCTCCAGGCGGGCGAAATAGATGCCTTTCTGCCAGGTCGGAGTGAGCGTCACCGACCAGGCGCCGCTGCCCGGTCCATAAACCAGGCTCGGTGCGCCGTTCGCCACGGATCCGGACGATTTGATGATCTCGGCGCGGCCGGCGAGCGACCACTGATCGTTGAAGCTGTACTTGCTGAGCACGGCGCCGCCGTAAGTCGACGCGCTGTGCATAATGCCGACGCTTGCGCGCGTCGGCACGTGGCCGAGCTGGCCGTAAGCCTGGAGCGTCCACGGGCCGTCGTTATGCGTCCAGCTCAGGAAATAAAGCTGGCCGTTGTTGAGCACGGTCGGCGTGACGAAAGTGGATTTGGCGTTATCGCTGAGGCTCGCGGCCGCGCCGAAAGTGATGCTGTCCTTGGGCGAGACCGTGTAGCCGATGGTGCCCGACAGCCAGTTGTACTTCTTCGAATAATAGCCGTCGGTCAGCGCGACCGAGACGCTCAGCGGCCCGTGCGCGTAATTGGCCTGGACGCCGCGGTTGATCGTGCTGGTCTGGTTGAACAGCAGCCCGCGCTCGATGTTGAAGTTCTGGAAGGTGAAGGCGTTTTCCGCGCCCTGCATCGTGTAGAGCTTGCCGACCTGGACGTTGAAGTCGGAGGTCGGGACGATCTTCACATAGGCGACGGGCAGATAGCCGAACGTATCGCGCACATAATCGGTGGCCTTGAAGTAAGGCGTGCCCAGCGTCGCGATCGAATAGCCGCCCGCCTGGACATAGAATTGCACCGGGCCCTGAGTGGTCTGGACGATGAGTTGGCCATTGCTGAGGTCGGCACGACTGTCCTGGTCGCCCGGGAAGGGGTGGTTTTGGACGAGACCGAGCCCGCTGATCACGCCCGAGATGTAAACCGGCCCGAGCGGACCGCCGTCGACGTGCAGCGGGCTCGAATTGGGGTGCAGCGGTCCGGTCATCGAGGGACCGAGCGAGGGAGGTGATGGCGCGGTCTGCGCAGGCTGCGCGGCCGGCTGGTTTACCGGCTGCGTCTGCGCGAATGCCGGTGAAGCGATTGGAAAGGCCGTTGCAAGCAGCAAAGCGAGCAATTTACGATCCATCGCGGATCCCCTTCCCGGCCGGGTCTCATCGCCCGCAGCAGGAAGGCCAGCCTCACTAACGTGGGTTATGTCGATTTGAGGGAATGTCCCTAACCCGGCCAACTGAGCACACATGTAACCTGAACTCCCGACCGGCATGGCGAAGCGCCACATTGGCGATCCCCCCGGTCGGCAGCTCAAATAGGATCAACAGCCGTTAGGGCTCCATGTCGAAACCGAGCCGCAAAGATTAGGAAAAGATAAGGGCCGTCGAGCCTAGCGAGCTGCTGCGGTCCTGCGACGAGGCGGCTCGGAATCGCGCGCCCGTGTTAGCGCCAACGCCGTTTGATCCAACAGACTTTCGAGCAACGGCTCTTGGTCCTCTGCGATCGGCTTCGACCCGTCATCCCGTGCCAGCCCCAGCGCCGCGAGCACCGATGATTTGGATCGGATCGGATGGAACAGCCACTCTGCGGGCGCGAGGTTGGCCGATCCATGTCCTGCTACATCGCCACTTTGAAGCGTGTGCACCGCCGCCGCGATATCGGTTGGCGTGATGGTCGCGCTATCCGGCGCAGCCGCGATCGTGGTGGGTTGCGGAAGGCCTGACAGCGCGACGGCATTGCAATCGAAGATTGCGCTGATCTCCCGGCATGCAGTCTGGGCGATCTCGTCTTCGCTTGAGCCGGAGAGCAGTCCTCTTGCGAATCCCGCGATCGTGGCGTTCCGAGTCGCATGCGCCTCGGCGATCTGGGCCTGCTGCGGATCGCCGAAGCGAGCTGGCTCGTCACGACGGCGACGAGGAACAGGATCGTGACGTCGACGATGTCGACCGCGCTGTTGATGCGAAAGGTGTAGAGCGGCTCGGTGAAGAAGTAATTGTAGGAGAGCGCGGACGTGACGGCCGCAAGCACCGCCGGTCCGAAGCCCCACCAGATCCCCGCCGCTAGCACCGCCGGCAGGTAGATCATTTCGACTGCGGCACTGCCCCATCGACTCGCAATCCAAAGCGCGATTAAGGTTGATACCGCGACCAGCGCCTGAGCGGCTACGTACCGGCCGAAGCTAAAAAACAGGGCCCGATAGTCTGCCATTCCGGCGTTCCTAACCTGAACTTTCAAACGCTGCGCTCAGGCCGCAGCTTGGCGCCAAACTGCATTAAGCATCCATGCGGATTAGGACCTATCAGGATAAGGAGCGCGTAATGAGCTATGCGTTGAAACGGGACCGTACCAGTCGCAGAGCGCCAATCTGATCGTCTCGAGCCCATTGGCCCACTGCTTAATCTTTGGTCAGATTGGGTCCAGATGAGGCTAGTAAGACGTGAGTAGGGCGCCTGCTTCAACCTCGCTCCTGCTAGCTCGGGCTTCCTCCACGTCGACAGCATCAGCTGCAGAGTGGAGTTCAGGCTTCTTCAAATTCATGAAAAGTCTTTCAAAATCAGAACGTTAAAATTCGCAATGATGGGTCAGGTGTTCAGTCACCTGAGCAGCAGCACCTTTTATCGCTTAATGTAACTGCCCGCATGTGCGGTTGGCAGGTACTGCGACATCCATCTTCTTGGGGCGCGGCAGGTTCAGGCCGGCCATGATCGCAACGAATTCCTCGATGGTCGTGGCGCCGCCCAGCCGCGGATTGCGCTCGCGTTCCTGACCAACGCTGCTGACGTGCCGCTGCTGATAATCGTGCCCGGGATAGACGAGCGTGTCGTGGGGAAGGCTGAAGATTTTGTCGTGGACGGAGCGGTAGAGCGTCGCCGCGTCGCCGTTCTGGAAATCGGTTCGGCCGCAGCCGTCGATTAGCAAGGCGTCGCCCGTGAAGACGCGCCCGTCGACGAAATAGCTGTGGTGATCATCGGTGTGGCCAGGCGTGTAGAGCGGCTGAAGTTCGAGAGCGCCGATTCGGATCGGCTCTCCTTCCCTCACCGCCACATCGGCATGCTCCGCTCCGCTCCTCTCGGGAACGGCGCACTTGCAGCCTCTCAGCTCCCGCAGCCGCGAAGCGCCGGTCACATGATCGGCATGAATATGCGTTTCGATCGTGAAGCGAAGCGAGAGGCCGAGATCGTCGAGCAATTGGAGGTCGCGCTCCACGGTTTCGAGAACTGGGTCGATCAGCGCTGCCTCACCGCTTTCCTCGCAGGCAATGAGATAGGTGTAGGCGGACGATTGCGGCTCGAAAAGCTGGCGAAACAACATGAGGCCCCCTTGCCCGCAAGCCGCTTTCTAGCCCATGCGCCAGCCGATGAACATTTGTATCGTCGGAGCGGGGGCGATTGGCGGGTGGATCGCGGCGAGGCTGGGTCTCGCCGGCAATGACGTGGCCGTAATCGCCCGCGGCGCGACCCTCGAGACGATCAATTCGCAGGGTCTCCTGCTGACGGACGCGGGCGACACTAGATGCATTGCGGTCAACGCGACCGCCAATCCGTCCACGCTGGGAATTCAGGATCTCCTCGTCGTCGCCGTCAAAGCGCCGGCGCTGCCGGAAATCGCTGAGAGGCTCGAACCTTTGGTCGGCGCGCAGACGCAGATCATTCCAATGATCAACGGCGTGCCGTGGTGGTTCAGCGAGGATCCGTTGTGGTCGGTCGATCCTGAAGTGACAATCGCTGACGCCCTGCCGGTCGAGCAGGTCGCGGGATGCGTCGTGCATGCGAGCTGCTTCCGGAGCGCGCCCAATCACGTGACCGTCAAGCATGCCGACAAGCTCGTCCTGGGCGAGCCTGGGGGCGGTTCAAGCGAGCGGATCGAGCATCTCTGCAGCCTGTTTCGGAACGTCGGCGTTCACTGCGAGGCGACGGACGATATCAGGCGCGAGGTCTGGTACAAATTGTGGGGCAACGCGACGCTCAATCCTATGTCGGCGCTGACTCGATCGACCGCGGACAAGCTGCACAACGATGCGACGATCCGGGCCTTAATGGCCGACGCCATGGACGAGCTCGCCGAGATCGGCATCGCAATCGGCTGTCCGATCTCCGAAAGCGCCGATGATAGGATGGCGGTCACAGCCCGGCTTGGCGCCTTCAAAACATCGATGCTCCAGGATGTCGAGGCCGGTCGCCCGATCGAACTCGAGGCGTTGCTGGGCGCACCGCGCGAGATTGCCGCCCGGGTAGGCGTGACGACACCGCAACTTGACCGGCTCTATGCGATGACCCGTCTGATGGGCGAGAATCTCGGCCTTCTCTAGGAGGCGGCGACCACCCGCCCGACGCACCCGCCGAAACCGACGCGGGCCGCGCCCTCCGCCTCGCACCAGGCGCGCAAAGTGATCTCGTCGCCGTCCTCGAGGAAGCTGCGGCTTTCGCCGGTCGCAAGCTCGACTGGCTGTTTGCCGCCGCGGCTAATTTCGAGAAGCGACCCGAGACCGCCGTCGTTGTCGGTCGAAAGCGTGCCGGTGCCGATGAGGTCGCCTGGCTGAAGGTTGCAGCCGTTGGACGTGTGGTGCGCGACGATTTGCGCGGCGCTCCAGTACATTGCGGAGTTCCGCCGAGCCCCGCGAAAGCACGTGCGGCGCGCCGCCTTGGCGGCGCATCAACTCGGTGGTGAGGGTCACCTCCAGCTGGATTGCGAGGCTGCCGCAGGCCCGGTCGGCTGCGTCGTCGAGGTAGGGCAACGGATGGGGATCGCCTGACGGCCGCGGCGGCATGGGCTTTCGAAACGGCGCGAGCGCCTCCGGGCTGACAACCCACGGACTAACGCTGGTGAGGAAGTTCTTCGCAAGGAACGGGCCGAGAGGCTGGTATTCCCATGCCTGCACGTCGCGGGCCGACCAGTCGTTGAGGAGGCAGTATCCGGCGATGTGGTCCGAAGCTTCGCCGATCGGTATCGGCGAGCCGAGGTCGTTTCCCTCGCCGATCCAAATGCCGAGCTCCAGCTCGTAATCGAGCCTGCGGGCGGGACCGTATTCCGGAGCATCTGCGTCAGGGGCCTTGCGCTGCCCCGCCGGTCTGATCACCGGTTCGCCGGAGACCCGGACCGAGCTCGCCCGGCCGTGATAGCCGATCGGCACATATTTATAGTTGGGAAGGAGCGGATTGTCCGGCCGGAACTGCTTTCCAACATTGGTCGCGTGATGGATGCCGACGTAGAAGTCGGTGTAATCGCCGACCACGCACGGAAGGTGCATCCGGACCTCGGTCTGACCGATCAGCTCGGGTTCGACGTCGTCTCGGTAGCGCTCGTCGGACAGCAGCTCGATGAGGCGCCGCCTAAGCTCGTGCTGAGCACCGGCACCGCGCGAGAGCCAGGCATTGAGCACCGGCTGCGAGAGATCTTCGTGCCATTCCTCGTAGAGAAGGTCGGCGATCCCGTTCAGATCGAGCACGTAATCACCGATGGCGACGCCCGAATGGCGGCGCCGTTCGCCGACCGAGAAAATGCCGAGCGGCAGGTTCTGGATCGGAAAATCGCCGCCTTGCGCATTGTCGACCCAGCAGCTGAGCGCGGGGTCGTTGGTTTCATCGGTCCGGCTCATGGCAGCTTCGCCTTGGGGAAGCCGGCCCATGCGGCGTCATAATCGTGCTGAGCGTGCTCCAGCGCCCAAGCCGTCGGCCGGTAGGGCCAGCAGGTCTCGACCATGAAAGCCATCGTGCCTTCTATCTTGTGGGGCTTGAGCTCCGCCTCGCTCGCCTTGCGCCAGCTCTCGACGTCCGGACCGTGGCCGCTCATCAGATTGTGGAGTGACAGGCCGCCCGGCTGAAACCCTTCCGCCTTGGCGTCATAGGCGCCGTGGATCAGGCCCATCGCCTCGCTCATCACGTTTCGGTGGAACCAGGGCGGGCGGAACGTGTCCTCGGCCACCATCCATCGCGGCGGGAAGATCACGAAGTCCGCATTGGCGCGGCCGGGCACGTTGCTCGGCGAGGTGAGGACCGTGAAGATCGATGGGTCGGGGTGGTCGAAGCTGACCGTGTTGATCACGTTGAAGCGCGACAGGTCGTAGCGGTACGGCGCGTAATTGCCGTGCCATGCAACGACGTCGAGGGGCGAATGATCGAGCGTCATGGTCCATAGGTGACCGAGCGATTTCTGGATGACCTCGGTCGGTTCGTCCTTATCCTCGAACCAGGCGACTGGAGTCTCGAAGTCGCGTGGGTTGGCGAGGCCGTTGGAACCGATCGGTCCGAGCTCGGGCAGCCGAAACGGGAGCCCGTAATTCTCCGCGACATAGCCGCGCGCTTCGCTGCTTTTCAGCTGCACTCGGAACTTCGTTCCCCTCGGGACGACGCCGATGCTTCCCGGAGCGACGTCGAGACAACCAAATTCGGTCTGAAGCTCGATCGCGCCCTGGTGCGGAATGATGACCAGCTCGCCGTCCGCATCCACGAACACACGCCCTTCCATGCTCTTGGTGGCGCGGTAGAAGTGAACCGCGCAGCCCTCGAGATCTTCGGCCTCGCGAGCATGGAGCATGGTTGCGAGACCGTCGACGAAGTCCGTACCCTCTGGAAGCTGCGGCGGATCCCAGCGCAGGCGGTTCGGCGCAAGCGGCTTCCCAGAAGGTGCCGCGGCGAACAGCGTTGTACCCGGGTAAGCGACGAAGGGCCGATGATCAGCGGTGGGCCGCATCCGGTACAACCATGAGCGGCGGTTCTCGTGCCGAGGCGAGGTGAACGAGCTTCCCGATAGCTGCTCGGTATAGAGCCCGAAGGCGGGCCGCTGCGGCGCATTGCGGCCCTTGGGCAGTGCGCCCTCGGCAGCTTCGCTTTCGAAATGGCCGCCGAAACCCGTCATGTAGCCGGTCATTGGCGTCGGTTAGTGCCTCGCGCGGACAAAAACAAACGGGCGCGGCTCCTCTCCGAAGCCGCGCCCGCGCTCGGGCGGGGAACTCGCTACCCGCCCGCGTCTATCGCTCTCAGCTATGGTTGACGTTAACGTCGATGCTGTTCGGAACGTTGATGTTCGTCGTCTTGCCGCCGAGCCCGAGCTGTCCGCGGAAGATGAAAAGCAGCACGAGCACGATGATGATCAGCAGCACGACGGCGAGAACGCCTCCGCCACCACCCCCGCCGCCGGTTTCGACCACGGTCGTGTGTTCGCGCTCCGTGCCATTGTCGTCGGCCATGGAAACTCTCCCTGTTTTGCGCTGTTAAGTTGGCGAAACGAACGAACCGCCGCTTGAGCGGTTCCGGCCAAGAGGTAAGTCGATGAAAGTCAAACGCTCGATCAGCTTTGCATTGCCAATCGTGCTTGCTTGCTGCGGTCCGCAGCGTCAGCCGCAACAAGCCGCCAACAACGCGGACGCCCCGGTTCTTCCGGCACCAAGCGCGCCGCCTGCAGTCAAGAACGACAGCACACCGCCAAAGCCCGGAACTGCGGGCGGGCTTCCGGACGACCGGACGCCGCTTACCGAACCCGGCGGTCCGATCGACCTCAAGAGCCCCGAGGCTGCGGGCCAGGTCGTCCAGCAATACGGTGCGCTGATCGAGCAGGGGAAGTGGACCGATGCCGAGAAGCTGTGGGGAAATGCCGACGCGGCGAAAGATCTGACCGGTCAGCTCAAGAGCGACGCCGAGGCGCATCTGCAAATCGGCAAGCCAACCGACATGGAAGGTGCGGCGGGGTCAAGCTACATCACCGTTCCGGTCGTTCTGTATGGCAAAGAGTCGAAGGGCACCGCATTCCATCGGCCGGGCAATGTCATCTTGCGGCGGGTGAATGACGTCCCGGGTTCGACCGAGGCGCAGCGGCACTGGCACATTGAAAAGATCGACTGGGGAGGCGGTGCCTAGAAGCTGTTCAGTTCGTCCGCGAACTTCTGTTCCTGGGCGGGCGTCACCGGAGCGCCCGTAGCATCGGTCGCCTGTTCCGAATTATCGGAGCTATTCGCCGGCTGCGGCTGCGATCCCGCAAAATCGTAGGCGAACCAGATGATGCCGGCGGCCCACAGCAGGGCCATCCACCGGTTCTTGAAAACCGAGCTCGTCTTCATCGGGATCATTCGGCGATTGTCGCGCCGCAGGTTTAAGAATGCGTTTCTTGGTGCTTTTGGCGCTCGTGACCCACTTCGCGATACGGGTAGCAATCGCGGATTCGCGTGTTGAAGTAGATGCCCTTGGAAAAGGCGGATCGGAAGGTGTCTGCCACTTCCGAAGGGACGCCCGAGTAAACATATTTCCGGCCAGTCGTGAACTCGACCCAAAGCTCCGCATTGTCCGGGCAATAGACAAAACGACGGATGACGCTGGAGGGCATGTGCCTCCCAACGCTTCAGGCCGAGTCTTGAGCCGATAACCGGATGCGCTTGCCGCTGAGCGCCCCCGCCATGCCGCCGAGCGCAAGCACGGCCCCGGCGATCGCGAGCGGAGTCCAGCGATAATCTTCGAGCCAGGTCGAAAAGCCCATGGCGATGATCGGCACGACGACACTCGAATAAGCAGTTTTCGCGGGGCCGATTTTCCGGATCACCGGATAGTAGAGACTGAAGTTGAGGACGGACGCGAGAAGCGCCAGATAGAGCAGGCCTGCCCAATAGGCCGGGCTCGGATCGAAGACCGGCGGACCGGTCATCAGCAACGCAATGATTCCATCGATGACGGCACCGGCGGCCATCGACCAGGCGAGCAGCGCGAACAGAGGGAAGCGCCGCATTTCGGGCCTCGCCTGCGCCACGTTGGCGGTCGATGCGCCGAGCATTCCGACGAAGGTGATCGCGATTCCGGAGAAGACCTGCCGAGCGCTGGCCGCGTGATTGTGAAGCTCATGAGCGAACAGCAGCATGACGCCGGCGATGGCGACCAGGGAGCTCCAGGCAAACCTCGCGGCCGGGCGTTGGCCGAGCCAGATCCAGGCGAGGAAGCTGCTGGGGATCACCAGCAATGCGAAAACCGTTGCGACGACGCCGGAGGTGATGTGCCGCTCGGCGAGATAGACGGCGTCGAAATTCACGCAGAACTGCATCGATCCGAGGAAGGTCGCGGCGATGAGGCCCTTGCGTCCGAGGTTCAGATTTTCGCCCTTCCACGCCGCGACCGCCGCCATCGCCG
This sequence comes from uncultured Alphaproteobacteria bacterium, assembly GCA_963831485.1. Classification (GTDB taxonomy): domain Bacteria; phylum Pseudomonadota; class Alphaproteobacteria; order Sphingomonadales; family Sphingomonadaceae; genus Sphingomicrobium. The sequence continues at coordinate 294,290 of CAWHQE010000010.1, forward strand.
CGGCCGCGATCACAAAGCGGTAGGTGACCGACCATTGCGGCGGCACGACGCCGAGCTGGCCGCGGATGACGATCCACGTCGATCCCCAGATGATTGTGAAGGTGATGAACGGCAGGACGACGGTCCGGAAATCGGACCCGCTCGGCTCACTCACAGGGCCGCGATCGCCGAAGCGAGACGGTCGAGCGCCTCGCCCTGCTGGTCCCAGCTGGTGACGAGACGGATCTGGCCGGGGCCCCATTCGTAGAAGTCGAAGCCCATGCCGCGCAGACGTTCCGCCTCATCATCACTGACGCGAAGGAATAGCTCGTTCGCTTCGACCGGATAGACGAGCCGCTGCGGCGCCGCGCCGGCAAGCCTCCGCGCCGCTGAATTGGCTGCTCGGGCATTATCGAGCCACAGATCGGCCTCGAGCATCGCCAGGATCTGCGCGGCAAGATAGCGGCCCTTCGACAGCAGGTGCCCCGCCCGCTTGCGCCGCACCGCGATCTCGTCGGCGAGCTCGGTCCTGAAGAGAATCAGCGCCTCCGCGTTCAGCCCCCCGTTCTTGACGAAGCCGAACGACAGCGCGTCGACGCCGGCGCGCCAGGTCACCTCAGCGAGATCCTCGCCGGTCGCGACGATTGCATTGGCGAGGCGCGCCCCGTCCATGTGGAGGGCAAGGCCGCGCGCCCTTGCGAAGTCGCCGATCGCGGCAATTTCCGCCGCCTTGTAGGCGAGACCATATTCGGTCGCGTTGGTGATCGAAATCGCCGCAGGCTGGACCTGATGGACATCGTCGCGAATGCCGTCGCACGCCGAGCCGAGCGCTTCTGGAGTCACCTTGGCGCCATCGCCGTCGAGCAGGATGAGCTTCGCTCCGCCGGTGAAAAAGCCCGGCCCTCCCGCTTCATCGACCTCGATGTGGGCGTCGCGGTGACACAGAACGGCGCGGTAAGGCGGGCAAAGCGCTGCGAGGGCGAGGCAGTTCGCAGCAGTTCCGGTCGTCACCCAGAATGCCCGCACCTCGGTTCCGAACAAATCGGAAAATGCGCTGTCCAGCCGCGCGCTCCATTCGTCGCCGTCATATGCAGTGTCGATGCGGTTCGCTTCGGCGATCGCTTCCAATACTTTTGGGTGCGCCGGAGCGGCGTTGTCGGAGAAGAAGCGCATGTCCCGGCGAATGGCGGCGACGCGGCACAGCGTCAATGTGAGGAAATGGTGCTGCCGGTGAGGATTGAACTCACGACCTCAGCCTTACCAAGGATGCGCTCTACCACTGAGCTACGGCAGCACTTTGTCAGAAAGAGGCGCGCCTATGGAGGCGGCCCCCACGCTCGTCAACCCGACTTGCCGGGCCGAGACGCGCGGGCCATGTGGCTCAGATGACTGACAAAGACAAGGAGCGGGAGGAGCGGCTCGCGGCGGCGCTTCGGGAGAACCTCAAGCGACGCAAGGCACAGTCCCGAGATCTCGGCGCTGGAGGGGAGAAGGACGTCCCGCAGGGCTAACGGCCCTCGGATGATGCTCCGGTCAGGAAGAAGCGCATCAGGTAGACGAGACGGCCGTTCTCGATCGAATCGCCAAAGCTCGGTCCCGCCGTGTGCCAATATTGGGGCTGCTGCAGCACAAGGCGGTTGAAGCGCATCGGCACCGTCGTCGTCAGCTCCCACTTGCTTCGATCTTGTGCGTCTTTCTTGAGGATCTGGGCTTTCAGTTCGTCCATTGACGAATAGCCAGTTGCTCGAAGCTGCTCCTCATTGAACGGCAAATGGTCCGTCCCGGTCGGCAGGTGACGGTAGAATTCTGTGCCTCCGCGGCAATCCTCCGGGCGGCTGAGATAGAGGATGCCGGACCAATGGCTTTGGTCGACATGGATCAGCGCGGGCCCGCCATCGTCCTTTTCGAGAGCGATGCGGAAGTTGCCGTGAGCAAAATCCTTCGTCCAGGGAGAGCGGACCGGTTGGTAGACGAGGACCGAAACCAGTTCATCGAGACCATCGATCGCGGTCTTTTCCGACGAATCCAGACCTGGGTACGGTCCCTTGAGGATGTAGTCGAGACCGAGTGCACGCGCTCGAAGCTCGTCGGGATTGGGAAGGAAATCGTCGATGACGATGACGTGCGGGGTCATTCGAGATTCAGTATCGGCGTCTGCCGGCGGAGACCAGCCGCCTAGTCGTCGCGGTCGCGGAGCTTTGTCTCGCCGAGCGCGCTGTCGATTCCGCCCGCAACCGCATCGCCAACCCAGACGATAACTCCAAGCAGAACGATGGCAAGTACAAGCTCAAGTCCAGTGATCACGAATCGCCTCCGCGATTTCGCTTTAATCGCAATGGATTAAACGAGCAATTAACTTTGGCGCCGAACGCCTAATGATGATGCCAGAGCCTTTGCGGTGTTTCGACGGCGAGCTTAAACGACCAGGCGAGCCCGAGGGCGGTATAGACTGCCAATCCCACAAGGATCGCGATGATCCCGATTACGAACTTCTCACGGACGCGTTGCACAGCGAGCATCACGGCACCTCCAGCTCATGCGTGCATCTTAGAACATCAGCACAAGTGTCGGTTCAATCGGGACTTTTCCGGAGTCGCGGATTCACCGTGGCTTATGTGTGGTCCCCTTTCCTGCAGTGATGAACAAGGCGACAACCGGCTCCTCGGCATCGGCCGTGTGCCAGGCGCCGCGCGGGTTGATCGCAAATTCGCCGGGGCAGAGCTCGTGGCTGGCGCTGGAGCCGTCCGGCAGCTCCTGATGGAGCGTCATGTGCCCCTGGAGGCAGCACACGACCTCATCGCCCGACGGATGCATCTCCCAGCTCGTCCAGCTCTCCTCGAAGCGGAACAGGCTGACGATGCGCCCTTCGTCGAGATCGTCATGATGGCGCTGGTCGTAGCCGTCGTACCAGTCCATGCCGGTGAACTGCGGCTCTGCGACGGCCCTAGCTCCGATGCCGAGGTGAATCGGGAAGTCGTAGAGCGACTTGCCCCGGGTCACTCCGCACCCATCACGAAGGCGTTGAGCTTGTTTCCGTCCGGGTCGCGGAAGTAGCCGGCATAGAAGCCGCCCCCGCGGTCGCCCGGCGCTCCCTCATCGCTGCCGCCGTTGGCGAGCGCGATGTCGTACAGCCGCTGAACCTGGTCCTTGTCCTTCGCCTCGAGCGCAACCATCACACCATTCCCGACGGTAGCTGCATTGCCGTCGAACGGCCTGGTGAGGCCGATCCCCGCGCCGCCGTCTGGCTTGCCCCAGGCGATGAACTGCTCATTCTCCATCATCCGGCCCACGCCGAGCTCGCCGCAGAGAGCGTCGTAGAATTTCGCCGACTTTTCGCGGTCGTTCGTGCCGAGTGTCACGTAGCCAATCATCGCGTTCTCCTGTCGAGTCGGATGGAGAACATTAAGGGAACACGTTGGCTGCGTCAAAGCTGTTTTCGTCATCCCCCGCGAAAGCGGGACCCCGCCTTTCTTGCCGTCCTCGGAAAGGTGGGCAGATCCCGGATCAAGCCCGTGAGACGGCTACGCATCGATCGGAGCGCAAGCCTGCTGGAGCCAGTCGAGATCGCTACCGGAAAGCGTCGGGGCGATCTTGGCCAGCACGTGCGCATGATAGCAGTTGAGCCAGATCAGCTCTTCGGAATCGAGCATGTGGACGTCGATCAGGCGGCGGTCGATCGGCGCGAAAGTGAGGGTCTCGAAGCCGAGCATTTCCTTTTCCGCGCCTTCGATCTCGCGGGGGACCACCAGCACGAGATTCTCGATGCGGATGCCGTACTCGCCGGTCTTGTAGTAGCCGGGTTCGTTGGAAATGATCATGCCGGCCTGGAGCGGCTCGTCGCCACCGCTCTGCGAGCTTCCCACCGGCGAGATGCGCTGCGGCCCTTCATGAACGGCGAGGAAGCTGCCAACTCCGTGACCCGTGCCGTGCGCATAATCGAGTCCAGCTTCCCACAGCGGCCGACGCGCGAAGCTGTCGAGCTGCGACCCACGCGTGCCTTTCGGGAAGACCGCCGTCGCGATCGCGATGTGACCCTTGAGCACGCGGGTGAAGCGGTCGCGCATCTCCTCGGTCGGCTCGCCGATCGGGACGGTGCGGGTGATGTCGGTGGTTCCATCGACATATTGGCCGCCGGAATCGATCAGGTAGAGCTGGCCCTTCTCGAGCTTTCGGTTGGTCTTCTCGCTCGACTTGTAGTGGACGATCGCGCCGTTCGGACCCGCGCCCGAGATGCTGTCGAAGGAGAGGTCGCGAAGCTCCGGGCTCTCGCGGCGCAATAATTCGAGCTTGTCGGAAGCGATCAGCTCGTCGACATCGCCCTTGGGCGCTTCCTGGTCGATCCAGTGGAGGAAGCGCGCGATCGCCGCGCCGTCGCGGGTCTGCGCCGATTTCTGTCCGGCGATCTCGGCCGGGTTCTTGAGTGCCTTGGGAAGGATCGTCGGATCGCGCAGCGTCAGGACCTTGGCGCCCGCCTTCTCCAGTGCTTCGAAGATCGCGGCGACGGCACGCTCGGGATCGACGACGACCGTCTTGCCCTTGAGCTCGCTGAGCGCGCTTTCGAACGCATAGCGCTCATGCAGCCGGACGCCGTTGCCGAGATGCTGGCGCACATCCGGCCCGATCTTCTCCGAAGCGACGAACAGGTCCGAGGTGCCGTCAGCGTGGACCACCGCATAAGCAAGCGCGACCGGTGTGTGCGTGACGTCCTGGCCGCGAATGTTGAAGGCCCAGGCGATGGAGTCGAGCGCCGAGAGCACCGCGGCGTCGGCATGATGCTTGACCAGCCAGTCGCCGATCTCGGTGCGCTTTTCCGCCGCGGACTTGCCCGCATATTCGTCCGACTGGACGACGAGGTGCGCTTTCGACGCCTCGGGACGGTCGGCCCAGATCTCGTCGATCGGATTGCGTTCGACCGGTACCAGCTCGGCGCCGCGGGTGGCGAGCGCTTCCTTCGCCTTCTTCACCCAGTCGCGCGTGTGCAACCACGGATCGTAGCCGATGCGCGCGCCTTCGGGCGCATGTTCCTCGAGCCACTGCGTCGTGCTCGTCTCGGGCACCGATTGATAGCTCCACTCGGTCGGGCTGACCTGCTGGCGGACCTGGAGGGTGTAGCGGCCGTCGACGAAGATCGCGGCTTGCTCTGGGAGGACGACGGCCGAGCCGGCGGAACCCTGGAAGCCGGTCAGCCAGGCGAGGCGCTGCGCGTAGCTTCCGACATATTCGCTCATATGCTCGTCGGTGAGCGGGACGACGAAGCCGTCGAGCTTCTCGGCCTTCAGTTGTTCGCGAAGGGCTTTGAGGCGATCGGCGTATGTGGACATGGGCTTAACTCCCTCGAGCCCCAGCTAATGCAACAGCGCTCGTTCTTAAAGTGCCGCCTGCTGTCTCGGCGCCGCCGGCGGCGCGAATGTTCACGAATGTTCGCAGCGACGCGCCTCCGAAACGCAGCGATCGCAGGCGAGTCTGATAGACCGAGGGGATCGAGAGCCGTTCGGCGCGTCGCCAGCTTGATGGGCGACCGCGCAAGACGCTCGGGTTCGAAACACCGGCCGAGCGATTTGAAGCGTGTGTTGCGATGGCCCATTTGCGGGGCCGCTCAGATGGCTACTCCCAAGGATCCGGAAACCCCGAGATCTTCTTCGGGTTATATCGCCGGTCACTACAGATTGTCCCCAATTCCTCGTTCGCATTCACAAGGTTAGAGCGGAGGCGGGAAGGTGTAAGCGGATGCCTTGGTATCGCTTGTATGTTCGCGACCGCGAGGGTCACTTCAGCGGCGTGCGCGAGTTTGAAGCGGATGACGAAGCGCAAGCCATCAGCCGGGTCGATCGGATGTGCCACGGCCTGACGTGTGAGCTGTGGCACGACGAGACGTTGCTCCGCCGGTGGCGATTGGGATCAGGCTGAAAACATCTTGAGTGGAAACTTGCGCCCTCCTCGAACGATCTAGGAACGCGATTTCAGCGCCGCTTCAGTTAGGCCACCCACGACAGCGTCCCACCCAAGGCTGCCATTGGTCGAAGCGATTTCGGACAAGCTAGGCGGCCCGACATGAGGCGCGTCGGGCCGCCCTGCCCCTGAGTTGCCCTGGCCCGCAATGCGCGCCCCAATGCCGTGAGAGGCAAAAGCGGGCAGAATTCCTATGTGCCCGGCGGTCCAACAGCGGCGTTACAAGTCGATGAACATTCCCCAATGACGTCCCGTCGCAACGCGAAACGGCGCAGACACCGCTTGTAAACCGTTCCCGTATTAGTCCAGCCGCCGATCAAAGGGCTCGATGCGCCATCCTTGGCTCGATCGGGCGGGAGGCAGCGATGAAGCCGTACATCCTCGGTGCGATAATCGTGTGGTTCGTTTGCGGCATCGCTGGAGCGGTGTTGCTCGGGCAGCAGCGGGTCGAGGTCGCGACAATCGCCGGCGGCCCGATTGCCTTGTGGAACGGGCTCAACAGGCCGGTCGACGGCTGAGCGGTCGCGCTTCGCTCTTTCCGTTGGCAGCGAGCGCGTTAAGAGCGCGCATGACCAATCCAACGCCCCCGCAAGCCGAACAGCGCCCCTACCGCTACGAACGCCATGGCGTCACGATCGAGGATCCGTGGCACTGGCTTCGCGATCCCAAATATCCGGAGGTCGATGACCCCAACGTGCTCGCCTATCTCCACGAGGAGAACGCTTATTTCGAGCACTGGGCGGGGAAGCACAAGGAGCTGGTCGACGAACTGTTCGAGGAGATGAAGGGGCGGATCAAGGAGGACGATAGCTCGGTCCCGATCCGCGACGGCGATTTTCTCTACTGGTGGGCGTTCAAGCCGGGCGAACAATATCGGAGCTGGTACCGGAGGCCGGTCGGCGGCGGCGAGGACGAGCTGATCTTCGACGAGCCGGCGGAGGCCGATGGCGGGCGATTATTTCCGCCTGGGCGCGGTCGAGGTCAGCCCGGACGGGAAGCTGCTGGCGACGCTGGCCGATTATGACGGCTCGGAGCGCTTCCAGCTCCGAATCCGCGACCTCGCCACCGGCAAAGACATCGAGACGGTGACGACGGTCGGAATCGGCCAACCGGTATGGACGCAGTGACAGCGCCGGGGTCGTCTTTACCGAGGTAAACGACAACTGGCGCAGCTACCGGGCGCGCTATCATCGGCTCGGGCCGGCGGCCGATGAGGATGTCACGCTCTATGAGGAGACCGAGGAGCTCGGCTTCTCGGTCGGCGTCGGCAAGTCGCACGACCGAAGCCTGATCATCGTTTCGACCGGCGACAATGCGACGAGCGAGGTGCGGTTCGTATCGGCCGCCGATCCATCGCAGCCGCTGACGCTGATCTCGCGCGCGGAAGGAGAACCGCGAATATCATGTCGATGCGGCTCACGGGAAACTGTGGATCCACACCAACGACGACCATGTGAACTTCCGGCTCGCCGAGGCGGATATTGCCGATCCGGAAGAGTGGCGGACGGTGATTGCGGGGTCGGACCGGGTCTATCTGACCGGCGTCACTTCGTACCGCGATCATCTCGCGATCAGCAGCCGCGTCGACGGGCTCGATCAGCTGGTGCTGCGGACCTATGCGGGTGAGGAGACACGAATCCCGTTCGACGAGGCGAGCTACAGCGCCTTCTTCCACGGCAATCCCGAGTTCGCGCCGGAGGCCTACCGGGTCGGCTATACGTCGATGGTCACGCCGATGACGACCTACGACTATCATCCCGGCGAGCGGCGAGCTCGAGGTGCTCAAGGTGCAGGAGATCCCGTCCGGCTATGACGCGTCGCAATATGCGATCGAGCGGCTGACGGTGACGGCGCGCGACGGGGCGAAGGTGCCGGTCTCGGTCGTCTACAAGAGGGGCTTCGAGAAGAACGGCGAGGGCAAGCTCTTCCTCTACGCGTACGGCGCCTACGGATCGCGATCCCGCCGGCGTTCAACTCCAACCGGATCAGCCTGCTCGACCGCGGCTGGGCCTGCGCGATCGCGCATATCCGCGGCGGCGACGACCTCGGCCACAATGGTTCCTCGACGGCAAGCTCGACCAAGCGGACGAACACGTTCAACGACTTCGTCGACGTTGCGAAGGGGCTGGTCGCGGCGAAGTTCACGAGGGCCGGACGGATCGCGATCAACGGCGGATCGGCCGGCGGCGAGCTGATGGGCGCGGTCGTCAATTCCGACCCCGAGCTATGGGGCGCGGTGGTCGCCGACGTGCCCTTCGTCGACGTGCTCAACACCATGCTCGACGATACGTTGCCGCTGACCCCGGGCGAATGGCCCGAATGGGGCAATCCGATCACCGACGAGGCGGCGTTCGAGCTCATCCGCAGCTATTCGCCCTACGACAATGTGAAGGCGCAGGATTATCCGCCGATGCTGATCACCGGCGGCCTCACCGATCCGCGCGTCACCTATTGGGAGCCGGCGAAGTGGGCAGCCAAGCTGCGCGCCACGAAGACCGACCACAATCTGCTGCTGCTCAAGATCAACATGGGCGCCGGGCCACGGCGGCAAGTCGGGCCGGTGGGACAAGTTCCACGAGGTGGCGGAGACCTATGCCTTCATTCTGACTGCGAGAGCGACAATGAGCCGACCCGTCTTCGAAGCTGACGCTGACCGCGGGGCCCGAGCACATCGACGAGCTCGGCCACGTCAACAATGCGGTGTGGGTGCAGTGGATCCAGCAGGTCGCGGTCGCGCATTGGGACAGCGGTTGCCGATCCGGCGCACAAGGACGCTTATCACTGGGTCGTGGTGCGGCACGAGATCGATTACCTGCGCGCCGCCCACGAGGGCGACCTGATCATCGCTCGGACCTGGGTCGGCGAAGCGCCGCAAGGGCGCGCGGTTCGACCGCCACATGGAATTCATCGGGCCGGACGGGAAGCCGTGCGTGCGGGCGCGGACCCAATGGGCGATCATCGACAAGGCGCTGGGCCGGCCGATCCGGGTGCCGCCGCGAAGTCGTGGCGCCGTTCCTCGTCGGGCAGAGTAAGCAGCCGGCACATGACCCGCCCGATCCTCTACGATTATTTCCGCTCGTCCGCCGCCTATCGCGTGCGCATCGCCCTCAACCTCAAGGGCGTCGACTATGAGAGACCGGCAGATCGACCTTCGCGAGGACGAGCAGAAATCGGCCGAATATCGCGCGCTCAACCCGCAAGGGCTGGTGCCGATGCTCGAGATCGACGGTCACCGGCTGACGCAGAGCCTGGCGATCATCAATTATCTCGACATGCGCTATCCCAATCGCGCCGCTGATCCCGGCGATGGCGGCGGAACGCGCGCACGTCGTCGCGATGGCGATGACCATCGCCTGCGACATCCATCCGCTCAACAATCTGCGGGTGCTCAAATATCTCAAGAACGAGCTTGGCCATTCGCAGGACGAGATCGACGCCTGGTACGCGCACTGGATCCGCGAAGGGCTGCCGGCGCTCGAGGCGATGGCCGCGCCCAAGGCCGGCAAGTTCCTGTTCGGCAATGCGCCGACCGGCGCCGACGTCTGCCTCGTCCCGCAGCTCTACAATGCGCGGCGGTTCAACGTCCCGCTGGACGATTATCCGACCCTGTTGCGCGCCGACGAGAACGCCAACAAGCTCGACGGCTTCGCCGCCGCCCACCCCGACCGGCAACAGGTGCCCGCGTGAACCGCGTCGACGGCATCAATCGCGGGATGGGCGACGTGAAGCCGCTCGAATCGGTCGAGATTCCGTCGCTCGAAGGCAAGGTCAGCGACGAGGAATGGGCGATCCGGGTCGACCTCGCGGCGGCCTATCGGATGGTCGCGCATTACGGCTGGGACGACCTCATCTTCACCCATCTGTCGGCGCGGATCCCGGGGCCCGAGCATCATTTCCTGCTCAACCCCTACAATCTGATGTTCGAGGAAGTGACCGCGAGCTCGCTGGTCAAGGTCGACGTCAGCGGCAATCCGGTCGAGCCGACGCCGTTCATCACCAATCCGGCCGGCTTCACCATCCATTCGGCGATCCACATGGCGCGCGAGGATGCGCATGCGGTGATGCATCTCCACACGCCGACCGGCCAGGCGGTGTCGGCGCACGGCGAGGGGCTGTTGCCGCTGACCCAGACCGCGATGCTGATCCGCGGCGACCTCGCCTTCCACGATTATGAAGGGGTCGCGGTCGACCTGGACGAGCGCGAGCGGCTGGTCGCCGACCTCGGCGACAAGAATGCGATGATCCTGCGCAACCACGGCACGCTCGCGGTCGGCAAGAATGTCGGCGAATGCTTCATCCGCCTCTATTATCTCGAGCGCGCATGCCAGGCGCAGATGCTGGCGCTTTCGGCCGGCGACAACATCAGCAACCCGCCGCAGGGTTCGCCCGAACTCACCGCCCAGCAAGGCGCGGTCGGGCTTCCGCTCGCCGCCAACCTGCTCGCCTGGCCGGCGCTCAAGCGCAAGGCGTACCGGCTGGACCCGAGCTTCGCGACGTGAATATCCTCCCCACGATTTCGTGGGGAGGGGGGACCGCCGAAGGCGGTGGAGGGGTTCGTGGTCGCGACCAAGAACCCCTCCACCAGCTTCGCTGGTCCCCCTCCCCGGCAAATGCCGGGGAGGATGAGTGAAAGCGCGCATCGGTCAGCGACTATCGCGCGCTCGCCAAGGCGCGGCTGCCGCACTTCCTGTTCGAATATCTCGACGGCGGTTCGTACGACGAAGTGACGCTTCGGCGGAACGTCGCGGACCTGCAGTCGATCGCGCTTCGCCAGCGCGTGCTCCGCGACGTTTCGACGATCGACCTTTCGACCGAGTTGTTCGGCAAGCGCTGGGCGATGCCGGTGGGCCTCGGGCCGGTCGGGCTGTCGGGCCTTTATGCGCGCCGCGGCGAAGTGCCAGGCGGCGAAGGCCGCGGCCGCGGCGGGCGTTCCGTTCACGCTGTCGACGGTCAGCGCCTGCTCGCTCGGCGAAGTCGCGGCGGCGGGCCACGTGCCCTGGTTCCAGCTCTATTTCGTCAAGGACCGCGGCTTCGTCGGCGAGCATGATCGCGCGGGCCAAGGCGGCGGGCTGCGGCGCGTTGATGCTGACCGTCGACCTCGCGGTGCCCGGATCGCGCTATCGCGATGCGCGCGGCGGCTGGCGGAGGATTCGCGCCGGCATCCGCTGCAGCTGCTGGCGCGGCCCGGCTGGCTGTGGGACGTCGGCATCCGCGGCCGGCCGCACAGCCTCGGCAATCTCGAGCCGATCGTCGGCAGGCGCGCGCCGCTTGAGCGACTTCCAGGCGCTGGATCCACGCCAATTTCGACCCGTCGGTGACGCTGGAAGGACGTCGAATGGGTGCGGTCGCAATGGGACGGGCCGCTGGTCATCAAGGGCATTCTCGACCCCGACGACGCGCGCGCAGGCGGCGGCGAGCGGCGCCGACGGCATCGTCGTCTCGAACCACGGCGGGCGCCAGCTCGACGGCGCGCTTGTCGAGCGCGCGGGCGCTGCCGCGCATCGCCGAGGCGATTGGCGGCAAGCTCGCCGATCCTCGCCGACGGCGGCGTGCGGTCGGGCCTCGACGTGGTGCGGATGCTCGCGCTCGGCGCGGACTTCGTGCTGCTCGGCCGCGCCTGGGCCTATGCGCTGGCGGCGCGCGGCGAGGCCGGGCGTCGCGCATGTGCTGAAGCTGATCGAGGCCGAGATGCGCGTCGCGATGGCGCTGACCGGCGCACCACGGTCGACATCGACCGAAGCCTCGATCGTGAAGTGCTCGATCAGGCGACGTTCTGAATGCGCCGCCCGATCTTCGCTGAACAAGCCGCTCGACGTCGGCCGCGGTCATCGGCTCGGCGAACAGGAAGCCCTGAACCGACGAGCAGCCGTGGGCGCGAAGCTCCATCAGCTGCGCGGTCTCCTCGACGCCCTCGGCGGTGGTCTCGATGTTGAGCGCGTGGGCAAGCTCGGTGATGGCGCGGACGATCGCGCTCGCGCCCTTCGCGGGTCAGCAGGTTCTGGATGAAGCTGCGGTCGATCTTCAGTTTGTCGAACGGGAAGCTCTGCAAATAGCTGAGCGACGAATAGCCGGTGCCGAAATCGTCGAGCGCGATGCGGATGCCGAGCGAGCGCAGCGAGTGGAGCAGCCGGAGCGTCGCTTCGCTGCCTTCGAGGAAGATCGATTCGGTGATCTCGACCTCGAGCCGGCGCCGGCGCGAGCCCGCTGTCGGCGAGCGCGAGCAGGATGGTCTCGTTGAGCGCGCCGCGGTGGAACTGGACCGGCGAGACGTTGACCGCGACGCGGACATGCTCGGGCCAGCCGCCGCCTGCGCGCGCAGGCTTCGCGGATCGACCCAAGCGCCGATCGGGACGATCAGGCCGGTATCCTCGGCGATCGGGATGAAATCGGCCGGCGAGATCAGCCCGCGCTTCGGATGGTTCCAGCGGATCAGCGCCTCGAACGAGCAGATGCGATTGTGCTCGAGGTCGAACAGCGGCTGGTAATAGAGCTCGAACTCGTCGCGCTCGACCGCGAGGCGGAGGTCGGTTTCGAGCTGGCGCCGCTGCTGCGCGCGCTGGTTGAGGCTTTCCTCGAAGAAGGCATAGGTGCCGCGCCCCGCTTCCTTGGCGCGGTAGAGCGCGAGGTCGGCGTTGCGCAGCAGGGTCTCGCCGTCGCCGCCGTCCTGCGGGGCGATGGCGATGCCGATGCTGGTCGACGGCGCGAGCTCGTTGCCGTCGATGACAACGGCTGGGCCGATCGCCTCGAGGATCTCGCGGGCCAGCTCGATCGATCGCGTTGCGGTCCTCGCCGACGGTCTGGAGCACGACGAACTCGTCGCCGCCGAGGCGCGCGACGAAATGGCCGCGCGCCGCATTCTGCACGCGCTGGCCGGCCTCGATCAGCAACGCATCGCCGGCCGGGTGGCCGAGCGTGTCGTTGATCGACCTTGAACTGGTCGAGGTCGAGGCAGTGAAGCGCGAACAGGCCGCCGCTGCCGTCCGAGCGCGCGGAACAGATGCTCGAGCTGCTGCTGGAACATGCTGCGGTTGGGAAGGCCGGTCAGGACGTCGTTGAAGGCGAGCTGGGTGATGCGCTGCTCGCGCTCGGCGATCTTGCCGACCATCTCGTTGAAGCTGGTGGCGAGCCGCGCCAGCTCGTCGCTGCCGCGCACCCGGACCTGGACATGCTCGCCCGACGCGAGGCGGCCCGCGGCCTCGTCGAGCCGCGCCAGCGGCTGCGTGATGCGCCCCGCCGCCTTCCACGTCGCGAAGGCGACCAGGAGCAGCCCGAGCAGCGTCATGACGGCCGAGCGCCAGCTGCAGCTTGCGCGCGTCGGCCAGCGCTTCGGCTTGCGGATAAGCGAGCAGCAGGACCGCGCGGTCGCGATCCCGAGAAGGTCGGCAGCGGCTTGGCGAGCGCGATCGAAGTGCGCGCCGCCGACCGCGCATGTCGAACGCGGCGTCCGCTGCCGACATGGTTCTCCGCGAGCGCGGCCGCGTCGCCGCTCAGCGCCGACATGCTGCCCGCGGCTTCGGACCAGCGGCCGTCGCTCTGGGCCAGCACCGCGGCGTGGAGCGGGATCGCCGACAGCCGCTCGAGCCCGCGCATTTCGCGCTGGTCGAGGTCGGCGGCGAACACCACCCAGCCGATCAGCGTCGGCGCCATGATCGGCGCCGCGACCAGCTGGCGCGGCCGGCCGGCGAGCACCGCAACGCCGGTCAGCCGGCCGGCGTCGAGCGGCTCCCACAGGCGCCGCGGCCTCGCGGTTGCCGATCGCGCGGATCGATCGCGGAGACCTTGCCGTCGGCGGTGACGATGAAGGCGCTGCGCACCTTGAGCCGCTGCGGCGGCATTGCCGAGCGCCGACTGCATGGTCGCCTGGTCGCCGGTCGCGACCGCCGCGCGGAAGCCGAAGTCGCGCGCCAGCAGCTGGGCGGCGTTCTGCAGCTCGTGCGCGCGCTGCTGCCACAACCGGTCGTAAACCGCGCCGCTCGATTGCAGCTGGCTTTCGACCTCGCGCGAGGCGGAGCCCGCGATGAAGGTCGAAAGCGCCGCCGACACGACCAGCATCGCGGCCGCGAACAGCAGCGCGAACTGGACGGTCAGCCGCGCGCTCAGGGAGCGGAACGGAGCGCATCGCCTCAATAATCCATCGCCGGCATCGCCGGCGGCGGCCGCAGCCGGACGGAGAAGCTGGCGCTGCGCTGGCGCGCGGCCGACGGCCTGCTGGACGACGCCGCCGGGCGCCCGCAGATAGGGGTGCCAGACGGTCACTCGGCCCGGCGCATTGGGCGCATCGGCGAAGGCGGCAACGCCCTTGCGCATTGGTGCGCGCGGTCCAGGCGCTGTCGGTAACGACGATGAACGCGCTCATCTGGTCGTGGATGTTGCAGCCGAGCGCGACCACGCCGGGCTTGTCGAAATGAACCGTGCGCGACTGGTCCCTGGCGAACAGCTTCAGCTCGAACCGCTTGGCCGGCGAGAAGGAATAGACGTGGTGCTTGGTCGGATCGAGGTTGGGGAACGAGACGTCCGCGCCGACCGGGACGATCGGTCAGGAACGGGTGGAACTGGATGTTCTTCTGCGAGACCACGTAGCGGCCGCCGGCGCGCGCCGGCGCGAGCGGCGCTGCCCGCCGGATAGAGCGTGACGACGGCGTCGCGCACCGGCGTCCCGAAGCGTCGACGACCCGCACCGCAAGCGGGGCTGCAGCAAGCGGAGCGGCGAGGCCCAAGCCCGCCGCAATAAGAATCAGTCCACGCACCATGCGCGGGAGATTAAACCGGAAGTGGGTAAACGGCCCGCTGTGCGAGCGATGGTTACCAGTGCATTCGCACTTCGGCCTGGAGCTGGGTCTGGCGCTGGCGCGGCTTCGAGTCCGACGTCTTCGCGATCCTCGCGCTTGCTCGACACATGGAGCAGCTCGACGAGGCCCGGTGATCGGGCCCCATTCGCGCTTGCGCGGCGATCATCGCCGACCAGCCCGTGTCGTCATATTCGCTGTCCGACGACGCTGCCGTGGTTGCGCGCTGTCGAACGCCTCCGCGCGAGCGGCTAGTCCGAACGGGCCGAACGGCTTGCGTGAGCAGCACGAAAGCGGAGCGGAAGCGGCCGTCGACCCAGCGGCGCTCGCCCTCCGGAAAGCCCATCGTGGTGCGGCCGCTCATCGCCTGCGCCTTGAGCTCGGCACCCGCGCCGAGCTCGGCGACCGCCGCGACCTGGTTGAAGCGCGTCCGCCAGCCCCATTCGAGGTCGGCGTTCACGTCTTCGGGATTGGCGCGATTGTCGTAGCGGAACAGGTCGATCCGGACCGGCATCGGCGGCTGCCAGCGCGAGCTTGGCATAATAGCCCGGGCGGCTGGCAAAGCCGCCGTGCACATCGAGCAGCGGATGGGTGAAAGGCGCCTGATAGTCCTGATGACTCGGCTTCGAGCGGCGGCAGCGGCTGGCGGCGGAAGGCGAGCGTCGTCCGGTCGTGAAGCGCCCAGCCGCGGAAGGTCAGCAAGGTCCCGGCGGTGTCGTTGGCGGCCATGAGCGCCGCGGTCGCGCGCAACTTGTGCTCGCCGAAGGTCGGCGGCGAGCGTGCCCTCGGCGGCGACCGGGCGGACTTCCTCGCCGACCCAGCTGTTGATCGCCGATGGCGTGATCGAATCCTTGACGTGCCAGTCGGCGCCTTCGTGCTCGAGGCTGATCGGCGGCCACATCAGGCCCGCGCGCGCCGAGAAAGCGAGCTTGTCCGAGCGCATCGGGCGGAAGCTCAGATAGGCCTGGCTGAGGCCCGCCTCGGTCTTCTCGCCGCCCTGGAGCGAGCCGACGACGGTCGCCGACAGCGACCAGGTGAATTGCGGCTGCCAGATGAGGTTGACGTTGCCGAGCTGCGGGCTGGAGGTGGAAATCGCCGTCGCTGTCGCCGCTCGAGCGAAGCTTGCCGAAGCCGCCGTCGACCCAGCTTCGTTCGCCGTCGACTGCGACAAGCGCGAACATCGCCGGTAACTTCAGCGTGTCCGCGGAAAAGAGGCGGAAGATCGGATTCGGCCTGGGCCGGCGCCGCCCACAGCGCAGCAAGCGCGCACGCCTATGGTGCCGCGCTGTATCGAAACAGGCGTTTGCCGAGCATCGGCCATGGCCCGAGACGTTAAGCGAACGAGGTTAAAATACTGGCTACCAACGTTGGTCGCGGAGGATGGCGGATTTACGGCCCTGGGGCGGCGCCGACGTTGAAGAACATCACATAGACGAGGCGGCCATTCTCCACGGAATCGCCGAAGCCCGGCCCCGCCGTGTGCCAGTAATGCGGCTGGACCAGCACAAGGCGATTGAAGCGAAGCGGAACGCTCAGCGAGAGGTCCCATTTCGAGCGGTCGAGCGCATCTTTGTCCAGGATTTCTTTCTGCAGCTCGTCGTAGGACGAAAAGCCGGCCGCCTTAAGGTTTTCGGGGCCCATCGGAACGCGATCCAGCCCGGTCGGCTTGTGCCGATAAAATTCGGTTCCTCCAACGCAGTCCTCGGTTCGGCTCAGGCACAAGACGCCCGTCCATTGGCTGATATCGACATGGATTCGCGCGGGCTCATCGTTGTCGGATGCCAGGGACAGTCGGCAATTGCGGTGCGAAAAATCCGGCCGCCATGGCGCATGCAAGGGCAGCCGCACGATGTTGGAGACCGACTTGCTCCAAACCCTCGATATTGATCTTCTCGACCGAATTCAGGCCCGGATATCGTCCGCCCACCTTGTAGTTGAGGGTCAACGCCTCGGCGCGAACAGCCTCGGGCGTCCCGAGGAAATCGTCAATTACGAAAAGCCAAGGAACCATGCCCGACGGCTCACGCCGCTCCCCCAATTCAATCCCCTGAAACCGTAGCAGCTTCTGGGGCGGCGCGGAAGGCCGAACGATTTCCGCGCGAACGGCCACACAAAATTGGTCGGGGAGAGAGGATTCGAACCTCCGGCCCCTGCCTCCCGAAGACAGTGCTCTACCAGGCTGAGCTACTCCCCGACCGGAACCCGCTAAGGCGACTTTCAAGGTCGCGGCGGGAGCCAAGGCCGCGGCTAGATAGATGGGGGTCCGGCAAAGCGCAAGCGGCACTAACGGCCGAGCGTCTCGAGCCAATGTTCGACACGGACGAACTTCTCGCGCGGGCTTCCGGGACGGGCGTGGGCGGCTTCGGTTTCCTCGATCTTGCGCCAGTCGTCATAGTCGGTCGGCATCGACCCCGCGGCTTTCGAGCAGGCGCTTCAGTCCCGCCGCGCCGGCGCGGTCTCCGGCGCTGCCCGGCGGCATCGCCGCACGCGATCAGATCGGCGACTTCATAGCCATCCGGGCGGTTGGTGCCGATCGTTCCGGTTGGCCCCCGCCGCGCCCAGCCGACCGCATAAAGGCGTTCGGCGATCCGCCCGCCCTCGTTGAGGAATTTGCCGCCTCGCTCGTCATAGGGGACTCCGTCGATCGGCGGGGTCGAATAGCCGATGCGCTGACCACCAGCGAGGCCGGGACTTCATAGGTCTCGCCGGTGCCGCGCGCCCCGCCCTTGTCGTCAAGCTCGGTGCGCTCGACGATGATGCTTTCGGCTTTCCCGTCGCCTTCGATCGCGACTGGCCTGGCGAAGAAATCGAAGACCATGGGCTTGGGCTTGCCGGATCCGCGGGGTGTCGGCGAAACCGCGCAGGAAGGTGACCGACTTGCGCTGGCCGGGCTCGAGCGCGTCGTCGGCTTCGAGCGGCGGGAAGTCGGCGGGATCGACGATCGGCGAGGGCAGCTTCGAGATGGCCGAGCTCGCCCAATTCCTTCGGAGTCATCGCGATCTGGTGCGGGCCGCGCCGGCCGAGGATGGTGATCGTTCGGATGGCGGAGCCTTCGAGCGCATCGAGCGCGTGGCTGACGATGTCGGAGCCATCGAATTCGCCGCGCGTCTTCGACAGGATGCGCGCGCAATCGAGCGCGACATTGCCGTTGCCGATGACCGCCGCGTGGGTGCCGCCGAGCGGCGGATCGAGGTCGGCAAAATCGGGATGGCCATTGTACCAGCCGACGAACTCGGCCGAGCCGACGACGCCCGGCAAATCTTCGCCTGGGATTCCGAGCTTGCGGTCGTGCGGCGCGCCGATCGCGAGGATCACGGCGTCGTAGAGCTCGAGCAACTCGTCGACCGAGACGTCGCGGCCGACGGTGACATTGCCGATGAAATCGACGCCGGCGCTTTCGACGACCTTGTCGTAGCGCTTGCTGACCGCCTTCAGCGACTGGTGGTCGGGCGCGACGCCGAAGCGGATCAGGCCGTACGGGACGGGATAGCGGTCAAGGATGTCGATACGCGCATTTTCGCCATACGCCTTTTCGAGCGCTTCGGCCGTGTAGAAGCCCGCCGGCCCCGACCCGATCACCGCGAAATGCCGCATCCTCCCCTCTTGGAGGCTACGGCAACCGCCGTCATGACTTGCTATGGTCCTCAAGCAGGACGTTGCCCTTCTTCTGCAACGCGCCCTGGATCACTCCGGCGAACATGCCGAGCATGCCCGGCAGGAGCACACGCAAATGGACGTTCGTTTCCGCGACGTCGATGGTCGGCGGTGACCGACTGGCCCATGGCGGCGATGTCGAGGTTGAGCTGGTCGCCGGCCCAGCCCGACTGGACTTGCGCGCCGCCGGGAATGTGTTCCTGCAGCTTGTGAATGTTGTTGGCGATGCGGCGGCGGGCTTCGTCCTTGCCGAGGCTGTGAGGCAGGTCGACATCGATGGGCTGAGACATGGCTGCGACAGTGGGCGGGCGTTCAGCGCTTTTCAAGCCGCCGCACGGGGCTATGGTCGATCTTATGCGCAAGCTGCTCGCAACACTGATCTTTCTCGCCGTGCCGGCCGCCGCGCAAACGCCAGTGCCCGCGCCGGGGCCGCTGGCGGCGCCGGCGGTTTACGATCCGGCTGCCCCTTACATCACCGTCGGCCAGGACGAGCCGGGTTACCGTTCGTGGTTCCTGGCCGCTCCGTGGCGCGCCGGCCAGGTCAGGCAGTTCAACGACTATCTGGGGACATACCAGGTCGCGGGGATCGTCCCCACGTGGCAGTTGTTCAGGACCGCGACCTCATGGAAGGATTGCGGCAGCGAACCGTTCGAAATTCCACCGACGAGCGAGTGGCCGCACATCGTCCAGACGCTTCGCTACATTCATGATTATGTGGTTCCGGCCGTCGGACCGGTCGAACCGGTGTCGGGATACCGCAACCCCAGCCTCAACCAATGCGCGGGTGGAGCGCCCGAAAGCGCGCACAAGCATTATTCCGCGATCGACCTGGTGCCGCTGCGCCCGATCACCCGCGAGCAATTGATGAAGGCGCTGTGCGTCGCCCATTCCGAACATGGCGCCGCCTACGGGACTGGCCTTGGATTCTACGCCTATCTCCGGTTCCACGTCGACAGCACCAAGTTCCGCCGCTGGAACATGGACCCGGCGGTCGCTGCGCTGTGCCCGCCGATCGTCCAGCCCGAGGACATCGCCAATGTCGGCCAGCCGCTGCCTGCCGGAACCGCGGCGGTTCCGTCGACGGCTGCTTGCCGCCCGGCACAACGCCGCCACCGGCCCTACCTTCGTCGAAGCCTTCGACCCCAATGCCGAAAAACTAAATCCATTGGACGAATTGCGGTTGGCCAACGGACCCGCGGGCCCACTGCTGCTTTGATAAAAATAAACGGGAGGAAATGATGAACAGGGGCCTTTTGGCCGTTGCCCTGGCGACGGTCGCGCTAGCCGCGTGTGATAAAGCCGACCGCGGTTCGGAGCCGCAATTTTCGGGCGACCGGATCAAATCCGACGTCGCTTTCCTCGCCGACGACAAGCTCGAGGGCCGGTACACCGGGAGCCCGGGCCATGAGACGGCAGCAAGGTACGTCGCGGCGAGATTCGCCGCGCTTGGCCTTCAGCCGGGCAATCATGGCAGCTGGTACCAGCAGATCCCGTTCGCAGAGGCGGAACGGAAGGCCGGCGCGCCCTCGGGACGTCACCATCGCTGGCGAGCGCTTCGCCAATGGGGTGGATGTCAGCCTTTACCCCAACAGCGCGTTTCCCGATCAAAGCGTCGACGCAGAGACGGTGTTTGTCGGCTATGGGCTCGACGCTCCCGAGATCGGGTCGAACGACTATGACGGCCTGGATGTCCGCGGGAAGATCGTGGTTGCGCTGTGGGGCTACCCGAAGGGCGCGCCGAGCGAAGTCGGAGCGCATCTCCTGTCGGAGAAGCCGCGCATGGCGAAGGATCATGGCGCGGTCGGCCTGCTACAGCTCTTCACGCCGAGCCTATGCCTCGATTGTTTCGCTGGGATCGCGTTGCCGATCGCGCGAACCAGAAGGATCGTGACCAGTGGATCGGCGCCGGACGGAAACCCGAACTATCCCGGGCCGAACCTGCCGCTTCACCGGCTACCTTGGACCCAAGGCCGCGGCAAAGCTGTTCGCGGATGCGCCGACCCCGCTTGAATCGCTGCTCGCGGCGACCCAACAGGCCGGCGCCCGGCCCAAGGCGCTTCCCGCTCACCAAGAAGCTCGCAGGCCGAGCGGCACAGCACCGCCACGGCGCATCCACAGCCCGAACGTCGTTGCGGTCCTCCCCGGCAGCGACCCCAAGCTCTCGCCAACGAATATATCGTGCTGACCGCGCACCTCGATCACATCGGCATCCGCGATCAAGCCCCGGCGACCGCCCAATGGGGACCGGCATCAACAATGGCGCGATGGACAATGCAATGGGCGTCGCGACCTTGCTGGAGGCCGCGCGCGCGTTCGTCGAAAGCGGCAACCGTGCCGCAGCCGCTCGATCATGTTCGCCGCGGTGACGGGCGAGGAGGAAGGCGCTGCTCGGCGCGCGACTATCTCGCCCAAGCACCCGGTGGTCGGCAACGGCCAAAGTCGTCGGCGAGGTCAATCTCGACATGCCGATCGTCACCTACGATTTCCAGGACGTCGTCGCCTACGGGGCCGATCATTCGACCATCGGCAAGGCCGTCGCCGAAGCCATCGGCCGCCAGGGCATCAAGCTGTCGCCCGACCCGGCGCCGGAGCAGGTAAGCTTCGTGCGAACCGACCATTATCCGTTCGTAAAAGCGGGCGTTCCGGCGGTCTCGCTCGACCTCGGCCCGGCGGGACCGGGCGCCAAGGCGCACCGAGGAGTTCCTCGACCAAGCATTATCACCGCGTAAGCGACGATATGAAGCTGCCCGTTCAACTGGGGCGCCGGCGGCCAAGTTCGCGCTGGTCAATTATTTGATCGCCCGGAAGCTGGCCGACGATACGCGAACCGCCGCGCTGGTACAAAGGCGACTATTTCGGCGATCGCTTCGCCAAGGACGCAGCCATAAAGCCGCCCGCTGACACTCTTGTGTTGCCCATGTGCAACACCATATGGGCGACCCAGGGATTAGGGGTACGAAATGGATTTTGAAAAGCTCACCGACCGCGCGCGCGGCTTTCTGCAGGCGGCGCAGACCATCGCCGTTCGCGAGCATCACCAGCGGATCGCGCCCGCGCATCTGCTGAAGGCGCTGCTCGAGGACGAGCAGGGCATGGCCGCGGGGCTGATCCAGGCGGCCGGCGGCGACGCCAAGGCGGCGCAGCGCGAGAGCCGACGCGCTGGTCGCCAAGATTCCGGCGGTGACCGGGCAGCGGCGCGACGCAGGCGCCGGCGCTCGACGGCGACACGATCCGCGTGCTCGACCAGGCCGAGCAGATCGCGAAGAAGGCCGGCGACAGCTACGTCACGGTCGAGCGGATGCTGCTCGCGCTGGCGCTCGCCAAGAACACCGACGCCGGCAAGGCGCTGGCCAAGGCCGGGCTCGACGCCGCAGACGCTCAACGCCGCGATCGACGAGCTGCGCGGCGGCCGCACCGCCGACACGCAGGGCGCCGAGGACCGCTACGACGCGCTGAAGAAATTCGCGCGCGACCTCACCGAGGCGGCGCGCGAGGGCAAGCTCGATCCGGTGATCGGCCGCGACGAGGAAATCCGCCGCACGATCCAGGTCCTCGCGCGCCGCACCAAGAACAATCCGGTGCTGATCGGCGAGCCCGGCGTCGGCAAGACCGCGATCGCCGAAGGGCTCGCGCTGCGCATCGCCAACGGCGACGTGCCCGACGGCCTCAAGGACCGGCGGCTGATGGCGCTCGACATGGGCGCGCTGATCGCCGGCGCGAAATATCGCGGCGAGTTCGAGGAGCGGCTGAAGGGCGTGCTCGACGAGGTGCAGGCAGGCCGAGGGCGACATCATCCTGTTCATCGACGAGATGCACACGCTGGTCGGCGCCGGGAAAGCCGAAGGCGCGATGGACGCCGGCAATCTGCTCAAGCCCGCGCTGGCGCGCGGCGAGCTGCACTGCATCGGCGCGACCACGCTCGACGAATATCGCAAATATGTCGAGAAGGACGCGGCGCTCGAGCGGCGCTTCCAGCCGGTGTTCGTCGGCGAGCCGACGGTGGCGGACACGATCTCGATCCTGCGCGGGCTCAAGGAGAAATACGAGCTGCACCACGGCGTGCGGATCACCGACGCCGCGATCGTCGCCGCGGCGACGCTCTCCAACCGCTACATCACCGACCGCTTCCTGCCCGACAAGGCGATCGACCTGATGGACGAGGCGGCGAGCCGCATCCGCATGGAGGTCGAATCCAAGCCCGAGGAGATCGAGAATCTCGACCGGCGGATCATCCAGCTCAAGATCGAGCGCGAGGCGCTGAAGAAGGAGCAGGACCAGGCGTCGAAGGACCGGCTCGCCAAGCTCGAGGACGAGCTCGCCAATCTCGAGCAGCAGTCGGCCGAGCTGACCCAGCGCTGGCAGGCCGAGAAGGACAAGATCGCCGGCGAGGCCAAGATCAAGGAGCAGCTCGACGCCGCGCGGCTCGAGCTCGAGCAGGCGCAGCGCGAGCGGCGATCTCGCCAAGGCCGGCGAGCTTCAATACGGGCGCATCCCGCAGCTCGAAAAGCAGCTCGCCGAGGCGCAGGCCGCGACCAAGGGCGCGATGCTGCGCGAGGAAGTCACCGACGAGGACATCGCCGGCGTGGTCAGCCGCTGGACCGGCATTCCGGTCGAGCGGATGATGGAGGGCGAGCGCGAGAAGCTGCTCCAGATGGAAGCGACGATCGGCGCGCGCGTGATCGGCCAGGAGGATGCGGTGAAGGCCGTGTCCGCCGCCGTCCGCCGCGCCCGCGCCGGCCTGCAGGACCCGAACCGGCCGCTCGGCTCGTTCCTGTTCCTCGGCCCGACCGGCGTCGGCAAGACCGAGCTGACCAAGGCGCTCGCCGAATTCCTGTTCGACGATTCGCAGCGCGATGGTCCGCATCGACATGAGCGAGTTCATGGAGAAGCACGCGGTCGCGCGGCTGATCGGCGCGCCTCCGGGCTATGTCGGCTATGAGGAAGGCGGCGTGCTGACCGAAGCGGTGCGGCGGCGGCCCTATCAGGTCGTGCTGTTCGACGAGGTCGAGAAGGCGCACGGCGACGTGTTCAACGTGCTGCTGCAGGTGCTCGACGACGGCCGCCTGACCGACGGCCAGGGCCGCACGGTCGATTTCACCAACACGATCATCATCCTGACCTCGAACCTCGGCTCGCAATATCTCGCCTCACTCGGCGAGGACGAGCCGGTCGAGAAGGTCGAGCCGCAGGTGATGGAGGTGGTCCGCGCGCATTTCCGGCCCGAGTTCCTCAACCGGCTCGACGAGATCATCCTGTTCCACCGCCTCGGCGCGGGGCACATGGGGCCGATCGTCGATATCCAGGTCGCGCGGCTGCAGAAGCTGCTCGAGGACCGCAAGATCAGGCTCGAGCTGACCGACGCCGCGCGCGCCTGGCTCGGCCGCGTCGGCTACGATCCGGTCTATGGCGCGCGGCCGCTGAAGCGCGCGGTGCAGAAATATCTGCAGGACCCGCTGGCCGACAAGATCCTCGCCGGCGAGATTCCCGACGGATCGACGGTGCGGGTCGACGAGGGTGATGGCCGGCTCGTTCTGACGCCTATTGGCGAAATCCGTGAGGCCGCGGAATAAGAATTAGCGATCCCAGGAACCGAGCGATGGCCCCAACGCGCGCTTCATCGGATCGAGCCAGGGTTCAAAGCGCTTCCAGTGGTCGATCCGGCTTGCATCGATCGGCCTTCGGACTTGCTCGGCGCTGATTGTCCTCACCGGCCGTTTCGTTTCGTAAAAGCGAAGGCAAGCTTCCTCGAAAGGAAGATCCAGATATTCGAGCAGTTTTCCGATTTCCGCCTCTGGGTCGCTCAGCAATCGCTCGTGAATGACGCGGTGGATGCTTCCGGGTGACACGCTTTCAAAGTGCGCCATCAGCCGCACATAATCGCGGTAATAGGATCCAAGATGCTCAAGATCGTAGGTGAACTCCTGCCCTTGCCCATAATATTGCTTGAAGTTCGAAAATCCGGCCGCGAGCGGGTGCCTTCGGGCATCGATAATCTTCGCTTTGGGAAGCATCAGCCGGATGAGGCCAGCGTGAAACCAGTTGTTCGGCATCTTGTCGATGAAGAACGGCGCGTCTGTCTTTCGCTGGATTCGCGTCCGTTCGAGATAGGTCTCGCCCAGTCGCCGGACGTCGCCGGCGCTAAGCTCGCGCAGAATTTCGGGATAATTGTTCCAGGCTGAAGGCGAGCTTCCGGGGCGCGCCTGGTCGAGCTCCTTTGCAAGGAGAATGACGTCAGGAAGTTCGCCCGTCCCTTCGATTGAAGAATGGCTGGCGAGGATTTGCTCGATCAGGGTCGAACCCGATCGGGTCAGCCCGATGATGAAGATCGGATCCCTCGCTTTGAAGCCATCGTCCTTGCGGGCATCGAGCCATTCCCTGGTGAACGTCCGCTCCATGCGCTGAACGAGTGCAGCGCTTGCTTCGGGATCGTAGCTTGAGCGCGCGAAGCGGATTGCATTTCCCTGCCGGTATTGTTCGAACGCGAGTTCGTCTTCCTTGCGATCTTCAAGCGCTTTCCCGAGCGCGAAATGCAGCTGCGAACGATCCTCTGGGGTCAGTCCAGGATCCTCCATACTGGCTTTCATTGCCGCAAGATCGTCATTGGTGAACTCGAACGTCTTGAGGTTCGCTAGCGACCACCATGCTTCGCCGTTCGAGGGCGCGATCTCCAACGCACTTCGAAAGGCGTGGATCGCACCCGGTTCATCGCCGGCAAACCTCAGCAACTCACCGATCCCGAACCAAAAACCGATGTTCCGCGGCTGGCGCCGAAGAAGCTCGCGATAAAGCTCGATCGCCTGTTCATCGTCGCCGAGCTTGGCGCGCGTCACTGCATTTAACGCAACCACCTGGTCCAAATTGCGCATCGGACCCGCAATCTCACCGAGTTCCTCAAGGGCTTCAACGTGGCGGCTGAGCAAGTCGAGCGCGAGCGCCAAGGTAAATCGTGCATAGTCGAAACCGGGGGCAAGAGTGAGGGCATGTCTCGCCAGTTTCTCGGCATCGTTCGGGTGCCCAGTCTGGAGGGCAACGTCGGCCAAAAGGCGGATCGCAGCAACGTCATCGGGAGTTTTTGAGAGGACTGAGCGAAGGACTGTTTCTGCGGTAACGAGGTCATTTGCTGCAAGGGCCTGCGCGGAACGCCGGATTTCAGGATCGAACTGCGACGCGTCGATGGCATCGAGCTCAGCTTCGTTCGCCTCCTCCTTCGCGCCAAGCGTTCGAAGCGCCCGGCCCAACGCACGATGCGCCGCTCCGTCGCGCGGATTGGCGCGCAGCCGGCGGCGTGCGTCCTCGACCGCGCCGAGGCTCTCTTTGGGACCCTTCGCCATCGCTCATGCCGCTAGCGCAAGCGCTCTTGCCTAGGCAATTCGAAGCCGAGAATTCCCGAACATTTACCGGACTAGTTGTTCGACCCGCCGCTTGCAGGCTGTGCCGGCCTTGCCTGCGGGTCAACCTGCTGCGCGGGCTTTGTCCCCGATTGCGCGGCCCATTCAGCTCTGGTCTTGCATACCCGTTTGGGGACGATCGAGCCGATCAGATTGTCGGTCCGGCAGACCTTCTTTTCCTTTGCCGGCGGCGCCGGATTGGGCACAGCCGCGGCGGTCGCCTCACCAGCCTGGGCGGCGGACATTGCAACGAACGCAACCACTGAAACGAGCATCAGTCACTCCTGAATGGGGGAAGTGCGTGTCGTCGCCGGAGAATTAACAGCCGTCAAGATTATTGTTTGGGGTATCGGGCTCAAAAGAAAAGGGCGGCGCGAGCGCCGCCCTTTCCCCGTCTGGCGATTGCGAAAGGTTTAGCCGCGCTCGCCCTTGGTTGCCGGCGGCGGCGGCGGAGGAGGAGGCGGGACCGGGCAGGTCGCCGTCGCCTGGATCACCGTTCCATCCGGGCAGGTCTGGGTCGCCACCGGAGCGGGAGGCGGAGGCGGCGGGACCACGGGCGGTTCTGCAACAACCGGTGCCGGATGCGGACGGAAGCTGAAGTTCACGCCTGCCCGGAAGAACCGGCCAACCGCTCCTGCTTGCGTATAGGTCGGATTGTAGTTTGCAGCAGCATAGTTTGCGGGATCGACCGGCGCCTTCGCGTCGAACAGGTTCAGCACGTTGCCATAAAGCGTAATCGCGTCGGTGAGCTTGTAGCTTCCGACGAGATCGACCCAGGTGAAGCTCTTCACCTTGCAGGCGAAGCCCGGGTCATAGAGGTTGGTCGTGCAGTCGTTGGCGGTGCCCGGGCCGTTCTGGTCCTCAGCGGTCATCTTGTAGCCGCTGACATAATTGACGGTACCGGTCAGCGTTGCCCTTCCAAACTCGAAGCTGTTCGACCAGTTTCCACGATATCGCGGCGTACCGGCGCCCGAAGACAGAATGTAGGGTCCCTGGGTCCCGACATAATGCTGGACGTCGCACGACGGATCGGAGCTGTCACTGCAAGCGCGGAAATCATATTTGTTGATCCGCGTCGCTTCGAAGTTGCTCGACCAGCGCACGCCCGGAGCCAGGCGGAAGTCCGCCTGAGCTTCGAAGTCGAAGCCGGAGGTGACCAGCGAGGATGCGTTGGCATAAGGACCGACAATGATCGCCGCCGTGCGAATTCCGCTCGGAAACAGCGGGTCGATCGGGTTCTGGATGATGCTGTACCCGGCCGGCAGCGGAGTGCCGGCATAATAAGCATCGAGCGCCGAGTTCGACAGCGGACCGCCAGTGATGATGTTGGTCTTCTTGATGTGGTAATAATCAAGAGTGAGGCTCACCTGGCGGATCGGCTGAAGGATCACGCCTGCCGTGTAGCTTTCCGACTTCTCCGGCTTGAGGTTGGGGTTCGCGTTGTTGCGGAAACCGAGCGCCTGGCCGGAACGAACGTAAAAGTTGGCCCCGGCGCACGTGCCGTCCGGCTGAACGGTGCCTCCGTGCTCGCTGCAACCCGAATCAAAGTTGCTCGGATTATACGTCGTAAAGCCCGTGATCTGACCCGAAGTCTCGGCGAACGAGGGAGCCCGGAAACCCTTCGACCAGGTGCCGCGCAGAGCCACCTGCCGGATCGGAGTGAACTTGAAGCCGGCCTTCGGCGAGAAGTTGCTGAACCCGGTCGAATAATGGTCGTAGCGACCCGACACATCGAGTTCGAGCTGCTTCACCACCGGGGCTGAGAGTTCGAAGAAGCCGGCCTCGATGTCGCGCTCGCCCTTGGCGTTGACCTGGTTGACGCCGATGAGGTCGGCGGTCGGGTTGGCGTCCGGATTGTCCAGCAATTCGTGGCGGAAGTGCGCTCCGACGCCAAGCTGCAAAGGACCGCCCGGCAACCGGACAAGGTCCTTGGTGACGACGGCCTGGAGCGCATAGAGCGCCGAAGTTGCCGTGACGTCGTTGTGCAGGATGACCGAATTGCGAACCGCCTGGCTGTTGAGCGTCGGATCGACGAGGTTGTACGGTACCCGTTGCAATCGCCTGCTCGAAGCCCAAGAGGCTGACGACGTCGGCAGTCTGCCTGAGGCGGCTCTGCGAGGCCGTGCCGTCGACCTGGAAGCGCCAGCCGTCGCCGAACGTTCCGCTGACGCCAACAGCGCCCCGAAGAACCTCGTTCCGGAATCCGGCGAAATTATTGAAACCGTCGGCCGATCCGAAGCGATAGTAAAGCTGGCCCGCGTGGGTCAGCGGGTCGCCCACCGCCGAAGCGAACGGATTGTAGGGATTGAGCCGGCGATCCGTCGCAGTGTCACAATTGACGCCAGCAGCGCAGACCCAGTTTGGAAGAACGAAGGTCGAGGTCTGAATGGGGCTGGTGGTTCGAAGAGCCTGCGGAAGCCCTTCGGTGACCAGATTGTTCCGGTACCAGCTGAGGTTCATATAGGCTTCGATGTCGTCGCTTAAGCGGACCGAGCCGCGAGCGACGATGCCGTAACGCTCGGTTTTCGGCTGGATCTCGCCATAGCGGGCGACCTGGTTCTCGGTGCAGCTCTGACCGGCATCGCCGTTGGTGACCGTTCCACCGATGGCCGAACATTGAGCCGGGTTCAGGAGGACGAACCCGCTGCCCGGGATAGCGTCGAGAAGGTCGTTGTTGTTGAGCTGCGTCGCTGGACGAACCGCAGCGGCCGTCGGCGTAATTCCTGAATTGTTCAGATCGGCGTTGAGGTTCTCGCCGCCGGTAAGGCTCGACAAATCGTTGGTGTTGAACGGGAACCCGCGCTGGCGGGCATAGATCGCATTGTTCCGCTCATATTCGGCGCCGACATAGAAGTTCATGCCCTTCTCGTCATAGTCGCCCCAGCCCGCGAGGATGGAGCCGCGATATTCGTTGCCGCCGCCGTGCTGGGACGTCCCGCCTTCGAGCGTAGCGTCGAGGCCGTTGAAGGTCTTGCGCTGAATGACGTTGACGACGCCGCCGATGGCGTCGGCACCGTAGGTCGACGAAGCGCCGTCCTTCAGGACTTCAATACGCTCGATCGAAACGCGCGGCATCGTGTTGAGGTCGACAAACGAGCGCTGGCCGTCATCCGACAGCGGATAATTGGTGACGCGCTGGCCATCGACGAGGGTCAGAGTCGAGTTGACGGTCAGGCCGCGGAGCGAGGGAGCCGAGGCGCCCGCGCCGAAGCCGGCCCCAAAGGCGTTCGGGATCGTGCCGCTGCTGTCGGCCGAAACCGAGCGAACGGCGTCCGACACGTTGGTGATGCCGCGACGAGCAAGGCTCTCGGACGAGAGCACGGTAACTGGCGACGGAGTTTCGGTGTTGGTTCGGCGGAAGATCGTGCCGGTAATGACGATCTCTTGATTGCTCGAGCCTGCGTTCGCGTTCCCGACTGGAACGGTGGCAGCATTGGTGCCAGCCTGCGGCGCGTTCGATGTCGCCTGATTCTGCTTGGTCGGATCGGACGATTGAGCCGTCGATCCCTGGTCCTGCGCATAGGCAGGGGTCGCCAACAGGGCGGCGCAGGCAAGAGCAGTCAAAGCGCTCCCGGCCCGCAGCGCGGAAACCGCGCCAACAGTCGAATTTTTCATTTTATTCCTTCCTTCCGACACGAAGTGCCGGCGCCCAACGAAACTGTGCGGCGGGGGGCCGCGACCGGCCCGCCTAGGCTTGGGATTATCGGCGAAGCAACGGTGTCGGTGCGAACAGCCTTACTTTCGTTAGCGCCCTGTGACATTTCCGTCACAATTTTAGCGACTTAGCGAAATTAAGGATTAACTCGCCTTCATTCTTCTATGAGTTAACGAGTTCCTTCTCCGCATCGGCGAGGGTGAAAAGCCGACAGATCATTTCCCGTTCGTGCTCGCTAAGGTGCGGGTTCCAGCAGTCGAGGATGAGGATCGCACGATCCTCACCGCTCGGGTTCCAGGCTTCGTGCTCGATCGTGTCGTCGAATGCGAACGCCTCTCCCTCGCGCCATTCGCGTGTTTCTCCGCCAACCCGGAACGCGCATCCTTGAGGGACGACCAGCGGCAGGTGAATGATCGTCCGTGTGTTCGTGACTCCGGTATGCGGCGGAATGTGCCTTCCCGCCTGGAGGATCGAAAAGAAGACCGTCGGAGTGCGTCCGGGAATTCCAACGAGCGGCAGCTTTTCGACGATCGACGCGGTCTTGGGCGCCCGTGCGCAGGCACCCTCGATCCGTTCGCCGTCCTTCCACAGATGCAATGCGCTCCAGGCAGTGCTGTTGTTAAGCTCGCTCCAGACGTTGCGAGGCGTACCCGGAGGCATCGTGACATAGGGGGTAAGGCCCGGGTCGTCGCTGGAAAGCAGCTCGACGACTTCGGCGCGGATGATATCGGTCTTCGACTCCAATTGGGCGAGCCAGGGGAAATGCTCGCGATCGAAATATTCGTCGGCCGGCAGGAACGGATAGTGCATCCCGTGGCAGACGTTGGTGTAGATCTGGCGTCGTCCGAGCATCGCCTGCATCGCCACTTTTGCCCGGCGCCGGTCGCGCGGCGAAGCCTTTTGGAAGTCGGCTTCGAGACCCGCCGCAAGCGCGTCGGCGAATTTTGCTGTGCGTCGTGCAATAAAGGCTGCGTGCATGATCGAAAACGACCCGAAGTTCCGGGCGCGGGTTGTGGTGCTCGGTCGCGAGCGCAGCGACGCAGCCCAGCGCGTCGTCGCCTCGCCGATCTCGGCCCGCCGCTCGTGAAGCTTCGGCAAGGCGGATCAGTGCCATCAGGTTCCGCTGGTCGGTCGAAAGAGCGCATTCGAGCGCATCGCGCTCGGCGGCATCATCGCCCGAAAGGCGCTGCGCTTTGGCAAGGTTGAGCCACAAGGCTGCAGCGTTGGGATCGGTTCGGTCGCCGCCTCGAAATGTTCGCCGTGCCGCCGCTGCATCGTTCCGGTTGAGCGCATCGAGGCCAAGCATGTTGTGCGCGACCGGATGATCGGGCTTGAGGCGGAGCGCAGCCTCGATGTCGCGCATGGCATCGGCGCGCCGGCCCTGCTGCTGAGCCTGCGCCGCCCGCGCGAGATATTGCTCAACGCTCATTGTCACGAACCCCAGATGACGGCCGTTTTCGCGGCCGGTCAAGGCATTGGCTTGCAGTGCACCGCGGCTTTGCCCACAAGCCGATGATGGCCGCCAAGGTTCCAGCCTTGCCTCAGTTGATCGCGGACGGCCGCTGGCTTGCGCACCGCTACGACGAGACCAATGACTCCATCCAGTTTCGTTTTGTGCCGCGCGAGGCCCAGAGAGAGATGACATTCCTTACCGATTTCGAGATCGGCGATGCTGCCCTCGCCGTCCATTCGCGCTCCGATTGCCTGGCGGAAGCACGCGAAATTAAGCTTCAGACTCCGCGGATGATCTTCCATTCGGCCTATTGCTGTTCGACCATGCTCACTCGGGCATTCGACATTCCGGGCATTTCATTCGGCCTCAAGGAGCCGCAAATCCTCAATGACGTCTCGGGGTTGCAGTCACGCCGAGGCGATCCGCGCCAGGTCGCTGCGGCCATGGACATTGCGCTCCTGTTGCTGGCGCGCCCTCTGGGTCCCGGCGAGGTGAACCTCATCAAGCCGTCCAATCTCCTGAACCCGATGATCCCACTCATGATCGCGATGCGCCCGGATATGCGCGGCCTTTTGCTCCATGCGCCGCTCGACCAGTTTCTGGGCTCGATCGCGCGCAAAGAGATCGAAGGGCGCTCGTGGGTTCGTGAGCTGATGTGGAAGTTGATCCGTCTCGGGCTGATCGATCGGTTCGGTTTCACCGACGAAGAGCTCTATCGGCAGACCGATCTCCAGGCAGGCGCGACGGCCTGGCTCGCGCAGCAGGCTCTGTTCGCGGACATCGCCGTGCAGCATCAGAATTTTCGAACGCTGGACAGTGAGACGCTGCTCGATCGCCCGGCCGATTGCATCGCGGCGCTGGGCGATTTGTTTCAGCTGCAGCTGGATCCCGAGGAGGTTGCGGCCGGCCCGGCTTTCAAGACCCACAGCAAGGACCGCAGCGACTATTCAACCACCCAGCGCCGGGAGGAAAGCGAGCGCGGGAAGGACCTGCACGGACGCGAGATAGAGATCGTTCTCGAATGGGCAAGTCGCCTGGCTGAACATGGCGGCGTTACCCTCAAATTGGGCTCGGCGTTGATCCATTGACTTGAGATATTGGCGTTCTTTCCAGTTCCTTTTGGGGGACTGGCCCCGAGGCCGCTCCTCTATCTTAACGAAGACGATGGCGGCAGCGTCCAGGTTCGTTCGAACCGAAGTCGAAGTTCGCCGCGAAGACGTGCGGCGTCCTGGTCTTCCGCGACGTCACCGAGGACGGCGGCATCGATAGGCTATTGGAAACTTACCGGCATGCAACTGACTTAGCGGCACCAAATCTCTCGCAACTCGCTGGATCCGCGAGCGCGCTGGATTTTCCCTGAAGCGCATTCCCTCCCGTCGGCCGAGGCAAAAAAAAGAGGCGGACCCGAAGGCCCGCCTCTCCCCTTTTAACGCTTCGAAGTCGCTTAGAACTTGATCCGGGCGCCCGCCGCGAAGCGACGGCCGAGCGGATCGTAGGTCGCCGGGAACGTATTGCCGCTATTTTGAAGACGTCGTGCCTGCGGTGTTGCCCACGATCGGCGGCTTCTTGTCGAGCAGGTTCATGACCGTGAACGTCAGGTCGAAATGCTCGTTGACGTTGAACCGTGCCGCAGAAGTCGAAATAGTTGAACGCCGGGATGTGGTTGAAGTCGACCGTCTGCCCATTGAACGTTCCCGGGGTCGTCAGCAACGGCGAATTGGCGGGGACGCCGCCGCTGGTGATCGTGCCGGTAAAGAGAAGCGGTGCACGTTGGCGACGACAAGTGTCGGTGCTCGCAATGCAAGGCCGGTGAATCCGCGCGCACGCGAAGTCGGACTGCGGTGCCTTCATAGCTCATCCCGCTGAGGTGACGCCACAGAACCGACAGGTCCAGCTTGCCAAGGGACAAGGTCGTGCGCTGGTTCCAGCTGTACTTCGGCAGCAGGCCGCCAGCCGGGAAGCCGCAGTTGGCGCTGTAGAAGCCGACGCACTCGCGGTTATCCGACGTCGGGGTTGCCTGGAACTTCTGGCTGTGCGTCCAGTTGCCGCCGAAGTTCAACGCGATCTTGGCCGGAGTGCCCATGAACGTGCCCGAGATTGTGGCGGTAATCCACAGTGAGATCGACACCGTCGGTGGCGATCTTGCCGTTGTTCGACAACACTCCGAACAGGCCTGGCGTATCCGCCGGGCTTCCATCGAGCTGGCCGGTGATCGGATTACGCCGGATCACCGTGCAGGCCGGATTGGTCGCCGACGCTGCCGTGATCGCTGCCGAAGCAGTTCGTCGATGATGTCGGCGGGCGTCGGCAGCGTGATCGCATCGGTTACCTTGATATGGTAATAATCGATCGTCGCGCTGAAGCCCGGGACGAAGCGCGGACGAACCACCGCACCCACGGTCCAGGTATTGGCCTTTTCCGGCTTCAGGTTGAGATTGCCGCCGGTCGTGATGTTGGCCTGGCCCGCGGTCGGGTTGTTGATCATGCCGATTTTGCCCGCCGGAGCGCCTTGCGCGAGGCAGACCGCCGTCAAGTTGGCATTTCCGACCGGCACGCTCCGAGCGCACAGGATCGGACGCGAGGTTGGTCAGGACCGTGGTCTGCGGAGTGAACAATTCCGCGATGTTCGGAGCACGAACCGCATGGTTGTAGTTGGCGCGGAACTTAAGGTCGCGGACCGGAGCCCAGCTGCCCGCCACCTTCCAGGTGGTGGTGTTGAACTTGGGAAAGTGCCCGGCGCTGGCGATCGTATAGTGCGACCGGCGGATACCGGCTTCGAGCTGAAGCTCGTCGAAGAACGGCCGGTCGGAAATGATCGGCGCAACGACTTCGGCGAAGCCTTCGTAGACGTCGAGGCCGCCGGTGATGTCCGGAGCAGCGCCGCCGGCACCGCCAAGCTCACCTGCAGTCTTGGACAAGAGCGTCCGAACGCTGCGTTGCGGTGTACTTGCGATACTCGGTGCCGAACGCGAAGCTGACCGGGTTCTTGGCCCAAAGCTGCAGCGGGGTGTCGCCGTTGATCGTCGCATGGGCCTGCGACAGCACCGACTTGACCCGGGTGCTTGCCTGCTGGCTGACGAAGTTCGCCATCGCCGGCGTGATCGTTCCGGTCTGCCCGAAGATATCGAGCGGGACGCAGCTGTTGCTCGGATCAAGGCAGGTCGTCGTGCTGGTCGCCAGCAGGGCTTGACGGGTCCGGGACAGCAAAACGTAGTTCTGGATCGCCTGGAACTTGTCGCTGATACCGCGGGCGCCGTAGACATCGAACCCGATCTTGTCGGTGATGTCACCGCGAATGCCGGCGCGGAAGTCGAACATCTGCGTGTTGTAGTCGCTGATACGCGGGCCGACTTCAGGCGTACGGCGCCTGAGACCGAACGTGTCGGTGACGTAGCCCGGCGAGCCGGTCGGCGTAACGGCTGGCCGTGCGAGCCGCGGTGCAAGCGGCCGCGACTGAGGGCGAGGTCGGAGCAAAGCGTTTGCTCCTGCGCAAGGCTGAGGAACGGGTTGCTCAAGGGCACCGTCACGGTCGAAGCGAACACGCCCGACGGGGCGATGATCGTATCGATCGTGTTGTTGTTGTACATGCCGCGCGAGTAGACGGTCAGGTGATCGCTGATGTCATAGTGACCCGACGCGAACAGATTGTACCGCTTAAACGGCATCTGGAAGACGTTGTACGGGTTGAAGTTGAACGGCGTTGTAGAACGGCACGATCGTGTCGCCCGTCGGACCGACTTGTTGGCGCGTCGCGAGGTTCGCGAAATCGAACGCGGACGGGGTCGTCGTCGACGAACCCGCAACCGCAAGATTGCCCGGAGTGTGCGAATTGAGCGCGAGGTTCGAATCAGGGACGATCGCCGCCCTGATAGACGGGATCCGATTCCTGATAGCCGAGGCCGATCACCGCATTGCCGCGATTGTCGTCGAAGTTGGCGCCAATCGTGAGATCGCCGCGAAGGTAATTGCCGTCGCCGCGCTGGGTGATCTGGTCGGAAACCGCAAGCTCCATCCCCGAGAAATTGCTGCGGGTGATGAAGTTCACGACGCCCGCGACGGCGTCGGCGCCGTAGGTCGAGCTCGCGCCGCCGGTCAGCACGTCGACACGGTCGATCAAGGCCAGCGGAATGTTGTTCAAGTCGACTCGGCCGGCAAGGTCGACCGGGACGATGCGAACGCCGTCGATGAGGACGATGTTGCGGTTGGAACCGAGGCTTCGAAGGTTGACGTAGGACGAACCGCCGTTGCCGTTGTTGACCTGCGCGCCGATGATCGGGGCAGCGCCCGGAATGGTGCGGAGGATGTCTTCAGCGGTGTTGGTCTGGCGAAGCTGGACTTCGTCATGGCCCAAAACCGTCACCGGTGCCGAGGCAACCAGATTGGGGTTGCGGATCAACGTACCGGTGATGACGATCTCGTTCGCCGCGGTCGGCTGAGCGGGAGCGGCAGTCTCGCTCGTCTGGACACCAGCCGGCGGAACATTCGAGTTCGGGGCAGCCGGAGGAGCATTGCCCTGCGTGTCGGTCGGAGTGACCGGCGCCGGAGGCGCAGTGTTCGGTGTCGTCTGGTTCTGCGCAAGCGCCGGCGCCGCAAGCGCCATACCTGCGATGACGGTAGTCGCCAGCAACGACCCCTTGAAAGTGCTCTTGGACATTCTCTTCCCCTTCTCGAATGCGGCACGCGAAACCGCATACTTCCCCGTCGGATAGCCGACGCTGATTTGCAGTTCCTATGTGGAACAGTGACTTCAAATCAATCGGACCGGTGCCGGCGGGATCAGATCGTGCGGCTTATGTTGCATTTCGGGCACAGGTTGCTTTCGCGCCAAAGTCGCGACTATCTCCCATTCAACGCCTCCGGGGGACCTAGGATGAAGCGCCTTTACCTGAAGAGCTTTCTTGTCGTTTCGATGCTCGCCCTTGGAACAATCGCCCAAACAAAAGGAAAGCCGGCGCCGGCGGCGAGCTCGCCGCTCGTCATGGCAATCGACCGTTGCCGGCAGATGACCGACCCGGCGCAACGCCTCGCCTGCTACGATTTCGGCCGCCGCGGCGCTGCTCAATGCGACCAACACGGGCGAGGTCAGCATCGTCGACCGGGGCGAAGTGAGAAAGGTCCGCCACTCATTGTTCGGCTTCAACCTTCCGCGGATCCCGTTCTTCTCCGGCGATACCACCGCCAACGAAGCCCAGGACAAGATCGATACCACCATCACTTCGGTAAAGGCGCTGAACAACGGCTATTACCAGCTCGTCATCGCCGACAATAATGCCGTGTGGGTGACGACGGACGACAGCATCAACTTCGATCCGCCGCGTGCCGGCCAGAAGATCGAAATCGTGCGCGGAGCGCTTGGAAATTATTTCCTGCGCATCAACGGGCAGGTCGGAGTGCGCGGAAAACGCGTCGGGCTAGCGCCGGGTCGCGGCGGTCTCGGCCTTGAGGCTCGCCTCGGCATCGACATAGGCTTCCTGCCGCGCGACGCTCCAATAGCGGAGCTCATGCAGCGGGATGCGGCGCGCCGGTGACGGCGCAAACGACATGGTCGCCGTCGCTCAAGAGCCGGAACGTTCCGGGCAAGATAGTGGACTCGCGCGGCCTTGCCGCTTCCGGGCATCAGCATCGGTCTCACTCCTCCGCCGGGTCGAAGAGGCCCGGCTGCGGCGCGATGTAGGATTTCGCCGCGGCTTGCGCTCAACCGCTGGCGGAGCTTGGCTCGCCGATCGACCGACGCATCGACCGCGCCGTCACCGAAACTGCAACGTCAGCGCTTCGCCTCGCGCGCGTCGCGCGCGCGAATCAAGGTCTTGCCCTCGCGGCTGGTCACTCGGGCGAAGCCGCGCGAGAGCGGCCGCTCGGGATGGGCGAGCTCGGCCATTTTCCATAGAGCGCCGAAGCTTCTCGGTGAGCGCGGGCGATGCGCTGATCGAAAGCTCGCGGCGTAGGCGGCCGGCAACGAGGTTGAGGTCGGCCCGCGCGTCCCGGCCCGAGCCGCAAGCGAGCGCGGCAGCCGCTCGCCGACCTCGTCCAGACGCTGACCATCGGAGTGAAGAGCGACTGCGGCTCGGGCCACCGGCAGAGGGTCAGGTCGAAGCGCTCGCGGCCGCGCTCGACCCGGCGCGCGAGGCAATGCTGCGCGCGATGCTGCAAGCTCGCCGAGCTGAGCGAACAGCTCGGCGCGGACCGGGACCGCGATTTCCGCCGCGGCGGTCGGAGTCGGCGCGCGAAGGTCGGCGGCATAGTCGATCAAGCGTCGTATCGGTCTCGTGCCCGACGGCGGAAATGAGCGGGATCGGCGACTTTCCGCCGCGGCGCGCACCACCTCCTCCTCGTTGAACGGCCACAGATCCTCGATCGAGCCGCCGCCGCGCGCGACGATCAGCAGGTCGGGCCTCGGCTCGATCGACGGGAAAGGCGCGAATCGCCTCGGCGATCTTTGCCGACGCGCCCTCGCCCTGGACCGGCACCGGCCACACGATGACCCGGGTCGGACAGCGATCCTCGAGCCGGTGGAGGATGTCGCGGATCACCGCGCCGGTCGGCGAGGTGACGACGCCGATCACGCTGCGGCAGGAACGGCAGCCGGCGCTTGCGCTCGGCATCGAACAGGCCTTCGGCGGCGAGCGCCTTGCGGCGCTTTTCGAGCAAAGCGAGCAACGCGCCCTCGCCCGCCAGCTCCATCCGGTCGACGACGATCTGGTACTTGGAGCGGCCGGGATAGGTGGTGAGCTTGCCGGTGGCGATGACCTCGGCGCCGTCCTCGGGACGGAACGCGAGCGCCGCCGGCGCTGCTCCGCCAGATCACCGCGTCGATGCAGGCATTCTCGTCCTTCAGCGTGAAGTAGCAATGGCCCGAGCCATGGCGCTTGAAGCCGCAGATTTCGCCGCGCACGCGGACCTGGCCGAAGGCGTTCTCGATCGTCCGCTTGAGCGCGCCGGAAAGCTCGGTGACGCTGAGCGCGCGGCGAATTGTCGCCG
The DNA here is from genome assembly GCA_963831485.1 of uncultured Alphaproteobacteria bacterium. Classification (GTDB taxonomy): domain Bacteria; phylum Pseudomonadota; class Alphaproteobacteria; order Sphingomonadales; family Sphingomonadaceae; genus Sphingomicrobium. The sequence goes on from CAWHQE010000010.1 coordinate 332,132, forward strand.
GGGGCGACGTTCGCTAACAGGCCGGCTCGCGTTTCTTCGGGAAGGTCCATGAATATTCTGCTGTTGGGGTCGGGCGGTCGCGAGGATGCGCTCGCCTGGCGCCTTAGGCAATCGCCGAGCTGCGACAAGCTGCTCGCCGCGCCCGGCAATCCCGGCATCGCGCGGTGGGCCGAATGCGTCGCCATCGACCCCTGCGATCCGGGCGCGGTGGTCGAGCTTGCGCGAAGCGACGCGCATCGATCTGGTCGTCGTCGGTCCCGAAGCGCCGCTGGTCGCGGGCGTCGCCGATGCGCTGCGCGCGGCCGGGATTCGCGGTGTTCGGGCCGAACGCCGCCGCGGCCCAGCTCGAGGGCTCGAAGGGCTTCACCAAGGATCTGTGCCGCGCGAACGGCATCCCGACCGCCGATTATGTCCGCGTCGAGCGCGCGGCCGACGCGCACGCCGCGCTCGGCCGATTCGGCATCCCGGTCGTCATCAAGGCCGACGGACTTGCCGCCGGCAAGGGCGTGACCGTCGCCATGACGCGCGCCGAAGCCGAGGCGGCGATCGACGCCGCCGGCGACGGCCCGCTGGTGATCGAGGAATTCCTCGAAGGCGAGGAAGCGAGCCTGTTCGCGTTGGTCGACGGCGAGACCGCGGTGCCGCTCGCCTCGGCGCAGGACCACAAGCGCGTCGGCGAAGGCGACACCGGCCCCAATACCGGCGGAATGGGCGCCTATGCCCCCGCGCCGGTACTGACCGAGGAGCTGGAGGCCCGAGCGATGGACGAGATCGTCGGCCCGACCGCGCGCGCGCTGGCCGCCGCCGGAACGCCGTTCAGCGGCGTGCTTTATGCGGGGCTGATGCTGACCGCCGATGGGCCCAAGCTGATCGAATATAATGTCCGCTTCGGCGATCCCGAATGCGAGGCGATCATGCCGCTGATCGACGGCGATTTCGCCGAGCTGCTGCACGCAGTCGCGACCGGGCGGCTCGCCGAAATCGAACCGCCGAAGCTCGCCGCCGAAGCATGCGATGACGGTCATCGTCGCCGCGCGCGGCTATCCCGGCACGCCGCCGAGCGGCGGCGCTGATCCGCGAGATCGAGGCCGCCGAGCAGGTCGAGGGGGTGACCGTCTTCCACGCCGGAACCGCGCTCGGCGATGGCACGGCTCGTCGCCAAGGGCGGCCGGGTCCTCGCCGTAACGGCGGTCGCCGGACAGCTTCGCCAACGCCCGGGCGCGCGCCTATCGCGCGGTCGACCAGATCGATTTCGCCGACGGCTTCCACCGCCGCGACATCGGCTGGCGCGAGCTCGCGCGGGAGAACGCATGAACGCGCTGTGGGGCTATTTCTGGCCGGCGTTCGCCGTGGGCCTGATCTGCGGCGGACATCGCGGGTCTGTTCGGTTTCGCGGCGCGGCGAACGCTGCGCCGCCGCGCTGGCGCTCGGCGTGCGTCGCATCCTGCGCGCTGGCAGCGCTGTGGCACGGACCGCTCGGCGCGCGCCGATCGCTTCACGCGGCAAGGTCGAACGCGAGTGCCCGCCAGGCGCTCGATCTATTATGAAATGACCAAGGTCAGCGCGCACCTGCATCGCGCGCCCGCTGACCCGCCGGTCTGATCCTGGCGGGCCGGCCGACGATTTCCAGCGCAGCGAGCTGGTGCGGATCATCGGCCAGCTGCCCGGCGTGAGCAGCGCCGACTGGTCGACAGAGCGGCGGCCTGCCGCTGATCGTCGAGGGCGTCGGCGGTCGCGATCGCTGGGCTTCCTTTTGGGACTGCTGCTCGCCTATCTGGTCGAGCTTCGCCGTCGTTACAACGCACAATGGAATTGGTGATCTGAATGGATTTCATCCGCGAATATTGGTGGCTCATCGTCGTCGTCGTGGCGCTCGTCGCTCGCCTTCATGCTGCTGCGGCCGCGCCAGCGGGTGAAGCTGACCGACAGCGCGCCGGTGCGGCCGCACATGGCAGCAAGCGCGCCCGACCGAAGGGCGCGGCATCGCCGGCGAAGCTGCGGCGGCGACCAGCGACGTCACCGGCGAATTCTTCGACGCGCCGGTTCACCGCGAGCTCGACGGCGAGCAGGAGCCCGCACGACGATCTGTGCCGGATCAAGGGCGTCGGTCCAAGTTCGCCGATGCGCTGCATGCAGCATCGGCTTCAACCGGTTCGAGCAGCTCGCCCGTCTCACCCCGACCGAGATCGATCGGCTCGATGCCCAGCTCGGCGCCTTCGGCGGCCGGATCGACGCGCGACCGGATCGTCGAGCAGGCGGATTATCTCGCGCGCGGCGACACGGACGGTTTCGAGCAACGGTTCGGAAAGCTCTAGCCGACCGCCTCGGCCTCGCCGCTGCGCCGACTTGCTGCGCGGGCGGGAAGCGATCAGCTTGTCGATCTTGCGCCCGTCCATGTCGACGATCTCGAACGACCAGCCGTCGTGGCGGAATTTCTCGCCGGTCTCGGGAAGATGCTTGAGGACCGACAGAGCAAAGCCGGCGACGGTCGAATAATCGCGATCGTGGGGCAGGTTCACGCCCAGCCGGTCGGACAGGAGGTCGGCGCTCGCCGCGCCTGAAACGAGCCAGCTGCCGTCGTCGCGCTCGACGAGCGGCGGTTCCTCGCCCTGCTCGACGTCGTGAGCGAAGGTTCCGGCGAGCGCGGCAAGGATGCTGCCCGGGGTGACGATCCCGTCGAGGTGGCCATATTCGTCATGGACGAGCGCGAGCGGCACATCGGCGCTGCGCAGCACGGCGAGCGCGTCCATCGCATCCATGAGGTCGGGGATGACCGGCGCGTTGCAGGCATAGCTGCTTAAGGTCGATCGGTCGGCCTTCGAGCAGCTGCGGCGAGCACGTCGCGGGTCTGGATCACGCCGACGATGTTCTCGACCGATCCATCGGCAACCGGAATGCGGCTGTGCGGAGTTGCGAGCAGCGCCTCGCGGACTTCCTCGGGAGTGGCGCTGACGTCGATCCAGTCGATCTCGGTCCGCGGAGTCATCACTTCGCGCACCGGCCGGTCGGCGAGCCGGACGATGCCCGAGATCATCGCCCGCTCGTCTCTCTTCGAGCACGCCGGCGGTCTGCGCTTCGGCGACGACCAGGTGCAGCTCTTCGGCGGTGACCTGGTTCCTCGATTCGCGATCGAGGCCGAACAGCCTGAAGATCAGCGCGCTCGAGCGATCGAGCAGCCAGACGAAGGGCGCGACGATGATCGACAGCCAGCGCATCGGCCGAGACATCAGCGCCGCGATCGGCTCGGGCGAGCGAAGCGCGATCTGCTTTGGAACGATTTCGCCGATGACCAGCGAAACGATAGGTGGTGAGGACGATCACCAGGCCAAATCCGAAGGTATGGGCGGTGCTCGTGGCTGAAAGGCCGAGCGGCTTCAAGCCGCTCGCGAAACGGGCTCGCCAAGGCTCGCGCCGGAAAAAGCTCCGGCGAAGACGGCAATCAGCGTGATCCCGCTCTGGACGGTCGACAGGAAGCGGCCCGGGTCGGCGGCGAGGTCGAGCGCGCATTGCGCACCGCCGCTGCCGCTCTTGGCCATGGCCTTGAGCCGCGCCTCGCGCGAAGAAACGATCGCCATCTCGCTCATCGCCAGAACGCCGTTAAGGCGATCAGCGCGAAGATGAGGAGGACGTCGATCCAGGGAATGGGGGCTAAATGGTCGCTCATGGGCGGCGAGCGAATGTAGCCTTCGCTTGCGGCCGTTCACAAGCGCGCGGCTCGATTCACGTTGCGGAACTATCAGCCATGCGCCGGTTTCATCGGCATTCCAGCGCGTTCGGGAGCGTTCAGATGATGCTATCCTGCCGCAACTTGACGGCGCTCGCCTTGGCTGCGCGATTGCTGGCGCTTGCGGGCTGCCAGACGCGCCCCGCCGCCGATGGTCGTGCCCGCCTGCCTTCACTCCGCTCGGACTTGGCGCGCCTTATCTGATCGGCGACGTCATCGGCGGCGTCGCGGCTCGCGCAGCGAAGATGCGCGCCGCCAAGATCCGGCCGCTCGGCCCCGTCGTGAGCGCCGGCCTACATGGCCGATCTCGATACCGAACTGCGCCGGCAGACCGCGGGCATCGGCCTCGACGTCCTGCAGGTCGGCGACAGCATCGTGATTCGCATTCCGGCGCATCTTCACCTTCGATGCCGGGAGCGCGACGGTGAAGCCGCACGACCGACGCGACCCTGCTTGAGATCGCGCGCACGGTGAAGACCCGCAACCAGACCTTCGTCGACATCCTCGCGCACACCGACACCACCGGCGCGCCGCAGGTGAACGAGGCGCTCTCGCAGAAGCGCGCGGCGGCGGTCGCCACCTATCTTGCCGGTCACGGGGTTGCAAAGGCGCGGATCGCTTCGCGCGGTCTTGGCGAAAGTGCTCCGCTCTACAATCCCGACACAGCGAGAAGCAAAAGGCCGCAAACCGCCGGATCGAAATCCGGCTGGTGCCCTACCGCAGCTAGCGGCGCTCGGCGAAGAAGCGCCTCAGAAGCTCGGCCGCTTCTTCCTCGCCGATCCCGCCGAGCACGTCGGGGCGATGATGGCAGGTCGGTTGGGCGAAGATTCGCGGGCCATGGACCACTCCGCCGCCTTTGGGGTCCTCGGCGCCGAAGCGAAGCGCCTTGATCCGCGCCATCGAAATCGCCGCCGGCGCACATCGCGCAGGGCTCCAGCGTGACCCACAAAGTGCAGTCGTCGAGCCGCGATGTGCCGAGCTTTGCCGCCGCTGCCCGGATCGCCTCCATCTCGGCATGGGCGGTCGGGATCGTTCGATCCGCGCATCGCGTTGCGCGTCTCGGCGACGATTTCTTCGCCCGAGGGTCACGACCGCGCCGACCGGGACCTCGCCAGCCTCGGCGGCTTCGGCAGCAAGATCGAGCGCGCGCCGCATCGGGGAAGGGAGGGGAAAGCTCACGAGGCGGGGGCTAGCCGAGCGCAGCGCCAAGTCACATGTCAGCTATCGGCCAAGTCACATGGCGTTCATTGGCGTTGTTGGTGGCCGCCTGGTTCTGCCTGCCTTCTGGACCTCGAGCGTCGGGGTCTTCACCGTCGTTTCCTTGGTGCCGACTTTGACCGATCCTGTTTCGACGTCGAACGCCGGTGCCTGGCCGCCCTTCGCGCTAACTCCGTTCCGGGTCGCGGTGACCTGCGGGGCCTGTCCGCCGCGGATCTGGCGGATGTTGATAAAGCCGGTCGCGAGCGCCGCGGCAACGACGAGGATCGCAATGATCAGGATGAAAATGAGGAGCGCATTGCTGATGTTCCCAATCTCCGGGGCGAGCTCCGAAAGGGCCTGACCTTGTCGATCAACGCACATAGGTCGGCCGGTTGCCGCCGTCCCGGCGTGGGACGACATTGACGCGCAAGGCTCAAGTCGCTAACGGGCGGCGCTCTTCGGGCCCCCATGGGTCCGCACACGAAAATCAGGATAGATACCATGTCGCGGGTTTGCGAGCTGACCGGCAAGGGCCGGCAGGTGGGTAACAACGTTTCCCACGCCAACAACAAGACCAAGCGCACGTTCCTTCCGAACCTGCAGAACGTCACGCTCATCTCCGATGCCCTTGGAACCAGCGTCAAGCTGCGCGTCTCGACGCATGGCCTAAGGTCGGTCGAGCACGTCGGCGGCCTCGACAATTGGCTGCTGAAGACGAGCGATGACAAGCTCAGCCCCAAGGTCCGCAAACTCAAGAAGCAGATCGCAAAGAAGGCCGTCGAAGAGGCCGCTGCTCAGGTTCCTTAAGCGACTGACTTACTTGCGTTTTTCCTGAATGAAAGCTGCAAGCGGCGTTCAGCATGCATACCTCGCGAATCGGGCATAAGTGCCTGCATTGGCGGGGTTTATCCCCTTTTTCCCCGTCGCGCCTGGCAACAGGCAACTTCCCTCGCGTCGCGTAACGAGGGGGCCCCAGCGTGCGTAATCGCGCTGGGGCCATTTTTTTGAACAGCGCCAGCGTGTAGGCGGGCGACGAAACGCTCATGTGCAATCTCTACACGCAATCCAAATCGCCCGACGAAATCGCTCGCCTGTTTCGCGAGCAGGACGTCCAGCTGAACTTCCCCGACGGAGTTCCCAACCTGCAGCCGAGCGACATTCGAATCACCGATCCGGGACCGATCGTCCGCGTTTCTTCAGGCGGGAGCTTCGATCTCGTCGTCCGCCGCTGGAGCTGGCCGGGCCAAAGCGGCAAGCCGGTCTACAATTTCCGCTCGGACGGCCGGGAGTTTTCGACTGGACGCTGCCTCATCCTTGCCGATGGCTTCTACGAATATACGGCGCCCTTAGATCCGAAACAGAAGCGGAAGGACCGCTGGCTGTTCACTCCGGCTCGCGGCGGATTGCTCGGTATTGCAGGCGTGGTCCGCGACACGCCCGGACATGGCGAAGCCTTCACGATGCTGACGACCCAGCCCGGTCCTGACGTTGCTCCTTATCATGGCCGGCAGGTTGCGCTGCTCAAGCCCGAGCAGTGGCGCGAGTGGCTGACTTATGACGCGGTCGGCGCAAGACCTGCTTGGGCCTGCGCCTCGTGGAACGCTTGAAGTTTCGGCGGCGAACGCGGCCTAGGGCGCTTCGAACAGCCGTGCCAATTGCTCGACCATCGCGCCGGCGAGCTGGTCGGCGTCCATGATCGTGACTGCGCGGGTGTAATAGCGTGTGACGTCGTGGCCGATGCCGATCGCAATGAGTTCGACGGACGAGCGTTTCTCGATCCAGTCGATCACCTGCCTGAGGTGCCGCTCCAAATAGCTCCCGCCATTTGCAGATGCGGTCGAATCGTCGACCGGCGCACCGTCGGAAATGACCATCAAAATCCGCCGTTCCTCGGGCCGGGCGATGAGCCGGTTGTGCGCCCAGAGGAGTGCCTCGCCGTCGATATTTTCCTTCAGAAGCCCCTCGCGCATCATCAGTCCGAGGTTGCGGCGTGCACGCCGATAAGGCTCGTCGGCGCGCTTGTAGACTATTTGACGAAGGTCATTGAGGCGGCCGGGATTGGGCGGCCGCCGGCCGACAGCCAGGCTTCGCGGCTCTGCCCACCCTTCCATCCACGAGTCGTGAAGCCGAGGATTTCGGTCGACACTCCGCACCGTTCGAGCGTTCGAGCGAGGATGTCGGCGCAGATTGCCGCGATGGCGATCGGCCGCCCGCGCATCGAGCCGGAATTGTCGATCAGGAGCGAGACGACGTGTCCTTGAATTCGGTGTCGCGCTCGATCTTGTAGCTCAGCGAATGGCCGGGATTGACGACGACCCGGGCGAGCCGCGCCGCATCGAGCAGGCCTTCCTCCTGATCGAAGTCCCAGCTGCGCGCCTGCTGCGCCATCAATCGCCGCTGCAACCGATTGGCGAGCCGGGTGACGACGTTCTGGAGACCCGCCATCTGCTGGTCGAGATAGGCCCGAAGCCGTGCCAAGCTCCTCTTCGTCGCAAAGCTCGCTCGATCCGACGATCTCGTCGAACCGGGTGGTGAAAGCCTTATAGTCGGTCTCGGACTAAGGTCCCAGTTGCGCCGGCCGGGTGAAGCGAACACGCTCTCGCTAAGATCATCGCCGGCGCTGACCTCCTCGTCGCCGGCCTCCATTTCCTGGCTGGAATCGCCCTCGGCATTCTCGTCCTCGGCCTCTTCGCCGCGCATCTCGACGTCGCCGCCGCCGGGCTTGCCTTCGTCGCCCTGCCTCGGCCGCGTCGTCGCTTGCCGCCCTCCTCGCCCTCGGCGTCGTCGCCGCGCTTCATCGGGCTCCTCTTCGCTCGGGTCCTCTGCAGCGGCGAGATCGAGATCTTCGAGCAGCCGCCGCGACAGCTTGGCGAAAGCGGCCTGGTCGTCGAGCGTCAGCGCCAGCGCGTCGAGTTCGGCCCCGGCCTTCTCCTCGATCCACGGAGCGACGAGCTTCAGGCCCGGCAGCGGCGGCTCGGGGCGGCGCTTCGCCGGTCAGGCGCTCGCGGGCGATCAGCGCGACCGCGGTCGACAGCGGCACTTCTTCAGCGTTGCGCGCACGAACGATTGCGTCGCCGCGAACTCGCGCTTCGGTCAGATGCGCGAGATTGTCGTTGACCCCGCCCATCGCCCGGGCGCCGAGCGCTTCGACCCGCGCCATTTCGAGCGCATCGAACACGGCGCGCGCATCGATATCGATCGGCGCCGACGCGGGCGTGGAGCGCAGGGTCATGGTAGCGCAGGCGAAGCGCCGCTGAATCCGCGGCGCCGCGGGCTTCGGCAACCAGCCGCGGCTCGAGCGCCGGCCCAGGCGAGGCACGCGCGCGGTCTTGCCGGAAGCCGGCGCATCGTCGGATGCGAAAACGACCTCGACCTCGGGATCCCTGGCGATCGCCCGCGCCGCGCCGGCGAGCGCGCGGCGGAAGAGGTCGATCTTCTCGGCCACCTAGCCGGCCTTGCCGACCACGCTCTCCGGGCAGATCCTCGCCGAACACGCGCTGATAATATTCGGCGATCAGCGGCCGCTCGGTTTCGTCGCACTTGTTGAGGAAGCTGACGCGGAAGGCGTAGCCGACATCACCGAAGATGTGCGCGTTCTGCGCCCAGCTGATCACCGTGCGCGGGCTCATCACGGTCGAGATGTCGCCGTTCATGAAGCCCTGGCGGCGAAGGTCGGCGACCTTGATCATCTTGTCGACGATCTCCTTGCCGCCGGGCTCGTCATATTCGCCCGATCTTGGCGAGCACGATCTGCGCCTCGACCGCGGCGGGCAGGTAATTGAGCGTGGTGACGATGTTCCAGCGGTCCATCTGGCCCTGATTGATCGCCTGGGTGCCGTGATAGAGGCCGGTGGTGTCGCCGAGGCCGACGGTGTTGGTCGTCGCGAACAGCCGGAACCACGGATTGGGCCGGATCACCCGGTTCTGGTCGAGCAGGGTCAGCTTGCCCTCGGCCTCGAGCACGCGCTGGATGACGAACATCACGTCCGGCCGGCCGGCGTCATATTCGTCGAACACCAGCGCGACCGGATGCTGCAGCGCCCACGGCAGCAGCCCTTCGCGGAACTCGGTCACCTGCTGGCCGTCGCGAAGCACGATCGCGTCGCGCCCGACCAGGTCGATGCGGCTGATGTGCGCGTCGAGGTTGATCCGGATCATCGGCCAGTTGAGCCGCGCCGCGACCTGCTCGATGTGGGTCGACTTGCCGGTGCCGTGATAGCCCTGGACCATCACCCGGCGGTTCTTCGAGAAGCCGGCGCAGATCGCCATCGTCGTGTCGGGATCGAACACATAGGTCGGGTCGAGGTCGGGGACGCGCTCGTCGGCCTCGCTGAACGCCGGGCACCTCCATGTCGGAATCGACTCCGAACAGCTCGCGCACCTTCGCGATCTTGTCGGGCGAGGCCATCAGCGTCTCGGCGCGGCTTTCGGGCTGCACGTTGGGAAGGTCGGTCATGAGTGGTGCCTTAAGGGAAGCGCGCGCGCGCCTCAACTTCGTCTCGACTTTTGGCGGCAGCGGGAACAGCGTCACGAAACGCTTCGCCAGCTCCATGTCTCCCTCGACCGCGATCAGTGTCAAGCGGCGCGCCGCCGTGGATCACCGCGGCGACTGTCGCTCGGCGTGCCGGTGAAGATCACGTCGCAATCCTCGACCGTCGCCGCCGCTCGACGTCGAGCGCGGCCGTCGCGGATCGTGGCGACATAGCCGGTCTCGCCGAACCGGAAGCCGATCCGCGCGTCGAGCCCTCGGCGAGCTCGGGCGAAATCAGGGTCTGAAGCGACATGATCATCGACACGTGGCTCATCGGCAGCGTCGGGTCGTGGCAGCGGGCTGCGCGCCGCCCAGCGGCCGAGCGAAGCGATGACGGCATCGCCTCGAGGCCCCAGTCGGTCGCCTCATAGACCTGGACCGAAGCCGGCGGCGGCAGCCTGGTCTTGCGCACGAGGCCGCGCGCTTCGAGCTCGGTCAGGCGCTGCGTCAGCACGTTGGCGCTGATCCCCTGAAGATCGGCCTTCAGCTCCGAAAAGCGGCGCGGCGCCATAAGCGAGCTCGCGAAGCACCAGCATCGCCCAGCGCTCGCCGATCAAGTCCAGCGCATGGGCGAGCCCGCAAGCATCCTCGTACCGCCGTTTTTCCTCGTTTTGCCGAGACTTAGTTATTTTTTCTAACTCCATAGTTGCAATTTATGACTTCGTGCGCCAAAAAGCAAGCGAATCGAGTTGCGAGAGGAGAGAAAAAATGTCCCGAATGATTTTCGTGAACCTGCCGGTGCAGGACCTGCAGCGCTCCAAGGCCTTTTACGAAGCGATCGGCTTTCGCAACGAACCCAAGTTCAGCAACGAGGCGGCGGCGATGATGGTGCTTTCGCGACACCATTTCGGTGATGCTGCTCACTCACCCCTTTTATGCAACGTTCACCCGCAAGCCGATTGCCGACGCGAACAACAGCAGTCAGGTGATGCTGTGCATTTCCTGCGAAAGCCCGCGGAAGTCGACCAGATCACCGATGCCGCCGGGGCCGCCGGCGGCAAGATCGACCTCTCGCAGGAGGATCAGACGAAGGGCGGGCCGATGTACGGCCGCGACTTCGAAGATCCCGACGGCCACCAGTGGGCGCCGATGTGGATGGACCCGGAATTCGCCGAAAAGGGCGCGCATCCGGTCGAAGATGCCGCCACCGCGTAACAATCCAGGCCTAGGAGCGAGATCGATGCCGATCAATCCCGAATGCCGCGATCGAGATCACCGCGTTCCGCTGGGTCCCCGAATTCGCTCAGGGACTGGTCAAGCGACCTTCGCGTTCGCTGGGCGCTCGAAGAGGCCGGGCTCGATTATCGGGTCCGGCTGCTCGGCGGCGAGCGGCCGCGCCGAATATCTGAAGGATCAGCCGTTCGATCAGGTGCCGTGCTTCCGCGACGGAACGGTGCGGATCTTCGAGAGCGGCGCGATCGTCCAATATATCGGCGAAAAGAGCGAAGCGCTTGTGCCGCGCGATCCCGCAGGGCAAATATCGCGCGATCCAATGGACCTATGCCGCGCTCAACAGCGTCGAGCCGGCGTCTCAACTTCGCGCGCTGCTCGACGTCTTGTTCGCCGACGAAGAATGGGCGAAGCTGCGCCAGCCGGGCGTCGATCGATTTCGCTCGAGCTGAAGCTGCAGCGCTGTCCGACTGGCTCGGCGACAAGGAGTGGCTCGAAGGCGACCGCTTCACCATCGGCGACCTGATGATGGTGACGGTCTTCGCATCGCCGATCGAAGCCGGCATGCTCGCCGAGTTCCCCAACCTCGACGCTTATCTCGAAGCGCGGCGAAGCGCGCCCGGCGTTCAAGCAGGCGCTCAGCGACCAGCTCGCCGCATTCGCGGCCAATCAACCCCAACCGGAAGGAGCAGCAGCATGACCTACTTCGAAGGATTCGTGGCACCCGTCCCCGAGGCAAACAAGGACGCCTACGGCAAGCATGCGAGCGAGTTCGCGTCGATCGCTCAGGAGCTCGGCGTCCAGCGGATGGTCGAAATCTTGGGACAGTGACGTTCCCGAAGGCAAGATCACGGACTTTCGCAAGGCGGTGAACGCCGAGCCGGACGAAAAGATCGTGTTCTCGTTCTTCGAATATCCCTCGAAGACGGAACGTGACGCCGCCAACGAGAAGTTCCGGAGCGACCCGCGAATGGAGGATATGGGCGCAAACATGCCGTTCGACGGCAAGCGAATGATCCTTGGCGGCTTCGATGCGATCGTCGAGGAAGGTTCGGCGGCGGCTCCTACACAGACGGCTTCATCGTCCCGGTCCAGGAAGCGAAGCGTAACGACTATCGGGAGCTCGCCTCGAAGATGGCCAAGATCTTTCGTTCCAGCATGGCGCGAACCGCGTGATCGAAGCGATCGCGCGACGATGTGGGTCAGGGCGAAGTTACCGATTTCTATCGCGCAGTTAAGGCCGAAGACGGCGAAACGGTCGTCTTCAGCTTCATCGAATGGCCCGACAAAAAAACGCGCGATGACGCCTGGGCGAAGATCATGGCCGATGAGAGTCTAAGGCCGCAGGGCGAAATGCCGTTCGCCGGTCAAGCGGATGTTCTGGGGAGGATTTGACAAAATCCTCGATACGGCCGGTGAGCAAGCGTCTCGGCGCAATCGCCAGCGCCCCAGCCGGCTTGACCGATGCCCGATCGGAGCCGTCACTCGAGGGGCGGCTCCCGGACCACTCGAAAGGGAGATTTTCAAGATGACCGATGTTCGAGAAGCGCCAGCCGGAACACCCGGCGGCAAGACCGATCCTCGCGGCGACTTCATCTGGTACGAGCTGATGACGCCCGACCCCGAAGGCGCAAAAGCCTTCTACGACGCGGTGATTGGCTGGAACGTCGAAGCGCAGTCGCGAATTCCCCAACGGCTATCGAATGATCGGCCGGAGCGACGGCAAGTTTGCCGGCGGCATCCTTCCGCTCAACGATGAAATGCAGCAGCACGGCGCGAAGCCAAGCTGGCTCGGCTATATCCTCGTTCCCGACGTCGATGATGCAATCGCAAGGATCGAGCGCGACAGGCGGAAAGACCTTCATGGCCGCCTTCGACATTCCCGAGGTCGGCCGAGTGGCGCTGGTCGCCGATCCGCAGGGCGCGCCCTTCTACATCATGGCGCCCATCCCCAAGAGCGAGCGACCCCGATGCCAAGAGCGACGTGTTCGAGCCCAAGACTGAACAGCGGTGCGGCTGGAACGAGCTGTCAGCACCTCGGACCCGGCTGCAGCTCGGCGCTTCTACGGCGATCAGTTCGGCTGGACGAGCGACAACTTCATGCCGATGGGCGATCAGGGCGAGTATCGCTTCTTCGAGCAGAACGGAGTGGTGATCGGCGCAGTCGCTCGGACCATGGACGGCCAGCAGCCGCATTGGCGCTATTATTTCCGGGTGCCTTCTATTGCGAGCGGCCAAGCAAACCGCCGAAGCCGGTGGCGGAAAGATCGTAATGGGGCCGATGGAGGTGCCCGGCGGCGATCATATCCTCATCGGCATCGATCCGCAGGGTGCGGAGTTCGCACTCGTCGGGCGCGAATAATCATCCAGGAGGGAGCAAGTGATGAGTAACAAGATTACACCCTGCCTGTGGTTCGACAGGGCAGGCGGAGGAAGCTGCCGAACTTCTATGCCTCAGTTTTTCCCGACAGCCGGGTGAAGGCGGTCCATCGTGCGCCGGGTGACTATCCGTCCGGCAAATCCGGGCAACGTGCTGACCGTCGAGTTCACCGTTCTCGGCATGGATTTCGTCGGGCTCAACGGCGGCCCGCAATTCAAGTTCGACGAGGCGATCAGCTTCAGGTCTATACCGACGACCAGGAGGAAACCGACCGCTACTGGAATGCAATCGTCGACAATGGCGGCGAGGAGAGCATGTGCAGCTGGTGCAAGGACCGTTTTGGCCTGTCGTGGCAGATCATTCCCAAGCGTCTGATGGAGCTGATGTCGGAGAACAATCCGGCGAAGGCGGCCGCCGCTTTCAATGCCATGATGAAAATGAAGAAGATCGACATCGCCGCGCTCGATGCGGCGGTCGAGGAAGCGCGGGCCGATGCGTAAACTCACCGGCGCCGTTTTCGTGTCGCTCGACGGCGTAATGCAGGCGCCGGGCGGCCCGGAAGAGGATCCCACCAGCGATTTTCAGCTCGGCGGCTGGGTTCATCCTCACTGGAGCAAGAGCCCGTTCGACGACGTCATCATGGGCGAGTACGACCTGCTTCTGGGCAAGCGGACCTACGACATTTTCGCGGCTTATTGGCCGTACAACCAGGACAATCCGATCGGCGAGAAATTCCAGCGCATCAACAAATATGTGCTCACCCACTCGGACCAGCCGCTGGAGTGGGAACATAGCCACAGGCTGTCGGGCGACACCATCGAAGCCGTTGCCGAACTCAAGCGCAGCGAGGGACGCGACCTGCTGATCCAGGGCAGCAGCACGCTCTATCCGCCCCTGCTGTCGGCCGAGCTGATCGACCGGCTGATCCTGATGACCTTCCCGGTCGTGCTGGGCCAGGGCAAGCGCATCTTCGACGGCTCGCGAGAGCGCCAAGCGCGCTCGAGCTGGTCGACCATGCGTCTCCGACAAAGGCGTCGATCTATCACGTCCTACGAGCCAGCCGGCGATGTCCCGACCGGCACCTTCGCGACCAAGGAACCGAGCGATGCCGAACTTGCGCGGCAGGCGAAGATCAAGGAAGGCGCCTGGTGAGCCTCGAACTCTTCGTTCACCCTTTCAGCAGCTACAGCTGGAAGGCGCTGATCGCGATCTGGGCCGACGGCACCGCGTTCGAATATCGGAAGGTCTCCGAAGAGGCCGGACAACTACGCCAGAGCTGCAACGAGCTCTGGCCGTTCGCCAAATTTCCGGTGCTTGTCGACAATGGCGAGGTCATTCCCGAGGCGACCTGCATCATCGAGCATCTCCAGGCGCATCATCCCGGCCCCAACGTCTGGATCCCGGATGGCGACCTGGGCCGCAGGGTCCGCTTCCTCGACCGGTTCTTCGACCTTCATGTCCAGGGCAATATGCAGCCTTCGGTCAATCACGCTCTGCGTCCGGAAGGCCAGGGCGACGCCTATGGCGCCGAGCAGGGGCTCAAGAACCTGCAGCATTGCCTACGACTGGCTCGAGGCCAATCTGCCGGCGACGGCTGGGCTGCGGGAGATAGCGTTCACCCTCGCCGATTGCGCCGCGGCGCCCGCACTCTTCTACGCCGACTGGGTCGAGGAGATCGGTGAGCGCCGGCCGAAGCTGAAAGCCTATCGAGCCCGGCTGCTCGCCCACCCGATCGTCGCCCGAGCCGTCGACGAAGCGCGGCCCTATCGGCCCTATTTCCCGCTCGGTGCGCCCGACCGCGATTAAGCGAAGGCCGCCGATTTCCGCAGCAGCTGGTAGGCTTCGATCACCTCGCCGAGCTGCCCTCGTGCCAGCGGTCGCCGCCGTTCTTGTCGGGATGATAGCGGCGGACGAGCGACGAATAGCGCTGGCGGAGCTGATGGCGGTCGGCATCTTCGCCGAGACCAAGCACCGACAGCGCCCGCCGCTCGGCCTTGCTGAAGCGCGAGTGCGCGGCTTGTCGCCATGTCGGCCGAACCGGCCGGAAATGGCCTCAAGCGGATCGGCAAAGTCGCTCCACCTGGGCGGCGGGTCGGCGCCGTTGGCGGCGAACTTGCGGCTCGGCCGGTCCCAGCCGGCAAGCGGGCCTTGCGCGTCCTGGATCTCCTCCGCGCTCATGCCCTCGAAGAAATTGTACTTCGCATTGTGCTCGCGGACATGGTCGAGGCACAGGAATCGCCACGCGCCGGGCCCGTCGAAATTGGCCGGCTGAAGCGGCGCCTTGAATTCGCCCGGCGCGGCGCAGCCCGGCACCGCGCAATGCGCCCTGTGCCCCTTCCACTCGCCCGTGCATCCTGGATTGCTTCGTCGCCATTGAACCGCACTATATAGGAGCGAATGAACGCCCTGGAACCGGACCGGTCGCGAGCGAAATGCTGAAACGCCTCAACTCGGCGCTTTCGCCGACGCGGATCGAACTCATCGACGACAGCGAGCAGCACCGCGGCCACGGCGGCTACAATCCCGCCGGGGAAAGCCATTTCACATTGCGGATCGAAAGCTCGGCATTTGCCGGCAAGAACCGGGTCGAGCGCCAGCGGCTGGTCTACGCGGCGCTCGGCGACCTGATGGGCGAGCGCGTCCACGCGTTGTCGATCCGCGCAACGGCCCCGGGAGAGCAATGATGGCCACGATCGAAAGCCGCGTTCTCCAGACCATCACGCCCGTCACCCACGACCTCGGGGACTTCAAGGTCAATCGGACATTGCCGTCGAACCGCGGACGATGGTCGGCCCGTTCATCTTCGTCGATGAGTTCGGGCCGGCGCGGCTGCCCGGCCGGACAGGGCATGGACGTCCGGCCGCACCCGCACATCAACCTCGCAACCGTCACCTATCTGTTCGAGGGAGCGATCGAGCATCGTGACAGCATCGGTTCGCATGCGGTGATCGAGCCGGGAGCGATCAACCTGATGACCGCCGGTAGCGGGATCGTCCATTCGGAACGTTCGCCTGAGGCCCTTCGTGCGGAGGGCCCGAGACTCTACGGAATGCAGACCTGGCTCGCACTTCCCGATGGCGCGCGAAGAAATTGCCCCGGCGTTCGACCATGTCGCAGCGGACGCGCTGCCGCTGGTCGAGGACGGCGGCGCGAGCGCCCGAGTGTTGATGGGAACTTTGTGGGGAGCGACGGCGGCGACGCCGCTGCCATTCGCCGACGATCTATGCCGACATCGAGCTCGGCGACGGCGGCTCGATTCCGATCGATGCCGATGCCGACGAGCGCGCGGTGATGCTGGTCGGCGGAGAGGCCGAGCTCGATGGCGAGCCGCTCGATCCCTTCGCGCTCTACATCCTGCGCCCAGGCCACGACGCGCGGCTGTCGAGCGCAAGGGGCGGCCGGCTGATGCTGATGGGCGGCGCAGGCCTTCTCGACGCCGCCGCTACGTGTTCTGGAATTTCGTCTCTTCGTCGCGCGACCGGATCAACCAGGCGAAAGAGGACTGGAAGGCGCTGCGCTTCCCGCTGATCCCCGGCGACGACCAGGAATATCATCCCGCTTCCCGAGGTGCCGAAGACGGTCAGCTATCCGTGACCGAGTTCCGGCGGGTCGCGCTGAGGACAGGGGTAACGCTCAACGTCGCGCTCGCCGGCGATCCGATCGAATCCGGCGGTGATCCTGCTCCACGGCTTTCCCGGAATCGCACCGGACATGGCGCGAGGTCGCGCCGCGGCTTGAGGACCGCTTCTTCCTCGTCATGCCCGACCAGCGCGGCTTCGCCGGTTCGGACCTGCCGCAGGACGTGGACGACTACAGAACCGAGAGGCTGGTCGACGACATTTTCGCGCTCGCCGATGCGCTCGCCATCGAGCAGTTCGCGCTGGTCGGCCACGATTGGGGCGGGGCGATCGCCTGGGCGGCGGCGCTGCGCTGCGATCCGCGGCTGACGTCGCCTCGCAATCGTCAACGCCCCGCACCCGGTCGTCTTCCAGAAAAGCCTGATCGAAGAGCGCCGAGCAGCGCGCCGCCTCGCAATATATCACCGCGTTCCGCGCGCCCGGGCTTCGACAAGATGGTCGAGGCGAAGGGCTTCGACTGGTTCTTCGACACGACGTTCGCCCGCCACGTCGACCTGTCGAAGATCACCGAAGCCGAGAACGCGGCAATATATCGCCGACTGGTCGCGGCCGGGCGCGTTCAACGCGATGCTCAACTGGTACCGCGGATCGCAAGGTGATCGTGCCGCCGCCGGGCGTCGACCGTGCCGCTGCCCGACTGGCTGCTGCGCGCCTTTCCGAAGGTCGACGTCCCGACGCTCGTGATCTGGGGAATGCAGGACAAGGCGCTGCTGCCGCTCCAGCTCGACGGGCTCGACGCGCTTGATCGACGACCTGACGATCGTTCGCCTGCCCGCCGCCGGCCATTTCGCGCCGTGGGAAGCGGGCGAAGAGGTCGCAGCGGCGCTCGCGGCCCTTCCTTGCCGGGCAGGCGGCGGCTAGTGGCCCCGGCGCAATGACCCAGACCCGTTCCCGTTCGCGTTCCGCCGCTCGCCTCGCCGCCGTCCAGGCGCTCTACCAGCAGGAGATGGAGGGCACGCCCCTCGCCCCGCCTGCTCAAGGAGTTTCACGACCACCGGCTCGGCGCGACGATCGAGGACGAGACCTATCACGAGGCCGAGCGCGACTTCTTCGACGACATCGTCACCGGCGCCGACGCGCGCCGCGAGCGAAATCGACGGGCTGATCGCGCGCGCCTCGCCGAAGGCTGGAGCCTCGAGCGCCTCGACCGGCCGATGCGCGCGATCCTTCGCGCCGGCGCCTATGAGCTGATCGCCCGTGCCGACGTGCCGGTCGGCTCGGTCATTTCCGAATATGTCGATGTCGCGCACGCTTTCTACGACAAGCGCGAGAGCGGCTTCGTGAACGGCCTGCTCGACGCCATCGCCAAGGAGGCGCAGGCCGGCGCGGAGCGCTGACGCGCACCATGCGCGAAGGCCGAGGTCATCGAGCGCCTGCGCCGGATCGCCACGGCAGCCCGGAAGCGCGCGGGCTGCTCGACGATGTCGCGGTGCTCGACGGGCTGGTCGTCACCCACGACAGCATCGCCGAGGGCGTGCATTTCCTGCCCACGACCCGCCGGCGAGCGTCGGCTGGAAGCTGGTCGCGGTGAACCTGTCCGACCTTGCCGCGAAGGGCGCGACACCCGCCGGCGGCGCTGCTGTCGCTGACGATCAGCGGCGCCGGCGAGTGGGAGGAGGCTTTCCTGAACGGCGTCGAGGCGGCGTGCGAAAGCTACGGCTTGCCGCTGATCGGCGGCGACACGATCGCGCTTGCCGCCGGGCGCCGCGGGTGCTCGGCATGACCGCGATCGGCCGGGCCGGCGCGACACGTGCCCGATCGCGCGGGCGGCAGGCCGGGCGACGCTCTGTGGCTGGTCGGCACGCTCGGCGACGCCGCCGGCGGGTCTCGCGCTGCTTCGCGACCGACCGCGCGCCAGCCGGCCCGCTGGTCGACATCTATCCGCCGCCCGATCCCCAGCTCGGCGCCGGGCAGGCGCTCGCGCCGCATGCCCATGCGATGATGGACGTATCCGACGGGCTTGCTGCTCGATGCCCGGCGGATGGCGGAAGCGAGCCGGCTGCGCGATCGCGATCGAGCTCGACGCGCTTGCCGCTGTCGAGCGCTTTCGTTGCGGAGCGAGGGCAGGATCTGGCGGCCCGCCTGTTCGCGGCGACCGGCGGCGACGATTATGCGCTGCTCGCCGCATTGCCCGCCGAGCTCGACCCGTCAACACTTTCTTTACCAGACGGGACGAGGATCAGCCGCATCGGATCGCTCGCCGCGGGCGAGGCCATCCTGTCGCTCACCAGCGGCGGCGAGCCGGTGGAACTGCCGGAGAGGCTTGGGTTTTGAGCATCAGGGCGATGAACATCGCGGGCTTTCCGCTCCGCCAATGGCTGATCGGCCTTAGCGGCCTGGTCTCCGGCATGGCGCTCGCGCTGCTGCTCCACTAACGCCGCTAACTCGGCGCGGTTGCCAGCCGCGAAAACGCTCCCTAAACGCTTCGCCGTTTTCCGGCGCGGCCGCCGTTCTCCGGCCGCATCCGCCTGCTTCAAGAACGGGGAAGCTTGAACCCATGAACCTGCTTTATATCGCCATCGTCTGCGGCGTGATCGCCGTGCTCTACGGCATCGTCACCAGCCGCCAGGTGCTCGCGCATGTCGCCGGGCAACCAGCGCATGATCGAGGTCGCGGCCGCGATCCAGGAAGGCGCCGCCGCCTACCTTCGGCGCCAGTACACGACCATCGCCATCGTCGGCGTCGTCGTCGCGGTCATCATCGTTCATCTTCCTCGGAGCCGCTGTCGCGCCGCGGCATTCGTGATCGGCGCGGTGCTGTCGGGCGCCGCGGGCTTCATCGGCATGAACATTTCGGTCCGCGCCAACGTCCGCACCGCCGAAGCGGCGCGCAACAGCCTGCAGAGCGGCCTCACGACGGCCTTCCGCGCCGGCGCGGTCACCGGCCTGCTCGTCGCCGGCCTCGCGCTGCTCGCGATCGCGGGCCTGTTCTGGTACCTGACCGGCCCCGGCGGCTATGCGCCCGAACGACCGCCCGGTCGTCACCGCGCTCACCGCGCTCGCGCTCGGCGCTTCGCTCGTTTCGATCTTCGCCCGTCTCGGCGGCGGCATCTTCACCAAGGCCGCCGACGTCGGCGCCGACCTCGTCGGCAAGGTCGAGGCCGGAATTCCCGAGGACGATCCCCGCAACCCGGCCGTGATCGCCGACAACGTCGGCGACAATGTCGGCGATTGCGCAGGAATGGCCGCCGATCTGTTCGAGACCTATGTCGTCACCGTCGGCATCACCATGGTGTCGGTCGCGCTCGCGCTCGGCGCGTCGCCGTTGCTGCTTCCGCTGATGACCCTCCCGCTGCTGATCGGCGGCGTGTGCATCATCACCTCGATCATCGGCACCTACATGGTGCGCCTCGGCGCCAAGGGCTCGATCATGGGCGCGCTCTACAAGGGCTTCTGGACCGCGACCTTGCTCGCGGTCCCGGCAATCTACGGCGCCGTTCTGTTACGCGCTGCACGGCGACCTCAGCCAGGTCGATCACGACGCACCGCGCGGCACCAGCTTCCCGGCGATGGACCTCTTCTGGTGCGAGCTTCATCGGCCTCGCGGTCACTGCGCTGATCGTCTGGATCACCGAATATTACACCGGCACCAACTATCGCCCGGTGCAGTCGATCGCCAAGCGCTCGAGCCAGACCGGCCACGGCACCAACATCATCCAGGGCCTGGCCATCAGCCTCGAATTCGACCGCGCTCCCGACCATCGTGATCATCGTCGGCCTGATCGCCAGCTATCAGCTCGCGGGCTTCCTCGGCGTCGCCTTCGCGGCTTCGGCGATGCTGGCGCTGGCCGGCATGGTCGTCGCGCTCGACGCTTATGGTCCGGTCACCGACAATGCCGGCGGCATCGCCGAAATGTCGGGCCTCGAGGACGACGTGCGCACAGACCGACGCCCTCGACGCGGTCGGCAACACGACCAAGGCCGTCACCAAGGGCTATGCGATCGGTTCGGCCGGCCTCGCCGCGCTGGTGCTGTTCGGCGCCTACACCGCCGACCTTCGCGAATTCGGCGGCCGATCGGCGTGACCACCAACCTCGATACCTTGTTCAGCCTGTCGAACCCGTACGTCATCGTCGGCCTGCTGCTCGGCGCGCTTCTGCCTTACCTGTTCGGGGCGATGGGCATGACCGCCGTCGGCCGCGCCGGCGGCGCCGTCGTCGAGGAAGTCCGCGCAGCAGTTCCGCGACAATCCCGGCATCATGGATGGCTCGGTTCGTCCGAACTATGCGCGCACGGTCGACCTCGTCACCCGCGCCGCGATCCGCGAGATGATCATCCCGTCGCTGCTTCCGGTGCTGGCCCCGATCGTCGTCTACTTCGTGATCGGCGCGGTTGCGGGCAAGGAGAACGGCCTCGCCGCGGTCGGCGCGCTGCTGCTCGGCGTGATCGTCTCCGGCCTGTTCGTCGCCATCTCGATGACCTCGGGCGGCGGCGCCTGGGACAATGCCAAGAAGTACATCGAGGACGGCAATTACGGCGGCAAGGGCTCCGAAGCCCACAAGGCCGCGGTGACCGGCGACACCGTCGGCGATCCCTACAAGGATACCGCCGGCCCGGCCGTCAATCCGATGATCAAGATCACCAACATCGTCGCGCTGCTGCTGCTCGCGGCGCTGGCGGCGCACGCCGCGGTCTAAGCCTTGACCGATTGAAATGACGAGCCCCGTCGCGGTCCGCCGCGGCGGGGCTTTTCTTTGTGCGCGCGACGAGGCGTTGAGCGCCGCCATGCCGCACGCGATCCGAGTCCATGAAACCGGCGGCCCCGAGGTCCTCAAGTGGGAAGAGGTCGAGGTCGGCGAGCCCGGGCCCGGGCCAGGTGCGCCTCCGCCAGGAGGCGGCGGGCCTCAACTTCATCGACGTCTATCACCGCACCGGCCTCTACCGCAGGAGCTTGCCGTTCACGCCGGGCGTCGAGGGGGCCGGCGTGGTCGAGGCGGTCGGGCCGGACGTCGAGCAACGTCGAAGCCGGCGACCGCGTCGCTTATGCCGGGCCGATCGGCGGCTATGCCGAAGTAGCGGCTGATCGACGCCGACCGGCTGGTGAAGCTGCCCGACGCCATCTCGTCCGAGCAGGCGGCGGCGATGATGCTCCAGGGCATGACCGCGCACATGCTGCTTCGCGCACGTCCATGCGGTGAAGCCAGGCGAGACGATCCTGATCCACGCCGCGGCGGGCGGCGTCGGGCTGATCGTCTGCCAATGGGCGAAGGCGCTCGGCGCGACGGTCATCGGCACCGTCGGCAGCGAGGAGAAGGCCGAGCTCGCGCGCGCGCACGGCTGCGACCATCCGATCGTCTACACGCGGCAGGATTTCGTCGCCGAGGTCGAGCGCATCACGGGCGGCGCGAAGCTGCCGGTCGTCTATGATTCGCGTCGGCAAGGACACCTTCCTGAAGTCGCTCGACTGCCTGCGCCGCGCGGCATGATGGTCAGCTTCGGCAATGCCTCCGGTCCGCCCGATCCGATTCGCGCCGGGCTGCTGGCGCAGAAGGGATCGCTGTTCCTGACCCGGCCGACCCTGTTCGATTACATCGCCGACGCGCGAAGAGCTGGAGCAGGCGGCCGGCGAGCTGTTCGACATGGTCGCGAGCGGCAAGGTGAAGGTCGAGGTCAAGCAGCACTTCCCGCTGCAAGGATGCCGCCGAAGCCCATCGCGCGCTCGAAGGCCGGCAAGACGAGCGGCTCGACGGTCCTCACGGTCTAGAAGCCCCGCCTTCACATTTCGCGCTGCCGCCGCTAAGGCTCCGCGACTTTTCGAGCACGAGAGAGGAATCGCTTGGCCAAGGAAGAATTGCTCGAGATGCGCGGGCAGGTGGTGGAGCTGCTGCCCAATGCGATGTTCCGCGTCGAGCTCGAGAACGGCCACGAGATTCTCGGCCACACCGCCGGCAAGATGCGCAAGAACCGCATCCGCGTCCTGACCGGCGACGAAGTGCTGGTCGAAATGACGCCCTACGACCTGACCAAGGGCCGGATCACCTATCGCTTCATGCCCGGCCGCGCAGGCCCGCCCGGCTATCCGTAAGCGATGCGGCTGATCCTCGCTTCGGCGAGCCCGCGCCGCCTCGATCTGCTCGCCCGCATCGGCGTTGCGCCGGACGCGGTCGTTCCCGCCGACATCGACGAGAGCGTCCGCCGAGGCGAACTGCCGCGCGCAGCATGCGCTCCGGCTCGCGCGGGAGAAGGCCGAGGCGGTCGCGGCGAAGGAGCCCGATGCGCTGGTCCTTGCCGCCGACACCGTCGTCGCGGTTGGCCGCCGCATCCTTCCCAAAGGTCGAGGACGAGGCGACGCTTCGCGCAGTGCATGAAGCTGCTGTCGGGCCGCCGCCACCGGGTGCTGACCGGCGTCGCGCTGGCGATCCCCGGCAAGGGCATCCGCGAGCGGCTCGTCGAGACGATGATCGCAATGAAGCGGCTCAGCGATGAAGAGATCGACTATTACGCCAGCCACGGCGAATGGCGCGGCAAGGCGGGCGGCTATGCGCTCCAGGGCTATGGCGAAGTCTATGTCCGCCATATTGCCGGAAGCTATTCGAACGTCGTCGGCCTGCCGCTCGCCGAGACGCGGGTGCTGCTGAAGTCGCGCGGGATACCCGATTGCCTGAGTGGCTCGATCGAGCGCGGGATCGGCGAGACCCGCGCGGCGCTCGTCGAGGACGGCGAGATCGTCGAAGCGCGGATCGAGCTCGATGGCGCGGTGCCGGCCGGGAGCGTCTTGTCAGCGCGGCTGGTCGACACGGCATCGACGGCCGCAACGCCGTCGCCGTCGCTGAGGGCGGCAGCGAATATCTGCTGCCGCGCGGCGCTCCCGGAGTAGCGCAGGGAGCAACGCTCGACATCGAGGTCACGCGCGAGGCGATCCCCGGCGCCGAGCCGTGGAAGCGGCCGCTTGCGCGGATGACCGACCGACGCAGCCGGGCGGCCACGCGCTCGCCGATCGGCTGGCGGCGCGAGCTGGCATTCCCGGCTCCGACGACGAGCTCGCGAGGCGGGCTGGAACGATCTGCTCGACGAAGCGCGAACCGGCGAGATCGCATTCGCCGGCGGCGAGCTGCGCATGTCGCCGACGCCGGCGATGACGCTGATCGACGTCGACGGCTATCTGCCGCCGGACGAGCTTGGCGGTGCGCTGGCGCAGGCCGCAGCGGCGCAGGCGATACGCCGGCTCGACATCGGCGGGTCGATCGGCATCGACCTGCCGACGTCGCGAGCAAGGCGGCGCGCCAGGCGGCGGCCGACGGCGATCGACGACGCACTCTGCCGCAGCCGTTCGAGCGCACCGCCGTCAACGGCTTCGGCTTCGTCCAGATCGTTCGGCCGCGCACGCCGCGCGTCGCTGGTCGAGCTGGCGCAGGACCGCGCGTGCGTTCGAAGCGCGCGCGCTGCTTCGCCGCGCGGCCTTCGAAGGCGCCGGGCCGAAGCGGCTGGTCGCCCACCCGGCGATCATCGCCGTGCTCGAAGACAGGTCGCGACTGGCTGACCGCGCTCGCGCGGCAGATCGGCGGCGCCGTCGAGCTTGCGCGCCGACGCGGCGCTTCCCATGTCGGGCGGGTATGCCGAAACCAGTCTGACCGACGCAAAGCCTGCCCGCTGTGCGGCAAGCCCGAAGCGCCGGAGCACGCGCCGTTCTGCAGCCGCGGCTGCAAGGACCGAGACCTCCTGAAATGGCTCGGCGAAGGCTATCGCATCGCCGGCCCGCCAGCCGATCCCGAAAGGGTGGACAGCGAAGGGAGCGACGGTTAGGGAGCGCCGCTCGCTTGGACGGGCTCGCCCGTCCCGATCGCGAATGCCCAGGTAGCTCAGTTGGTAGAGCACGTGACTGAAAATCACGGTGTCGGTGGTTCGATCCCGCCCCTGGGCACCAATATCTTTTCAATTGGGGGACGCTCCGTCGGCAAAGATGGTCACCATCACCGGCGAGGGATATTCCAGGAGTATGTTGTCAGCGCGGTTGCTTAAGTAGCGGCAGCCCTTGCTATACGCTTCTTCGAGTACTCCGGCGAGCTGTGGAGTGGCGCAAATTCTGCACTGGAGTTGATCTTGACGAGCAGGGGATCGCGCACTGCAGCCGCGCGACTAAGGCTGGTGAGCGCTCGTTCTAGATTCCCGGCCTCAGCTTCCAGCTGCGCACGCTGAAACGCAGTCCCGGTTCGGGCGGACAAATGCGCTCACTCGCCACTTCAAGAATTGCGCGTAGCCAGAACGCGACCGGCGATCCCGCAACCGAACGAAGCGCAGAGGAATCGGCGTGCGCCAACTTCATCAGCTGAACGGCAACGGAGCGAGCATCTGCGATGAGCCCCAACCGGGCGAGCGCGGTCTGGCGACACGATAGGAGGTTAAGACTAGGGTGAACTTGGCCGGTGCACTCGACCAATGCGGCCTCCGGCATTCCGGATCGCAAGAGGAGCCATCCAAGGTCGGCCTTCCCCGCAGCATCGATGCTCCCACTTTGCACCAGGGCTGCGAGGTGCGGCAGTGCGGCGGAACGTCGCCCTTCATTAATGTACTTCCGGCCATTCCCGCCGCGCCTATAAGATGTCTCAAACGACTAGAAAGCTCCGTCTCAACCGACAGACCGGAACTGTTCGGATGGCTGTTTGGAGCAAAGCTTGCGGGCGAAGCCGTCAGCAGAGCCAAAGCGGCTGCTGCCGCCATCGGTAACGCCGAAACGTTTCGGATGGTTCGGCATTCGGAGCCGATCCATGGATAGCCGCACCCGCGGACGGTTCGCACCAGACGGGGTTCGGATGCGTTGTCGCCCAGCGCTTCCCGCAAGGCTCGGACCGCAGTGTTGAGGCGTCGCTGAATGTGGATTCGCTGGGCGTGCGGCCAGAGCTTGCGTTCCAACTCGGCCCGACTGACGGTTTCTCCCTCGCTGCGGATCAGCTCTTCAGAATGCAAGCGGAAGCCCCAGATTTCGGAGGTCGTCGATTGAGGCTGACCTCTCTGCGCGCTGTGTCGAGGACAATCGGGCCCGAGCGTAGCTGGAGGACGTTCAAGCATGTTTCGTCCCTCTTCTTACCTAATGCTTATCTTGCGCGCCTTGCGGCGACAATCTGCGCCCGGCACCCTTCCGCGCAGGAGGGAAAGCTATGTTCCGCTTCGTCTTGTTCATTCTTGCTGGCGATGTCGGCGTCGCAGGTCGCCGTGGCCGCTATTTCGAGCCCCGATGTTGAGACCATCATTGCAAGACACATCGCTGCTCGCGGGGGAGCGGATCGAATGCATGCGATCCACAGTCTGATGTTCGAGAACGGTCGCTACCAAGACCGGGATTGATTCCCTTGGGCGGCGCCAACGCCACGATGATGCTGATGCGGCCATACTACAAGCTTGTCGGAGATCCCCGCCGCAAAGAACGAGTTCCATGGAGGGGTACGACGGGTGAGCCTGGAATGGTACGCCGACCCTGGCGTTGTCCTTAGAACGACCGGTGCCGCCTCAAAGGCATCCCGGCATTTCGCCGACGTCGACGGTCCGCTACTCGACTATAAGGCCAAGGGCTACATTGCGGAACTGGCGGGACCGAGCTTATCCCGGGCATCCCACTTACGACGTCCGGATCACGATGCCCGACGGTTACGAGGCCGACAATTTCATCGACCAGCAAAGCTATATGATGATTGCCAGCGGCCAAACCGCAAAGGTGCATGCGTTCGGAAACGAGGTCGTTTCAAGAACGCAGTACAGTGATATCCGGCCGGTCGCCGGCGTGCTGTTTCCGTTCAAGTCGACGGAGGTCGAGTCGCGACCGGCAAGGAGCTCAACTCCATGCTGTGGGGCTCGATCAGGGCCAACGGTGATATCCCGATCAGCTGGTTCTCACCGCCGGTCTACGTTCATACGACCATCCAGACCTTCATCGAGCAGCTTGAGCAACGTGAAGACCCGTCGGCGGTCATGTGGACATACCGCATATTTCGCCTCGCGCATCCCGACCTGGATACCAGCGCCGCCGCAGAGGTTGCCGGCTATCAAGCGTTGAAGATGGGCCAGATGTCGTCCGCGATCACGTTGCTTGAACAAAACGCGAGGGACTATCCAAATCGAGCCGATGCCGCATTCGGGCTTGGCCGGGCTTATGGCGGGGCGGGACGTACGGACGGTGCAAGGACGCAGTTCGAGCGAGCGCTGAAGATTGACCCAAAGCACAAGCGCGCGATTGCCGCTCTCAAGGAGCTGGACGAACCGCTGCCGACGCCGAGATAGAAGGTCGGTTTGCATTCGAGCCAATTCGCTCGCCTCCAAGCGGGCGCCAATCTAAACACTCACGAACCGCCTCGAAGAAATCCTGATCGCTTTAAGCAAAATTCTGGCCAGCTCGTGCACGCTCTCGCCTTCATTCCACCAGCGCAACTCAAGGTAGAGCGACGGCCAGAGCGTTCCACCGGCTATCGAGAACTGCTGCGTCTCGAAGGATCCCACTCATCACATTGCCGGTGGTCAGTCCGCTCGATTGGGCTGGATCAAACATTGCAGGAGACCCATTGTTTTCGGACAAGACTGAACCCCAAAAAGTGAGTACGAAGATAAGGCTGATCCCGAATATCTGCCATTTGCGCCCTTGGTTAAAACGGCGCTGCGGCGCAGCGCTTAAAATGCCTATCGGTTCGATCACCAGTGCGGGCAGCGCCACTGACCAGATTAGATAAAGGATCACCCCAGGAACAACGAACAGGATCAAGCCCAGCCCCACGCCGATCGCCGAGACTATCGACATCGCAACGACTGGAAGGAACACCGCAAGTGCGGTTTCCAGACACGCTCCAAAACTGTCAGTACGACCTTCAATCGCCGAAAAAAACGGTCGCGCGAAGTCATCGTAGCATGAGCAACGGGACAAACCGCTAGGCTGAATGGCATCGACACCAGCATCAATTCGAGCATATTGTAAATCGAAGCGCTCCCTGCATTTGCTGGTCCGCCGATAATGAGAATGCTCGCGATCACAACGTTAAGCGCGAGCGACGGCATCCCTCCAAGAATCAATGCTAGTCCGACAATCAGGGCTCGGACTTTTACCAAGCGCGCTGAGCGCACGCACCCCGGAATACTCGCCAATCGACACTCCGGGCGGTCCTCATACACGGGTGCAACACTGCCATCTCAACACTCCCCTTTTTTGGCAAGCAATTGCTGCGACACAGAAAATAGGCTGTCCAGAATTTTTCCTGACTTGCGCGAGGGCTAACGCCAGCTACCCTATTCTTGGGGAAGGGAGGACGGCGTCATCAGCGGCAAGGACCAAGTTGCGGCGACCGGGCCTGATCGTTTCGCGCACGCCTGGACGGCGATGCGCCACGATCCGTCGATCCAGTTCAACTTGGCGCCGCCGCCGCAGCCGCCCAAGCCGCCGGCCTGGCTGAAGCGTTGACCGATGGCTCGGCAAGCTGCTCGAGCCTGTCGGCCGTTTTCTCGAAGTGGATCGGCAGTTTTCTCCGGACGCGGCCTATGCCCGGATCCTGCTCTGGACCGTGATCGTCGCTGGCGCTGCGGCGCTGTTCTGGGCGTCTACAACCGGATCTGCGCCACGGCGAATGGCGCTGCGCCTGCCGCGGCCGCGCGGCAGCCGGGCGATATCCGAAGAGGAAGAATGGGCGCCCGATGAGGCGGGCGCCCGCTCCTGGCTCGAGGAGGCCGACGCGCTGGCGCGCGAAGGGCGCTTTGCCGAGGCGATCCACCACCTTCTGTTCCGCTCGATCGAGGACATCGCGAACCGGCGGCCGGCGCTCGTCCGTCCCGCGCTCACCAGCCGCGAGATTGCCGCTTCGCAGGGAATTCCGGCAGCGCGCCCGCGACCTGTTCGCAGGCATCGCGCGGCTTGTCGAGCGCAGCCTGTTCGGCGGGCGGCCGGTCGGCGAGCGCGACTGGTCGACGGCGCGCGAAGCCTATTCCGACTTCGCCCTTCCGGCGGCGTGGCGCGCATGAGCGACGTCGCGATCGACTCCGCGGCGGACTCGGGCGGCGCATTCAATGCCGCGAACGATGCTGCTGATCACCGCAATCGGCGTCTTCGCCTTCATCGCCATGCTGGTGCTCGGCGCCTATGCGCCGGACCTCCGCTCGGGTCACAATGGCGGCGCGCACGCTTTGTCGAATGCGGCGACCGGGTTCAGCGGACTGGTGCGGCTCGCCGAGGCGACCGGGCGCAACCCCGCGATCGTCCGCTCCGCCCCAGACCTCGACAACGAAGACCTCGCCGTAATCACGCCCGAGAGTTCCTCCGCCGATCTCGCGAAGATACTGAAGATGCGCGGCCCCCGGGCGACGCTGATCGTCCTTCCAAAATGGGGACCCGGCCGACCAGACGCACCCGGGCTGGGTGCGCGTTATGGGGCTCGCTTCGCCGGACGAGCCCGGAAGGCGTGCTTGCTCCCGACGTGAAGTCTAAAGGTCGCGCGCGCAAAGGGCCATGGCGAAGCGCTCGTGAATGTCGAGGACGCGATGCCGGCCGGACGTTCACTTCCTCGCTCCCGCGGTCGTCCAGACGATCAGCGGCGATGGACGTTCATCCGATGATCACGACTCCAAGAGGCGGGATCGTCCTGGCGCAGCGTCGGAACGCCGGAACCTCTACGTGCTGAGCGAGCCTGACCTCATCAACAACCACGGCATGGGCAACGAAACGCAGGCGCGCTCGGCGCTCGCGCTGCTCGATTATCTCAACAGCACCGACGCCGAATGGAGTGCTGTTCGACGTGACTGCGAACGGGCTCGGGCGCTCGCGAAGCCCGCTGAAGCTGGCGTTCGACGCTCCATTCCTCGCCGTCACCCTGACGATCTTCACCGCGATGCTGCTCGCCGCCTGGCAGGCGCTCAGACCGCTTCGGTCCGGTCCGGCGGAGCGAGCGCGCGATCGCGTTCGGCAAGGCGGCGCTGGTCGACAACAGCGCGGCGCTCATCCGCAAGGCCGGGCGCGAGGCGCATCTCGGCGGCCGCTACGTCGAGGTCATCCGCGAACGAGCGGTCGCCCTGTTCCGGCTGCCGCCGACGCTCGGCACCCAAGCGCTCGATCGAACGCCTCGAGCGCTCAATCCAGATCGAAGCTTGCCGCAGCGGCGGTTCGCCGGCGAGCAGCGCACGAACGCCGCGACGAACTGCTCGGCGCGGCGCAATCACTGAATCAGTGGATCGAGGAGGTCCAGCGGTGAAAGTCGACGAAGTCCAGACAGCTCGCCCAGGCGATCAGGGAGGAGATCGCAAAGGCGGTCGTCGGCCAGGACACGAGCGTCGAGCTGATGCTGGTGGCGCTGTTCGCCGGCGGGCACATCCTGCTCGAAGGTCCGCCGGGCACGGCCAAGACGCTGCTGGCGCACAGCTTCGCCCAGGCGGTCGGGCTCGATTTCGGGCGCATCCAGTTCACGCCGGACCTGATGCCCGCCGACATCATCGGCGCCAACCTGTTCAATTTCCAGACGTCGAGCTTCACGCTGACCCGCGGGCCGATCTTCACCGAACTGCTGCTTGCCGACGAGATCAACCGCACGCCGCCCAAGACCCAGGCTGCGCTGCTCGAAGCGATGCAGGAGCGGCAGGTGACGATCGACGGCGAAAGCCACGAGCTCAGCGACCGGTTCATGGTCGTCGCGACTCAAAACCCGATCGAGCAGCAGGGCGTCTATCCGCTGCCCGAGGCGCAGCTCGACCGCTTCCTGTTCAAGCAGACGGTCGACTATCCCTCGCTCGAGGAGGAGCGGAAGATCATCGCCACCCACGGCGCCGAGAAGATGGCGATGGATCCGTCGGCCTGGGGCGTCGAGCGCAAGGCCGATCGGGCGACTGATCACGGCCGCGATCGACGCCGTCAGCGAGGTGCGGCTGGTCGACGAGGTCATCGACTATATCGCTGCGCTGGTGCGCGGCACGCGCGAGAATCCGGAACTGGAATCGGGCGCGAGCCCTCGCGCCGGTGCAATGCTCGCGGGCGCCGCGCGGGCGCGCGCCGCGCTCGACGGCCGCGACTTCGTCATTCCGGACGACGTGAAGGCGCTCGCCCCGGCGCTGCTGCGCCATCGCGTGATCCTGTCGCCCGCCGCCGAGATCAACGGCCGCAAGGTCGAGGAGATCGTGACCGCGATCATCGAGGCGATCGAGGCGCCGCGTTGATCTATCCGACGCGCACTGCGGTGATCGCAACCGCAGCGGGCGCGCCGCTCGCGCTTGCGTTCGCGGCGGTCCAGCCGGGCCGCTGGTTCCTGGCGCTCGCATGGCCACTGGCGATGGTCCTTTTGACCCTGCTCGACGCATTGCGCGGCATCGGCGACGGCAACGGCGCGCGTCGATTTTCCGGGCCACGCCTATGTCGGCGAAACGCGCGACTGCACGGTGACCGTTTCGGTTGGGAGCCGGCCGCGGAACGCCTGGGTCGCGCTCCAAACGCCGCCGCTCGTTTCCGTCGAGGACGACGGGCGCGCACGCGTGCCGCTGGAAGATGGGCGGGGCGCAGTCCTGATGCCGCTCGAAATGCTCCGCCGAGGCGTTGCTCGGTTTGAGAAGCTGTGGCTGCGCTGGACCGGGCCGCTGGGCCTCGCCTGGAACCAGAAGCCCTCGAGATCGGCGGCCGCGTTCCCGGTCTTGCCCGACCTTCGCCCGGTCCATGACCAGGGCGCGCGAGTCTTTCAGCGCTACGCACTCGAAGGGCATGATCGCGCAACTGGCGCGCGGCGAGGGATCGGACTTCGACACCCTGGTCGATTTCCGGACCGGCATGGATCGCCGTTCGATCGACTGGAAGCAGTCGGCGCGGCATATCAAGCTGCTCGCCAAGCAATATCGGACAGAGCGCAACAACCAGATCGTCTTCGCGCTCGATACCGGGCGGCAGATGTGCGAGCCGGTTGCAGGCCTTGCACGCGTCGACCGCTGCGTCTCGGCAATGCTGCTGACCGCCTGGATCGCGCTGAAGCTCGGCGATCGGGTGGCGATCAATGCCTTCGATTCGCGCCCGCGCCTGTCGAGCGGACTGGTGTCGGGCGGCGGCGCGTTCACCGAGCTCGAGCGCCTCGCCGCAAAGATCGACTATAGCGCCGATGAAACCAACTATACTTTCGCGCTGACGACGCTCGCGGCGAAGCTCACGCGCCGATCGATGATCATCCTCTTCACCGAGTTCACCGATACGGTCTCGGCTGATTTCATGCTTCGTGCGATCCGACGCCTCGTCGAAACCCACTTGGTCGTCGTGGTCGTGCTCCGGGACGATGAACTCGAGACCATTGCTTCGGCCGAGCCGCAAACGGCCGACGATGTCACCCGCGCGATCACTGCAGCCGACCTTCTCAAGGACCGCCGGGTCGCGATTTCTCGACTCCAGCATCTCGGGGTGCATGTCGTCGAAAGCGAATATGACAAGGTCAGCGAGCGGCTCGTGGAGAGCTATCTCGATCTCAAGAAGCGGGACCTGTTGTGAACGCGAGCGCGCCGATCCCGCAGCGACACGCCGCTGGTCAACGCGACCCGCTTTCGACAGGCGCACAGCGCCGATTGGGAGCGGCTGGAGCATATCATCACACGGATGGAGAAACGCTCGATCCGTTCTCTTGGCGATGAGGACCTGCTTGCGCTCCCGGCTTTGTACCGGACAACCCTCTCCTCATTGTCGGTCGCCCGCGACACGTCGCTCGATCGAGCACTGGTCAATTACCTCGAACGACTTTGCACGAGGGCCTATTTCCAGATTTACGGAGTTCAGACTCCAGCCTGGCGCCAATTGACCGGTTTCTTCGCACGCAGCTGGCCGGAAGCGGTGCGCCGGCTGTGGCGCGAGACCCTGTTCTGCGTTGCGCTGACGAGCGGCGCTGCGATCCTTGCCTATCTTCTTATCCGGAGCGATCCGAGCTGGTATTTCAGCATCATCCCCGAGGGACTGGCGGACGGCCGCGATCCCTCCGCCTCGGCCGAAGTTCCTGCGGTCAACGCTCTATACCAAAGCCACAATGACAGCGGCCTCAGCGTATTTGCGACCTTCCTGTTCACCCATAATGCGCAGATTGCGATTTTCTCGTTTGCGCTTGGCTTTGCTTTCGCAGTCCCGAGCGTATTGCTGATCCTCTACAATGGCCTGACGCTCGGCGCGATCTACGCTGTATTTGCGGCCAAGGGCCTCGGACCAAACCTCCTCGGCTGGCTGATGATCCACGGGACCACCGAGATATTCGCGATCTGCATTTCGGGCGCGGCAGGAATCCGCATCGGCACTGCGATCGCTTTTCCGGGCCGCGTTTCCCGCACCGACGCCGCGGTCGAGGCGGGCCGCATAGCCGCTACCGCAATGGCCGGAACGGTCATCATGCTAGCGGTCGCGGGCCTGCTCGAGGGCATTGGGCGCCAGACGATCACCAACGATGGACTGCGCATTCTGATCGGATCAGCAATGCTGGTCGGCTGGCTTGCATATTTCTATGCCTGGCCGGCGCGAAAGGTGCGCATGGCCAGTAGCGCGATCAAAATCCGAAGCCTCAAACGCACCTTCATCACTCCCGAAGGGGTCGATCTTCGGCTGGAGCTCGGGGTCCGCGGGAAGCCGCGCCGGAGCGTTCATGATCGACCTCATCTTCATGACGCTGATCCTGGTCGCGATTACCATCCTCACCCTCTATCTTTTCTGGGCGACCTTAAGCTCGAAGAAGGATAGCGGGGCTTCCCAATTTCTCGAGATACTCTGGCTGATCGGCGCCTTCATCCTTCGCAACGGATGGTTTTCGCTGTTTGAAATGGGCAGCCGCGGAGCCACTCCGGGCAAGCGGCTCCTGGGCCTTCGAGTCGTTGCTCGCGACGGAGCAAGGCTGACGGGAGCCGCGGTGATCGCCCGCAATGCGATGAGGGAGATCGAGGTATTCCTCCCACTCTCCTTTCTGGGCGCGCAAGCCGCCGAGGGGGTTGCCGACAGCTTCCTGACGATTTTCGCGCTT
Organism: uncultured Alphaproteobacteria bacterium; assembly: GCA_963831485.1. Taxonomy (GTDB): domain Bacteria; phylum Pseudomonadota; class Alphaproteobacteria; order Sphingomonadales; family Sphingomonadaceae; genus Sphingomicrobium. The sequence continues at coordinate 365,687 of CAWHQE010000010.1, forward strand.
TGTGGAGCGGCATTTTCCTGTTCTTCCCGCTGTTCAACCGAGACCGCCTGCGGGTCGGCGACCTCGTCGCTGGAACGTGGGTCGTGAGGAACGAAAAAGCCGGACTTTCCGCCGATCTTGTCGGCAGCGCCTATCGGTCGCGGCGAACCTTCCCGCCGGCGGCGCTCAAGCTCTACGGGGTCTATGAGCTGCAGACCCTCGAAGACGTCCTCCGAAACGAGAACCCGGAGGCGATCAGACCGTCGCTAGAACGATCCGCGCGAAGGCGGATTTGCGCGATGACGGCGACGATTATGGATTTTTGTCGGACTATTATGCGGCGCTATGCGTGCACCTGGAACGCGGGCTGATGCTTGGTCGACGGCGCGAGAACAAGTTCACCCAATGACGATGAAGACGATCTTCGATTTGGCGACGCCTGCGTTGCTCCTCGACCGTGCGCGGCTCGAGGCAAATGCCTCGAGGATGCGCGACAAGGTGCGTTCGCTCGGAGTGGAGCTGCGTCCCCATGTGAAGACGTCCAAGTCGATCGACGTGCTCCGCGTGCTCGCCGGCGGCGCTTCCCTTCCAATCACGGTCTCGACCTTGGCCGAGGCGCGCTACTTCTTCGAGCGCGGAGTTACCGACATCCTCTACGCGGTCGGGATCGCGCCGGTGAAGCTGCCCGAGGTCGCGCACCTCATTCGCGCCGGATGCAAGCTCAGGATCATCCTCGACACGCCCGAAGCTGCGGACATGATCCGCGCGTTCGTCGATTCGGAAGGAGTGCCGATCGAGACGCTGATCGAAATCGACAGCGATGGTCATCGCGCCGGCGTCGGTCCCGATGACCCGTTGCTGATCGATATCGGCCGCCGGCTCGGACCCCATTTCGCGGGAGTGATGACCCATGCCGGCGCGTCTTACGACTGCCGGACGAAATTGGAGTTCGAAGCCATGGCCGAGCAGGAGCGCTCGCTGAGCGTTGCCGCCGCCGAGAGGTTGCGAAAGGCGGGTCTTGAATGCAGGATCGTCAGCGTCGGTTCGACGCCGACCCTTCATTATGCCCTTAGCCTCGAGGGCGTTACGGAGGCTCGCGCCGGCGTCTATGCGTTCGGCGATCTCGTTCAGTCGGAGCTCGGCACGTGCAGCACGAACGATATTGCTATCGGAGTGGTGGCAAGCGTCATCGGCCACAACCGCCAGCATGGACGTGTCCTCATCGACGCGGGCTTTCTCGCGCTCAGCCGCGACCGCGGCACCGCAGACCAGCCGGTGGACTGGGGCTATGGCGCGGTCTGCGATGCAGCGACGGCCGAGGTGATCGACGAAGTGACGGTCTCCTCGACGAACCAGGAGCATGGCATCATTACGAGCCGAACCGGCAAAATCGAGTTCGACCGTTTCCCTGTCGGCAGCCGGGTCCGAATTCTGCCCAATCACGCCTGCGCGACAGCGGCCGCTTATGAGCGCTATCATGTTACCGATGGAAGCGCTCGCGTGGTCGACGTCTGGGAGCGGGTCAACGGCTGGTAATGGGAAAGGAAGCTTCTGATGCGCAGGATATTGATGTTGGCCGCGCCGCTGCTCATCGCGGCCGCTCCAGCCTCGCAACAGCCAGCGCTCGCTTCGGCGGCTCCCTTTATCGACAAGGCCAACGAGGAATGGACGCGCGCCATTGTGGCTCGTGATTTCGACGTCCTCGCCGAGCCCTACGACACGAACGGCATCTTTATCGGGCCCGACGGCTCGGTCAGCATCGGCAAGGCGGCCGTGAAGGCGATGTATGCAGCGCGCCGAGCGAGCGTCCGGGTGCTGAAAGCAAGCATCAAGAGCGATGGCCGCGTCGCTCATGATGCCGATGACATATATGAATGGGGCACCGCGACGATGACCGTACAGCGCGGGACCGACGTCACGCAGGCCTCGGGTCACTTCCTGACGGTCTGGCATCGCAATGGCAGGCGCTGGCTGATCACCCGCAACATCGCATTCTAAGAAAAGATCGCTTCGGCCGGCCGCAACAGCAAGTCCCAACTGTCGTCGAAGAAAACCGGCTTACAGTTTTTCGGTCAGCTCCGGCACGATCTTGAACAGGTCGCCGACAAGGCCGATGTCCGCGACCTGAAAGATGGGGGCTTCCTCGTCCTTGTTGATTGCGATGATCGTCTTTGAATCCTTCATTCCGGCGAGGTGCTGGATCGCTCCCGAGATGCCGATCGCAATATAGACTTCGGGAGCCACGATCTTGCCGGTCTGCCCGACCTGATAATCGTTCGGCGCATAGCCCGCGTCGACTGCCGCTCGGCTCGCGCCGACCGCAGCGCCGAGCTTGTCGGCAAGAGGGTCGAGCAGCGCATGGAACTGGTCGGACGAACCGAACGCGCGGCCGCCCGAGACGATCACGCCGGCGCTGGTGAGCTCGGGTCGCTCGCTCTTCGACGCTTCCAAACCGACGAAGCTGCTGGTGCCGGGATCACCGCTCGCATCGACTTGCTCGATCGTGGCCGAGCCGCCGTCTGCGCGGCTTTCTCGAACGCGGTGGTGCGGACCGTAATGACCTTCTTGCGCGTCCTTTGATTTGACCGTCGCAATCGCATTGCCGGCGTAGATCGGGCGGGTGAAAGTATCCGGTCCCTCGACCGACAGGACGTCGCTGATCTGCATGACGTCGAGCAGCGCGGCGACGCGCGGGGCGATATTCTTGCCGGTCGTCGTTGCCGGAGCGACGAAATGCGTCGTGGCCGTCCATCAGCTTTGCGGCGACCGGCGCGACGGCTTCGGCGAGCTGATGCTCCAGCGCTGCGGAGCTTGGCGACATGGACCTTGGCGACGCCGGCGATCTTGGCCGCGGCCTGTGCGACGCCGTCGACATTGTTGCCCGACGACCAGCGCATGCACTTCGCCGAGCTTCGATGCGGCGGTAACCGCCGCGAGCGTGGCGTCCTTGACCTGGGAGCCGTCATGTTCGACGAGGACCAGAACGCTCATTTCGCAATCCCCAGACCCTTGAGCTTGCCGACCAGCTCATCGACCGATGCCGACCTTGATCGCCCGCCTGGCGCTTGGCCGGCTCGGTCACTTTCAGCGTTTCCAGCCGCCGCGCGATATCGACACCGTAATCGCCGGGCGACTTGGTCGCGAGCGGCTTCGACTTGGCCTTCATGATGTTCGGCAGCGAGGCATAGCGCGGCTCGTTCAGGCGAAGGTCGGTGGTGACCACCGCCGGCAGCTTCAGCTTCACGGTCTCGAGACCGCCGTCGACCTCGCGAGTGACGGTCGCGCTGTCCGAGACTCGATCTTCGATGCGAACGTGCCCTGCGGCCAACCGAGCAGCGCCGCAAGCATCTGGCCGGTCGCATTATTGTCGTCGTCGATCGCCTGCTTGCCAAGGATGATCAGCTGCGGCTGTTCCTCGCCCGCGATCTTGGCGAGGATCTTGGCGACGGCGAGCGGCTCGACCTCCTCGTCGGTCTGGACGAGGATCGCGCGGTCGGCGCCCATCGCAAGCGCGGTGCGCAACGTCTCCTGCGCCTTGGCCGGTCCGATCGATACCGCGACGATCTCGGTCGCTACGCCCTTTTCCTTCAGCCGGATCGCTTCCTCGACCGCGATCTCGTCGAACGGGTTCATGCTCATCTTGACGTTGGCGAGATCGACGCCCGAGCCGTCCATCTTCACCCGCGGCTTCACGTTGAAATCGATCACGCGTTTGACCGCGACCAGCACTTTCATTCGTTTCTCCCTTGCCGTCCCAGCGCGATGCCGGCGAACCCAGCTCGGCGAAATCTGGACTCCTGCCTTCGCGGGCCTTGCACGACAAGTCTTCACGCGGCAACCGGCGCCTTCACTTCGGCGACGATCTTCCTCGCGGCATCGCCAAGGTCGTTCGCGGCAATGATCGGCAGTCCGCTCGACGCCAGAATGTCTTTGCCCTGCTGCACGTTGGTGCCTTCGAGCCGAACCACCAGCGGCACGTTCAGCGACACTTCGCGCGCCGCTGCAACGATGCCCTCGGCGATGATGTCGCAGCGCATGATCCCGCCGAAGATGTTGACGAGGATGCCCTTCACCGCCGGATCGCTGAGGATGATCTTGAACGCCGCGGTGACCTTTTCCTTGACGGCGCCGCCGCCGACGTCGAGGAAGTTCGCGGGCTCGGCGCCTTCGAGCTTGATGATGTCCATCGTCGCCATGGCGAGGCCGGCGCCGTTGACCATGCAGCCGATCGAGCCGTCGAGCTTGATGTAGCTGAGGTCGTATTTGGACGCCTCGATCTCCATCGGGTCTTCTTCGGTGAGATCGCGCAGCTGCTGGAGATCCGGATGGCGGAACTCGGCATTGTTGTCGAAGCCGACCTTGGCGTCGAGCACCAGCAGCTGCCCCTTGTCGCTGACCGCCAGCGGGTTGATCTCGATCTGCGAGGCGTCGGTGCCGAGGAACGCGTGGTAGAGCTTGCCGAGCACCTTGCCCGCCTGCTTGGCGAGGTCGCCGGTGAGGCCGAGCGCAGCCGCGACTTCGCGGCCGTGGTGCGGCATCAGGCCGGTTGCCGGGTCGATGGTGATCGTCGCGATCTTCTCGGGCGTGTCGTGCGCGACCTTCTCGATCTCCATCCCGCCTTCGGTCGAGGCGACGACGGCGATGCGGCCGGTCTCGCGGTCGACCAGCAGCGCGAGATAGAATTCCTTCGCGATGTCGACGCCGTCGGTGATGTAGAGCCGCTGGACCTGCTTGCCGTGCGGCGCCGGTCTGCACCGTCACCAGCGTCTTGCCGAGCATCTCCGCGGCATGCTCGCGCACTTCGTCGATCGAATGCGCGAGGCGAACGCCGCCCTTGGCGCAGTCGGCCAAGTTCCTTGAACTTGCCCTTGCCGCGGCCGCCGGCGTGGATCTGCGCCTTCACGACCCACAAGCGGCCCGGGAAGCTTCTTGGCGGCCTCGACCGCTTCCTCGACGCTCATCGCCGCATAGCCCGCCGGAACCGGAACGCCATATTTCGCGAGCAGCTCTTTGGCCTGATATTCGTGGATGTTCATGGCGCGCGGCCCTTAAGCAGAACGCGCTGCGATGCAAAGCGACGACCGCCCGATCCGCAAGATCATCCACGTCGACATGGACGCTTTCTACGCGTCGGTCGAACAGCGCGACGATCCCACCTGAAGGGCAAGCCGGTCGCGGTCGGCGGCGGGCACCGAGGCGTCGTGATGGCGGCAAGCTACGAGGCGCGAAGTTCGGCATCCGCTCGGCCATGCCCTCGGTCACCGCCAAGCGCCGCTGCCCCGAGCTCATCTTCGTCAAGACGCGGTTCGACGTTTACCGCTCGGTCTCGCAGCAGATCCGCGCGATCTTCCTCGACTACACCGACCTGGTCGAACCGCTCAGCCTCGACGAGGCCTATCTCGACGTAACCGAGGACCGGCACGGCCTCGGCAGCGCCCGGGCGATCGCCGAGGACATCCGGCGCCGGATCCGCGAGGAATGCCAGCTGACCGCTTCGGCCGGCGTGTCCTACTGCAAGTTCATCGCCAAGCTCGCCTCCGACCATCGCAAGCCCGACGGCCTGTGCGTCATCACGCCGGAGCAAGGGCCCGAATTCGTCGCCTCGCTTCCGGTGGCGCGTTTCCACGGCATCGGGCCGGTCACCGCCAAGAAGATGGAGCGGCTGGGAATCCTCACCGGCGCCGACCTGCGCGACTGGAGCCTGCCTGCTCTCCAGGCCCATTTCGGAAGCTCGGCCGACTGGTACTGGCGAATCTGCCGCGGGATCGACGAGCGCGAGGTGAAGCCCGACCGCCCCTACAAGTCGGTCAGCGCGGAGCGCACCTTCGACGAGGATCTTGCGCGATCCCGATCGGCTCGCGGCCGAACTGACGCGGATCGCGGGTTATGCCTGGGACCGCGTCGAGCGCGCCGAGGTCATCGGCCGAACGGTGACGCTCAAGGTCAAGTTCGGCGATTTCACCATCATCACCCGGTCGAAGAGCTTCGCCGGTCCCGTGCCCGACCTGCGACGCTTTCACTGGTGCCGGCCAGGCGCTTCTCGCCGCTCTTCACCCCTTATCCGAAAGGTATCAGGCTGCTCGGTCTTGGGCCTCCACAACCTGTCGCGAAATCAAGCGCGAGGAGCCCGCTCCAGCTCGGACTCGCAATTTGAGGTCAGTTGTGATATAAAATTGTCATCAAGGGGCCGCCGCGATTCAGCTGCGGCCTTAAATTCAAGGGAAGCCACAAAATAGGCAGGGGAGCCGCGACCGCCGGGTCGTTTTGGGGGACGATGCGAGACGCACCGGCTCTCTCTGCCGCAATTGGAAAGGTGAGCAATGGCTACAAAGGCGCTTAGCTTCGACGTCGGTGATTATGTCGTGTACCCCAAGCATGGCGTTGGCCGTGTCGTCGAGCTGCAAAGCACCGAAATCGCCGGTACCCGTCTCGATCTCTACGTGCTCCGGTTCGAGAAGGAAAAGATGACGCTTCGGGTTCCGGTCAACAAGGCGGACTCGGTCGGCATGCGCAAGCTTTCGTCGCGACAAGACGATGAAGGATGCGCTCGAGACGCTGAAGGGCAAGCCCAAGGTCAAGCGCACCATGTGGTCGCGCCGTGCGCAGGAATATGAAGCGAAGATCAACTCGGGCGATCTGACGTCGATCGCCGAGGTGACTCGCGACCTGTTCCGCCCGGACGATGCTCCGGAGCAGAGCTATTCCGAGCGCCAGATCTTCGAAGCGGCCTCGTCGCGCCTGGCGCGCGAGCTCGGCGCGATGGAGCAGACCGACGAGAAGTCGGCGCTCGCCAAGATCCTCGAGATCCTCAACACGGCGGCGCTCATCCATCACAAGACCAAAGAGCTCGGCATAAACGCCCGCTCTTCAGCCGGACTTGAAAAGGGCGCCCCTAACCGGGCGCCCTTTCTTTTTGCGCTTGCGGCCGTTCTCATCGCGCTGTATTGCAAAGCTAATACACGTAACAGGAGGAGTGCATGCGCCAGTCCCTTGCCGCAATGATCGCGGCCTCTGCCGCCCTTGGCGGGTGTCAGGTCAACGCACAGGAAGGCGCGGGCGCAACCATCTCGCGCAACTACCAGGTCGGCAATTTCCAGCAGATCGAGGTTGCCGGGCCCTATGATGTGGAGGTGCGCACCGGCTCGAACCCCGGCGTCTCGGCGCGCGGCTCTGAAAAGCTCCTCGAGCGAACGGTCGTCGAGGTCGAGGGCAACAAGCTCGTGATCCGGCCGGAGCACAATCACAGCTTCTTCAACTTCGGCTGGAGCAGTCATGGAAAGGCGAGCTTCACCGTGACCGTCCCTCAGCTGAGCGGCGCGACCATCGCCGGTTCGGGCGACGTTCGGGTCGACAAGGTTGCCGGGCCAGAACTTCGAGGGAACCGTCGCCGGATCGGGCGGGATCGATGTCGACGAGCATGGACGTCCAGCAGCTGAAGCTCACGATCGCGGGCTCGGGAAGCCTCAAGGCCGGAACCGGCAAGGCGCAGTCGGGCAAATATGACATCGCAGGGTCAGGCGACATCGATGCGAGCGCGATCCAGACCCAGAGCCTCGAGGTCTCGATTGCCGGCTCAGGTGGCATCAAGGCGCACTCCAGCGGCACCGCCGACGTCAGCATCATGGGCTCGGGCGACGTCGAAGTCGCCGGCGGTGCCAAGTGCAACATCAGCAAGGCCGGCTCCGGCAGCGTCCGCTGTTCTTAGAGCTGCATTAACTATGATTGTGGAAGGTGCGCGCATGCGCATCTTCCTTTTCGCGGCGTTCGCAACGATCGCGGCGGCTTCTCCCGCCGGCTGCTGCGACACGAAATTTCGGGATTACGGATTTCAGCAAGATCCGGATAACCGGCCCCTATAAAGTCAGTCTCGAGACCGGCGTTGCTCCATTCGCGAAGGCCGCCGGCTCGCCGGCGGCGCTCGACCGGGTGATGGTCGAGGTCCGCGGCGACACCTTGGTCGTTCAGGCAGATCCCTCCTGGGGCGGCTATCCGGGCGAGGACCCCGGACCAGTCGAGATCAGCATCGGAACGCACGATTTGACGAACGCCGGTCTTTTTGGAGCCGGAAGTCTCGCCATCGACCGCGTCAAGGGACTGAGCTTCAGCCTGACGCTCGAGGGCTCGGGCTTGGGCGAGATCGGGAGGGTCGCGGCCGACCAGCTGACAATAGTCCTCGACGGTAGCGCAAGCGCGAGGCTTGCCGGCGAGGCCAACAAACTGACCGCGCGGGTTCGCGGTGTCTCGACACTCGATGCACTAAAGCTCGGAGCTCATGACGCAGCGATCAGCACGGAAGGCACAGCGACGATCGACGCGAATGTGACGGGCACCGCTCTGGTAGACGGCCGGGGAGCATCGACAATCCGCTTTTCCGGGAGGCCGTCCTGCACGGTCAGGACGAGCGGCTCGACCACCGTCAGCGGATGCAGGCTCACAAGGTAAAGTGCCAGCAATCCCAAGCTTTTTAGGCTTGCGCATCGCAACCTCACGATGCCCCAATCGTTTTCCCTCCCAAAAGCAATCCAGCCTGGGAGAGAACAATGTATCTTGGCATCGGCGGAATCATTCTTCTCATCATCATCCTCTACCTGCTCTTCAGGTAAGAAATCAGACGAGCGCCAACGCTGCGAGGCGACGGTAGAGTTGCGCTGGAAGCGCTCCAAGGCCGGTGCCACCATCATCAGCCTTGGGTGCAAGTGCATCCTCAAGATAGCGCCAGCCCTGATGGGCGCGCCGTGGTGCTGGAGGGACTCTTCTAAGCTCGGCCGCGCAGACGATATCGATCCGGCCATCCTCACGATCCTCGAAGCGGAGGATTTCGAGGCGCGCGACGATCAAATGCTTGACGATCCAGTACAGATTGCCACCGACAAGCTCGTCAGCGCGTTTGGGTCGCATTCGAGTTGCAATTCGAACCTCGCCCTCGCTGGCTCGGCGGGCAATCCGTTCCTGAAGCGCCTCCACGTCTCGGCAGGCGAACGCGACTTTGGTCAAATGGAGTTTCACTGGCAGTGCGGGCGATGCCGAATTGGGCGGGCTTTCGCAACGTCTTAGCCGTGCAGCCCGAACGCCGCGGCAAGCCCCAGGAACGAGAAAAAGCCGATCACGTCGGTCATCGTCGTCACGAACACGGTGGAGGTCACCGCCGGGTCGATTTTGAGCTTCTCCAACCCCAGCGGGACAAGGACTCCCGACAATCCCGCGTTGATATTGTTGATCACCATTGCCGCAAGAAGGACAAGACTAAGAGCGAGGTCATGATAAACGAGCTCGCAGCCGATCGCCATGATGATGCCGAGCGCGAAACCGTTGGCAACGGCGATCACCAGCTCGCGCATGATCATTCGAAGCGTATTCGATTCGGTCAGCTGATTGGTCGCCAGCGCGCGCACCGTTACGGCCATCGTTTGGGTCGCGGCATTGCCTCCCATGCCCGCGACGATGGGCATCAAAACGGCAAGTACCACGAGCCTCGAAATGGTGCCCTGGAACGCGGCCACGACTGCCGACGCCAAAATCGCCGTCAAGAGGTTGATGAACAGCCACCCATCCGGACCCGGATGGTTTCACTGAGCGGCGCGTTGATGTCGCTTTCGCCGGCTTGGCTTAAGAGGAGGACGTCCTCGCCAGCTTCTTCCTGGATGATGTGAACGACGTCGTCGACGGTGATCATGCCGACCAGCCGGCCGGATTCGTCGATCACGGCTGCGGAAACGAGCGCATATTTCTGAAATCGGAGCGCTACGTCTTCCTGGTCCATGTCGACCGTGATCAGGGTCTGCTCGCGCGCCATGATGTCGCTGACGAGGCGGGTTCTCGGCGTTCGAAGGATGGTCGAGAGCTTGCACGTTCCGACCGGATGGTGGTCGGCGCTGACGACGAACACTTCCCAGAAATCGGTCGGCAGGTCTGCGGTTGAGCGCAGATAGTCGATCACCTGGCCGACGTTCCAGTGCTGGGGAACAGCGCACAGGTCGCGCTGCATCAGGCGGCCGGCGGATTCTTCGGGATAACCCAGCGCCTCTTCGACCGCCGCCCGGTCGTCGGGCTCCATCGCCCGAAGCACCGCCTGCTGCTCGTCGCGGTCGAGATCCTCGATCAGCGCGACCGCGTCGTCGGTCTCAAGCTGCCCGGCGATGTCCGCGACCTGCTGCGGCTCCATCTCGTCGAGGAGGCTCTCGCGGACGTAATCGTTCATTTCCGCGAGGACGTCGGGACTGATGATGCCCGCAAGAGCCTTTACAAGGCCCTCGCGCTCGTCGCGTGCGGCAAGCTCGATGAGGTCGGCGACGTCGGCCGGGTGAAGCGGCTGCACGAGCCGCCTTGCGGTCTCATCATCGCCTTCGTCGACCGCGTCGAGCACCTTGTCGACGAACTCGGGCCGAAGCCGGTCTTCCTCGTCCACCGGAGAAGCCGAATCCCCACGAGGCGCGGCGGCGATGGACTCGCTCTCGCTCACGTCTTGCTCCCTCGATTGGACCCGGTGCCGCCCTCCTATGGACGCTGTCGCTCTGGCGCAACCACTCTTGCGCTCCTAAATCGCGCTTCTTTCGAACCTTTCTTGACGGAGTTTCCTATCATGGCTGACGGCGAGCGCCTGACCCTTTCCCTTTCGACCGGCGGCGACGTCGTCATCAAGCTGCGGCCCGATCTCGCGCCGGGCCACGTCGCAGCGGATCACGGACCTTACGAACAGCGGCTTTTACGACGGAGTGGTGTTCCACCGGGTAATCCCGGGCTTCATGGCGCAGGGCGGCGATCCGACCGGAACCGGCTACCATGGTTCGGACAAGCCGAACCTCAAGGCTGAGTTCTCAAAAGAGCCCCATGTGCGCGGCATAGCCTCGATGGCGCGTTCGCAAGATGCCGACAGCGCCAACAGCCAGTTCTTCATCGTCCTCGACGACGCGCGCTTCCTCGACGGACAATATACCGTCTGGGGCGAGGTCGAGAGCGGCATGGAATATGTCGATGCGCTCCCGGTCGGCGAGCCGCCGCGCGAGCCGGGCAAGATCGTCAAGGCGACGGTCTCCTGAGCTTGGACAAGATCGCGCTCGTCACCGGCGCGTCGGCCGGTCTTGGAACCGAGTTCGCCCGCCAGCTTTCGAAGCGCGGCCATCGGCTGGTCCTTGCCGCTCGGCGCAAGGACAGGCTCGACGATCTGGTCAACGAGCTCGGCAACGCCCGGGCGGTCGCGATCGACCTTTCGAAGGCGGATGCAGCGGCCAAGCTCATTGCCGACATCGACGCGAACGGCGAGACCGTCGAGCTCCTCGTCAACAACGCCGGGTTCGGGCTTGATCGGACGCTTTGCCGAGCTTGATGCGAAGCGCGAACGGCAGATGATCGACCTTAACGTCGGCACGCTGTCGGACCTTTGCCGAGCCGTCGCTCCGGCAATGATCAAGCGCAAAGTCCGGCGGGATCATCAACGTTGCCTCGACCGCAGCTTTCCAGCCCGGGCCGAAGATGGCGGTCTATTTTGCGACCAAGGCGTTCGTTCTGTCGCTCAGCGAAGCGCTGCACGAGGAGCTAAAGCCGTACGGGATCAAGCGTCACGCTGCCTCTGCCCCGGTCCGACCCGGACCGAGTTCGGCGACGTCGCCGGCTTTGGCGGCAATGGCCTTTTCGACCGGGTTGCGATGAATTCGCCGGAGGTGGTCAGGACAGGGCTCGACGGACTTCGAGAAGAACAAGGCGGTGGTCGTCCCGGGGTTGGTCAACAAGGTCGGCGCGGCAAGCGGCCGCTTTGCGCCGCGCTGCCTGGTTCGCAAAATCGCCGGGGCGATCAAATATTGAGCAGAATTGAAACCGCGCCGCTGTGCCGCCGTTGCGCATCCGGTATGAGGAGCGGGTCAGGAGACACAATGCCTGAAGCAGATACGATCGATCGCGTGACCTCGCGCAAGGTGCAGGTCGCAAGCCTTCCGCCCGCCGACAGCGGCCGCGGCTTTGCCCGGCTGCCCGACAAGCTGATGGACGAGCTCGGCCTTAGCGAAGGCGATGTGATCGAGATCGTCGGCAAGCGCTCGACCGCTGCTCGCGCGATCCGCCCCTATGGCGAGGACGAGGGCATCGACATCATCCGCCTCGACGGCCTTCAGCGCGCCAATGCCGGCGTCGGATCGGGCGATTTCGTCGAGGTGCGAAAGGCCGAATCCAAGCCGGCAACGCGCGTCGTGTTCGCTCCGGCTCAGCCAACGTCCGTCTTCAAGGTTCGGCCGAAGCGCTGAAGCGGACCTTCGCCGGGCGTCCGCTGGTCGAGGGCGACACGGTCGCCACCGCCGGCCATCAGCGCATCAACGCCGACATGCCCGACCACATCCGGCAGCTGCTCAACGCCCCGGCGTTCGCGCTGCAGGAGCTGCGGCTGGTCGTCGTCGCCGACCGCACCCAAAGGCATCGTCCACATCGACGGCAAGACCGCGGTCGAGCTGCTTCCCGAATATACCGCCAAGGACGGCCAGCGCCGCGCCGACGTCACCTATGACGATCTCGGCGGCATGCGCGACACGATCGATGCGCTGCGCGAAATGGTCGAGCTTCCGCTGCGCCATCCCGAGCTGTTCCAGCGGCTCGGCGTCGATCCGCCCAAGGGCGTGCTGCTCCACGGCCCGCCAGGCACCGGCAAGACCCTGCTCGCGCGCGCCGTCGCCAACGAGAGCGCGGCCAAGTTCTTCCACATCGCCGGGCCGGAAATCATGGGCTCGGCCTATGGCGAGAGCGAGCGGCGCCTGCGCGAGATCTTCGAGCAGGCGGCGCAGAGCCGCGCCGTCGATCATCTTCATCGACGAGATCGATTCGATCGCGCCCAAGCGCGGCCAGGTCACGCGGCGAAGCCGAGAAGCGGCTGGTCGCGCAGCTGCTGACCCTGCTCGACGGCATGGAGCCGCGGCAGAACACGGTCGTCATTGCCGCGACCAACCGGCCGGAAGCGATCGACGAAGCGCTTCGCCGTCCGGGCCGCTTCGATCGCGAGATCGTCATCGGCGTTCCCGACCAGCCGGGCCGGCGCGAGATCCTCGGCATCCACACCCGCGGCATGCCGCTTGCGCAGGACGTCAATCTCGAAGAGCTCGCGCGGCGCACCTACGGTTTCGTCGGCGCGGACATTGCTGCGCTGACCCGCGAAGCGGCGCTCGAGGCGGTGCGGCGGATCATGCCGCGGATCAATCTTGCCGAGCAGACGATCCCGACCGAGATCCTCGATGCGCTCTCGGTCGAGCCGCGCGACTTCGAGAATGCGCTGAAACGCGTGCAGCCCTCGGCGATGCGCGAAGTGATGGTCGAGGCGCCGACAGATCCGCTGGGACGACATCGGCGGGCTCGATGCGGCCCGCGACCGGCTGCGCGAAGGCGTCGAGCTTCCGCTCAAGCATCCCGAGGCGTTCCGCCGTCTCGGCATCCGGCCGGCCAAGGGCTTCCTGCTTTATGGCCCGCCGGGCACCGGCAAGACCTTGCTCGCCAAGGCCGCGGCGCGCGAGAGCCGAAGCGAACTTCATCGCCACCAAATCGTCGGACCTGCTCAGCAAATGGTATGGTGAGAGCGAACAGCAGATCGCGCGCCTGTTCAACCGCGCGCGCCAGGTCGCGCCGACGATCATCTTCATCGACGAGCTCGACAGCCTCGTTCCGGCGCGCGGCGGGGGGCTTGGCGAGCCGCAGGTGACGGAGCGCGTGGTCAACACCATCCTTTCGGAGATGGACGGGCTTGAGGAGCTGCAGAACGTCGTCGTGATCGGCGCGACCAACCGGCCGACGCTGATCGATCCGGCGTTGCTTCGCCCGGGCCGCTTCGACGAGCTGATCTACGTCGGAGTGCCCGATACGGCCGGGCCGGCGGCGCATCCTTGCCATCCACACCGAGCGAATGCCGCTCGCCGACGACGTCGACCTCGAAAACGATGGCCCAGCGGACCGACCGTTTCACCGGCGCGGACCTCGAGGACCTCGTTCGCCGCGCCGGCCTGACCGCGCTTCGCCGCGGGCTCGATATCGGCAAGGTCACAATGGCCGACTTCGAAGTTGCGCTGGGCGAAACGCGCGCCTCGGTGACGCCCGAGATGCTCGAGGAATATCAGAGCATCCAGGAGACGCTGAAGAGCGAGGCGACGCGGCCGATGGGCGGTATCGGCTTCGTGCTTCCGGGCATGCTCCAGCCCGAAAGTCCGGCGGAAAGACCCTAGGCGGCGAGCGCGCCGGCGGCCGACCAGGGCGAGAACGACCAGCAGCAGCGCCAAGGCGGCGAACGGCAAATCGTGGTGCCAGCCATAGAGGCTGATGCCGATCGCCGGCGCGAGCACATAGCTGATCCCGTTCGCCGACGGTGATCACGCCGGCGACCGCGCCCTGCTCGGCCAAGGGAACCGCGAGCGAAGCGCCGGCAGTAAATCCCGGCCGAGTGAAGCCAAAGCCCAGCGATGGCCACGGCAAAGCCGATCGTGATCCCGTAAAGGTCGTTCGACAGCATCGTCCCGAGAGGCCCGCCGCCGCGATCAGCGCGCCCCACAGGATCAGCGCGCGCGGGCTGAGCCCGAGACGCGGGATCAGTCCCCATTGCGCGCCGAGCGTCGCGACCGCGCCGGCCATCATCACGATCGCGATCGGTCCTTCGGAACCCGAGCGCGCAAGGTGCAGCCGATCGATGATGAAGAAGCCGATGCAGGTCAGGGTCGCCGCCTGGGCATGGCCGGCGACGACTCCAGCGACGATCCACGGGCGGATGCGCGGGTCGTTCCAGCTCAGCCGTTTCTGCCGGCGCGGCGCGGTCGCCGCGATGACGCTGGCGCCGGTCGGCGGAGCTCGCGAGCGATGGATAACTCATCGCCGCGCCATGGCCCGTGCGCCGGCCGGCGCGGTCGTTGGGAAGCCACAGCACAATCGATATGACGACCGCGCGCGCGATCAGCGCAAAGGCGAACAACGGACCCGCGAGCCCGACCACCGGAAGCACGAACAACGGCGCGACCGCCGGGCCGATGATCGTTCCAAGCCCGAACGACGAGGACAGAGCCGACAAGTGCCGCGACGCGCCCGCTGCGCCGCGTCTTCGACGCGAGATAGGCCTGGGTCGCCGAAGGGGTCGCGCAGCCGAGGCCGCCGTAGATTCGCACGGAACACAGCGAACAGGCCGAAGGTCAGCGCGCCGCCGATCCAGCCATGAGGCCCGCGAACAAGCGCGATGCCGCACAGCAGTCATCGACACGATGAAGCCGCTGACGCCCATCATGGTCAGCGTCTTGCGGCCGTGATGGTCGCTCTTCTCCGCCCAGTAGGGCGCGAGCAGCACCCACAGCACCGCCGACCAAGTGTAGGCGATGGCGACGTAGAAATCGTCGATCCCGATCTCGCGCCCGATCGCCGGCATCACCGATTGCAGCGCGGTATTGCCCGACGACGCGACGAGCATCGCGCAATAGAGCAGCAGGAAATGGGTCGTGGTCAGCGCCGTCGCGCCGACGCTCCCGTTGCGCGCGATCGAAGCCACGATGCCGGCATACGGGAGCCGCCGCGAAGCGGAACCTCTTCGTCGCAGAATCGCGCGATTCGCAGAATGGTGCGCGACCGTTCCGCTTCGTCGTTCGAAACCTTGCCAAGCGGCGGCGCATTTGCCAACGCTCCGGCCTTCGCTCGCCCCCGACGGAGCATTCATGCCGACTTCTTCCGCGCGCACGCTGAAAAGTCCCCGCCGACTTCAGCGCCGCCGCGACCGCCGATCGCCGAGCCCGCAATGGCAATTCCTGCGCGGCTTCTTCAAGAATCCGGTGATGGTCGGCTCGATCATCCCGTCGAGCCGAGTGCTGATCGACAAGATGCTCGATCCGGTCGACTGGGCGAACACGAAGCTGTTCGTGGAATATGGCCCGGGCGTCGGCACCTTCACCGGCCCGGTGCTCGAGCGGCTCGCGCCCGACGCGACGTTGGTGACGATCGACACCAACGCCGATTTCACCCGCTACCTCAAGGAGCTGATCGAGATCCGCGCGCTGGTCGCGGTGACCGGCTCCGCGGCGGACGTCGAGAAGATCCTCGCCGACCGCAATCTCGGCTCAGCCGATTACGTGCTGTCCGGCCTGCCCTTCTCGACCCTGCCGCCGGGCGTCGGCGACGAGATCGCCGAAGCGACCGCCAAGGTGATCCGCCCCGGCGGCGCGTTCCTGGTCTATCAGTTCAGCCCCAAGGTGCGCGATTTCATCAAGCCCCATTTCGAGCCGCATCAAGCGCGGCTTCGAATGGATCAACGTGCCGCCCGCGACCTTGTTCTGGGCGTACAAGGGCGAAGCCGAAGGACTAACGCTCGGCGCGGAAGTTCAGCCGCCGCGTGACCGTGTAATCCATGATGTTCACCAGGAAGTGCGAGATCGCCCATTTGATCCGCCGCCACAGGTTCGAACGCCTCTTGTGCAGCGCCGGCGTGATCCAGTTGCAGTCCGCGATCTCGCGTTCGAAATAGCCGCGCATCGCCGTCGGCGAAGCCCGCGTCCTTGATCCGCAGCATCACTCCGAGGTTGATGTAGAGGCTGCGGTAATCGAAGTTGGACGAGCCGATGTGGACCACATCGTCGACGATCGCGAGCTTGGTGTGGAGCTTGGCCGGCTGATATTCGTACATTTCGACGTGCCGGCGGAGCAAGCCGGCTGTAGCTGTGCCGGGCCGCCGCGATGGTCGCATTATTGTCCGACTTCGCCGCCGTGATGATCCGCGCCCGGCCGCGGCGGCCGAGCCGCCCGATCCGCCGGAGCATCGCGCCGGGCGGAGCGAAATAAGCGAAGATCATGTCGAGCCTGATGCCCGCGCCTGATGTCGTGGCCGATGCTCCGCCACCAGCTGTTGCGATGCTCAAGGGGCCGCTGAACTTCCACTGCAGCGGTCCGCGCCATTCGCTGAATTCGGCGACCATGCGCCGCGATGAGCGCAGCTTCGGCCGCTTCCGCGTCGACCAGCGGAAGAGCGAATCGAAATAGCGGCTCGGCAGCTGCCTCCGGGCCGTCGAGCCGCAGCCACAGGTCGCGCCAATGCTCGGGGCCGCGATCATCAGGTAGGTATCGTCGATATTCGAGCCGCCGATGATCACCGTTCGTTCATCGATCACCACCAGTTTCTGGTGATTGCGCAGCAGATAACGCCGGCCATAGCTCGGGTTGAACACGCAAAGTTCGCCGCCGCTTCGGTCAGCGCGGTGAAAAATTCCGGCGCTGCCGCCGACCCGAAGCCGTCGATCAGCAGCTTCACCTCGACGCCGCGGCGCGCCGCCTCGACCAGCGCGTCGCGGACGCGTGTCGCCCGCCGCGATCGGCATTGAACATGTACATCAGCATCTTGATCGACTGCTGCGCCCTGCGATCAGTTCGAGAGCGCCGCAGTCGCGCTTCGCCGCGTCTCGATGAGCTCCAGCCGATTGCCGGCGATTTCCGCCCGGATTCGGCGCGGATCGGCGTTACGGACTCGGGCGCGAGGTCGGCCATCGGCATGCACCGGTTTCCTTGACTTTTCGCGAACGCCGCAAGCTATTGGCGCGGCCTTCCTGACATCCCATATCCCGGCCTGAGACGGCTTTGCGGAGCGATCGATGGCGCGCGTTACGGTTGAAGATTGTGTCGACAAGATCCCGAACAGGTTCGATCTGGTCCTGCTCGCGGCCCAGCGCGCTCGCCAGATTTCGGGCGGCGCCGACCTCACCATCGACCGCGACCGCGACAAGAATCCGGTCGTCGCGCTGCGCGAGATCGCCGAAGAGAACGGTCAAGCCGCAAGCGACCTCGAGGAAGCATCGTCACCAACCTGCAGAAGGTGCGGATCGACGAGGAAGACGAGACCGCGCGTGGGTGAGCGAAGACGAGATCGAGCGGGTCGTCAAGCACGTCACCCGTCAGGCTCGTCCGGAATACCGGCAGGATGTCGCGGTCGAACCCCTCAAGAAGGAGATCGATTCCGATATCGGCGATGACCTCGAGCTGCTGCTCGCGCGGCCGAGCTCGTGGTGTCGACGCAGTTCGGCTCGACGTCGATGCTGCAGCGCAAGCTTCGCGTCGGCTTCGCAAAGGCCGGACGGCTGATGGACCTGCTCGAGTCGCCGTGAGATCGTCGGCCCCTCCGAGGGCTCCAAGGCGCGCGACGTGCTCGTGACGCTCGAGCAGCTGCCCGGCGTGCTCGCACGGCTCCGCGGCGAGGAGCCGGCGGCGGCTCCGGCAGCGCGGCCGGCCGCAGCTCCGGCGCCCGCCCCGTCGCAGACGGGGCCGCTCGGCGGCGGCATCGCCCCCACCGAGGCCTACGACGCCCCCGACGCACGTTACGACGACCCCGTCGCCCGCATGAGCGAGGGCCTTCCCGAGGTCGAGGGCGACACCGA
>CAWHQE010000011.1:0-193495 GCA_963831485.1 uncultured Alphaproteobacteria bacterium
GGGCGGCGGCGGGCGGAATGGGCGGCATGGACTTCTGATCCCGACCGTTGGCCGGGCTCTGCTATTTGCTCGGCTTGGGACCCGGGAAACGCACGACCTTTTCGTCGCCCGCGAAAAGACCCCCCAATGGCTTCGGCAATTTCGGCCTGACCAAACGGCTTGGCCAAACGAGGCAAGTGAAGAACGTCGTCAGTCGGGCCGGTATAGCCGGTGATCAGCAACACCGGGACGTCCGGTTGAGTTTGCGCGATGCGGCGCGACAGCGCCCCACCGTCCATTCCCGGCATCATGTAATCCGTAATCACAACGTCGACCGAGAGCCCGCCTTCGAGTCGCGCCAATCCTTCGGCGCCGCCGCCGGCTTCCTCAACGTGATGACCCAGGTCGCGGATCATCTCGGCGGTCGCAGTGCGCACCAAAGGTTCGTCGTCGATGAGCAACACCGAAAGCCGGCGCCCGATGGACTTCAACGCTTTCGCGGGTCGGCCGGCGCTCAGCCAAGGCGGCTTCGCCCGCAACCGGGAGATAAAGATCGACACGCGTTCCTTCGCCTGGCGCGCTGGTCAGCGCAAATCCGCCACCCAGCTGCGCGGCCAGGCCGTGGACCATCGACAGGCCAAGGCCCGTTCCGCGCCCAAACTCCTTGGTCGAATAGAATGGTTCGACAGCTCGTCCCATCGTCTCGGAATCCATTCCGCAGCCGGCGTCGATCACCGAAAGCTTGATGTAGAGGCCGGGCTTGAGCTTCGGAGAGGATCGAGGGCCGATCGCCACCTCCTCGGCGAGGATGGTCGAGCGGCCCGCCCTGCGGCATGGCGTCGCGTGCGTTGACTGCCAGGTTGAGTATCGCAAGCTCAAGCTGGTTTGGATCGACCAGCGCCGATGGCAGGTCGGCGATCAACGCGAAGATGCACCTCGACCGTCGGCCCGACCGAACTTGAGACCAGATCGCGCATGCCGGACAGCAAGGCGGCGATATCCACCGGCTGCGTGCGCAGCGACTGCCGGCGAGCGAATCCGAGCAGGCGCTGGAGCAATATCTTGGCACGATCGGCGGCTTGAAGCGCGTTGGACAGCAGTCGCGCCGAGCGCTCGTCACTATCCCCGTATCTTTTCTGCAGGATATCGAGAGCACCGGTGATTGGGGTCAGCAAATTGTTGAAATCGTGCGCCACGCCGCCGGTCAGCTGGCCGAGCGTCTCGAGCTTCTGGGCTTCATGCAGTTGGGCCATCGCCGTCTCGCGCTCGGCGGTGCGCTCCTCAACGCGTTGCTCGAGGTCGGCGGCAAGCTGGTTCAATTCTTCCAGCCTTGCGCGCGCCTCATATTGCCGGCGACGGCCGCGCAGCGCCGATTGGGCCAGGCTGACAAAAGTGGTCGGATGGAACGGCCGCTCGAGGAAGGTCACGTTTCCGAGGACCTCGAGGAAGCGGCCGGCTTCGGGATTGCGCTCCAGCCCGCCGCCGCGCTGGGTCAGAAGCACAAACGGGAAAGTCGGACCATTCAGGCTGCTCGTCGAGCCAATCCGACAGAGCGTGAAGATCGCTTCCGCTGATCGCCTCTTCGGTGACGACGGCAAAGCCCGCACCGGCACGCAGGCAACGCGACAAGCTGCGAAACATCCTCGACGACATCGCCGCGCAGCCCCGCTTCGCCCAGCATGCCGCGCGCCACGGCCCCGTCGCGCCCTTGGGGCGCGAGGATCAACGCTCGTTCGGAAACCTCGCTTTTCACTCGGCCGCGGGCTCCAGCAACGCCGGGCGCTCTTCGACCAGCTCGGGCACGCCCCGAAGAACGCCCTGAAAGCCCATCAGCGGCTCGCCGAGCGTGATTCCGCGGCCGTCAATGCGATATTCGCGGATCGTGTCTTCGTGCGCCCCGGTCCGCTTCTTGATCACGGACATTGCCCGGCGAACCCGCCCGAGCGCTTCGAAATAGCGCAGCAGGATGACCGTGTCGGCGAGGTAGGTGACATCAACCGGCGCTTTCATGTCGCCGACCAGGCCATGCTGGGCAACGGTGAGGAAGGTCGAGGCCCCCTGACGATTCAGATATTGCAGCAGCTCGTGCATGTGGAGGATCAGCGCCTGTTCCTCCGGCATCGACGCCTGGTAGCCGTTGAGGCTGTCGATCACGACGGTCTGGGCCTGCTGCTGCTCAACGCAGCGCCGGACCCGCGCCGAAAGCTCGCCCGGCGTCAGCTCGGCGGCATCGACCTGCTCGATCGTCAGATTGCCGCTGTCGACCATCGCCTGCAGGTCGATGCCGAGCCCTTTGGCGCGCTCGAACAACAATCCCAGCTCTTCGTCGAAGATGAACATCGCGGCCTTTTCGCCGCGTTTGATCGCACCCGCGACGAAGGTGAGAGCCAGCAACGACTTGCCCGTTCCTGCGGGGCCCAGGATCAGCATGCTCGATCCGCGCTCGACACCGCCGCCGAGTAGCGCGTTGAGCTCTGGCGATTCGGTCGCCAGCACATCGCGCTTGAATGTTCGTCGGTGCTCTGCCGAAACAAGCCTCGGGAATACGCGCACGCCGCCCGTGGCGATAACGAAGTCGTGATAGCCGCCACGATAGCGTTGGCCGCGATATTTGATGACCCGCAGCCGGCGCCGCTCGGCGCCATATTCGGGCGATAGCTCCTCAAGCCGGATCACGCCGTGCGCGACGCTGTGCATTGTCCTGTCGTTGGCCTCGCTCGACAGATCGTCGAGCATCAGCACGGTCGCTCCGCTGCGCGCGAAATAGTGCTTCAGCGCGAGGATCTGGCGGCGATAGCGAAGCGAGGATTGCGCGAGCAGGCGGATTTCCGACAGGCTGTCCAGCACGACGCGGGTCGGCTTGACCTTCTCGAACGCCTCGAAAATGCGCTTGGTCGTTTCGCCAAGCTCCAGGTCGGAAGAATAAAGCAGGCTTTGCTGCTGTTCGTCGTCAAGCAGGCTTTCGGGCGGAACCAGCTCGAAAATGTCGATGCCGTCGAGCGACCAGCCGTGCGATGTTGCGCCCGACCGCAGTTCGTCCTCAGTTTCCGACAAGGTGATGTAGAGCGCCCGCTCGCCCGCCGCGGCCCCCGCCATAAGGAACTGCGTGGCGATCGTCGTCTTGCCCGTTCCCGGGCTGCCCTCGAGAAGGAAGAGCCGTCCGCGAGCGAGCCCGCCGACGGTGATATCGTCGAGGCCGTCCACCCCAAAATTGGCTTTGTCGATCGTTTCAGCCACTCTTTCGCTCCAGCAAGCATTGGTCGCGTTCAACGCAGTATCGGCCCGTAACGATCCGTATCGAATCAACCGGCGGGAAAGTTGCACCGAAGATCAGCCCGGCTCGACCTATCGGGGGTTCGGAACGGTCGAACGAAGTTCCGCCTTTTCCCCCTTCGCGAGCGGTTCAGATCGTTTCAAATCTTGCCGCCGGTCATGGCTGCTTCGGGTCTGGCCGCGGCGGGAGAAGAACAGGGGTGTGGCTGCTCCGGACCAGCAGCGGCGGCCCGGGTTCCTTCGCTGGGGTTCTGTCCGGCGCCATGGGTGCGTCGCGCATCGCCGGCCATTGATGCTGCACCAGCCTAGAGGAGCAACGACCATGGATATCGGATCGATATGAATCAGGCGGGCGGCGCTAGCGCGATCGCGCGAGAACTCGGCGTCGACGAGTTTACGGTCGAGAGCGGCGCTGGAGCGCTTCTTCCTCACGTCGTCAACGGTGATCGAAACGCAGGGCCTTCGAAGCGCCGCGGGAGATCGTCAACCCGTCGATCCGCAGATGGCCGATCCCCAGATCGATGATCCGAAGCCGGCATGGGCGGCGCGACCGGTGGGCTCGGCGGCATGCTCGGCGGCCTGATGGCCGGCGCTGGTGGCGGCGGATCCTGGGCAGCCTCATTGGCGGCGGGGTGGGAAACCAGATCCTGGGCCAAATCTTCGGCTGAAGGACACGAGCCGCGAGGTTGCAGCGCAGGCTTCAGAGCAAGCGGGGTCGATACCTCGGTATCGAAGAAGCTGTTGCCAATTGTCGCGGGCGCGGTGGCAATGCACTACATCACTCATCGGGGGCAGGGCGGTGCCACGGCCACAGGCAGTCCGGCGGGCGGCGGCGGGCTTCTTGGTTCCATCCTGGGCGGGTTTGGTGGGCAGTAGGGCTATCTGCAACGCCTGATCGAGCTTGCGCGAAGCGAGGCGAACGGCTGGTTCCGCGGGTGAACAACCCGTCATTGCCGGCTTCCAGGGCTGGTTGATTCCACAGCCCTCGTTTTCGTGTGAAGAATTTAAAGGTGCGGCTCGGCATTTCGAGTTCATTCGAAAGGGGACGAAGACCGGCTCTATCCGCTGGGAGTATCAGATCGAAGGAATAAGGTGCCGCAAAACGCCAAACATCGCCGATTTACGACTAGTAGCCGAGCCAATACGTGCGCAGCGCTAAAGAAATGTAGTCCCGAGAGAAAAATAAGTTAATTCTCTTAGTGAAATAGCCGCCGGCGTGGTATGTAAGTTCATCGCGTGCATTATTATAGCTGTAGGCCCGCGCGGCTGAGAGACCAACTGTGCTCCCGCTTACGAGGACGGAGTCACAGGTGGATCTCAACTATCTTTATCAGCGGCACCAGGTTTCTCTATTCATGGCCGAGAATGCCGACTGTGAGCAGGCCCGGCGCACGCACCGCGAGCTCGCGGACAGTTATGCCGTACGAATTGGTGAAGCGAAGCTTTCAAGCCGTCCCCTAAGGGCAGTGTAATGGAGCGGTTGACACGCGGCGAAGCTGCAGAAGAGCTTCGCGAGCAAGCGGCGTCCTGTCGCAAGCTCGCTCGACGAGCGCGGACAGCCAACGGTTCGTCGGCGCTCAAGACTGTCGCAGAGCAGTTCGATGACGATGCGCGGCGAATGGACCCCTCCAGCCAGAGGCGCTGGAATCCGGAGGATGGCCAATGAGCATCGCAAATGACAAAATCGACCAGGCGGAGCTAGATCACTACGAAATTCAGCGGGTACCTGCGGACATCTTCTTGTGGGGCGGCTTTCGCTATTCCAACGCCCGCGACGCGATCGCTGCTGCCAAGCGGAAAGCCAAGCCATGAACCGAACCTTGCACGTTTCAATGGACGAGGGCGCGGTAGTCGCTCGATGTTTGAAGGAAAAGGTCGGAGTATCGGCAATCGAGCGGCTCGCCGAGCGGCGGGGTTCGTCTTGTCTGCATGAGCGGACCCGGTGCCGAGCGTATGCGCATCGTCTTCAAGACGAAGCTGATCAATGGCGATGTGGAGCGTGAGCGGCATCGGCCGAGGGGAGCGATGCGGTGAGCCCTCAGCCCTCAATTGAGCCTACCTCCTGGAATCACTTGGCTCGTCCGGCGAGCATGGTTCGACGAAAGCCGGAGGATACGGCTGACGGTTGCCGCGGACTTGAGCGAGCTGACCGTGTTCGCGCTTCGGAGATGCTGAGTGAGCACATGCGCTCTTGTCTTGAGCGGAGCGCCGATACGTGGGCCACACGGGCCAGACTGCTTGAGCGCCTCGAAGTGAGCTTTCGTGCGCGCGCCGAAGCAAATCTTGGTGAGCCGGCGCTGCAATACGGCCCCGGGAGCGACGAAATTGGCTAAGTGACAGATGTGCCGGAACCAGGAAGCACGCAGTCCGAAGGTCACGGCACCGAAGAAGAGCAACACTTCGAATCCATCGAGAAAACAGTCCGGGTTCGGCGCCAAGGCCTGATCGCCATTTCCCGGGGACGTTCAAGGAGCAGCATCGATGATGATTGAAGGGAGCGTACGCTCGAATTTGTTGGCCGCAATTGCAAGCGCCCGCCGATGGCGAGGCCGGCGTGTGCACAGTGATACGATCGAGCATTGGTGCCGGTTAGTCGACTATGCGGGCCGAGTAGCTACCCAGCCAAGCGGCGAACGCATCAGCGACCTCGTCATTCAGCTGGAGGCGGAATTGATCCACGCCCGGGCCAGCGGCGAGAACCGCAGCCACTGACGACTTTGGCTCCGTATTGCGCCGTCGGCGCAATGGCTGTCGAACGAGGTTAGGCATATCTTTTGGACTAGGACACGCCTATCAGGTCAGGGCTACCAGCCGGTATCGACGGTTTTCGGCGCTCTCGCGCTCTCTCCATCCTTAACGCCAGCTAGCCACGAGCTGTCCGCGCGGGCCGTCTCGGCGAACAAGGACGACAGGCTATGGCGAAAGAAGAATTGCTCACGATAGAGGGAGTTGTCGACGAAATTCTCCCGGACGGCCGGTTCGGGGTTTTGCTCGATAATCAGTGTCGGATCATCGCCTATACAGCCGGGAAAATGCGCCGCTTTCGCATTCGTTCGATCGTCGGCGACCGAGTTCACGTTGAAATGACACCCTACGATCTCTCGAAAGGCAGGATCGTCTTTCGCGAGAAGGTTCCCGGGATGTCGTCAGGTCCAAGACGACGAAGCTTTCGACGATGAACATGATGCCATCAAACATGCGAGCTGAGCCCATCGGCCAAATGCCGAGCTTTTCCGCGAGGTCTGCATTCTGGAGCGAGATGAAGGCGGCCGCGAGGGATCATCTTGCCGCCGAAGAGAGCCGCGGGCGGCCATCGGTCGGCGATCCCCGACTGAAGCGGAAAGCGGCAGTGATCCTGGCCTGGTTTGGCCTGTCGTACGGCGCCCTGCTCTTTGCGCCGACGCTGTACTTGGCTCTGCTTGCTGCACTTTCGCTCGCACTCGCGGCCTCGGCCGTCGGCTTTTGCGTCTTTCACGACGCTAACCATCGCACGCTATTCCGGACCCCAGCCGCAAATCTCTGGGCGGCGCGGCTCTGCTCGGTGCTGCTCGGCCCGTCGCGGCACTTCTGGGTGCACAAGCATCAGGGACTACACCATCGTCAACCAAATGTTATCGGCTGGGACGACGACCTTGAAACGCGCGGCTTCCTGCGAACTCTCGCCCGCCCGCGCTTGGGAATCCCGCTTCCGTCGGCAAGAGGTGAAGGCATTCCTCTATTACGGCTTGAACACGCTGGAATGGCTGTACTGGAAGGACTTTCATTGTCTTGTGAATAGCCGTCTGAACGAGTGGCACGCTGTACCGCTCGACCGCCGAGCGCGAACCGAATTGCTAGTCAGCAAAGGCCTGTACATTCTACTGTTTGTCCTGCCGCCATTCCTCCTGCTGCCGTTGATGTGGGCGGCGGCCGCTTTCATTCTCTTTCATTTCGTTTTCAGCTGGCTCCTGGCGATTGTCTTCCAGGTTGCGCATCTCACGCCTGGTATGGAGTTTGACGGCGTTCGCGCAGGCGACGATTGGGCTATGCACCAGATCCGCACGACCGCCGACTTCGCGACCGGATCGCGCCTTACCACCTGGTTTACCGGCGGCCTTAATCACCAGATCGAACATCATCTATTTCCGAACGTGGCGCACTCCCACTATTCGCGCCTGCGACCGGTCGTCCGCGCCGTCGCCGAACGCCAGGGTCTGAAGTGCCACGATCTGGGCGGAACCTTCTCCGCTGTTAAGCAGCATTTTATGTTGCTGAAGGATCTCGGAGATCACGCCTGAAAGGGAGCCTGGTTTTGCGGGAATCTACAGTCATGAGCGGCAAGGTTTACCTCGAGCGCAGTGGGATGCGCCCTTGATGGAATTCGCCGGTAGCATTCACGCAAACCTGCGCGCAGCTCTTCAGAGCGCGCGGCGGCTCAAAGAAGGTCCAGTGCACCCGGACACGGTTCAACATTGGGAAAAGATCGTGGCACTTGCGAAGGGTGACGACGCCGCATCGCAGTCCTTCAAAACCCGGGAGCTCATGACCGACCTCCAGCTCGAAATAGATGCCCGCAATCGCGAGGTTTGAAGTGCGGGGACCTGATCCTACGATATCGGGGGCTCGTGGAATGGGAAATGGTGTCCTACTGAAGCTTCCCGCTTTCCGCCCTCAAGCGGGTTGCGAGACCTGCAGCGATCTTTGCTGAACCACATGCGATGAAGATCGTATCATCGCCGCAGATCGTGCCGACAATTTCGGTGAGATCCGATTGATCGAGAACGACGCCGACGAGATGGGCCGAACCGGGCGGTGTCTTCAGCACGACGAGGTTGGCCGCAGTGTCGATCGAACGCACGAAATCGCGGAGCATGGCACCAAGACGCAGCGCCGGCGCATTCTGCACCGGTCGGGAATCGCATAGCTGAGCTGCCCCGATCGCCGGACCTTAACGGCCCCGATCTGCTCTAGGTCGCGCGAAATGGTTGCCTGGGTCACGGCAAACCCGAGGCTGGACAGGCGCTCCGCGAGCTCCTCCTGGCTCGACAGCGCTCCTGCGCGGATTATCTCGGCAATCGCCCTTAGCCGTCGTTCCTTCAGCTCGTTCATGCGCATGTTTATGCATTTTCTTGCATAAATATGCAATCCGGTGAATAGGGACCGCCCCATGATTCGGACGGCCATCCTTGGAGCCTCTGGCTATGTCGGCGGCGAGCTGCTGCGGCTGATTGCCGCGCATCCCGAGCTCGTAGCCGTCAAATCGTTCGGCGAGAGCAAGGCGGGCCAGCTGGTATCCAGCGTCCATCCGCACCTCGCTGCCGTCTATCCGGGACGCAGCGTTCGAGAAATTCGACGGCGCCCTCGACGGGATCGATCTCGTCTTCGCAGCGCTTCCGCATGGCCAAAGCCAAAGGATCGCGCCCGCAATCCTCGATGCCGGCATCCCTTTCGTCGATCTTGGCGCTGACTTCCGACTGGACGAGGCGGCGACTTACGAGCGCTGGTACGGCCATGCACACCAGGCGCCAGAGCTGCTTGGCAGCTTCGTCTACGGCATTCCCGAGCTGAACCGCGAGGCGATCCGCGGAGCAAAGGCGGTGGCCGCGGCCGGTTGCTATGCCACCGCGGCGATCCTTGCGCTGAAGCCTCTTATCGATGCGGGCCTCGTCAAGACCAACGGCCTGATCGTCGATGCAGCCTCCGGCGTCAGCGGCGCCGGCCGTGAAGCAAAGGAAGCGACCGGCTTCTCCACGGTGGACGGAAGCTTTTCCGCTTATGGGCTGCTCAACCACCGTCATACGGCCGAAATGGAGATGGCGTTGGACGCGCACGGTGCTCTTCACGCCCCATCTCGTCCCGATGACCAGGGGCATTCTGGCGACCTGCTACGGCGAAGCGGCGAGCGCCATGCGATCCCCTCGAAACATTGCATGAGGCTTATGCGTCCCATGCCTTCGTCCATGTCACGGACCAGCCGCCGGCCACCAAATGGGTAACCGGCTCAAACGGGGTCCAATTGACCGCCCGCTATGACGAGCGGACAGGCCGCGTTCTCGCGCTCTCGGCGATCGACAATCTCGGCAAGGGCGCGGCGGGCCAGATGATCCAGTGCGCCAATCTGATGCTCGGCCTCGAGGAGACCGCCGGGCTCACGACGATCGGAGTCTATCCATGAGCGTAACCGCGGCCGAGGGGTTCGTCGCAGCCGGATGTCACGCGGGCATCAAGCGGCGCCGCTTCGACATGGCATTGCTTGCGACCGAGAACCTCAAGCCCGTCCCCTGCGCGGCAGTGTTCACGCAGAACAAGTTCGCCGCGCCTCCGGTCGAGCTCGATCGAGCGACTCTCCAGGCGAACGGCGGCAAGGCTGCGGCGGTGATCGTCAATTCGGGCAATGCCAACGCCGGCACCGGAGAAGCCCGGCTACAAGAATGCCCAGCTGATGGCTGCAGCGACGGGCGAGGCGCTGCAGGTCGCCAACTCCCACGTGATGGTCTGTTCGACCGGGATCATCGGCACGCCGCTGCCGATGGACCCGATCCTCGCCTCCACGCCGCGACTGGCGAAGAAGCTGTCGGTCGAGGGCGGCGAAGACGCGGCGCGCGGCATTCTCACCACGGACCACAAGCCCAAGGAAGTCGTGGTCCGCGGATCGAATTTCACGGTCGGCGGGATGGCCAAGGGTTGCGGCATGATCGCGCCCAACATGGCGACCATGCTCGCCTTTTTGACAACGGACGCCGACGTGCCGCGCTCGGCGCTTCAGCAGAATCCTCCGCCGCGCGGCGGATGCGACGTTCAACACCCTCAACGTCGACGGCGCCATGTCGACGAACGACACCGCAATGCTGCTCGCTTCGGGCCGGCGCGCGAAGCCGGACCTCGAGGAGTTCGCCAACGCGGTGCTCGCGGTGTGCTCGGATCTTACGATGCAGATGGCCCGCGATGCCGAGGGGATGACCCGGATCGCACATCTCACCGTCACGGGCGCGCACACCAACGAGGAAGCGAAAGTCGCCGCCAAGGCGATCGTCGAGAACAATCTCGTCAAATGCAGCTGGTACGGAGGCGACCCCTATTGGGGCCGGCTGCTGGCGGCCGCGGGGTCGACGGGCGTCGAGCTCAATGTCGCCAAGTCGCGGGTCAGCTACGGCGGGACCATTGTCGCCAAGGGCGGCGTCGGCGTTGATCATGACGGCCAGGCGCTTGCCGAGCACATGATGGGCGACGAGGTCGACATCGAGGTGCATCTCGGCGCTGGCCACGCGTCGGCCGATGATGATCGGGATCGATCTTGGTCCCGGCTACATCAAAGAGAATAGCAAGACATCATGAGATGTCTTCCGGAGAGACTGCCCACGTTCTGGTTGAGGCCCTGCCCTACATCCGGCAGTGGGCCGGAAAATCTATCGTCGTGAAGCTCGGCGGCGCGGCGATCGACCGCGAGAGCGACCTCGCGCTCGCGCAGGATGTTCTGCTGCTGCGAAGCGTCGGTGTGCGCTGCGTGCTGGTCCATGGCGGCGGGCCGCAGGTCGACACGATGCTTCGCCGCGTCGGCAAGGAACCGGAGTTCAAGGACGGGCTGCGCGTCACCGACGCCGAGACGCTCGAGATCGTCCGCATGGTGCTGGTCGGAAAGATCAACCGCGACCTCGTCGCGCATCATCAATGGTCAGGCCGGCGACGAGCCGGTCGCCGTTGGCGTGTCCGGCGAGGACGCCGGGCTATTGACGGTAACGCCGGTCGATTCCGCGCTCGGCTTCGTCGGCAACGTCACGCAGGTTCGAGCCGAGCTCATTCACCGCCTGCTCGACGACGGCCTCACACCGGTGGTCTCGACGATCGGCGCAAATGCGGAAGGCCAGCCATACAACGTCAACGCCGACGAGGCGGCACGGGCCATCGCGGTCGCGATGGGCGCGGAAAAGATCGTCTATCTGACGGCTGTTCCCGGCCTGCTCGAGGATGCGAAGCAACGAGAACAGCCTCATTCCCCGGCTCACATCGGCCGAGCTTCGCGAACGGATCTCGCACGAGAGCGTTGGCAAGGGAATGATCCCGAAGCTCAGGGCCTGCGCCGATGCCGTCGACCAGGGCGTTGGCTTCGCCCACATCATCGATGGACGGGTGCAATCATTCGCTCCTGATCGAGCTCCTTACCGATCATGGCGTGGGCACCATGATCAAGCGGGAGAAGAGCTGGTGAAGCATCTTCTTTCAATCCGCGATCTTACCGCGGCTGACCTCGAAGCGATCCTCACTCTGTCCGAGCAGCCCGCCTCTCGCGTGCTGCAGGACAGGGGCGTCGCGCTCTATTTCGAAAAGCCGAGCTCGCGCACCCGCAACTCAATGGAGCTCGCGGCCGCACAGCTCGGCGGCCATCCCGTCTATCTTCAGCCTGCCGAGCTTGGTATCGGCAGCCGCGAGAGCATTGCCGACATAACGAACACCCTCGCCTGCTACCACGCGATCATTGCCGCACGGGTGTTCGACCACACACTGCTCGAGCAGATGGCCGCGGTGAACGTCGCTCCCGTCCTCAACATGCTGTCGGCCACGGACCATCCGCTCCAGGCGCTCGCCGACCTGCTCACGATCAAGCAGCTGCTCGGCCGCCTCGAAGGCGCGCGGGTCGCATTCATCGGCGAGGGGAACAATGTCTCGCGCTCGCTCGCCGAGGCCTGCGCGCTCGCCGGCGTTGAGTTCGTCATCGCCAGCCCGCCCGGTCATGGCCTGGAAATCTCGATCGCCGATCCCGAAGAAGCCGTGGAGGGCGCGGACATCATTTACACCGACGTCTGGGTATCGATGGGCGGCGAGGACAGCGACGAGCGGCGCGCCGCGTTCCAGCCCTATCAGGTCGACGAGGCCCTGATGGCGCGCGCACCTAACGCCTGGTTCATGCACTGCCTGCCCGCGCGGCGCGGCGAGGAAGTGACCGCTCCCGTAATCGATGGACCGCGCTCTGCCATCTGGCGCCAGGCCGAGAACCGGATGCACACCGCCCGCGGTGCGATGCTGTGGCTTCTCGGCAAATCACCCGATTCAGCGCGCTGGCAAAATGGGGATTCGGCTGTCAGGCTCCCGGACCCAGCGACCGCGGCCTGAGGAAATCGCGGCCGGATCCGGCGCCTCCTCGCGTGAATTTGAACCTAGTGAACTTAAGAATGGACCGATGACAAAGAAGAAAATGAAGGTGGTGCTCGCTTATTCGGGCGGGCTCGACACGTCGATCATCCTTAAGTGGCTGCAGACCGAATATGACGCGGAGGTCGTGACCTTCACGGCTGACCTTGGCCAGGGCGATGAAGTCGAGCCGGCGCGCCGCAAGGCGGAGATGCTCGGCGTCCGGCCAGAGAATATCTTCATCGAGGATCTGCGCGAGGAATTCGTCCGCGACTTCGTTTTCCCGATGTTCCGCGCGAACACCCAATATGAGGGTGATTATCTGCTCGGGACCTCGATCGCCCGCCCGTTGATCGCCAAGCGGCAGATCGAGATCGCGCGCTCTGTCGGTGCGGATGCGGTCTGTCATGGGGCGACCGGCAAGGGCAACGACCAGGTCCGTTTCGAGCTCGGCTATTACGCACTCGAGCCCGACATCAAGGTCATCGCTCCCATGGCGCGAATGGGAGTTCGCGAGCCGCGAGGCGCTGCTCGACTTCGCCGAAAAGCACCAGATCCCAATCGCCAAGGACAAACGCGGCGAAGCACCGTTCTCGATCGACGCCAACCTCCTGCACTCTTCGTCCGAGGGGAAGGTGCTGGAGGATCCGGCAGCGGACGCACCCGAATATGTCCACCAGCGCACGATCTCGCCGGAGGAAGCTCCGGACAAGCCGACGATCATCACGGTCGACTTTGAAACTGGAGACCCGGTCGCGATCGATGGCGAACGGCTTTCGCCGGCCGCATTACTGACCAAGCTCAACCAGCTCGGCCACGACAACGGCATCGGCCGCCTCGACCTGGTCGAGAATCGCTTCGTCGGAATGAAGTCGCGCGGCGTCTACGAGACGCCTGGAGGAACGATCCTGCTTGCTGCCCATCGAGGCATCGAAAGCATCACCCTCGACGGCGGCGCAATGCATCTGAAGGACGAGTTGATGCCGCGTTACGCCAGCTTGATCTATAACGGCTTCTGGTTCGCGCCTGAGCGCGAGATGCTCCAGGCGGCGATCGACAAGAGCCAGGAGCATGTGACCGGCCGAGTGACGATGAAGCTCTACAAGGGCAATGCGAGCGTGGTCGGCCGCGAGAGCGAGCAGTCGCTCTATGACCAGGACCTCGTGACCTTTGAGGAGGGCAGCGGGAGCTACGATCATCGCGACGCCGCGGGCTTCATCCGCCTGAATGCGCTAAGGCTGCGCACGATCGCGCAGCGGGACCGCCGGCTAAAGGCCTAGCTGTTCCTTGGCCGCGGCAATCTGCTCGCGAACTCGCTCCGGCGCCGTGCCGCCATAGCTTGTCCGGCTGCGCACCGAGGCATCGACGCTGAGCACGTCGAACACTCGCTCGTCGATGCGCTCGTCGATTGCCTTGAGTGCCTCGAGCGACAGGTCGGCGAGACCGCAACCGCGTTCCTCCGCCGCTTTCACGGCGCGCCCCGTGGTGTGGTGGGCCTCGCGGAAAGGCACGTCGATCTCGCGCACCAGCCAGTCGGCAAGGTCGGTCGCGGTCGAGAAACCCTGCGCTGCCGCGCTGCGCATTCTCTCAGGCACGAACTCGACCGTCTCTATCATTCCGGCGATGGCCTCGAGTGACAGCGTCAGCAAGTCCCGCGCCTCGAAGACAGGCTCTTTGTCGTCCTGCATGTCCTTGGAATAAGCCAGCGGCAGACCCTTCATCGTCACCATCAGGGAAGTAAGAGCCCCGATCAGCCGGCCACTGTGTCCGCGCACCAGCTCGGCAGCGTCCGGATTGCGCTTCTGCGGCATGATCGATGAGCCGGTTGAGAAGTCGTCGGACAGTTTCACGAAACCGAAGGCGCTTGTCGCCCAGATAATCAGTTCTTCCGCCAACCGGGAAAGATGCAGTCCGCACTGCGTCGCCGCGAAGAGGTAATCCAAGGCGAAATCCCGGTCGGAAACGCTATCGAGGCTGTTGGAAGTCGCTCCTCCGAAGCCGAGCGCGTCAGCCGTCCGTTCACGATCGATCGGGAACCCCGTGCCCGCCAGCGCCGCCGAGCCGAGCGGGCTTTCGTTCATTCGAGCGCGCGCGTCCACGAACCGCGAGACGTCCCGGCGAAACATCTCGTAATAAGCCATCAGGTGATGGCCGAGCGTCACCGGCTGCGCGACCTGTAGATGCGTAAAACCAGGCATCACGCTCTCTGCATGTTCTTCCGCCCGAGAGACCAGCACGCGCTGGAGGTTGCGGATCGCGTCCACCGCCTCGTCGCACGCGCTGCGCACCCAGAGCCGGAAGTCAGTTGCCACCTGATCATTTCGCGACCGCGCGGTATGAAGTCGGCCCGCAGCCGGCCCGATCAGATCGCCGAGGCGGTGCTCGACAGTCATGTGAATGTCTTCGAGTTCGGCGTGCTCGGGAACGCCGTCACGCTCATATTCCGCGGCGATGATATCGAGGCCCTCAAGGATCGCCGCGGCGTCGCCCTCGCCGATAATTCCCTGGTCACGAAGCATCGACGCGTGCGCCTTCGATGCCGCAATGTCTTCGCGCCACAGCTTCTTGTCGAAGCCGATCGACGCATTGATGCGGGTCATCAGTTCGGCTGGCTTCGTTTCGAAGCGCCCGCCCCAGCTCCTCTGCGGCTCGCGTTGCGACGGGGGATCATCGACCATCGCCGCGCCGGTGCCACGCACCGACACATGGGTCAAATCAGTGGGCCTGCCCACATTCGCGGTTGGCCGGTACCGCGATATCCATTTTCTTCGGCCGTGGGAGGTTCAGGCCTCCCATGATCGCGACGAATTCGTCGAGGCTCCTGCCCCCGCCGAGGCGCGGATTGCGGTCGCGTTCCTGGCCGATGCTGCTGACGTGCCGCTGCTGATAGTCGTGTCCTGGATAGACGAGCGTCTCGGCGGGCAGACTGAACAGCTTCCCATGCACCGATCGATAGAGCGTTGCAGCGTCGCCGTTCTGGAAGTCGGTCCGTCCGCATCCATCGATCAGCAGAGCATCTCCGGTGAAGACGCGCGCGGCGCCGCCGCTGTCCAAGAAATAACTGAAATGATCGTCGGTGTGGCCAGGGGTATAAAGCGGCTGTAGCTCGAGCCCGCCAATCCGGATTGGCTCCCCTTCCCTCACCGGCACGTCGACATGGGCGGCCCCGCTCTTTTCGGGCGCTGCACATCGACAACCCGTGTGTTTGCGCAAATGCGATGCCCCGGTGACGTGGTCGGCGTGAAGGTGCGTTTCGATCGTGTACTTGAGCGCCAGTCCGAGCTCGCTCAACAGCTGCAGGTCCCGATCTACTGTCTCGAGCACCGGGTCGATCAGGACGGCATCTGCGCTCTGCTCGCAGCCGATGAGATAGGTGTAAGCCGACGATTGCGGCTCGAACAGTTGACGGAACAGCATCTCGACCCCTTGCCCAGGAGACAGTTTGTAGCCCATCCAAGCGGCCATGAACATTTGCGTTGTCGGAGCCGGCGCTATCGGCGGCTGGATCGCCGCGAGGCTGGCGCTCGCAGGAAATGACGTGTCGGTCGTTGCGCGCGGAGACACGCTGCAGGCGATCGATTCCGAGGGCCTACTGATCACGGACCGCGGCGACACACGCTGCGTTGCAGTAGCGACCGCGACCGAACCTTCCAGCTTCGGTGTGCACGACGTGGTCGTGCTCGCAGTGAAAGCGCCGACCCTGCCTCAGATTGCTCCTGGCCTCGAAGGACTGATCGGACCGGAGACGCAGATCGTTCCGATGCTGAACGGCGTTCCCTGGTGGTTCATCGGACGATCCATTGTGGTCGGTGGATCCCGAGGTCGCATTGCCGACGTGCTCCCGATCGAGCAGGTCGCCGGCAGCGTCGTTCACGCCAGCTGCTATCGAAGCGCACCCAATCATGTGATCGTGAAGCAAGCCGACCGGCTGATCCTCGGCGAGCCGGATGGAGGCGCGAGCGAGCGGATCGAAAAACTGTGCACGTTGTTCGAAAACTCGGGAATCCGTTGCGATGCGTCCGACGAATATTCGCCGGGAAATTTGGTACAAATTGTGGGGAAACGCGACCCTCAACCCATTATCCGCGCTGACCCGGTCAACAGCCGACAAGCTTCACGACGATGAAGCGATCCGCGCACTGATGGCCGAGGCAATGGACGAGCTCGCGGCTGTCGGAGCCGCGATCGACTGCCCGATCGAGGAGACTGCCGAGGATCGCATGGCCGTGACCGCGCGCCTCGGCGCCTTCAAGTCATCGATGCTCCAGGATGTCGAGGCCGGGCGTCCGATCGAACTCGAAGCGCTGCTCGGAGCACCGCGGGAGATTGCTGCGCGGCTTGGCATACCGACGCCCAAACTCGATCGTCTTTACGCAATGACCCGGCTCATGGGCGAGAACCTGGGGCTGCTCTAGCCGGCTGCGCCAACCCGGCCGACGCATTCGCCGAAGCCGATGCGAACTGGCCCATCTCCTTCGCACCAGGCGCGGAGCGTGATCTCGTCGCCGTCTTCCAGGAAGCTGCGCGCTTCGCCGCTGGCGAGCTGGATAGGTTGCTTGCCGCCGCGGCTGATTTCCAGGAGCGAACCAAGGCCGCCGTCGCTGTCCGTCGAGAGCGTGCCCGTGCCGATCAGGTCGCCGGGCTGGAGATTGCATCCGTTCGATGTGTGGTGAGCGACGATCTGCGCCGTGCTCCAATACATTGCCGCGTCCGCAGACCCTCGCGACAAGATATGGGGAGCAAGGCCCTGGCGCCGCATCTGCTCCGTCGTCAGCGTGGCTTCGAGCTGGATTGCGAGGCCGCCGGTCTCGCGGTCGGCGGCATCGTCGAGATAGGGCAAGCGGCTGTGGGTCGCCGGCCGGGCGCTGGGGCATGGCCTTGCGGAACGGTGCGAGCGCCTGGGGACTGATGATCCAGGCGCTGACGCTCGTGAGGAAGTTCTTCGCCAGGAAGGGCCCGAGCGGCTGGTACTCCCACGCCTGCAGGTCACGCGCCGACCAGTCGTTGAGCAGGCAATAGCCGGCGATGTGCTCGCCCGCCTCGCCAATCGGGATCGGCGAGCCGAGGTCGTTGCCCTCGCCGATCCAGATTCCGAGCTCGAGCTCGTAGTCGAGGCGCCGGCTCGGCCCGTATTCGGGAGCATCGGCGTCCGGGGCCTTGCGCTGCCCGTCCGGCCGGATGACCGGCTCGCCCGACACGCGCACCGAGCTTGCCCGGCCGTGATAACCGATCGGCACATATTTGTAGTTTGGAAGCAGCGGATTGTCGGGGCGGAACTGCTTGCCGACGTTGGTCGCGTGGTGAATGCCGACGTAGAAATCGGTGTAGTCGCCGACGACGCAGGGCAGGTGCATCCGCACTTCGGTCTGGCCGACCAACTCCGGCTCGACGTCGTCGCGGTACCGCTCGTCCGACAAAAGCTCGGTCAGGCGCTCGCGCAGCTGCCGCTGGGCATTCAGACCGCGCGCCAGCCAGGCGTTGAGGACTGGCTGCGACAGGTCCTCGCGCCAATCCTCGTCGAGCAAATCGGCGATGCCCGTGAGGTCGAGCACGTAATCGCCGATCGCGACGCAGGCGTGGCGGCGCCGCTCTCCGACCGAGAATATTCCGAGCGGCAAGTTCTGGATCGGGAAGTCGCTGCCCGCGGCCGTCTCGACCCAGCTGTCGAGTGCGGTGTTCGTTGGTCGCGACGCTCACGGCAGCTTCGCCTTCGGAAAGCCGGCCCAGGCCTCGTCATAATCGTGCTGCGCGTGTTTCAGCGCGTAGGCCGTCGGCCGGTACGGCCAGCAGGTCTCGACCATGAAGGCCATCGTCCCCTCGATCTTACCGGTTTCAGCTCCGCCTCGCTCGCCTTGCGCCAGCTTTCGACATCGGGGCCGTGACCGCTCATCAGATTGTGAAGCGACAGGCCGCCGGGCTGGAAGCCTTCCGCCTTGGCGTCGTAGGCGCCCTGGATGAGGCCC
This sequence comes from uncultured Alphaproteobacteria bacterium, assembly GCA_963831485.1. GTDB lineage: Bacteria > Pseudomonadota > Alphaproteobacteria > Sphingomonadales > Sphingomonadaceae > Sphingomicrobium. The sequence continues at coordinate 18,321 of CAWHQE010000011.1, forward strand.
ATCGCCTCGCTCATCACGTTGCGGTGGAACCAGGGCGGGCGGAAGGTATCCTCGGCACCATCCAGCGCGGCGGGAAGATCACGAAGTCGGCGTTGGCGCGGCCCGGCACGTTGCTCGGGCTCGTCAGCACCGTGAAGATCGAAGGGTCGGGGTGATCGAAGCTGACCGTTCCGATCGCGTTGAAGCGTGACAGCTCGTAGCGCCACGGCGCGTAATTGCCGTGCCAGGCGACCACATCGAGCGGCGAATGGTCGAGCGTCGTGGTCCACAAGGAGCCGAGCGATTTCTGGATGACTTCGGTCGGCTCGTCCTTGTCCTCGAACCAGGCGACCGGCGTTTCGAAGTCGCGGGCGTTGGCAAGGCCGTTGGTGCCGATCGGGCCGAGCTCGGGAAGACGGAACGGAGCGCCGTGGTTCTCGGCGACATAGCCGCGCGCTTCGCCGTCGACCTCGACCCGGAACTTCACCCCGCGCGGGACGAGCGGCGATCCTGCCCGGCGCGACGTCCAGCCGGCCGAGCTCGGTGACGAGGCGGAGCGCGCCCTGCTGCGGAATGATCAGCAGCTCGCCGTCGGCATCGACGAAGACCCGGCCGCTCCATGCTCCTCGATGCGCGATAGAGATGGACTGCGACGCCCTCGAGGTCGGCGGGGTCGCGGTTGGCGAGCATGGTCACCATTCCGTCGACGAAATCCTTGCCCTCGGGAAGGTCTTTCGGCGGGTCCCAGCGCAGCCGGTTCGGGGCCAGCGGCTCCTGCACCGTTCCGGGCGCGAACAGCGGTGCACCCTCATAGCGCGCGAACGGTCGATGATCGGCGGTCGGCCGCATCCGGTAGAGCCAGGAGCGGCGATTCTCGTGCCGCGGCGTGGTGAACGCCGTGCCCGACAGCTGCTCGGCGTAGAGCCCGTAGGCTGGCCGCTGCGGCGAGTTGCGGCCCTTCGGCAGGGCGCCGTCGACCGCCTCGCTTTGGAAATGGCCGCCGAAACCGGTCATGTAGCCGCTCGTCATGCGCGCCGGTTACTGCGTCAGCCGTCAAAAACAAACGGGCGCGGCCCGTTGGAACCGCGCCCGCGCCCGGACGGGGACTCGCTACCCGCCCGCGCTCATGCTTCGCCTCAGCTGTGATTGACGTTCACGTCGATCTTGTTGGGAACGTTGATGTTGGTCGCGTGACCGCCAAGGCCGAGCTGGCCCGGAAAATGTACAGGAGCACCAGCACGACAATGATCAGCAAAACGACTGCGAGCACGCCGCCGCCGCCGCCGCCGCCGGTTTCGACCACGGTCGTATGTTCGCGTTCCGTGTCGTGTCATCGGCCATGGAAACTCTCCCTGTTTAGCCTGTTATGTTGGCGAAACGAACGAACCGTCGCGGAGGCGGTTCCGGCAAAGAGGTAAGTCGATGAAATCCAACATTGTGACGCTTCGCAATGCTCGTTGCGCTCGCCTCGTGCGGGCCGCAGCAGCAGCCGCAAGCGCCAACCAACAATGCTGAGCGAGCCGGCGGTTCCTGCGCCAAGCGCCCCGCCGGCCGTCAAGAGATACCGCCGCTGCCGCACCGCCGGAACGCCGGCGGCTTCCCGATGACCGAGCCTTTGCCGAACCTAAGGGACCGATCGATCCGAAGAGCGCCGAAGCCGCCGGACAGGTCGTGCAGCATTATGGAGCGCTGATCGAGCAGGGCCGCTTCGCCGAGGCCGAGAAGCTGTGGGGCGATGCGGCCGCGGCGGCCAGACGACGGCGCAGCTCAGACCTATTCCGAGGTCCACTTGCAGATCGGCAAGCCTAGGCGACATGGAAGGTGCCGCCGGCTCGATCTACATCACCGTGCCGGTCGTCTTCTACGGCAAGACGAGAGCGGGAAGCCGTCCACCGCGGGCAATGTCATCCTGCGGCGAGTGAACGACGTGCCCGGATCGACCGAGGCGCAGCGGCGCTGGCACATCGAGCGGATCGAATGGAGTGAAGCTGCCTAGAAGCTGTTCAGCTCCGCGGCGAGCTTCTTCTCGTCATCAGTCGTGACCGGTGAGCCTGCTCCCGTCGGTCGCCTGCTCGGCATTGGCCGACGCATTCGTGTCCTGCGGCTGCGAGTCCGCGAAATCATAGGCGAACCAGATGATCCCGGCCGCCCACAGCGAGCGCCATCCAGCGGCTCTTGAAGATCGTGCTGTTGCGCATCGGGATCATGCGCCGATTGTCGCGCCGCAGCTTTAAGAATGCGTTGCCTGGCTGTTGATGGGCTCGTGGCTTACCTCGCGATGCGGATAGCGATCGCGGATGCGGGTGTTGAAATAGACGCCTTTCGCGAAAGCGCGAGCGGAACGTATCGGCGACCTCGCGCGGCACGTCGGAATAGACGTAGCGGCGGCCGGTCGTGAACTCGACCCATAAGTTGTCGCTGTCGGGACAATAAGCAAAGCGGCGGATCACGCTCGAGGGCATGAGCGCCTCAAACGCATCACGCGGCGTCTGGAGCCGAGATACGCGTCCGGCTGCGGCTGAGCGCGCCCGCCATGCCGCCAAGGGCGAGGATGGCGCCGGCAACCGCGAGCGAAGTCCAGCGGTAATGTTCGAGCCAGGTCGAGAAGCCCATGGCGATGATGGGCACGATGACGCTCGAATAAGCGGTCTTGGCCGGTCCGATCTTGCGAATAACGGGATAGTAGAGGCTGAAGGTCAGGACCGAGGCAGCGAGCGCGAGATAGAGGAGACCCGCCCAGTAGAGGGGCCTGCGTCGAGCACCGGCGGTCCCGTCATGGCGAAGGCGATGAGCCCATCGATGACCGCGCCCGCGGCCATCGACCAGGCGAGCAGCGAGAACAACGGAAAGCGGCGGAACTCAGGCCGCGCCTGCATCACGTTGGCGGTCGAGGCTCCAAGCATTCCGACGAAGGTGAGGCCAATCCCGGCTACCACCTGGCGCGCGCTCGCTGCGTGCGCACGCAGCTCATGCACGAACAAGAGAATGATCCCCGTGACCGCGACGAGCGAACTCCAGACGAACCGCGCTCGTCGGCCGGTGTCCGAGGAAGGCCCAGGAGAGCAGGCTGCTTGGTATGAGCAGAAGCGCGAACACCGTCGCGACGACGCCCGAGGTGATGTGCCGCTCGGCCAGATAGACAGCATCAAAATTGATGCAGAATTGGGTGAAGCCAAGGAAGATTGCGGCGAGCAGGCCCCTCCTCTCGAGCTGCAGGCTTTCGCCTTTCCAGGCTGCCAGCGCGGCCATCGCGATTGCCGCGATGACGAAACGGTAGGTGACCGACCATTGCGGCGGGACGATGCCCAACTGTCCGCGGATCACGATCCAGGTCGATCCCCAGATCGCGGTGAAGACGATGAATGGAAGGACGACCGCGCGTGCGCCGGGCGCCGCGCTCAACTCATTTTCCCCCAGTTCGCAGCGAGGTTTCACCATTGCCTGGTAGGATACTCCTCAGCATTGCCGCCAATGAACAGCGCGATGAGGTCGATAAGCCCGACTTATCCTGTCACTCACAAGGCCGCGATCGCGGACGCGAGACGATCGAGCGCCTCTCCCCGCTGGTCCCAGCTCGTGACCAGTCGGATCTCGCCAGGGCCCCAGTCGTAGAAGTCGAAGTCCGAGACCGCGCAGCCGTGTCGCTTCCTCTGCCGAAACCCTGAGGAACAGCTCGTTCGCCTCGACCCGATAAACGAGGCGGCCCGGCGCCGCCTTGGCGAGACCCTGCGCTGCCTCGTTTGCAGCACGTGCGTTCTCGAGCCAGAGATCGCCGTCGAGCATCGCCAGCAATTGAGCTGCTAGATAGCGACCCTTCGAGAGCAGATGGCCGGCACGCTTGCGTCGGACCGCGATCTCGTCGGCAAGCTCGGTCCTAAACAGGATCATGCATTCAGCGTTGAGCCCGCCGTTCTTGACGAAGCCGAACGACAAGGCGTCGACGCCGGCGCGCCAGCTCATGTCGGCGATGCTGTCGCCGGAGGACACCAAGGCATTGGCCAGCCGTGCGCCGTCCATGTGGAGGGCGAGGCCGCGCTCCTTCGCCAGCGCACCGATCGCAGCCACTTCACTCGCCCGGTAGACGAGGCCGTATTCGGTCGCGTTGGTAATCGAAATCGCCGCGGGCTGGACCTGGTGCACGTCGCCGCGGATGGCGTCGCAGGCATCCGCGATTGTCTCGGGCGTGACCTTTGCCCCCTCGCCGTCGAGCAGGATCGAGCTTCGCGCCTCCAGTGAAGAAGCCCGGCCCGCCCGCTTCGTCGACCTCGATATGGGCGTCGCGGTGGCAGAGGATCGCCCTGTAGGGCGGGCAGAGGGCGGCGAGCGCGAGGCAGTTCGCAGCTGTACCTGTAGTCACCCAGAATGCGCTGACTTCGGTGCCAAAGAGGTCCGAGAAGGCATCGTCGAGGCGCTGGCTCCATTCGTCGCCGTCGTAAGCCGTGTCGAGGCGGTTCGCCGCCGCAATGGCTTCCAGAACCTTGGGGTGCGCGGGTGCGGCGTTGTCGGAGAAGAAGCGCATGCTTGCGCGCTAACGCGCGATTACCATGCTCGCCAGTCCCCCGGATTGGCCGGGCGCGGTTTTTCCGCGGACATTGTTGGGAGCAGCTGCGGGCCTTGCCGTGGCTATGACGCCGCCTCAGGGGTCTCAGTGAGCTGTGACGTTGGCGCGGCGTCGGCGCAATAAGCTCGGACCTGCTCGGCCAGTGAAGCCCTCCCGTCTGATGCACATATCTCTCGGCGCCCGCGCAATCGCCTGCCGCGAGCATCGCACCCATTTTCTTTTGAACGTGACGGTCGTGTATCCGCTGAAAAAATCGCGCCCCAATCGGTGTTCGATTGTTGCACCCGCGCCAAGGTCATTGCTTGCATCAGCGGCGGCGTGTTGTCGTGCAGCAAAGCCGCCCGATGTAGTCCGGATGAAAATTGGTAGTGGCACGCTGTAACGCGAGAAAAAGCGCGAGCATGAGCAATTACCCCTCGCTCGCAAAGTACCACATACGAATGGAGCCGAAATAGGCGCCGCAATCAGTTGCGGCCCAGGCGCTTGATGATAGTGTTGAAGTCGAAGATGCTCCCATTGAGCAGATCGAGAGCCCGCTCCCGCGACATGCCTTCGCCGAACTCGGCGGTTCCCGCATTCACGCGAGCCAGCATCTCTAATGCTTCATCTCGGCTTTGCTGTGTGTTCGCGAGTATATTTGCGAAGGTATCCACGCGTTTGGCTCCGTGTTTTGCCGCTGCCCAATAGCACATGGCCGCATCCCTACCACCGCGACATCATCTGTGAGCGAATGTTGATGCCCTTCTGGGGCGTTCATCGTTTATAGACTACGTCCCCCCGACCCAACGTGTTATGCGACTCCACACGTGGAACTTTTCTTGTGGAGTCCGCGCTTCGTCGGCTTCCGGCTTTCCGCCTTTTCGATCCAGCTCCCCGATATCGCTGGCTTCGGCTCGCGAGTTAGCCGCCTCCGCTCCGGTAAGCGGCCCTTGAACTTGGTGTATTTTGGGGCGTGAACGCCCAGAGGCGAAACAGGGGCGGCGGAGAAGAAGCACGTCCTAGGTGGTCGGCGGTGATATGCGAGCGGGCGGATTCACAGTCTGGTGCTTACCGCGTGATTATCCAGCGCGAATGGTGGAGCAGTGCTGTCTATGGAGAACGCGCCTAAGCCATTGAAAATAAATGGTGCTGCCGGTGAGGATTGAACTCACGACCTCAGCCTTACCAAGGATGCGCTCTACCACTGAGCTACGGCAGCACTTTGTCCGAGAGAGGCGCGCCTATGGAGACCGCCCCCACGCCCGTCAACCCGCCTTGCGGACACGCAGCGCGCCGGCCATGTGGCTCATATGACGGGCAAAGACAAGGAGCACCAAGAGCGGCTCGCAGCGGCGCTTCGGGAGAACCTCAGGCGTCGCAAAGCCCAGTCGCGGGAAATCGGTGCAGAAGACAATAAAGACCAGCGCAAAGGCTAGTTCGATGCGTCGCGATCCCTGATGGGCTTCTCGCCCAGCGCCGCCTCGATGCCGCCCGCAACGGCGTCGCCTACCCAGACGACTGCGCCAAGGATTCCGATAGCGAGGACTAATTGCAGTGCGGTGATCACGATTCGAACTCCGTGATTATGCTTTAGCGGCAACATGTTAAACGCGCAATTAATTGCGCGTGAAGCTGTAGCAATGCGAAAATCTAGCGGTGGTGCCAGAGCTTCTGGGGCGTCTCGACGGCGACCTTGAAAGACCAGGCGAGGCCGAGTGCGGTGTAAACGGCCAAGCCGACAAAGATCGCAATCAGCCCGACGACCAGCTTTTCGCGGACCCGTTCGACAGTAAGCATGACGCAACCTCCTGACGCGTCACGATTAAAATCTCTTTGCGGCCACGTCGCAATCCGGATTTTTCCGGACTGGGCAGCTAGCGCGGCCTGTTAGTCGTCCCCTTTCCCACCGTGATGAACATCGCAACCACAGGCTCTATTGCGTCCGCAGTGTGCCAGGTCCCGCGCGGGTTGATCGCATAGTCGCCCGGCCCCAGCTCGAAGGATTGCATCGACCCGTCGGCCAGTTCCTGGTGCAGGGACATATGGCCCTGCAGGCAGCAGACGACTTCCTCGCCCTCGGGATGCATTTCCCAGCTGCGTCCAGCTCTCCTCGAACCGGAACAGGCTGACGAGCCGGCCCTCGTCGAGGTCGTCACGGTGACGCTCATCATAGCCGTCGTACCAGTCCAAACCGGTGAACTGCGGCTCCGAGACTGCCCTGGCGCCAAGTCCGAGGTGGATGGGAAAGTCGTAAAGGGACTTGCCCTGGGTCACTCGGCGCCCATCACGAACGCGTTCAGTTGTTGCCGTCGGGATCGCGGAAATAGCCGGCATAAAAGCCTTCGCCGCGAGGCCCGGTGCCCCTTCATCGGTCCCGCCATTGGCCAGCGCGAGGTCGTAGAGCCGCTGCACCTGGTCCTTGTCCTTCGCCTGGAGCGCAACCATCACGCCGTTGCCGACGCTCGCCGCATTTCCGTCAAACGGCCTGGTGAGGCCGATCCCGGCACCCCCGTCGGGTTTGCCCCATGCAATGAACTGCTCATTTTCCATCATTCGGCCGACACCGAACTCACCGCACAGTGCGTCATAGAATTTCGCCGACTTTTCGCGATCGTTCGTACCGAGCGTCACATAGCCGATCATGCCTGTTCTCCTCCGAGTCGGATGGAGAACATTAAGTGAACACGGCTGCGAAAACAAGGTTGGCCGCTGTTGTTCATGGATTCCGGATCAAGTCCGGCATTCCAGGCTATTCAATCGGCGCGCACGCCTGCTGAAGCCAATCGAGATCGGCCCCCGACAGCGTCGGAGCAGATCTTCGCCAGCACATGGGCGTGATAGCAGTTGAGCCAGATGATCTCCTCGGGATCCAGCATCTGGACGTCGATCAGCCGCCGGTCGATGGGCGCGAACGTCAGCGTTTCGAAGCCCAGCATCTCCTTCTCCGCGCCTTCGATCTCGCGGGGGACGACCAGCACGAGGTTCTCGATGCGGATGCCGTATTCGCCCGTTTTGTAATAGCCGGGCTCGTTCGAGATGATCATGCCGGCCTGGAGCGGCTCGTCGCCGCCGGGCTGGGAGCTTCCGACCGGAGAGATCCGCTGAGGCCCTTCATGGACCGCAAGGAAGCTACCGACGCCGTGGCCGGTGCCGTGGGCGTAATCGAGGCCCGCTTCCCACAGCGGCCGGCGAGCGAAGCTGTCGAGCTGGCTTCCGCGCGTGCCCTTCGGGAAGACCGCCGTCGCGATCGCGATGTGGCCCTTGAGCACGCGGGTGAAGCGGTCGCGCATCTCGTCGGTCGGCTCGCCGATCGGCACGGTCCGGGTGATGTCGGTCGTGCCGTCGAAATACTGGCCGCCCGAATCGATCAGGTAGAGCGTGCCCTTCTCGAGCTTGCGGTTGGTCTTCTCGCTCGACTTGTAATGGACGATCGCGCCGTTCGGGCCCGCGCCCGAGATGCTGTCGAACGAGAGATCGCGAAGCTCGGCAGCTCTCGCGGCGCATGGCTTCGAACTTGTCGGACGCGATCAGCTCGTCGACGTCGCCCTTCGGCGCCTCGTCGTCGATCCAGTGGAGGAAGCGAGCGATCGCCGTCCCATCGCGGGTCTGCGCGGCTTTCTGGCCGGCGATTTCGGCCGGGTTCTTGATCGCCTTGGGAAGGATCGTCGGATCGCGCAGCGGCAGGATTTTCGCGTCGGCCTTTTCGAGCGCTTCGAAAATCGCCGCGACCGCGCGCTCGGGATCGACGACGACCGTCTTGCCCTTGAGCTCGCGATAGCGCGCTTTCGAATTCGGAACGCTCGTGCAGCCGGACGCCGTTGCCGAGATGCTGCCGCACCTCCGGGCCGATCTTCTCGCTGGCGACGAACAGGTCGGCGGTGCCGTCGGCATGGACCAGCGCATAAGCCAGCGCGACCGGCGTATGGGTAGACGTCCGCGCCGCGGATGTTGAACGCCCAGGCGATCGAGTCGAGTGCGGACAGTACGGCAGCATCGGCATGGTGCTTGACGAGCCAGTCGCCGACCTCGGTCCGCTTCTCCGCGGCCGACTTGCCGGCATATTGGTCCGGCTGGACGACGAGGTGCGCCTTCGACGGCTTCGGGCCGGTCCTTCCAGATTTCGTCGATCGGATTTCTGCTCGACCGGGACGAGCTCGGCACCGCGCGTGGCGAGCGCTTCCTTCGCCTTCTTCACCCAGTCGCGCGTGTGCAGCCACGGGTCGTAGCCGATGCGCGCGCCCTCGGGCGCATGTTCCTCGAGCCACTGCGTCGTGCTCGTTTCCGGAACCGACTGGTAGCTCCACTCAGTCGCAGAGACCTGCTGGCGGACCTGCAGCGTGTAGCGGCCGTCGACGAAGATCGCCGCCTGCTCGGGGAGGACCACCGCGGAGCCAGCGGAACCCTGGAAGCCGGTCAGCCAGGCGAGGCGCTGGGCATAGCTTCCGACATATTCGCTCATATGCTCGTCGGTGAGCGGGACAACGAAACCGTCGAGCTTCTCGGCCTTGAGTTGTTCGCGAAGGGCCTTGAGGCGGTCAGCGTAGGTAGACATGGGCGACTCCTCTAGCGCGCTTTTGGACTGGACGCACGGTGCTCATCTTGGTTGAGGTCTAGCGATGAACAAGTCCTCCGAGCTTCCCGCCCCGCCGGCCGCCGAACAGCGCCCCTACAGCTACGAACGCCATGGCGTCACCATCGAGGATCCGTGGCACTGGCTTCGCGATCCCAAATATCCGGAGGTCGATGACCCCGACGTGCTCGCCTACCTCCATGAGGAGAACGCTTATTTCGAGCACTGGGCGGGGAAGCACAAGGAGCTGGTCGAACAACTGTTCGAGGAGATGAAGGGCCGGATCAAGGAGGACGATAGCTCGGTCCCGATCCGCGACGGCGATTTTCTCTACTGGTGGGCGTTCAAGCCGGGCGCACAATATCGGAGCTGGTACCGCAGGCCGGTCGGCGGCGGCGAGGACGAGCTGATCTTCGACGAGCCGGCCGAAGCGCATGGCGGGCATTATTTCCGCCTGGGCGCGGTCGAGGTCAGCCCGGACGGGAAGCTGCTCGCGACGCTGGCCGATTATGACGGGTCGGAGCGCTTCCAGCTCCGAATCCGCGACCTTGCCACCGGCAAAGACACCGAGACGGTGACGACGGTCGGAATCGGGCAACCGGTATGGAGCAGCGACAGCGCCGGGATCGTCTTTACCGAGGTAAACGACAACTGGCGCAGCTACCGGGCGCGCTATCATCGGCTGGGCTCGGCGGCCGATGAGGATGTCACGCTCTATGAGGAGACCGAGGAGCTCGGCTTCTCGGTCGGCGTCGGCAAGTCGCACGACCGGAGCCTGATCATCGTTTCGACCGGCGACAATGCGACGAGCGAGGTGCGGTTCGTATCGGCCGACGATCCATCGCAGCCGCTGACGCTGATCTCGCGGCGGAAGGAGAACCGCGAATATCATGTCGATGCGGCTCACGGGAAACTGTGGATCCACACCAACGACGACCATGTGAACTTCCGGCTCGCCGAGGCGGATATTGCCAATCCGGAAGAGTGGCGGACGGCGATTGCGGGGTCGGACCGGGTCTATCTGACGGGAATCACTTCGTACCGCGATCATCTCGCGATCAGCAGCCGCGTCGACGGGCTCGATCAGCTGGTGCTGCGGACCTATGCGGGTAAGGAGACACGCATTCCGTTCGACGAGGCGAGCTACAGCGCCTTCTTCGCGGGCAATCCGGAATTCGCGCCGGAGGCATACCGGGTCGGCTATACCTCGATGGTCACGCCGATGACGACCTACGACTATCATCCTGGGAGCGGCGAGCTCGAGGTGCTCAAGGTCCAGGAGATCCCGAGCGGCTATGACGCGTCGCAATATGCGATCGAGCGGCTGACGGTTGAGGCGCGCGACGGGGCGAAGGTGCCGGTCTCGGTCGTCTACAAGCGCGGCTTTGAGAAGAATGGCGAGGGCAAGCTCTTCCTCTATGCGTACGGCGCCTACGGGATTGCGATCCCGCCTGCGTTCAACTCGAACCGGATCAGCCTGCTCGACCGTGGCTGGGCCTGCGCGATCGCGCATATCCGGGGCGGCGACGACCTCGGCTACAAGTGGTTCCTCGACGGGAAGCTGACCAAACGAACGAACACGTTCAACGACTTCGTCGACGTTGCGAAGGGGCTCGTCGAGGCGAAGTTCACGAGGGCCGGACGGATCGCCATCAACGGCGGATCGGCCGGCGGCGAGCTGATGGGCGCCGTCGTCAATTCGGCCCCCGAGCTATGGAGCGCGGCGGTGGCGGACGTGCCCTTCGTCGACGTGCTCAATACCATGCTCGACGATACGTTGCCGCTGACGCCCGGCGAATGGCCGGAGTGGGGCAATCCGATCACCGACGAGAAGGCGTTCGAGCTTATCCGCAGCTACTCGCCCTATGATCAGGTGAAGCGCCAAGATTATCCGCCGATGCTGATCACCGGCGGCCTCACCGATCCGCGCGTCACCTATTGGGAGCCGGCGAAGTGGGCAGCGAAGCTTCGGGCCACGAAGACCGACCAGAATTTGCTGATGCTTAAGATCAACATGGGCGCCGGGCATGGCGGCAAGTCGGGGCGCTGGGACAAGCTCCACGAGGTGGCGGAGACCTACGCCTTCATTTTGACCGAGAGCCAGTGAAACCCGTATTCGAAGCGACGCTGACCGCGGGGCCCGAGCACATCGACGAGCTCGGGCACGTCAACAATGCTGTGTGGGTGCAGTGGATTCAGCAGGTGGCGGTCGCGCATTGGAACGCGGTTGCTCGGCCTGAGGACAAGGACGCTTATTATTGGGTCGTGGTCCGGCATGAGATCGATTACCTTCGCGCGGCTCACCAAGGTGACGTGATCAGGGCTCGGACCTGGGTTGGCGATACGCCGAAGGGGGCGCGCTTCGACCGGCTGATGGAGTTCACCGGTCCGGACGGTAAAGTTTGTGTGCGCTCGCGGACACAGTGGGCCATTATCGACAAATCGCTTAGCCGGCCCATCAGGGTCCCTCCGGAAGTCGTGGCGCCGTTCGTTTCGGGGAGGTAAGCAGTCGGCCATGCGCCAGATCATCCTCTACGATTATTACCGCTCGTCCGCCTGCTACCGAGTGCGGATCGCCTTAAACCTCAAGGGCGTCGACTATGAGAAGCGCCCTGTGAACCTGCTCGAATCCGAGCAGAGGGCCGACGAATATCGCGGTCTCAACCCGCAAGGGCTCGTGCCGATGCTCGAGATCGACGGTCATCGGCTCACGCAGAGCATGGCGATCGTGACTTATCTCGACACGCGCTTCCCGACGCCGCCGCTGATCCCCGCGATGGCGCCGGAGCGCGCCCACGTCGCCGCTTTGTCGATGATCGTCGCCTGCGACATCCACCCGCTCAACAATTTGCGGGTGCTCAAATATCTGAAGAACGAGCTTGGCCGGTCGCAGGAGGAAGTCGACGGCTGGTATGCACACTGGATCCGGGAGGGTTTCACGGCCCTTGAAGCGATGGCCGCGCCGAAGGCCGGTAAGTTCCTCTTCGGCGACATGGTGACCGCTGCGGACGTCTGCCTCGTGCCGCAGCTCTACAATGCGCGGCGATTCAACGTTCCGATCGAGGATTTCCCCACCTTGCTGCGCGCGGAAGAGAATGCGAACAGGCTGGACGCGTTCGCAGCTGCGCATCCGGACCGTCAGGAGGTTCCCGCATGAATCGGGTCAATTCGATCAACCGCGGAATGGGCGACCTGAAGCCGTTGGATCGAGTCGAGATCCCCTCCCTCGAGGGCAAAGTCAGCGACGAGGAATGGGCGATCCGCGTGGATCTCGCCGCTGCATATCGGATGGTCGCCTATTACGGCTGGGACGATCTCATCTTCACGCATTTGTCCGCGCGAATCCCGGGGCCGGAGCACCACTTCCTCCTCAACCCGTACAATCTGATGTTCGAGGAGGTTACGGCCTCCTCGCTGGTCAAGGTCGACGTTGAGGGCAATCCGGTCGATCCGACACCGTTCATCACCAACCCGGCCGGCTTCACCATCCATTCGGCGATCCACATGGCGCGCGACGACGCGCATGCGGTGATGCACCTGCACACCCCGGCGGGCCAGGCCGTATCCGCGCACAACGAGGGGCTGCTTCCCCTGACGCAGACCGCGATGTTGGTCCGCGGCGACGTTGCCTTCCACGATTATGAAGGCGTTGCCGTCGATCTCGATGAGCGCGAGCGGCTGGTCGCCGACCTCGGCGACAAAAATGCGATGATTCTTCGCAACCACGGTACGCTCGCGGTGGGAAAGAATGTCGGCGAATGCTTCGTGCGGCTCTATTTCCTTGAGCGCGCATGCCAGGCGCAAGTGATGGCGCTCTCCGCCGCCGACAACATCAACAACCCGCCGCAGGGCTCGCCCGAGATCACCGCGCAACAGGGCCAGGTCGGCGTCGCGCTGGCAGCGAACCTGCTGGCCTGGCCGGCACTGAAGCGCAAGGCGTATCGACTGGATCCCGCCTTCGCGACTTAGTCGCTTTCCACATCGGAAAGTTTTCACTTGCCAAGTTGGAAAGTCACGGCTAATCGCTTTCCATATTGGAAAGTGAAAGGTCGTCAACATGGAAACGATGGAGGCTCTGTCCGCTCTGGACGCTAAGCGCCAGGCGGAAGCACAGCTTGCGAAAGCCGTTCAGTGCCCGCCCTGGCGACATGCGCTGTTCGGACTCCTGATGGGCGGCCTCGTCGCCAGCCCGGCATTCGAATTCCCGGTGCGGACGGGAATCCTCGTCCTCATCCTCTGCTGCATCCCGGTCATCATTCAGTCCGATCGGAGGCGGATGGGGATGTTCATAAACGGCTACCGGCGCGGGAAGACGCGCGCTGTCGCACTGACAATTCTGGGAGCAATACTCTCGCTCTATGCGATCAGCGTCTATTACGGACTCGATCGTCACGATCAGATGATTCCTCTTGGCCTTGGCGTGATGGCTTTCGTGCTGGCGACGCTGGGAAGCGTGAAGTGGCAGCGCGTGTTCGTGCGCGAGCTGACGGCCTGATCATGGAAGTCCCGACGGGCTTCGACCCCGTTCTCCATCCCCCTGCCCGCCTGCAGATCGCAGCTGTCCTTGCGCAGGCGCAGGATGCCGAGTTCGCACTTCTTCGTAAGATCACCGGCGCCAGCGATTCCGTGATGTCGAAGCATCTCTCGGCGATGGCCGACGCCGGCTACGTCGCCCTTCGGAAGGTCGCCTCGGACGGGCGCCAGCGCACGTGGGCTAGCCTGACCTCGGCCGGCCGCACTGCGTTCCGGCGGCATGTGAAGGCGCTCGAAGCGCTGGCGGCGGCTGTTGCAAGCGACGGTGACCGCGGGCAAACCCAAGGAGTGAACTCGGTCCGGCGATCAGCTTGAGCAGGCGCGCAGCCAATGTCACCGACTATCGCGCTCTGGCGAAGGCGCGCATCCCTTACTTTCTCTTCGAATATGTCGACGGCGGCTCGTACGACGAAGAGACGCTTCGCAGGAACGTCGAGGACCTGCGCACAATCGCGCTTAGGCAGCGTGTGCTCCGCGACGTTTCGGCCATCGACCTCAGCACCTTACTCTTCGGCAAGCAGTGGTCGATGCCCGTCGGCCTCGGGCCAGTCGGCCTCGCCGGGCTCTACGCGCGCCGCGGCGAGGTTCAAGCTGCTCATGCTGCAGCGGCGGCGAATGTGCCTCAGATCCTGTCCACGGTTAGCGGCTGCTCGCTTCGCGAAGTCGCCGCTTGCGGCCATGTGCCGTGGTACCAGCTTTATTTCGTGAAGGACCGCGCCTTCGTCGCCCAGATGATCGAGACGGCAAAGGAGGTCGGTGCTCCTGCTCTCGTCGTCACCGTCGACCTGGCGGTACCCGGATCGCGCTACCGCGATGCGCGCGCGGCAGGCGGAGGGGCGCGGCGGATGATGGAATTACTGGCGCGTCCGCGCTGGCTCTGGGATGTCGGCATCCACGGCCGTCCGCACAGCTTCGGCAACCTCGAGCCGATCGTTGGAAGTCGCGCGCCGCTCGCCGATTTCCAGGCGTGGATCCACGCGAACTTCGACGCGTCCGTGAGCTGGAAGGACGTGGAGTGGGTTCGCGCGCAGTGGAAGGGCCCGCTGGTCATCAAGGGGATTCTCGATCCGGATGACGCTCGTGAATCGGCGGCGAATGGCGCCGACGCCATCGTCGTCTCCAACCATGGCGGACGCCAGCTCGACGGCGTCCTTTCTACCGCGCGGGCGCTGCCGCCTGTCGTGGATGCCATCGGCGGACGGCTTCCGGTCATCGTCGACGGCGGCGTCCGCTCAGGCCTGGATGTGGTCAGGATGCTGGCGCTCGGCGCCGACTTTGTTCTTCTAGGGCGGGCGTGGGCTTATGCCCTCGCCGCTGCCGGAGGGGCTGGCGTGGGGCACGTGCTCAAGCTCATTGAGGCCGAGATGCGCGTCGCGATGGCGCTGACCGGCTGCACGCGCATCGACGAAGTGGATCGTTCGGCGCTCGCCTGAATGGCTCAGGCCACGTTCTGGATTGCGCTGCCCTGATCGAGGAAAAGCTGGTCGACGTCGGATGCCGTCATCGGTTCTGCGAACAGGAAGCCCTGGACGGAGGAGCAGCCGTGCGCACGAAGCTCCATCAGCTGGGCGGTCTCCTCAACGCCTTCCGCCGTCGTCTCGATGTTGAGCGCGTGTGCAAGCTCGGTGATGGCACGGACGATCGCGCTCGCGCCTTCGCGGGTCAGCAGGTTGTGGATGAAGCTCCGGTCGATTTTCAATTTGTCGAAAGGGAAGCTCTGCAGATAGCTGAGCGAGGAATAGCCGGTGCCGAAATCGTCGAGCGCAATGCGCACGCCGAGGCCCCGCAGGGCGTGGAGCAGCTTGAGGGTGGTTTCACTTCCTTCGAGGAAGACGCTCTCAGTGATCTCGACCTCCAACCGGTCGGGTGCCAGGCCGCTGGTCGCAAGCGCTCGAAGGATCGTTTCGTGGAGCGCTCCACGGTGGAACTGCACGGGCGAGACGTTCACGGCCACGCGCACCGGCTCCGGCCATTGCGCGGCCTGGTTGCAAGCCTCGCGGACGACCCACGCCCCGATCGGAACGATGAGGCCGGTGTCTTCGGCGATGGGTATGAATTCAACCGGCGAGATGAGCCCACGCTTCGGGTGATTCCAGCGAAGCAGCGCCTCGAACGAACAGATGCGGTTCTGCTCGAGGTCGAACAGGGGCTGATAGTGAAGCTCGAGCTCGCCGCGCTCGAGGGCGAGGCGCAGATCGGATTCGAGCCGGCGGCGCTCCTGTGCGCGCTGGTTGAGGCTCTCTTCGAAGAAGGCATAGGTGCCGCGGCCGGCCTCCTTGGCGCGATAGAGAGCAAGGTCTGCGTTCCTCAGCAGCGTCTCGCCGGCGCGGCCGTCGTCCGGAGCGATAGCAATCCCGATGCTCGTCGACGGAACCAGTTCGTTGCCGTCGATGGTCAGGGGCTGGGCGATCGCGGTCAAGATCTCGCGTCCAAGGCGGTCGATCGCGGCGCGATCGTCGCCGACGCTCTGGAGGACCACGAATTCGTCGCCTCCCAGCCGGCCCACGAAATGGCCGCGCGCGGCATGACGCAGGCGAAGCGCTGCTTCCACCAGCAAAGCGTCGCCCGCGGGATGGCCGAGCGTGTCGTTGATGACCTTGAACTGGTCGAGGTCGAGGCAGTGAAGTGCGAACAGGCTGCCGTTGGCATCGCAGGCGCAGAACAGCTGCTCGAGTTGCTGCTGGAACATGGTCCGGTTCGGCAAGCCCGTGAGCACGTCATTGAATGCCAGCTGGGTGATGCGCTGCTCGCGCTCGGCGATCTTGCCGACCATTTCGTTGAAGCTGTCCGCGAGCCGGGCCAACTCGTCGGTTCCGCGAACCCGGACCTGAACATGTTCGCCGCTCGCGAGGCGTCCTGCCGCTTCGTCGAGTTGGGCCAGTGGCTGGGTGATCCGGCCAGCGGCGCGCCAGGTTCCGAAGGACATCAGGAGAAGGCCGAGCAAGGTCATGACCGCAAGCGCGAGCTGGAGTTTGTGCGCATCGGCGAGCGCCTGCGCCTTGGGATAAGCGAGCAGCAGGATTGCCTGCTCTCCATCCGAGAAGGTCGGGAGCGGCTTCGCGAGAACGATCGACTTCTCGCCCGCGACTTTCATTTCGAATGCACCTCCGCTTCGCACGTGAGCCTCGGCGAGTGATGCCGATTGGCCGTTCAGCGCCGACATGCTTCCCGCCGCTTCCGACCAGCGTCGATTGCTCTCAGCAAGGACCGCGGCATGCAGCGGGATTGCGGAGAGCCGCTCGAGCCCGCGCATCTCCCGCGCATCAAGATCGGCGGCGAATACCACCCAGCCGATGAGAGTCGGCGCCATGATCGGCGCGGCGACGAGCTGGCGCGGGCGTCCGGCGAGGACAGAGACGCCGGTCAGTCGGCCGCTGTCGAGAGCATCCCACAGACCTTCCGTCTGCGCCGCGGGAACGGTTCGATCGATGGCGGTGACCTTCCCATCGGCGGTGACGATGAAGGCACTCCGGACCTTGAGCCGAGCGGCCGCATTGCCGAGGGCGGACTGCATCGTCGCCTCGTCACCGGTTGCGACTGCGGCCCGGAAGCCGAAGTCGCGCGCCAACAGCTGCGCCGCGTTCTGAAGCTCATGGGCGCGCTGCTGCCACAGGCGATCGTAGACCGCGCCCGAGGATTGGAGCTGGCCTTCGACTTCGCGCGAAGCGGCGCCGGAGATGAAGGTCGAGAGCGCCGCCGAGACCGCGAGCATCGCCGCCGCGAAGAGCAGCGCGAACTGCACTGTCAGGCGGGTGCTCAGGGATCGGAACGGACGCATCGATCAATAATCCATCGACATCGCCGGCGGCGGCGCGCGCAGGCGGACCGAGAGGGTCACCCGCTGACCCGGCGCGATGGTCTGCTGCACCACGCCGCCCGGCGCCCGCAGATAGGGATGCCAGACAATTATGCGCCCGGGCGCGTTCGGTGCGTCGTTGAAGGCGACCATCCCTTGCGCGTTTGTGCGTGCGGTCCAGACACTGTCGGTGACGACGATGAACGCGCTCATCTGGTCGTGGATGTTGCAGCCGAGCGCGACCACGCCCGGCTTGTCGAAATGGACCGTGCGCGACTGGTCCTTCGCGAACAGCTTCAGCTCGAACCTCTTGGCCGGCGAGAAGGAATAGACGTGGTGTTTGGTGTTATCGAAGTTGGGGAAAGAGACGTCTGCGCCGACCGGAATGATGGTCAGAAACGGATGGAACTGAAGGTTCTGCTGCGAGACTACGAAGTGTCCGCCGGCCCTCGGCGCCCTCGCTCCGGCGGACGGGTAGAGCGTCACGACAGCGTCGCGCACCGGGTGTCCCCCAGGGTCCACGACGCGCACGCTCACAGTCGCAGCGCCGAGCGGCGCGGTCAGGGCAAGCCCCGCCACGAAAGCGAAAAGTCCACGCACCATTGTGCGAGGTTAAGCCATGAACGGTAAACTTCCCGGCGCTCGAAATGGTTACCAGTGAATTCGCAACTCGGCCTGGAGCTGGGTCTGGCCCTGCCGGGGAGCGAGACCGAAATCTTCCCGATCCTCCCGGCGGCTCGACACGTGGAGCAGCTCGATGAGGCCGGTGAAATCCTTCCATTCGCGCTTGCCTGCGAGCATCGCGGACCAGCCGGTTTCGTCATAATCGTCGTCGACGAGGCTGCCGCTGTTGCGGGTGTCGAAGGCGTCGGCCCGAGCGGTGATTGCGAAAACACCCAAAGGGCGCGTCAGGAGCACGAATGCGCTGCGGAAGCGGTTGTCGACCCAGCGAGCGCCATTCATTGCAAAGCCCATGTGGGTTCGGCCCTGAAGCGCCTGCGCCTTGAGCTGGGCGCCATCGCCGAGGTCCGCGACGAGGCCCAGATTGTTGAACTTCGTCCGCCAGCCCCATTCGAGGTCCTGGTTCATGTCCTTCGGCTTTGCGAGATTGTCGTAACGGAACAGCTCGACGCGAACCGGAATTGGAAGCGCCCAGGCGAGCTTCACATAATAGCCCGGCCGATGGGCGAAGCCGCTGTGAAGGTCGATCAATGGATGCGTAAAAGGCGCCTGGATCTCCGCTATCTCGCCGTCGAGTGGCGGAAGCGGCCAGCGGTTGAAGGCAAGTGTCGTTCGGTCGTGAAGCGCCCACCCTCGGAATGTCAGCAAGGTCCCCGATGTGTCGTTAGCGGCGAGTACGGCAGCGGTCGCGCGCAGCTTGCTCGAGCCGAGGTCCGCGCCGAACGTGCCTTCGGCGGCGACCGGGCGGACTTCCTCGCCGATCCACGTGTTGATCGCCGACGGAGTGATCGAATCCGCGACATGCCAGTCGGCGCCCTCGTGCTCGAGGCTGACGGGCGGCCACATCAGTCCGGCGCGTGCCGAGAAGGACGTGCCGCTGCTTCTGCGCATCGGGCGGAAGCTCAGATAGGCCTGGCTGAGGCCTGCCTGCGTGCGCTCCCCGCCCTGCAGCTCGCCCACGATCGTGGCGGCCAGTGACCAGGTGAACTGCGGCTTCCATACGACGTCGGCATTGCCGACCCGCGGGCGGGCCTTGAGATCCCCGTCGCTGCCATAGCGCAGCTTGCCGAAGCCGTCGTCGAGCCAGCTCTTCTCGCCGTCGACCGCAACGAGACGGACGTCGCCGCTAAGCTCCAGCGTATCTGGCGTGAATAATCGAAGGTCCGACGCGGTCGCATGACTGGGGCACAGCGCGGCGAGCGTGCAGCCAAGAGGCAGCGCGCCGCGGATACGCAGGCGTCGAACGGCACAAGCCATGCGGAGAAACTAAGGAATTAGGGTTAACGGACTGGTCACTGACGCACGTTAGTCGCGGTCAGCGGTGAGGGCCCAAAATGTTGGCCGGGGAGAGAGGGTTCGAACCTCCGGCCCCTGCCTCCCAGACTAGCATGGGTAATTGCGATTTGGCCCGTTTCTGCAACCTAGCAATCCCACTGATCGGCACCGTCGGTCGTTCAAAAAACCCGCTAAAGCCGGTGGGCTGCTGTTGTTGGAGGAACCTGGCGGCGCTCGCGGGCTCGGTTGATGGCGGCCGGGCGGCCGCATGCCTTTAAAGTCGAAATGTGTGCGCGCGCGCAATCGTTTCTCGCGGTAACGGGCGCATTGTACAGACAAAAACAGCGAAAATGTCTGTACATTGACTGTACAGACAAAAACAGCGAAAATGTCTGTACATGGCAAGGGAAAAACTCACCCCCACCGAACAAACGCTTTTTGCCGAGCTAGTTCAACAAGTCGAAACGGCCGGTCCCGCAGGTACGGTCTACACGCGAGAGCGTGACGGTATTGAGTATTATTACGCGAAGATGCCCGTCGGAGTCGGCCGCATCGACACCTTCATCGGGAAGGTCGGAGAGGAAGAGGCCGAGACCCAGGTAGCCGAACTTAAACGCGGTATGGAACAGGCTCGTGAGCGGCGGCGCTTGGTTGGGCTATTGCGGCGCTCGGGCTTTGCAGCGCCACATCGCACCATAGGGGCGACGCTGGACGCCATTTCCCACGCTGGTCTATTCAAGAATGGGGCCGTTCTCGTCGGAACAACCGCATATATGATGAGCGAACCACTGGTCGGTCGGAAGCTGCCAGAGCCAACGCTGATGACAGGAGACCTAGATCTCGCAACAGCCAATCTTGCGCTCAGGGCCGAGCCGCCCGAACGGCTCGAAACAATAATAAAGCGCGGAGACCCAACCTTCGCGCCAGTTTTGCACATTCGTCCGAACGAGCCGCCATCGCGCTTCCGAACCGCGGATGGATTTCTCTTGGACCTAATAACCCCTACTCGTAGTCGAACCGACGTTAATCCAATGCCGATGAACGAGCTCGACGCGGGAGCTGCGCCACTCCAGTACATGGACTGGCTTATCGCCGACCCAGTTCCGACAGTGGCGCTGTGGGGCTCTGGCGTTCCAATCAACATTCCTCAGCCTGCCCGCTTCGCAGTTCACAAGCTAATCCTGGCCCAGAAACGAGACGTCGGAAGCAGGGCGAAACGACGAAAGGATTTGGCGCAGGCGGACGCGCTCATCGAAGCTCTCGAATCATACGACCCGTTTGACTTTCATGACACTCTGGTCGGCGCCGCGGCGAAGGGCCGCCAAGGCTGGCGCGAACCCATCATTCGTTCATTGAACGAAATCAATCGGGGCCAACTCTGGGAGCAGTTGGGCCAATAAGCCCGTATCGCTGCTTCTTATCATCACCATGGTCATCGACCTTCATCATCGTCGTGATGGTCATCATGGTCATAACGATAGTCATCGATGTTCAAGCAGGAGATGTGCAAGCTTCCTGTCCAAATCGCTTGGACGAACGTGTACCGTAAGAGCATCCTGACGTTCTTATGGCCCCTGATGGTTGCCAGCTCGGGCGTGTTTAGCCCCAAACGCCTGTCCCGAGCGTCGCGGGCCACCGGACGCCTCACGTGTCCACCCGGTTATCGCCTATCTCCACGCCCCATTCCGCCTACGTTGCGTAGGCGGAGCTAACCCTCAGATTTGAGAGCGAAAGATAGTGGTCGGGGAGAGAGGATTCGAACCTCCGGCCCCTGCCTCCCGAAGACAGTGCTCTACCAGGCTGAGCTACTCCCCGACCGGAACCCGCTTTGCCGCGACATGAGGTCGCTACGGGAGCCAAGGCCGCGGCTAGATAGAGGCGGGTTCTGCGGAGCGCAACCCGGCAATCAGCGGCCGAGGACTTGCAGCCAATCCTGATGCCGGACGAATTTTTCGCGCGGGCTTCCCGGGCGCGCGCGGCCGACCTCGGTTTCCTCGATTTTGCGCCAGTCGTCATAATCGGTTGGCATGACGCCGCGACTTTCGAGCAGCCTCTTGAGGCCGGCAGAGCCTTCGCGGTTCTCGGAAGTGCCGGCCGCGATTTCCGCGGTGATCTGATCGCCGACCTCGTAACCGTCGGGCCGGTTCGTGCCGATCGTTCCGGTCGGTCCGCGGCGGGCCCAGCCGACCGCGTACAGCCGGTCGGAGATGCGCCCGCCCTGGTTGACGAACTTTCCGCCCTCGAAGGGTACTTCGGCGATCGGCGAGGTCGAATAGCCGATCGCCGTGATCACCAGCGATGCGGCCACTTCATAGGTCTCGCCGGTGCCGCGCGCCGAGCCTCTCTCGTCGAGCTCGGTGCGCTCGACGATCAGCCGCTCGGCTTTGCCATCCCCTTCAATCCGCAGCGGCTTGGCGAAGAAGTCGAAGACCATCTTCTTCGGCTTGTCCCGCGGAAGGTCGGCAAAGCCCCGAAGCAGGGTCACGGATTTGCGCAGCCCGGGATCGAGCTGCTCGTCGGCTTCGAGCGGCGGGAAATCGGCCGTGTCGACAATCGGCACCGCGGCTTCGAGGTGCCCCAGCTCGCCGAGTTCCTTCGGTGTCATGGCGATCTGATGCGGACCGCGGCGGCCGAGGAGGGTGATGGTCCGGATCGCTGAGCCGTCGAGCGCGTCAAGCGCGTGGCCGACGATGTCCGACCCCTCGAATTCGTGGCGGGTTTTGGCGAGGATTCGCGCGCAATCGAGCGCGACATTGCCGTTACCGACGACGGCTGCGTGCGTGTCTTGAAGAAAGGGATCGAGTTCGGCGAATTCGGGATGGCCGTTGTACCAGCCGACGAACTCCGCGGACCCGACGACTCCGGGAAGTTTTTCGCCGGGAATGCCGAGCATGCGATCGTGGGGAGCGCCGGTGGCGAGGACGACCCCGTCATAGAGATCAAGCAGCTCGGCGACGGAGACGTCGCGGCCGACGGTGACATTGCCGATGAAGTCGACACCGGCGCTCTCCGCGACCTTGTCGTAGCGCTTGGAGACGGCCTTCAGCGACTGATGATCGGGAGCGACGCCGAAGCGGATCAGCCCGTAGGGAACGGGATAGCGGTCGAGGATGTCGATGCGAGCTCGGTCGCCGTAAGCCTTCTCGAGGGCCTCGGCGGTGTAAAAGCCCGCTGGGCCCGAACCGACAATGGCGAAGTGTCGCATGCCGCCTCCCTGTTTGGAGAGCAGGCATAACGAAGACAGGCCCTCACCCCAACCCTCCCGCGTTGGCGAAAGTCTTAGCGGCTGTGATCCTCGAGCAGGACGTTGCCTTTCTTCTGAAGCGCGGCCTGGATCATCCCCGAGAACATGCCGAGCATCGGCGGAAGTAGGACCTTCAGGCGGACCTTGTCCTCGAGCACGTCGATCTGGGCAGTCACCGACTGGCCCATCGCCGCGACGTCGAGATTGAGCTGGTCGCCGGACCATCCCGACTGCACCTGCGCTCCACCCGGAATATGCTCCTGGAGCTTATGGACATTGTTGGCGATGCGGCGACGCGCCTCGTCCTTGCCGAGCTTGTGCGGAAGATCGACTTCGATGGGCTGATTCATTCATGCGACGTGGCCCACCCTTCAGCGCTTTTCAAGGCGCGGCATAGGAGTATGATTCCATTCATGAAGTTGCTCGCTTTGCCACTGCTGCTGATCGGCGCGTCCGCGACCGCGCAGCCCGCGCCGGTCGCCGCGCCACCCGCTCCGCAGCCGGCCGCGACTGCGGCGGTGTGGAACCCGGTCGGACCGTACATCACCGCCGGGCAGGACGAGCCTGGCTATCGCTCCTGGTATCTCGCCGCCCCCTGGCGCGCGGGCCAGGTGAAGGGGTTCAACGATTATCTCGCCGCCAACCAGGTCGGCGGGATCCTTCCGACCTGGACGCTGCTGCGGACCGCGACGTCGTGGCAGGAGTGCGGACAACAACCGTTCGAAGTCCCGCCTTCCGACGAGTGGCCCCACATGGTCGAAACGCTCCGCTACGTGCGCGATTACGTGATTCCGGCGGTGGGGCCGGTCGAGGCGGTGTCCGTCTATCGCAACCCGCAGCTCAACAAATGCGCGGGCGGTGCGCCCGAAAGCGCGCACAAGCTCGATTCCGCGATCGACATGGTGCCGCTGACGTCGATCGACCGTGTCACCTTGATGCGCAGGCTGTGCGGGATCCACAGCGAGCATGGTGCCGCCTATAATGCCGGTCTTGGCTTCTATGCTTTCATGAGATTCCACGTCGACAGCACCAAGTTCCGGCGCTGGAACATGGACCCCGCGGTTGCGGCGGAATGCCCGCCGATCGTGCACCCGGAGGATATCGCAAGCGTCGGCCAACCCTTGCCGCAGGCGCCCGCACCGGCTCCGACTGATCCTCTGGCTCCCGCTCCGGCGGCTCCGGCCCAGGCTCCGCCGGCTCCCGCCGCGGCTGCGCCTATTGCAGCGTCGACAGCAGCGCCGCAGGGCCCAACGTCGGGGCAGCCGCACTAAGCTGCTAACGTCCTCCATTTGTCCGCCGACAAGCATTCGCTTGAGGGTTGTGTTGCCAATGCGCAACACCATATCGGCGGTGAAGCAAAGAGGGGTCTCAGATGGATTTTGAAAAGCTCACCGACCGTGCGCGCGGCTTCCTTCAGGCGGCCCAGACAATCGCCGTTCGGGAGCATCAGCAGCGGATCGCGCCCGCGCACCTGCTGAAGGCGCTGCTCGACGACGAGCAAGGGATGGCCGCGGGGCTGATCGGCGCTGCGGGCGGTGACGCCAAGACCGCCCAGCGCGAAGCGGACGCGCTCGTGGCAAAGATTCCGGCCGTTACCGGCAGCGGCGCGACTCAGGCGCCGGGCATGGACGGCGACACGATCCGGATCCTCGACCAGGCCGAGCAAGTCGCAAAGAAGTCCGGTGACAGCTACGTCACAGTCGAGCGCATCCTGCTCGCGATGGCGCTCGCGAAGAACACCGACGTCGGCAACGCCCTCGCCAAGGCGGGCCTCACGCCGCAGAATCTGAATGCCGCCATCGAGAATCTGCGCGGCGGCCGCACCGCGGACACACAGGGCGCGGAAGACCGCTATGACGCGCTGAAGAAATATGCGCGCGACCTCACCGAGGCGGCGCGCGAGGGGAAGCTCGACCCGGTCATCGGCCGTGACGAGGAAATCCGCCGCACGATCCAGGTGCTTGCCCGCAGGACGAAGAACAATCCGGTGCTGATCGGTGAGCCGGGCGTCGGCAAGACCGCCATCGCCGAAGGCCTCGCGCTCCGGATCACCAATGGCGATGTCCCTGACGGCATCAAGGACAAGCGCCTTCTGTCGCTCGACATGGGCGCGCTCATCGCAGGTGCGAAATATCGGGGCGAGTTCGAGGAACGGCTGAAGGGCGTACTCGACGAGGTCCGCCAGGCCGAAGGCGACATCATCCTCTTCATCGACGAGATTCACACCATCGTCGGCGCCGGGAAGGCCGAGGGCGCGATGGACGCCGGCAACCTCCTGAAACCAGCGCTGAGCCGCGGTGAGCTTCACTGCATCGGAGCGACGACGCTCGACGAATATCGCAAATATATCGAGAAGGATGCGGCGCTCGAGCGGCGCTTCCAGCCGGTGTTCGTCGGCGAACCGACGGTGCCCGATACGATCTCGATCCTGCGCGGCCTCAAGGAGAAGTACGAGCTCCACCACGGCGTCAGGATCACCGACGCTGCGATCGTTGCAGCGGCGACGCTCGGCAACCGCTACATCACCGACCGCTTCCTTCCCGACAAAGCGATCGACCTGATGGACGAGGCCGCGAGCCGGATCCGGATGGAGGTCGAAATCCAAGCCGGAGGAGATCGAGAACCTCGACCGGCGCATCATCCAGCTCAAGATCGAGCGCGAGGCGCTGAAGAAGGAACAGGACAAGGCGTCGAAGGACCGGCTGGCGAAGCTGGAAGACGAGCTTGCCAATCTCGAGCAGCAGTCGGCGGAGCTGACCCAGCGCTGGCAAGCGGAAAAGGAAAAGATCTCCGCCGAGGCCAAGCTCAAAGAGCAGCTTGATGCGGCGAGGCTTGAGCTCGAGCAGGCGCAGCGCGGCGGCGACCTGGCGAGGGCGGGTGAGCTCCAATACGGACGCATTCCCGAGCTCGAGAAGCAGCTCAACGACGCTCAGGCCGCGGCCAAGGGCGCGATGCTTCGCGAGGAAGTCACCGACCAGGATATCGCCGCTGTCGTCAGCCGCTGGACGGGCATTCCCGTGGAGCGGATGATGGAGGGCGAGCGCGAGAAGCTGCTCCAGATGGAGCAGGCGATCGGCGCCCGGGTCATCGGCCAGGAGGATGCCGTGAAGGCAGTCTCTGCCGCCGTCCGACGTGCCCGCGCCGGCCTTCAGGACCCGAACCGCCCGCTCGGCTCGTTCCTGTTCCTCGGCCCCACCGGGGTCGGCAAGACCGAGCTGACCAAGGCGCTTGCCGAATTCCTGTTCGACGATGGGAGCGCCATGGTTCGCATCGACATGAGCGAGTTCATGGAGAAGCACGCGGTTGCCCGCCTGATCGGCGCTCCTCCCGGCTATGTTGGATACGAGGAGGGCGGAGTGCTGACCGAAGCCGTTCGGCGGCGGCCCTACCAGGTTGTGCTGTTCGACGAGGTCGAGAAGGCCCACGGCGACGTGTTCAACCTACTGCTGCAGGTTCTCGACGACGGTCGGCTTACGGACGGCCAAGGCCGCACGGTCGACTTCACCAATACGATCATCATCCTGACCTCCAACCTCGGCTCGCAATATCTTGCTGGGCTGGGCGAGGACGAGGCCGTCGAGAAGGTCGAGCCGCAGGTGATGGAAGTCGTCCGCGCGCACTTCCGGCCGGAGTTCCTCAACCGGCTCGATGAGATCATCCTCTTCCACCGCCTGAGCGCGGGGCACATGGGCCCGATCGTCGACATCCAGGTCGCGCGGCTTCAGAAGCTGCTCGAGGACCGCAAGATACGCCTCGACCTGACCGACGCTGCGCGGGCGTGGCTCGGGCGTGTCGGCTACGACCCGGTCTACGGTGCGCGTCCGCTCAAGCGCGCGGTGCAGAAATATCTTCAGGACCCGCTCGCCGACAAGATCCTGTCGGGCGAGATTCCGGACGGGACGACGGTCCGGGTCGACGAGGGCGACGGGCAGCTGGTCCTGACGCTCGCCGGCGAAGAGGTTCGCGAGGCCGCTGAATAGGCGGATTGCGTCGGCGCCTCGCTCCTCGCAATGACGGCCTATGACGGTTGACTGGCAGGACCTGCTCAGCACTGCATCGCTGCTGCGGCGTGCTGGACGTATCGACGAGGCGATCGCCGCATACGAGCGCCTGCTCGCGGTGAATCCGGACCTCCCCGACAGCTGGTACAATCTCGGCTGGCTTCAGCGGCAGGCGCGTCAGTTCGAAGGTGCGCTCGCTTCGTACCAGCAAGCGCTCGACCGCAATGTCGCAGGTGCGGAGGAAGTGTACCTCAACCGGGCCGTCATTTATTCGGATCATCTGCACCGGCCGCAGGATGCCGTGCGCCAACTCGAGGCCGCGCTCGAGAAGAAACCCGATTATGTTCCGGCGCTGCTCAACCTCGGCAATTTGTGCGAGGACATTGGCGACCGCGAAGCTGCCCGCGAGGTTTATGGCCGAGCCTTGGCTGTCGAATCCGGCAACCGCCTTGCGCTCGCTCGACTGGCGGGTGTTTCGCACGAGGCGCAGCTCGACGAGGCCCTTGCCGAGCGGCTTCGCGAAGCGATTCGGGCATCCGCCGTTTCGTCGGCGGAAAGAGCGGATTTGGGCTTCGCCCTCGCAGGGGTTCTCGACGCCGCTGGCCGCTACGATGAGGCCTTTGAGGTCGCTCGACAGGCGAACGCCGCAAGCCGCGAGGCGAGCGGCGCGCGCTATGACCGCGAAGCGGCGAGCCGCTTCGTCGATCGGGTGATCGCGGCATTCGACAGTCCTGTTCCAGCCGACGGAGCTCCTTCCCCGATATTCATCTGCGGCATGTTCCGCTCCGGCTCGACGTTGGTCGAGCAGATCCTGGCGGCGCACAGCCATGTCACGGCTGGCGGGGAACTCGACCTTATCCCCCAGCTCTCGGCGAGCATCCCCACTTACCCCGAGTCCGTTGGCAAGGCAGGCCCGGAAACCGTCGCAGTCTGGCGGGATGTCTATCTTCGAGGACTGGCCTCCCGCCCCGACGAGCACCGCGTCGTCACCGACAAGAGACCAGAGAATTTCCTCCACGTCGGGCTCATCAAGACGATCTTTCCCTCCGCGAAGATTGTGCACACGCGCCGCAATCGTCTCGACAACCTGCTGTCTCTCTTTTTCCTGCATCTGGATCCGGCGATGCCCTACGCGCTCGACCTCGAAGATTCCGCGCACTGGTACGGCGAGCATTTGCGGCTGATTGAGCATTGGAAGTCGCTCTATCCGGGCGACATCGTCGATCTGGACTATGATGAGCTGGTCCGGGAACCGGAGCCGATGCTCGAAGGGCTTCTCGGCTTCCTCGGGCTGGGGTGGGAAGACGGCCTCCTCGACTTTCATCGGACGAGCGCGCCTGTCAAAACGGCGAGCGTCTGGCAGGTGCGCCAGCCGCTTCACGCGCGATCCAGCGGACGCTGGCGCAATTACGAAAGGAAGCTTGGAATCCTGCTCGACTGACTGGGCGCCGCTTATCCGGACGGACGCGAGGGAGCGAGATCCTGCATTTCTTGCAGATGCTCCTTGTAGCCCAGTTCATTGTCGCGCCACTGACCCACCGTCATGCACACTTTGTGCGCGCGAAGTCGGCTGCCGATCTCATCCTGCATTCGGCAAACGACCTTATCGACGTCGCTCTTAGCGGTTGAACCCTTTGTAGCAGGCGCTGCGGGCTCGGGGCCGTCATCGAAGACGATTTGCGCGGAGAGTGGCGCGGGAGCGAGAATCCCAGCTGCCACAACATAGGCCAACTTCATCGTTGCGAAACTCCCTCAGCGAGAGCGCAGAGGCCGATCAGCCCGATGGACGGGTGCCGGCGCTCTCCTGGATACGCTGCACCTTTTCTTTGTCATCCGCTTCATATTGCCGCCACTGGCCCTTGGTCAGACAGACCTTGTGCCGGTTGACCCGCGAGCCGAGCTCGTCCTGCGTCTTGCAGACGACCACTGAGTCATCCGCCTTCACATTGGCGCTCTTGGCGGGCGTAGCTGCAGGTGGACTGTCGTCGAAGACGATCTGCGCGCCGCCTGGCGCCGGAACAGCTAGCAAAGCGACAAAGATGTAACCAATCCTCACCATAGGCTCTCTCCGTCAGTAGGCAGCGTTAGTTGGAAGCTCTCACCGTGGCTTGAGACTGAATCTCCTGAACCTGGTCCTTGTATTGCTGCGCATAGACCTTCCACTGATCATTGGTCATGCAGACCTTGTGGTTCTGAAGGCGGCTGCCGATCTCTTCCTGGGTCCGGCACACGACCTTGTTGAGGTCCGTCATCGGCTTTGCGCTCTTCGCCGCTGCGGGTGGCGGGGGCGGCGCACTGTTGTCGAAGACGATTTGCGCGGGCGCAGGCGAAGACATAATCGACAGCGCAACGACAGCGACAGTGTAAGCAAGCTTCGACATATCAACCTCATTTTTGACGGCGAACTCTACTCGTATCGGCCAGCAAATGCGAGCAAGTTCATAATCTTAAACCAGCCCCCATTCGTAATCGGCGTCAATTGCGCGGCGGGGGCCCGGGATCGTTCGACGGCGGGGCGGGCGGATTGGCCTGGAGTGCCGCGACCGCGTCCCGACTGTCGTTCTGTTCCGCCGACCATTCTTCCGCCGTCTTGCAGACCTGCTTGGTCTGCAACCGACTTCCGATTTCGTCGACCCTTTGGCACACGATCTTTTTGGGATCGCTCGTTTTGGGCGTCTGATTGCTGCTCGGAACCGAGGACGATTGAGCGCTCGCGGAAGCGGAGAGGACCAACGCGAGGGAGAAGGTCAGCACCGACTTCAGCATTGGGTACCCCCTTTCAAATCCGATCGGTTTTACCCGCTCCGGCGGCTGGCGCAAAGCATCGATAAGTCACGCATTGCGGGCGACATCGAAGGCGACGGTCAGGCGTTCGCCTTCTCCGAACGGCCGGGTGCCGTGCCACATGTATGACGGGAACAGCACGAGCCTGCCGGGCATGGGCTCGATGGTCCGGAAGGGCGCCAGGTCGACCGGGAAGTTTGGCGCTTTCGCTTCGCCGAGCGTGAGAATACCCGCGTCCTTCTCTCCGATGCCGGGCGGAAGCACGACGTAGAGAGCGGAGCTGATCCAGCCCGCAGGATGAACGTGGTTCGCGTGGAAGCCCTTGCTCTGCAGCCGAACCGACCAGGCGCCCGAAAACCCGATGGGCGCGCGCGTTGGACCCAAGAGCGGATGGGCGGGGTCGGCGGCGGGGAGCTTCGCGACATGCTCGGCAACGGTTGAACGGACAGCTTCGCGAAGCGCGACGATCACCGGATCGACGTTCATGAACAGATTGCCATCGGTCTGAGTGCCGCCGCGAAGCGATTGTTCGAGCGGTTGGCCACCGAGCGTGTGAAGCTTGCGCAATGTGTCGGCCAGCACGTCGAGCGGCGGGAGGCGATCGGCGATATCGTAGACCCCGATGAAAAAGTCGTCGCCCTTCAGCCACTGCCACTTGGCCTCCTCAATCTGACGCCAGGCGAGCGACGCATAGGGCCAGAACATGAAGGCCACTGGGGTCTCCAGCCATGGCTCCATGACGTGCGCGGCGTCGTGGGGACGGCCCGATCTCAGGTACATGCGTACGCGCCGAACCTGGACCGCCGGGTCTACGATCCCGGCGAAAGGTTCGAACAGGCGCTCGGCGGTTTCGCTGTCGCCCATCTCGGCGTGGATGATCGCGTCGTTCACGTCGAAAATCAGATGGTCGCCGATCGCCGCTCGTCCCGCAGCCACAGCTTCGAGCGCCTCATTGTACCGGTCGGCGTGGACCAGGGTGATGAGATGCTCGCGCCTGAGATCGAGATTGAGCGGGTTTTCGGCGAGCGCCTCGTCGAAGCTGCGCGCGAACCGCTCCCGATCGCCCTGCGCCCATCGAAGCCTGCTGAGCAAAGCATGGCCTTGGACCCAGTGCGGTGACCGCTTGACGATCTTCGACAGGCCATCGATCGCGGTCTCGGGCTGTCCGGCGGCGACGAAGGCGGCGGTCAGCCCGGTGGCGGCGTCGACGTCCGACGGGTCGAGCTGGACGGCGCGTGCGAATGCCTCAGTGCTGGGCAGACCCGCTTCGAGTAAAGTGCGTGCAAAAGCGTGGGCAATGCGCGCCGACCCCGGCGCCATTCGAGCCGCCGTCCGAAGCGAGCGCAGTGCCTCTTCGCGCCGGTCCATGTCACGAAGGACGAGACCGTGAAGGTGCCACAGCCGCGGATCCCCAGCCCCCGCCTCGATCGCCTGGTCGAGGCGGGGAAGCAAAGCTTCGCGCTCGCCTGCTTCGAAGGCTGCAAATGCTTCTTCAAATGCGGGCGGCTTGGTCATCGACGTCGACATCGACGCTACAGATAGCCTTGGCGTTGCAAAAGAGAAGTCGACTACAGCGACCGAGGGCTCTCGTGAGTTGACGCACTGTACGCGGGCCGACGATAGCGCCCCGATGAACCGGCAATTCAGCGAGGCTCTTGAAGCGTTCCAGCAGGGCGATCTCGATCGCGCGCGCGCCCTCGCCGAATCCGAGGTCTCCAGCGCGCCCTCGCCGCAGGCCTATCACTTGCTTGGGCTCGTTCATTGCCGTCTCGGCGATCCTGTCGCCGGTATTGAGCACTTGCGGCTGGCATCCGAGGGAGAGCCGGCAAATACCGGTTTCCGGATCATGTTGATGCGGGCGATGGTCGATGCCGGACAGGCCAGCGAAGTGCTCGCAATGGCTGAGCCGCCGCCGATCAATTCCGCGGTGACGCTGGAACTGTGGCGCGCGCGCGGCGAAGCGGCGGACGCGGCGCAGGATCCGGCCGCCCGGATCACGGCGTGGGCAAAAGTCGCCAATTCCACCCAACGCGACTGGAAAGCCTGGGCCAACCTCGCGAGCGCGCTTGCCTCACAATCGAGATGGCGAGAGGCGATCCAGGGTTTGAATAACGCAGTGCGGCTCAACCCCTCAGAGACCTCTCTGCGTCGGACCCTTGCAGCAGCCCTGGCGTCTGCCGAGCGGCACGAAGAGGCACTTGGTGTGCTGGACGAATTCGATCGGCTCGGCGGCCAAACGGCGGACAGCGCCCTTGCCCGAGCACGGTGCCTGCTTGCGCTGATGCGCTTCGACGACGCCGAAGACGCATATCGTCAATCGGTCCGACATGCGCCCGACAATGGAGAGGCTGTCCGCGAGCTCGGCCTTCTCCTCGAGCGCACGAGCCGGCTCGATTCGCTTGTCGAGCTGCTCGATCAGGCGACCGCTGCAGGGATAGCCGACGAGAGCCTCGCACATCTCCACGCGGTTCGGGCATTTCGCGATGGGCAGGCTGAGCGCGCCTACTCGCTCATCCATTCGGTCGACCCGGCAGACGATCCGGCCGGTTGGCACCGGACGCTCGCGAAGATCGCAGATCGAGTAGGCAAATCCGAGGAGGCGTTCGCTGCCGCAGAAGAAGTGAACCGGCTCACTCCGGATTTCGATTCGTGGCTGTCGCGGGGAGCGGACTATCGCAAGCGCCTGCGCGACCTCGCTCGACTGCTGACCGACATGCCCGAACTGACGAAACTCGAGCAGCCCGGGCGAAGGATGCCGGCATTCCTCGTCGGCTTCCCGAGGTCAGGGACCACGCTTCTCGATACATTTCTCATGGGTCATCCTGACACCGCGGTCCTAGAGGAGGTTCATCTCCTCGGCGCGGCCGAGCGCCAGATCGGTAAAGTCGCCGACCTGCCCCAGGCGAGCCGCCAGTCGCTTAAGCGCGCTCGCGATGCCTATTTCGCCGAGCTCGACGTTCACGTCGCGAAGGACTTCTCGGAACTCGTCGTCGACAAGCTGCCGCTGAACCTGCTCGGAGCGCCGTTTATCGAGGCGATGTTCCCCGGCGCTAAAATCGTTTTCGCGCAGCGGCACCCATGCGACGCGGTGCTGAGCGGATTCATGCAAAGCTTTGTCATGAACGACGCGATGGCGAGCTTCCTCACCATCGAAGATGCCGCCGATCTTTACGACGCGGTGATGTCGGGCTGGCGAGCGATCCTCGAGCGCTTCGACCTTTCGGTCCAAACCATCGTCTATGAACGGCTCGTCGTCGATGCGGAGGCGCAGCTTCGGCCGCTCATCGACTTCCTCGGCCTGCCTTGGAACGAGCGCGTCCTCGCCCACACCGAGACCGCGAAGGAACGCGGCGCGATCATCACTCCCAGCTACCACCAAGTGACGGAACCGCTGAACGCGCGCGCCGTCGGCCGCTGGCGACGATATGAAAAGCAACTCGAGCCGGTGCTTTCCGTACTGCTGCCGTGGGCTGAATGGCTCGGCTATGGGAACGAACTCTAGCCGCCTTTGAAGCTGACTCCGGCGGCGCTGATGATCGCTGCGATCGCCGATCGCTCCTCGGCAGACAGCGAAGGCTGCCACAGGTCGAAGATGAAAACGACCCGCAGCTCATCACTGTCGTTCCAAGCTTCATGTTCGATCGTGTCGTCGAAGGCGAAGGATTCGCCAATCTTCCATTCGCGGGTGCTGGCCCCGACCCTGAAGCCGCAGTTCGGCGGCACGATCAGCGGCAAATGGCAGACCAGCCTGGTATTCGCGACGCCTGTATGCGGCGGGATGCGCGTGCGCGGCGCGAGCAGCGAGAACATCGCGTTGGGCGCCGCGCCCCGGATCTGCGGCTGGTCGAGCCGGGCAAGCAGCGCGATGGTCTTCGGACAATGGCGCGCGTTCGCCTCGACCGGTTCGCCGTTCTAAATCAGGTGGATCGCCGTCCATTCGCGACTGTTATTCAGCTCCTTCCATTGCGCGAGCGGCACATGCTCGGGATACTGGATGTACGGGACCATCTCCGCCGCCTCGGCCCGCATGAGCGCGTCGAACTCGCCGCGAATCGTTGCGGTTGCTGCATCGAGGAGATCGAGCTGCGGGAAATTCGAGCGATCGTGGAATTCGATTTCAGGAATGGCCGGATAGTGAAAGTCGGTCGGCTCCTGATGGAAATGGCGCGTCGTGTGCGCCGTATTGGATGCGAGGCGTTCGGCACGCTGCCGGGTGATCGCTGAGAGGCCGTTCGGGATAGCAGCCGAAAGGCGGCGTTCGACCGAGCTCGAATGGGCTTCCCAGCGCTCGCGCGCATGCTTGACTGCTGCCTGCATTGGAGCGGGCGCGTTTGCCCCGGGCGGCAGTTGCGCGAGCGCATGGCCGAAGGCCTGGTCGCAGCGGCTGTCCCCAAGCTGCTCCAGAAGCATCGCGCGATGAAGAAGAGCGCCGAAGTCGCGCGGCCGAATGCCGAGGCTTCGCTCGATCGCGGCGAGCGCTCCCGGGAGATCGCCGCCGGCGCGCCGGACTGCGGAAAGCTTCAGCCACAGTGAAGGATCGGAAGCCGCGGACTGCACTTCCTGCTCGAGAAGCGATCGCGCGGTCGCAAGGTCACCGGACGCCGCGGCGCGGTCCGCCTCCGCCTGTCTATCCTGAACGCCCATCGGGCGGATCATGCGCGGTCGATGCAAAAATTGAAACGGTCGCTCGTTCGGCGGTCATAAAAAAGCGGCGGGCCCTTTCGGACCCGCCGCCAGTGTTTCGCTTTCGCCGGGACTTAGAAGTCGACGGTGAAGCCCGCGAAGAAGTAACGACCGAGGGCATCGTACACCTGCGGGAAGGTGTTGCCGTTGCCGAAGCCGGCCGGGATGTTGCCACCACCGATCGGGGGCTCCCGATCGAAGATGTTGTTGACGCCAAGGCGCAGGTTCAGACGCTGCTGCATCCGCGCCGTGAACGACAGATCGAAGTAGTTCTGCTGGTTGAAGCTTTCTTCTGCCGGTCCAGCGAACTGCTTCGCATCGACGCCCGAGAAGTGCCTCCAGCGGATCGACGCGCCAATGCCGTTGGGCATGGTCAGGCCGACGCGCATGACATGGCGCCACTTCGGATTGGGTACGCCGCCGTCGGGAAGACTGCCGCATGCACCGCCGAAGAAGCCGGCGCACTCGATGTCCTGCGACGGATTCTGCAGGTTCATCAGATAGGTGCCGACGAAGCTGACGTTCAACGTTCCGATGCTGCCGAGATGGCGAGCATAGGTACCGTTGAAGTCGATGCCGCGCGTACGGAGGCCGAGTCCCGGCTGGTTGATCGTGGTCAGCGTAATGAACCCGTTCGGGCCCAGCCACAGCGAGCCGCTCTGGGGAGCGCGATGGATGAAGCCGCAAAGGAACGTATCGCCGCCCAAGCAGCCGTTCATCACAGCATCCCAACCGAGGGTGCCGATGATGTTCTTCACGTGGATGTTGAAATAGTCACCCGTGAGCGCGAGGCCCGGGATGAAACGCGGCTGGAGGATCACACCGGCCGTCCACGTGTCGGCAGTTTCCGGCTTCAGGTCCGGGTTGCCACCGAACAGGCCCTGCATCTGGTTGGCAGGATTCTGAAGGATGTTGCCGTACTGAGCCGCGCTGACGCCGGTGAGGGCGCAAGCTGCAGCAGTGGCGGTCGGGGTACCAGGACCGCCGAGCCCGTTCTGCTGATTGGCGCAGGGGTCAACCGTACCCGACAGGCCGAGCCCCTGCGGAGCGAACAACTCGACGATGTTCGGAGCACGAACAGCGCGGTTGTAGCTGGCGCGGAAGCGAATGTCCTTGATCGGGGCGAAACGCGCTTCGAGCTTGTATGTGTCGGTGCTGAACGTGCTCGCACCCACATGGTAGTTCGAATAGCGGTAGCCGCCGTCAATCGAGAGTTCATCGACGAAGCTGTGCTCGATGATCGGGATCTGGATTTCGGCGAACGCATCGCGCAAGTCGAAGTGACCCGAAACCGGCGGGGTCGGGCCGCCCTGACCGGCAAGGTCGCCCAGCTGGAATTCCTGGTCGACTTTGAAGTCCAGCGCTTCCTTGCGGTATTCGACACCGAAGTTGGCGCCGATGCCCGTGTCGGACCAGGGTGTCTTCAGGCCGAACTCGTCACCAACGAAGGTCACGTCCAAGTGGGCGATATTCTCGTTGATCGAGCCGCGCTGGAAACCAGGCGTCTGGAGATAATTCAGCGCTCCCGGCGAAACGCCGCCAGCAGTGAAGACGTTGTACGGCACGCAGCCCGTCGCCGCCTGGACGCCGGTCGCGACGCCGCGGCAAACGACTGTTGAGCCGGGCGTACCCGGAGCAACGATGTTGCCGTTGGCATCGACCGCAACTGCGTCGAGGGCGAAGTTGAGGCGGGTGACCGAGAAGTCGTTCAGGTAGGTTTCCTGGCGAAGCGTATGGCCGGTCTGGTAATAAGCATCGTAGGAGATGCCCGGGATCGGTTCGCCGCGCATACCGGCAACGACGCGGAAGTCGGTGTGACGCACATCGTCATCACGGCCGCCACCCTCAACGTTTCGGCGAAGAATGTACGAGTGCGCCTGCTCGAACGTGCCGCCACCAGGACCATCCGCGAACTCGGTCGCCGGCGTGAAGCCGATGATACCGATTGGGCGGCAGGTGTTCGGGTCAGCGGGATCCGTGCAGATCTTCGGACCGTTCGGATCGAAGATCGGGTTGGCGCCGACGAGGTTACCGAAGTTGCTCTTGTAGACCGGTTGCCCCTTCGAGTTCAGCGTCGGGTTGGCGTCGGTAGGATCGTAGACCGGAGTTACGCAGATCGTTGCCCGCTGCTGAGCCGACAGGAACGGATTGTCGCAGTTGATCGTCGCCGTGTTGCCGAAGTCACCCGACGGCGCGATCTGCGCGTCCGTGTGGTCGTCCATGAACATGGCTTCGAGGTACGGATGCGCACCCGGCGCAATCTCGTAATCAGCGAAAGCGCCGAAGTTGTAGCGCTCGTCAGGACGCTGGAAGTAGTTGTACGGCGCGAAGTTGAACGGCGTCGACCCCGGCGCAAACTGATTGCCCTGAACCTGGAAGGTGCCGACATTGGTCAGGAACGTGCCGTTCGCGGACGTGCCAGAACCACCGCAGCCCCACTTGCGGCCGAGCTTGGTGATGTTGGCCGGCGTCTGAGCGGCCAGCGTGCAGAACGAATAGTCGCGCGTGGACTCGAGGACCGGGTCCTGACTGCGATACGTGGCGTAAGCAACGACATGGCCGCGGCCATCGTCGAAGGCCGAGCCGAACATCGCTGCGATATCCTGCGCGCCGCCGTTGACGACATTGCCGCTCGGCGGACGGAAGCCGCGAGCCGCATTCGCCTTGAGGATGTCGCCGTCAGTGTTGTTGTCGTGCTGGAAGACGCTCGCCTGCCCGTCGATGCGGAAGCCGGTGAAGGTCGTGTCCATGATGAAGTTGACGACGCCGGCGACGGCGTCGGCACCGTACACCGACGATGCACCGCCGGTCAGCACGTCGACGCGCTTGATCAGCTGGCTCGGGACGAAGTTGATATCGGCAACCGGGTTGCCGGTATCACCGGCTTGCAGACGGCGGCCGTTGACGAGAACGAGGTTACGCTTCGAGCCGAGGCCGCGAAGGTCGATCGTGGCGGTGCCGCTGGCTCCGTTCGAGACGTTCGAACCCTGCGACGCGAAGACCTGCGGCAGCGAGTTGACCAGGTCTTCCGTACGGGTCGTACCGGACAGCTTCACTTCCTGGCTGCTGACGGTGGTGACCGGGCTGGCGGTTTCGAGGTTCGGCTGCGGAATACGCGAACCGGTGACGACGATTTCCTGCGTGCTGGTCGTCGGAGCGCCCGATGCATTCGTGCTCGGAACGCCGGCAGCTGCCTGCGGCGCAACCGTGACCGGAGTTGTCGGGACCGCGCTGGTATCCGGCGGATTCGGCGGCGGGTTCTGCGCGTCCTGCGCAAAAGCGGGTGTCGCCAGCACGCCGGTGCCAACGAGTAGCGTCGTTGCAAGAAGACGCCTGCGGAAATCGAGCTTCATTTAATCTTCCCCTTCACTAGCCGAGCGCGGGGCACGGCTGCCGTGGAACGGCAATCGAAACTTTGCCGAACTGCTCCTTTTGATAGGTGAAGCGTGGAGAAGCTTGCAACGCTTGCCGACTCGTTACGGGCAAGTTGTCAAAGCTCTGTATCTATTTTGCAACAGCGCGCGCTTGCGCAGACTCAGTGCTGCTGGATAGTTTGGGCGGCCTCAGAAAAGGAACGGGAATTTGATGCGTAAGCCGATGCTTCTGGCGCTTGCCGCCTCGTTGCTCGCCAGCGGACCGGCTGTGGCGAAGCGCCAACCCGATACCGGTACCCCGGCACAGGTGCAGCGACTCTTGGCCTGTCGGACCATAACCGCTTCAGACCAGCGACTCGCCTGCTATGACCGGGAGACGGCGGCGATGAACCAGGCGATCAACACCAAGGACCTGGTGATGGTCGACAAGGAAAAGGCGCGCGCTGCAGGAAGGTCGCTGTTCGGCTTCAGCATTCCGAACTTCGCCGGCTTGTTCGGAGGCACAGGCGAGATCAGCCAGATCGACGGGACCATCAAAGGGACCAGTCGTAATAATGACGGCGGCTGGGTGATCATCCTCGATGACGGATCCGTCTGGACTTCAGACCGACGACTGGCCCGGGCTGGACGCAAAGATAGGCAAGAAGGTGATCGTGAAACGCGGGGTGCTCGGCAGCTACTGGCTATCGATTCCCGGCCAGAATGGAATCAAGGTCAAGCGGATTGGCTAGCGGGACAGCGCGCGACGTCGCGCTCGACCCGAAATGGCTCCCGCACACTTTCGACCTTTCCGGTGAAAAACTCACCTCGGCGTTCGTGCCGAGGCAGAGTCATCGCGAGCTAATGTTCCTCAGCGACGAGCATTTCGCGGACAACTTCCAAAAGGTCACCCATCCCGCCGCAGCAATTGCATCGCAGCTGGCCGAAGCACGCCAGGCACCGATCCATTTCATTTTTCATACAGCGTTCTGCTGCTCGACGCTGATGCTGAAGGCGATCGATATCCCGGGCCGCACGCTCGGTCTCAAGGAGCCGGATGTCCTCATCAACCTCGCGAATTGCTTCATCCGCAGCGACGATCAGGGAAATGGCGAACGCCTCGACCTGGTCCTTCATTTACTCGCTCGACCGTTCGAAGCCGGGGAGAGCATCATCGTGAAGCCGACGAACTTCGCCAACCGGCTCGCGGTGCCGGTGCTCGAAGCGCGTCCCGACAGCCGCGCAGTTCTGCTTTACTCCGACGTCAGGCCGCTCCTTCGCTCGATCCTGAAGCGGGGCATGTGGGGCCGAATTTGGGGCCGGCGGCTGTTTCGGAGCGCCGCGGCCTGGGCTTCACTCCATTTCGGCTTCAGCGAGGAAGACACGTTCGTCCTGACCGACCTGCAGGCGCTCGGCCTCGGCTGGCTGCTGCAAATGCATCATTTCAGCGAGGTCGCACATCAAATGGGCGACCGGGTGATCATGATCGACAGCGCCGATTTTCTCGAGGGTCCCGGGCCGACGCTGCAGCGCGTCTCAGATTTGTTCGAGCTCGAGCTCGACGAATCGCAAATCGCCGAGATCGTGACCGGACCCGCGTTCGCGCGGCACAGCAAGTTTTCCGACCAGGATTATGGAAGCGAGGAACGAGCGGCTGACCAGAACGCCGCCGAAGCCGCTCACTCTGAAGAGCTGGAGATGGTGGTGAAGTGGGTGGAGGCAGTCGCCGCCCACTTGAATGTCGAGCTCAGGCCGGCGGCACGAACGCCCGTAAACTAGTGACCGCCCGAAGCCTGCTCGGCCTTGAGACTGGCGGCTGCATCGACATAGGGTTCCTGGCGCTCAATGCTCCAGTAGCGAAGCTCGTGAAGCGCAATCCGCGCTCCGGTTACAGCGCAGACGACATGGTCGCCGTCGCTCAGCAGGCGGAAGGTGCCTGCCAGATAGTGGACGCGCGCGGCCCGGCCGCTTCCGCTCATCAACATGCGTCTAATCCTCCGCCGGATCGAACAGGCCCGGCTGCGGCGGAATGTAGGAACGCCGCGGCTTGCGCTCAACCGCCTTCGGCGTCGCTTCGTCGTCGACCGTCGCATCGAGGCTTCCGTCGCCGAACCGTAGCGTCAGAAGATTCGCCGCACGCGCGTCGGCGGCATGGGTAAGGGTCGCGCCATCGCGCCTCGTCACCCGGACATAGCCTTTGCTCAGTGGCCGCTCGGGATGCGCAAGCTCCGCCATCTTCCACGCGGCGGACAGCCTCTCGCCAAGGCGAGCGATGCGTTGATCGAGAAGATCGCGACGAAGCCGGCCTGCGACCAGATTCAAATCCCCGCGCGCGCTGCCCGCGCGCGCGGAAAGCGACCGGGGAAGGCGCTCTCCGATCTCGTCCAGGCGCTGGGCCATCGGCGCGAAGATCGACTGCGGCTGCGGCCAGCGACAGATCGTGAGCTCGAACCGCTCTCGAGTCCGCTCGAGCCGCCGCGATAGGCATTCCTGTGCGCGATGCTGGAGGTGTCCCAGCTGCGTGAACAGCTCGCTTCGTACCGGTACCGCAATCTCCGCCGCCGCGGTCGGAGTTGGCGCTCGACGATCGGCGGCGTGGTCGATCAGAGTCGTGTCCGTTTCGTGCCCGACCGCCGAGATCAACGGGATCGGGCAATCCGCAGCGGCGCGCACGACCTCTTCCTCGTTGAACGGCCACAGGTCCTCGATCGACCCCCCGCCGCGAGCGACGATCAGAAGGTCGGGCTTCGGCTGGATCGCTGGAAAGGCGCGGATGGCTGCCGCGATTTTCGCCGCGGCGCCCTCTCCCTGGACCGGAACGGGCCAGAGAATCACGTGCGTCGGGCAGCGGTCTTCAAGGCGATGGAGGATGTCGCGAATGACTGCCCCGGTCGGCGAGGTGACCACGCCGATAACCTGCGGCATGAACGGCAGCCTGCGCTTGCGTTCGGGGGCGAACAGACCTTCGGTAGCAAGCGCCTTGCGCCGCTTTTCAAGCAAAGCGAGCAACGCTCCCTCGCCCGCGATCTCCATCCGTTCGATGACGATCTGATATTTCGACCGGCCGGGGTAAGTGGTCAGCTTACCGGTCACGATGACCTCCGCGCCGTCTTCGGGAAGGAAGGCAAGCGCGACTGCGTTGCTGCGCCAGATCACCGCGTCGATGCAGGCATTCTCGTCCTTCAGCGTGAAGTAGCAGTGACCCGAGCCATGCCGTTTGAACCCACTGATCTC
The DNA here is from genome assembly GCA_963831485.1 of uncultured Alphaproteobacteria bacterium. GTDB lineage: Bacteria > Pseudomonadota > Alphaproteobacteria > Sphingomonadales > Sphingomonadaceae > Sphingomicrobium. The sequence continues at coordinate 58,994 of CAWHQE010000011.1, forward strand.
GCCGCGAACCCTGACGTGTCCGAACGCGTCTTCCACGGTCCGCTTGAGCGCGCCCGAGAGCTCGGTGACCGTAAGCGCAGGCGAATTGTCGCCGGGAGCGACGTTCGCTAACAGGCCAGCGCGTGCTTCTTCGGGAAAGTCCATGAATATTCTGCTGTTGGGCTCGGGCGGGCGCGAGGATGCGCTTGCATGGCGACTTAGGCAATCGCCGAGCTGTGGCAAGCTCCTCGCCGGCCCGGGCAATCCGGGCATCGCCCGATGGGCCGATTGCGTCGCTGTGGACCCTTGCGATCCGAAGGCCGTCGTGGAGCTCGCCCGAAGCAACGATATCGACCTCGTGGTCGTTGGTCCGGAGGCGCCGCTTGTCGCCGGGGTCGCCGATGCGCTTCGGGCTGCCGGGATCGTCGTATTCGGCCCGAACGCGGCTGCGGCGCAGCTCGAGGGATCGAAGGGATTCACCAAGGACCTGTGCCGAGCGAACCGAATCCCCACAGCGGACTATGTGCGGGTGGATCGCGCAAGTGATGCCCATGGAGCGCTTCGCCGATTTCGGCGCGCCGGTCGTCATCAAGGCCGACGGCCTTGCTGCAGGCAAGGGTGTTACCGTGGCGATGACGATCGCGGAAGCGGAAGCGGCAATCGATGCAGCGGGTGACGGCCCGATGGTCATCGAGGAGTTCCTCTTGGGCGAGGAAGCGAGTTTGTTCGCCCTGGTCGACGGCGCGACGGCGGTCCCGCTCGCATCGGCGCAGGATCATAAGAGGGTCGGCGAAGGCGATACCGGTCCGAACACCGGCGGCATGGGCGCCTATGCTCCGGCGCCAGTGCTCACGCCCGAGCTTGAGGAGCGGGCGATGGAAGCGATCGTGCGCCCGACTGCGCGCGCGCTCGCAGACGCCGGAACGCCGTTCAGCGGCGTGCTTTACGCGGGGCTGATGCTGACCTCCAGCGGACCCAAGCTGATCGAATATAACGTCCGCTTCGGCGATCCCGAGTGTGAGGCGATTATGCCGCTGATCGAGGGCGATTTCGCCGAGCTTCTCAACGCGGTCGCGGCCGGGCGACTGAGCGAGATCGCGCCGCCGAAGCTATCGCTTGAGCATGCGATGACAGTGATCGTTGCAGCGCAGGGCTATCCCGGCACGCCGGCGAGCGGTGGGGTCATCCGGGAGATCGAAGCCGCGGAGCGGGTCGAAGGGGTGACGGTGTTTCACGCCGGCACTGCCCGAGGCGACCAGGGGCTTGTCGCGAAGGGCGGCCGCGTTCTCGCGGTTACGGCAATTGCCGACACGTTCGCCAATGCACGAGCGCGGGCCTATCGCGCCGTCGACCAGATCGATTTCGCCGACGGCTTCTGCCGCCGCGACATCGGCTGGCGCGAGCTGTCACGAGAGAGCGCGTGAACGCCTTCTGGACCTATTTCTGGCCTCCGCTCGGCGCGGGCCTCGTTGTCGGAGTGATCGCCGGAGACTTCGCCTTCCGTGGACGATGGAATCGCAATATCTGCATCGCTCTGGGCTTCGTCTCCGCAATTCTGTTGGCGGCAGCCTGGCACGGCCCCCTCGGCGGCGCCGACGAGTTCACGACGACCGTTGAAAAGACGATCCGGCAGGCGCTTGTGTACAATGAAATCCCGGAGGTCAGCGGCCATCTCCACCGCGGACCATTGACCCGACGAGTTCTGCTGTCAGGCCCCGCCGACGATTTCCAGCGGAGCGAGCTGATCAAATTGATGAACAAGGTTCCCGGCGTGGAAAGCGCCAGCTGGTCAGGCGGTCAGGGCGTGCCGCTGGTCGCCGAAGGCAGCGCCGCCTCGGTCCTGGGCTTTCTTTTCGGCCTGCTGGTCGCCTATCTGCGCGACAAGCGCCGTCGCTACAACGCACAATGGAACTGGTGAACTGATGGATTTCCTTCGCGATTATTGGTGGTTGATCGTCATCGTCGTGGCGTTGGTCCTGGCGTTCATCCTGCTGCGCCCGAAGCAGCGGGTGAAACTGACCGACAGCGCAGCAGTCCGGCCGCACATGCAGGGTCGCCCGCCCGAAGGCCGCGGCATTGCCGGCGAGGCGGCAGCTGCGACGAGCGACCTGGCGGGCGACATCTTTCGCGCGCCGGTCCACCGAGCGCTCGACGGTAATCTGCCTGCCGACGATCTTTGCTTGCTCAAGGGCGTGGGCCCCAAATTCGCCGACGCGTTGCGGGCGGCGGGAATCTTCAGCTTCGATCAGATCGCGGGCCTGTCCCCGGTGGGCGTTGAGCGGCTGGACGAACAGCTCGGAGCGTTTCGGGGGCGCATCCAGCGCGATCGAATCGTCGAGCAGGCGGACTATCTCGCGCGGAACGACATCGACGGCTTCGAACAGAAGTTCGGGAAGCTCTAACCGACCGCTTCAGCGTGGCTTTCGGCCGGCCGCTTGCGCGGGCGCGAGGCGATCAGCTTGTCGATCTTGCGGCCGTCCATGTCGACGATCTCGAACGACCATCCGTCGTGGCGGAATTTTTCGCCCGTCTCCGGCAGGTGCTTGAGCACCGACAGGGCAAAGCCCGCCACGGTCGAATAGTCGCGGTCGCCAGGCATCGCGACACCTAGCCTGTCGGAGAGAATGTCGGCGCTTGCGGCGCCGGAAATCAGCCAGCTGCCATCTTCCCGCTCGACAAGCGGGGGCTCGTCGCCCTGCTCGATATCGTGCGCAAATGTCCCGGCCAGAGCCGCAAGGATGCTGCCCGGAGTGACGATCCCGTCGAGATGGCCATATTCGTCATGGACGAGAGCGAGCGGGACTTCGGCGCTCCGAAGCACGGCTAGCGCATCCATCGCGTCCATGAGGTCTGGGATCACGGGTGCCTGCCGGCAGAGATGCTTAAGGTCGAGTGGGTGGTTTTCGAGCAAGGCGGCGACCACGTCGCGAATCTGCATCACTCCGACGATATTTTCGACCGAGCCATCGGCGACTGGAATTCGGGTATGAGCGGTCTCAAGTATCGCCTGCCGAATCTCGTCGGGCGTCGAATCGACATCGATCCAGTCGATGTCCATCCGCGGCGTCATCACCTCCCGAACGGGGCGGTCGGCGAGCCGGACAATCCCGGAGATGATCGCTCGCTCGCTTTCTTCGAGAACCCCAGCAGTCTGTGCCTCCGCGACGACGAGGTGGAGCTCCTCGGCCGTCACCTGGTTTTTCGATTCGCGGTCGAGCCCGAACATTTTGAAGACGAGGAAACTGGAGCGGTCGAGCAGCCACACGAACGGAGCCGTGATTCGCGACAGCCATTTCATCGGCCGAGCGATCACCACGGCAATCGGTTCGGGCGAACGAAGCGCCATCTGCTTCGGAACGATCTCGCCGATGACGAGCGACACGAAGGTAATGATCACGACCACAACGCCATAACCGACAGTGTGCGCCGTGGCCGGAGCGAGGCCTGTAAGTTCGAGCCGTTCGGCAACCGGCGCGCCGAGGCTCGCACCGGAGAAGGCGCCATTGATGATGGTGATGAGCGTGATTCCGCTCTGCACCGTCGAGAGGAAACGGCCCGGCTCCGAGGCGAGATCGAGCGCGCATTGCGCACCCTTGCTGCCGCTGCGGGCCATCGCCCTCAGCCGGGCATCCCGCGAAGACACGATCGCAAGCTCGCTGAGCGCGAGAACGCCGTTCAGCGCGATGAGGGCAAGGATCAGGAGAAGATCGAGCCAGGGTATGGGGGCTAGGTGTTCGCTCATGGGCGTAGAGGCACGAATGTAACCTTGCGTGGTAGCGGTTCACAAGCGCGGTGAGATTCGGGTGAGGAACTGCCCTTGCTACAGACTGGTTTCACGTGGCAGTTCTGAGCCGTGGGAGGTCGATCCAATGCCGGTTAGCCGTAAGGCAATAGCGATTAGTCTTGGCTGTTCGATCGCGCTCCTGGCGGGGTGTCGGTCGGAGGCGCCGCCGCCGACACTGGTGCGGCCAGCGTCGTTCACTCCCCTAGGCCTCAATGCGCCCTACCTGCATGGCGATGTCGTTGGAGGCCACAAGGCTCGGGCGGCGAAAATGAAAGCGGCCAAGATTCGGCCGCTCAGTTCTGGAGCTGCTCCAGCCTATATCGCCAACCTCGACCGGGAGCTTCGGGTGCAGACTGCCGGCATCGGCCTCGACGTGCTGGAAGTTGGAAGCGGAATCGTCATTCGGATCCCCGCCGCGCTCACGTTCGAGGAGGGAAGCTCGAGCGTGAAGCCGGAATTCGACGCGACGCTCCACGAGATCGCGCGCGAGGTGAAAGATCGCAGCCAGACCTATGTCGACGTCTTCGCGCACAGCGACCTTTCTGGTTCGCCGCAGGGCAATCAGACGATATCGGACCGCCGCGCCGCCGCCGTTGCCACCTATCTTGCCGGGCACGGCGTCTCCAAAGCGCGGATCGCATCGAAGGGCCTCGGCGAGACCTCGCCGCTCTACGACCCCGAGGCGGACGACAGCGAGAAGGCAGCAAACCGGCGGGTTGAGATCCGCCTCCTCCCCTATACCGGCTAGCGGCGCTCCGCGAAGAAGCCGCGAAGGAGCGCCGCCGATTCGTCCTCGCCGATCCCGCCGAGGACGTCAGGCCTGTGGTGACAGGTCGGCTGCGTAAACAGTCTCGCGCCGTGTACCACTCCCCCGCCCTTCGGATCCTCGGCTGCAAAGCGAAGGGCTTTCATTCGCGAAAGCGCGATCGCCGCGGCGCACATCGCGCAAGGCTCAAGCGTCACCCACAAGGTGCATTCGTCGAGGCGAGGGGTGCCGAGCTTCGCGGCAGCCGCGCGGATTGCGACCATCTCCGCATGAGCCGTCGGGTCTGATGACCCGCGCATCGCGTTACGCGCTTGCGCGACAATCTCGTCGCCGCAGGTCACTACCGCGCCGACCGGGACCTCCCCTGCCTCGGCAGCCTCCCGCGCGAGATCGAGCGCCCGGCGCATCGGCGAGGGAAGCGGAAATGCCATCGTCCGCCCGGCTAGCCGAGCGAACGGTCGAAGTCACATAGCGTTGTTGGTGGTTGCCGCGGCCTGGTTCTGACCCGGCTTCTCGACCACCAGCGCCGGAACCTTCACGGTCGCCTGCTTGGTGCCGACTTTCACCGATCCAGTCTCCACGTCGAATGCCGGAGCCTGTCCGCCCTTTGCCGTCACTCCATTACCGGTCGTCGATATCTGCGGAGCCCTGGCGCTCCTGATCTGATTGATGTTCAAGAAGCCAGTGGCAATGCCGGCGATCACCACCAAGACGGCAATGATCAGTATGAAGAGGATGGCTCGCATCGTTGTGACCCCTCGAAACCGCTATTGCAGACGCAACGCGCATATTGCTGTTGGGTTGCCGTTTGCCTCTGCCCACAGCGTTGACGAATTGCCACCGAGCCGCTAACGGGCGGCGCTCTTCGGGCCTCTTTGAGGTTCGTCCAAAAAAATCAGGATAGATACCATGTCGCGGGTTTGCGAGCTGACCGGCAAGGGCCGGCAGGTGGGACACAATGTTTCCCACGCCAACAACAAGACGAAGCGCACGTTCCTCCCGAACCTGCAGAACGTCACGCTCATCTCGGATGCGCTCGGCCAGAGCGTGAAGCTGCGCGTGTCGACGCATGGCCTGCGGTCGGTCGAGCATGTCGGCGGCCTCGACAACTGGCTCTTGAAGACCAGCGACGACAAGCTGTCGCCGAAGGTGCGCAAGCTGAAGCGCGAGATCTCCAAGAAGGTCGCCGAGCGGGCCGCTGCTTAGTCTGCGTTAAGCAGCTGACTTCATTCAAATTTTCATGAACGTGGCCTGCACTCCGCGTTCAGCATGAATTCCCCCCGACTGGGGCATAAGCACCTCATTCGACGGGGTTATCCCCTTTTCCCTGTCGGTTCCGGAAACGGATAATTGTTCCCTCGCGTCGCGTAACGAGGGGGGCCCGGCGCGCGTTTGTTGCGTCGGGCCCATTTTTTTACGGGCTTTCGAACAGCCGCGCCAATTGCTCGACCATTGCTCCGGCGAGCTGCTCCGCGTCCATGATCGTCACCGCGCGCGTGTAATAGCGCGTCACGTCATGTCCGATGCCAATAGCGATCAGCTCGACGCTCGATCGTTTCTCGATCCATTCGATGACTTGGCGAAGATGCCGCTCCAGATAAGTCCCGCCGTTCGCTGAGGCCGTCGAATCGTCGACCGGAGCGCCGTCGGAAATCACCATCAAGATCCGCCGCTCCTCGGCTCGCCCGTGCAGCCGGTTGTGCGCCCACAGCAACGCCTCGCCGTCGATATTCTCCTTGAGAAGCCCCTCGCGCATCATCAGGCCGAGATTGCGCCGCGCTCGGCGGTACGGCTCGTCGGCGCGCTTATAGATGATGTGCCTGAGGTCGTTCAGCCGGCCGGGGCTCGGAGGCCGCCCCGCGGCAAGCCATGCCTCGCGGCTCTGCCCGCCCTTCCAGCCGCGCGTCGTGAAGCCGAGGATCTCGGTCGCCACACCGCACCGCTCCAGCGTCCGCGCCAGTATATCCGCGCAGATTGCGGCGATTGCGATTGGCCGTCCGCGCATAGATCCTGAGTTGTCGATCAGTATCGACACTACCGTGTCCTTGAACTCGGTGTCGCGTTCGATCTTGAACGACAAGGCGTGGCGCGGATTGACGATAACGCGCGCGAGCCGTGCGGCGTCAAGCAGGCCTTCCTCCTGGTCGAAGTCCCAGCTGCGCGCCTGCTGCGCGAGCAACCGCCGCTGCAGCCGGTTCGCAAGGCGGGTGACGACGTTCGAAAGTCCGCCCATTTGCTGGTCGAGATAGGCACGGAGGCGCGACAGCTCCTCCTCGTCGCACAGCTCCTCGGATTCGACGATCTCGTCAAAGCGGGTGGTGTAGGCCTTGTAATCGGTCGGCGGCGAAAGGTCCCAGTTGCGGCGGCCGGGCGCTGCAAGCAGGCTTTCGCTGACATCGTCGCCGGGTGCGGCTTCATCTTCGCCGGCTTCCATCTCCTGCGTCGAATCGCCTTCTGCGCTCTGGTCCTCGCTCTCCTCGCCGCGCATCTCGACGTCGCCGCCGCCAGGCTGGCCTTCATCGCCTTGCTCCGCCGTCTCGTCGCTACCGCCTTCGTCGCCCTCGGCGTCGTCGCCGGATTCGTCAGGCTCATCTTCCAACGGCTCCTCGGCAGAAGCGAGATCGAGATCCTCAAGCAGCCGGCGCGAGAGCTTCGCGAAGGCGGCCTGATCGTCGAGCGTCAGCGCCAGTGCATCGAGCTCTGCCGCCGCCCTTTCCTCGATCCACGGAGCGACGAGCTTCAGTCCCTCGGCAGCGGCGCTCGGCGGCGCCTCGCCGGTCAGCCGTTCGCGGGCGATGAGGCCGATCGCCGTCGACAGCGGCACTTCCTCGGAATCGCGGGCGCGGACGATCGCATCGCTCCGGACGCGCGCTTCGGCGAGGTGCCGCAGGTTGCTTCGAATGCCGCCCATCGAGCGTGCACCGAGCGCCTCGACCCGCGCCGTCTCGAGCGCGTCGAAGACCGCGCGGGCATCGATGTCCATCGGCGCAGCACGGGCGTGGATCCTTGGATCGTGATGGCGCAGGCGGAGGGCAGCGGAGTCGGCGGCGCCGCGCGCTTCGGCGACGAGCTTCGGTTCCAGCCCCGGACCCGGCGAGGGCACTCGAGCGGTTTTCCCCGATGCAGGCGCAATGTCGGACGCGAACGCCACTTCGACATCGGGATCGTGCGCGATCGCTCGCGCGGCGCCGGCAAGGACCCGGCGGAAAATGTCGATCTTTTCGGCCACCCGGGGGTCCCGGCCTAGGCCTTCCCGACCACGCTCTCGGGAAGGTCCTCGCTGAACACGCGCTGGAAATATTCCGCGATGAGCGTCCGCTCGGCTTCGTCGCATTTGTTGAGGAAGCTGACTCGAAACGCATAGCCGACGTCGTTGAAGATGTGCGCGTTCTGGGCCCAGCTGATCACCGTTCGCGGACTCATCACCGTCGAGATGTCGCCGTTGATGAAACCCTGGCGGGAAAGTTCGGCGACTTTGATCATTTTCTCGACGATCTGCTTGCCGTCGGGTTCGTCATATTCGCCGGATTTGGCGAGGACGATCTGCGCCTCGACCGCGGCAGGCAAATAGTTCAGCGTCGTGACGATGTTCCAGCGGTCCATCTGCCCCTGATTGATGGCCTGCGTGCCGTGATAGAGGCCGGTCGTGTCGCCGAGCCCAACGGTGTTGGTGGTGGCAAACAAACGGAACCACGGGTTCGGGCGGATCACTCGGTTCTGGTCGAGAAGCGTGAGCTTGCCCTCCGCCTCCAGCACGCGCTGGATCACGAACATCACATCCGGGCGGCCGGCATCATATTCGTCGAACACGAGCGCGACCGGATGCTGGAGCGCCCACGGCAGCAGCCCTTCCCGAAACTCGGTCACCTGCTGGCCGTCGCGAAGGACGATCGCGTCGCGGCCGACGAGGTCGATTCGGCTGATATGCGCGTCGAGGTTGACGCGGATCATCGGCCAGTTGAGCCGAGCGGCGACCTGCTCGATGTGGGTCGATTTCCCGGTGCCGTGATAGCCCTGGACCATCACCCGGCGGTTCTTCGCGAAGCCCGCGCAGATGGCGAGCGTGGTGTTCGGATCGAAGACGTAGGTCGGATCAAGGTCGGGCACGCGCTCGTCGGCCTCGCTGAAGGCAGGCACCTCCATGTCCGAATCGACGCCGAACGTGTCGCGGACCTTCATCACCTTGTCGGGGGTGGCCATCAGCGTCTCGGCGCGGCTTTCGGGCTGCACATTGGAAAGATCGGTCATAGGAGAATTGCCTTAGGGGATGGCGTGGCGCGCCTCAACTTGCGTTCACCTTTTCGGGAAGTGGGAAGAGCCTGACGAAACGCCTGGCGAGGTCCATGTCTCCCTCGACGCGGATCATCGCGAATGGCGCTCCGCCGTGAATCACCGCAGCGATCTCGCTTGGGGCGCCGCTGAAGACGATCTGGCAATCCTTCACCTCTGTGCGGTCCACGTCGAGCCGTCCGTTGCGCACGGTGGCAACATAGCCGGTGTCGCCGAACTGAAACCCGATTCGGGTGTCGAGGCCCTCCGCAAGCGCCGCGGAAATCAGGGTCTGGAGCGACATCATTACCGAGACATGGCTCATTTGCAGCTTCGGGTCGTGCCATGGGCTCCGCGCTGCCCAGCGGCCGAGCGAAGCAATCAGTGGAACGACTTCGAGTCCCCACGGCGTTGCTTCGTAGACCTGGACCGAAGCGGGAGGAGGCAATCTGGTCTTTCGCACGAGGCCTCGGGCTTCGAGCTCCGTCAGACGCTGGGTCAGCACGTTCGCGCTGATCCCGACGAGGTCGCTCTTCAATTCCGAGAAGCGGCGGGGACCGTAGGCGAGCTCGCGCAGCACCAGCATCGCCCAACGCTCGCCCAGCAATTCCATCGCATGGGCAAGTCCGCAGGCGTCCTCATACCGCCGTTTCTCCTCATTTTGCCGCATCTTAGTTATTTTTTATAACTCCTAAGTTGCAATTTATGACTTACGAGTTCAAAAAGCAAGCGAATCGAGTTCGGGAGGACAACAATGTCGCAGATGATTTTCGTGAACCTGCCGGTCAGTGACCTAGAGAAGTCGAGCGGTTTCCTGGAAGCCCTTGGCGCGGTCAAGGAGCCGAAGTTCACCGACGAAACCGCCGCCTGCATGACGATCAGCGAGAGCATCCATGTCATGCTCCTGACGCATGAGAAGTTTAGCCAGTTCACGCCGCGCCCCATCGCCGATGCGAAGGCGGGCTCGGAAGTGCTTCTGTGCCTTTCGTCAAACAGCCGGGAAAGCGTCGACTCGACCGTGGAGCGCGCTGTAACGGCGGGCGGAACTGCTGATCCCTCGCCCAAACAGGACTATGGGGTCATGTACGGGCGTAGCGTTGCCGACCCGGATGGCCACATCTGGGAGATCATGTGGATGGACCCAGCGGCTGCCGAACGCGGCGCAGACGCCGTCAAGGACTCCATCGGAACAGCTATCTGAGGGGAACGGAGCCATGCCGATCAACCCCAATGCCGCTATCGAGATCACGGCTTTCCAATGGGTGCCGGAGTTCGCTCAGGGACTCGTAAGGGACTTGCGCGTCCGCTGGGCGCTCGAGGAAGCGGGGCTCGACTATCGCGTTCGCTTGCTCGGACAGCAGCGGCCTTCCGACTATATAAAGGAACAGCCGTTCGATCAGGTGCCCTGCTTCAGCGACGGCACGGTCCAGATTTTCGAGACCGGTGCGATCGTCCAGTACATCGGCGAGAAGTCGGAAACGCTTCTGCCGCGCGACCCGCAGGGCAAATACAGGGCGATCCAGTGGACATTCGCCGCGCTGAACAGCGTCGAGCCCGCGGTCCAGCACCGAGTGCTCATCGACACTTTCTACGCCGAGCAGGAATGGGCGAAGCTGCGTAAATCGAGCGCTGACGAGTTCGCGCGGCTGAAGCTTCAGCGGGTGTCGGACCGGCTAGGCGACAATCAATGGCTCGAGGGCGACCAATTCACGATCGGTGACCTGATGATGGTCACCGTTCTGAGGCTCGCCAACAAGGGCCAGTTGCTCGCCAATACACCCAGCCTCGCCCAATATGTGGCGCGCGGAGAGGCGAGAGTTCGCGTTCCAGAGCGCGCTTCAGGATCAGCTCGCGACCTATCGCGAGCATCAACCCGAGGGAGTCCCAGCATGACCTATTTCGAAGGATTCATCGTCCCGGTACCCGAAGGGAACAAGGCCGCGTACGAGAAGCATGCCGCCACGTTCGCACCGCTGGTGCAGAAGATCGGCGTCGGACGCATGGTCGAATCCTGGGACAATGACGTTCCCGAGGGGAAGCTGACCGACTTCCGCAAGGCGGTCGACGCGACGCCCGACGAGAAGATCGTTTTCTCCTGGTTCGAATATCCCAGCCGGCAGGCGCGCGATGCCGCCAACGAGAAGTTCATGAGCGACCCGCAAATGGAGGAGATGGGCAAGGACATGCCCTTCGACGGCAAGCGAATGGTCATGGGCGGCTTCGACGCGATCGTCGAAGAGGGATCAGGCGGCGGCAGCTACACGGACGGTTTCGTCGTCCCGGTGCCGCAGGACAAGCGCGAAGCCTATCGCGAGCTCGCTTCGAAAATGGCAAGTAAGTTTCGCGAAAATGGCGCCACCCGGGTCGTCGAAGCCTTCAGCGACGACGTTTCGCACGGCAAAGTCACGGACTTCTATCGAGCGGTGAAGGCAGAGGATGGCGAGGGCGTCGTCTTCTCCTTCATTGAGTGGCCCGACAAGGAGGCGCGCGACCAGGCGTGGGCGAAGATCATGGCCGATGAAAGCATGAAGCCCCAGGACATGCCGTTCGACGGCAAGCGCATGTTCTGGGGCGGCTTCGAGAAGATCGTCGATACAGGCCAGCCGCAATCACAACAGCAGGACGCGCCCATCATCGCCTGAGCGCGTCGTTGACAGTTCCAGACCAAGGAGATCGAACCATGACTGACGTTCGAGAGGCCTCTGCGCCCACGACGCAACAGGCGCGCACCGGGCCGAACCCAACCGGCGACTTCATCTGGTACGAGCTGATGACCACCGATTCAGACGGCGCAAAGGCCTTCTACGACGCGGTCGTCGGGTGGGACTTCGGTGAGAGCGCTCCCGAATATCAAGGCTATCGGATGATCAACACGCCCGACGGCAGCTTTGCTGGCGGCGTGATGCCGATCAACGCCGAGATGCAGCAGCATGGTGCGAGGCCGATTTGGCTCGGCTATCTCAACGTCGATGACGTCGACCAGAAGGTAGCCTCGATCGAGACCGCGGGCGGCAAGGCCCTCATGGGCCCGACCGACATCCCAAATGTAGGACGGATCGCCATGGTGGCCGACCCGCAAGGTGTACCCTTCTATGTGATGAAGCCGATCCCGCCCGCGGGACGCGAGAACGAGCCGAGCACGGTGTTCTCACCTAACGACCAGGGCCGCTGCGCGTGGAACGAGCTGTCGACGAGCGATCCGGTCGCCGCGCGCCGGTTCTATGGCGATCAGTTCGGCTGGACCAGCGACGACTTCATGGACATGGGTGAACATGGTGAATACCGCTTCATCGATCACCATGGCCTGAGGCTCGGCGCGATCGCCGGGGCCATGCAGGGGCAACCCCCGCACTGGCGTTACTATTTCCGGGTGCCCTCGGTCGGGAAGGCGAAGGAGACCGCCGAAGCGAAGGGCGGAACGATCGTCATGGGCCCGATGGAAGTGCCAGGCGGTGATCATATCGTTATCGGCATCGACCCGCAGGGCGCCGAATTCGCGCTGGTCGGCGAGGCCTAGCCCGTTCGAAAAAGATCCTGCCGGCGCGCCATCGCGCGCGGCCGGGCCTGACAAACAAGAGGGAGACTAAGTGATGGCCAGCAAGCTGACCACCTGCCTGTGGTTCGACAAGGGAGAGGCACGCAAGGCGGCCGAATTCTATGCCTCCATATTTCCAGATACGAGTGTCGGACCGCGCCATGCTGCACCAACCGATTTCCCGAGCGGCTCTGAAGGCGATGAGCTGACGGTCGAGTTCACGCTGCTCGGCCAATCCTTCGTCGGGCTCAACGGCGGCCCGAACTTCAAGCCGAACGAGGCAGTCAGCTTCATGGTCCTCACCGAGAACCAGGAAGAGACCGACCGCTACTGGAACGCGATCACCCAAAACGGCGGCGAAGAAAGCATGTGCGGCTGGTGCAAGGACAAGTGGGGCTTCTCCTGGCAAATCACCCCGCGTGTGCTGCTCGAGGCGACTACGAACCCAGACAAGGCTGCGGCCCAGCGCGCGTTCCAAGCGATGATGACGATGAAGAAGATCGACATCGCGAAGATCGAAGCTGCCGTTCGCGGTGAGAGGGTCGATGCGTAAGCTGACCGGCGCAGTCTTCGTTTCGCTTGACGGGGTCATGCAGGCCCCGGGGGGTCCCGACGAGGACTCCACGAGCGGATTCACCAAAGGCGGCTGGACGCATCCTTTCTTCACCGGCGACATGGGCCCGTTCGAGGGCGTCATTTCCGGCGAGTATGATTTGCTGCTTGGCCGGCGGACCTATGACATCTTCGCGGCCTACTGGCCGGACAACCGGGACAATCCGATCGGCGAGAAATTCCAGCGCATCAACAAATATGTGCTGACCCACTCGGATGGGCCGCTGAACTGGGAGCATAGCCACAAGCTGTCCGGCGATACTGCCGCTGCAGTCAGCGAGCTCAAGAAGAGCGAAGGCCGCGACCTGCTCATCCAGGGCAGCAGCACGCTCTATCCGCCGTTGCTTTCCGCCGGCCTGATCGACCGCCTGCTGCTGATGACCTTCCCGGTCCTGCTGGGCAAAGGCAAATCCGTCTTCGACGCCAGCCTGAGGCCGAGCCGAATGAAGCTTACTGAGCATTATGTTTCGGACAACGGCGTCCTATTCACGATCTACGAGCCGAACGGCGAGGTCGAGACGGGGACCTTTGCGACCAAGCCACCGAGCCACGCCGAGCTCGAGCTGCGCGAGAAGATCAAGGAAGGCGCTTGGTGAGCCTCGAACTCTTCGGGCATCCCTTCTCGTCCTACACCTGGAAGGTACTGATCGCACTTTACGAGACGGGCACGCCGTTTAGGTTCCGCGATATTTCCGGTGACAAACATCCGGAGAATGAAGCCGCTTTCCTGGACTATTGGCCGGTCGGCAAGTTCCCGCTCCTTGTCGAGGACGGAGTGCCGATCATGGAGTCGACTATCATTATCGAGCATGTCGCTCCGGCCCTCATTCCCGACGATCGCGAGTTGGCGGAGGAGGTGCGGATGCTTGACCGTATTTTCGATAGCCATGTGATGACGCCGATGCAGGCGATCGTCGCCGAACACCTGCCCTTCATCACGCAAACGCCCGACGAGGGCCGGATCGCACGGGCCAAGTCGGCCCTCGACAAAGTTTATCCGTGGCTCGATGCGCGACTGGCTGGTCGGCGCTGGTCGGCGACAGAGGAATTCACGCTCGCGGACTGCGCCGGCGCGCCGTCACTCTTCTACGCCGATTGGGTGCACTCGATCCCCGACGAACTCGCGACCCTCAAGGCCTATCGCTCGCGAGCGCTGGCCCGCCCGTCGGTCGCCCGCGTCGTCGACGAAGCCCGCCCATATCGAAAGCTATTCCCCCTCGGCGCCCCGGACCGCGATTAGGCGAAGGCCGGAGACTTTCTTAGCAGCTGATAGGCTTCGATCACTGCCGTAAGGCGCGCTTCGTGCGAGCGGTCGCCGCCATTCTTGTCCGGATGGTAGCGACGCACCAGGGTTGAATAGGTCTGGCGCAAGGCATGGCGGTCAACGTCGTCGCCGAGCCCGAGCACGGACAATGCCTGCTGTTCCGCCTTGTTGAAGCGCGACGGATGGGCCGCTTCACGCACTCGGCCGAACCGGCCGGAGATCGCGTCGAGCGGGTCGGCGAAATCGCTCCAGCGGGGGGGTGGGTCGGCGCCGTTTCCAGGGAAGCGCCGGCTCGGACTGTCCCAGCCCGCGAGCGGATGCTGCGCTTTGGTGATCTCGTCCGTGCTCATGCCCTCGAAGAAATTGTATTTCGCATTATGTTCGCGGACGTGGTCCAGGCACAGGAAGCGCCAGGCGCCGGGGCCATCGAAATTGGCCGGTTGAAGCGGCGCTTTGAACTCTCCGGGCGCGGCGCAGCCCGGAACGGCGCATCTCGCCCTCGCCCCTTCTACCCTTCCGTGCAGCCTGGATTGCTTCGTTGCCATCGAACGCCATTATATAGGTCGAATGAACGCTCAGACCACCGGACCGGTCGCGACTGAAATGCTCCGCCGCCTCAATTTGGCCCTTTCGCCGAGCCGGATCGAGCTCATCGACGACAGCGAACAGCACCGCGGCCACGGCGGCTACAATCCCGCTGGCGAGAGCCACTTCACGCTGCGGATCGAAAGCCCGGCCTTCGCGGGAAAAGGGCGCGTCGAGCGGCAGCGAATGATCTATGCCGCGCTCGGCGACTTAATGCGCGAGCGAGTCCACGCCTTGTCCATTCGCGCGACTGCTCCTGGAGAATGACGATGGCGACAATCGAAACGGCGTTCGAGCAGGTGATCACGCCGGTCACGCACGACCTTGGGGACTTCAAGGTCAACCGGACCCTTCCGGCGCGCGAGCGGACGATGGTCGGTCCCTTCATCTTCGTCGACGAGTTCGGTCCCGCTCGGCTCCCGGCCGGCCAGGGGATGGACGTGCGGCCGCATCCGCACATCAACCTCGCCACCGTCACCTACCTTTTCGAAGGTGCAATCGAGCACCGGGACAGCATCGGCAGCCACGCTGTGATCGAGCCCGGCGCGATCAATCTGATGACCGCCGGGAGCGGCATCGTTCATTCCGAGCGCTCGCCGCAGGCGCTTCGGCCTGAGGGTCCGAGCCTCTACGGAATGCAGACCTGGATTGCGCTTCCCGATGGGGGCGAAGAAGTCGAACCAACATTCGATCACGTGCCTGCCGGGGATCTTCCGCTCATCGATGACGGACGGACTAGCGCCCGTGTCCTGATGGGAACGCTGTGGGGAGCGACCGCCGCCACCCGGTGCAACTCGCCAACCATCTATGCCGACATCCAGCTCGGCTCCGACGGGGCCGTTCCGATCGAGGCTGCGGCCGATGAGCGCGCGCTCATGCTCGTCGGGGGGCAAGCGGAGCTCGATGGACAGCTGCTCGAGCTGTTCACCCTTTACGTGCTCAAGCCCGGTCGCGAAGCCCGGCTGTCGAGCGGGAGCGGCGGCCGCATCATGCTGATGGGCGGCCAGGCGTTCACGACGCGCCGCTTTGTCTTCTGGAATTTCGTCTCCTCCTCGCTCGACCGGATCAACCAGGCGAAGGAAGACTGGAAGGCGCTTCGCTTCCCGCTGATCCCTGGCGACGACAAGGAGTTCATCCCCATTCCGGAGGCGCCGAAGACAGTTAGTTATCCGTGACCGAATTCAGGCGCGTATCTCTTAGCACGGGCGTAACCCTCAACGTCGCGCTCTCGGGTGACCCGGCGAAGCCGCCCGTAATCCTGCTTCACGGATTTCCGGAATCTCATCATACATGGCGCGAAGTCGCGCCGCGGCTCGAACGTGACTTCTATCTTGTGATGCCGGACCAGCGCGGGTTCGCCGGATCCGATCGCCCACAGGAGGTCGATGCGTACGCAACCGACCTGCTTGTGGACGACATCTTTGCGCTGGCGGATGCGTTTTCGATCGAGCGCTTCGCGCTGGTCGGTCACGACTGGGGCGGAGCGATCAGTTGGACGGCAGCCCTTCGGGATGGCGGCCGGCTGACCCGCCTCGCGATCGTCAACGCGCCGCATCCCGTCATCTTCCAGAAGAGCCTGATCGACAATGCCGAGCAGCGCGCGGCGTCCCAATATATCAGCGCCTTCCGCTCACCGATGTTCGAGAAGGCGGCGGAGGCGATGGGATATGATGCGCTGTTCGAGAAGAGCTTCTCGCGCCACGTAGATCTCTCAATCATCCCGAAGGCGGAGCGGCAGCGATATATCGCCGAATGGTCGCAGCCGGGCGCGCTGACGGCGATGCTCAACTGGTATCGCGCGTCGAAGGTGAAGGTGCCGCCGCCCGGAGTGACCCTGCCCCTTCCGCAATGGGTGCTCGGCGCCTTTCCGAGCGCGAAGGTGCCGACGCTCGTCATCTGGGGAATGCAGGACAAGGCTCTCCTTCCCATTCAGCTCGAAGGCCTCGATCGTCTAGTCGACGATCTGGAAATCGTCCGACTCCCTGACGCCGGGCATTTCGCTCCGTGGGAAGCGCCGGACGAGGTTGTCGCAGCGCTGCGCCCCTTCCTTGCGGGCGAGGCGGAGGCTAGTGCCGCCCGGCAATGACCCAGACCCGCTCCCGTTCGCGCTCCGCCGCCCGCCTCGCAGCGGTTCAGGCGCTCTATCAGCAGGACATGGAGGGCACGCCCGTCCCCCGCCTGCTGCACGAATTCCACGAGCACCGGCTCGGAGCAACGATTGAGGACGATACGTATCACGAGGCCGAACGCGACTTCTTCGACGACGTCGTCACCGGCGCCGAGGCGCGGCGCACCGAAATCGACGAAAGGATCGCCGGCAAGCTGGCGCACGGTTGGACCCTCGAGCGTCTCGACCGGCCCATGCGCGCCATCCTTCGCGCCGGCACCTACGAGCTGATCGCCAGGCCGGACGTGCCCGTGGGCTCCGTCATCTCCGAATATGTCGATGTCGCCCACGCCTTCTACGACAAGCGCGAAAGCGGCTTCGTGAACGGCCTCCTCGACGCAATCGCAAAAGAAACCCGCTCTTAACCCTTCGCCCGTTACGATGAGGGGATGGACTTGAGGACTTTCGAGCTCAGCGCCTGCGCGATCGTCGCGGTAGCGATTGTCGGACGCATCCTTTGGCTCTTCACGAACCGGATGCCGGTCCTTGCTCACTCGGAGAACATCGACGCGCTTGGCAATTCGCTGCCGGGGGATCCGCTCAACCCGCCGGAACACCCGCAGGGCTTTGGACGCATGTCGCCTTTCCACAGCGGTGACATGCGCGTCGAATATGAGGTCGCGGGAAAGCGTTACGAGCACGACATCGAGACCCATTCGATCGACGGCCTGGACATGACCGCTCCCGACGATATGCCGATCCTGTGGGCAGACCCGCAGAATCCGACGCGCGTCGAGGCTCACGGCCCCGGTTTCTGGATGATCGCGCTGCTCGGCCTCGGCCTTTGCGCCGCCCTGATCTCCGAATTCGCCCACTAACTTAATCCTTCCAGCTGCCGCATTCGCCTTGCACCGCCAAGGCGCGGGACTAGGCTTCGCCGATGATCCGTGAGGCGGAAGTCATCGAGCGGCTGCGGCTCATCGCGACCGCGCCAGAAGCCCGGGGCCTGCTTGACGATGTTGCAGTCCTCGACGGCCTTTTGATTACGCACGACACTATCGCCGAGGGAGTTCATTTCCTTCCGGCCGACCCGCCTGCAAGCGTCGGCTGGAAACTCGTTGCGGTGAATTTGTCCGATCTCGCAGCGAAGGGAGCCAGCCCAGCGGGCGCGCTTTTGTCGCTGACGCTATGCGGCGACGGAAGCTGGGAAAGGGAATTCCTGACCGGAGTCGAGCATGCCTGCGAGAGCTACCAGCTGGCGCTGATCGGTGGTGACACGATTGCCTTGCCGGAAGGCGCTCCGCGCGTTCTCGGCCTGACGGCAATCGGCCGTGCCGGCCCGCACGTTCCTGAACGAAGCGGCGGCAAAGCGGGCGACGCGCTATGGCTGACCGGCACCCTTGGCGATGCCGCCGCCGGACTGGCGCTTCTTCGCGAGGACCAGCGTGCGACTGGCCCTTTGGTCGACATCTATCGCCGCCCCGTGCCGCAGCTCGGCGCCGGGCACGCCCTCGCTCCCCACTCGCATGCGATGATGGATGTTTCGGACGGGTTGCTTCTCGACGCCCAGCGAATGGCCAAAGCGAGCGGCTGCGGACTCACGGTCGATCTCGATCAGCTGCCAATGTCGTCCGCTTTCGTTGCCGAGCGTGGTTCGGGACTAGCTGCACGATTGTTCGCGGCCACCGGCGGCGACGATTATGCGCTGCTCGCCGCGCTCCCGCCGGAGTTCGATCCGGCAACGCTTTCTTTACCACAAGGGACGAAGATCACTCGTATCGGTACGCTGTCCGCTGGCGAGGCATCCCTTTCCCTCATCAGCGGCGGCGCACCGGTCGAACTGCCGAAAAGACTGGGATTTGAGCATCAGGGTGATGAACCTAGCGGGCGTGTCCCTCCGACAATGGCTGATCGGCCTTAGCGGTCTCGCCTGCGGGATGGCCTGCGCCCTACTGATCCGCTGACGCGCTTAATCCATGCGGTTGCAAGCCGCTTAAACGCCCCCTAAAGAACCGCCGATTTCGGGCCGCCGCTTTCCCGCGGCCGCGCCCACTCGCCTAAAGAACAGGGAAGCGTGTACCCATGAATTCCGGCATCAACCTGCTTTACGTCGCGATCGTGTGCGGCATTATTGCCGTGCTCTACGGCATCGTCACCAGCCGCCAAGTGCTCCGCATGTCTCCCGGCAATGCGCGGATGGTCGAAGTATCGGCAGCGATCCAGGAAGGCGCTGCCGCCTATTTGAAGCGCCAGTACACGACGATCGCCATCGTCGGCGTCATCGTCGCGATCATCGTCGGATTCTTCCTGAAACCGCTGTCGGCGGTCGCGTTCCTGATCGGCGCGATCCTCTCGGGCTCAGCCGGCTTCATCGGGATGAACATCTCGGTCCGCGCCAACGTCCGGACTGCGGAAGCGGCGCGCGAAAGCCTCCAGAAGGGCCTCACCACCGCGTTCCGCGCGGGTGCGGTCACCGGCCTGCTCGTGGCCGGCCTCGCGCTCCTCGCGATCTCGGTGCTGTTCTGGTATCTGACCGGCCCCGGCGGCTATGCGCCTAACGACCGCGCGGTCGTGAATGCGCTCACAGCGCTCGCGCTCGGCGCCTCGCTGGTATCCATCTTCGCGCGCCTCGGCGGCGGCATCTTCACCAAAGCCGCCGACGTTGGTGCCGACCTCGTCGGCAAGGTCGAGGCCGGAATCCCCGAGGACGATCCACGCAACCCCGCCGTCATCGCCGACAACGTCGGTGACAATGTCGGCGACTGCGCCGGAATGGCCGCCGACCTCTTCGAGACCTATGTCGTCACCGTCGGCATCACGATGGTTTCCGTTGCGCTTGCGCTCGGCTCCTCGCCGCTCCTGCTGCCGCTGATGATCCTTCCGCTGCTGATCGGCGGCGTCTGCATCATCACCTCGATCATCGGCACTTATATGGTCCGACTCGGCAAGGGCGGATCGATCATGGGCGCGCTCTACAAGGGCTTCTGGACCGCAACGATCCTTGCCATTCCGGCGATCTACGGCGCGTTCCGGGTGTCGCTTGGCGACACGCTCAATTCGCAAATCGGCGGGACCGTCGACGCCGCGACCGGCAGTGTCAGCGGCGCCTTCACCGGCATGGACCTTTTCTATTCGAGCCTGATCGGCCTTGCCGTCACCGCGCTGATCGTGTGGATCACCGAATATTACACTGGAACCAACTACCGACCGGTGCAGTCCATCGCCCGCGCCAGCCAGACCGGCCACGGAACCAACATCATCCAGGGCCTCGCCATCAGCCTTGAGTCGACCGCGCTTCCGACCATCGTGATCATCGTCGGTCTGATCGCCAGCTATCAACTTGCAGGCTTCCTGGGCGTCGCGTTCGCGGCCTCGGCAATGCTTGCGCTCGCGGGCATGGTCGTCGCGCTCGACGCCTACGGCCCAGTCACCGACAATGCCGGCGGCATCGCCGAAATGTCCGGCCTCGAGGAGGACGTGCGCCAGCGCACCGACGCGCTCGACGCGGTTGGCAATACCACCAAGGCCGTCACCAAGGGCTATGCGATCGGCTCGGCGGGTCTCGCCGCACTGGTTCTGTTCGGCGCCTACACCGCCGACCTCAAGGAGTTCGGCAGCCAGATCGGCGTCACGTCCGACCTCAACGCGCTGTTCAGCTTGTCAAATCCGTACGTGATCGTCGGGCTGCTGCTCGGCGCCCTCCTGCCCTATCTGTTCGGTGCGATGGGCATGACCGCGGTAGGACGCGCCGGTGGCGCGGTCGTCGAGGAAGTCCGTGGCCAGTTCCGCGACAATCCGGGGATCATGGATGGCTCGGTTCGCCCGAACTATGCGCGTACGGTCGACCTCGTCACTCGTGCCGCGATCCGCGAGATGATCATCCCGTCATTGCTTCCGGTGCTTGCGCCCATCGTCGTCTACTTCGTCATCGGCGCGGTGGCGGGCAAGGAGAATGGCCTCGCCGCCGTCGGCGCTCTGCTCCTCGGCGTTATCGTCTCTGGCCTGTTCGTCGCCATCTCGATGACCTCGGGCGGCGGTGCTTGGGACAATGCCAAGAAGTATATCGAGGACGGCAATTACGGCGGTAAGGGCTCCGAGGCTCACAAGGCGGCGGTGACCGGCGACACCGTCGGCGATCCCTACAAGGACACCGCCGGCCCGGCCGTGAACCCGATGATCAAGATCACCAACATCGTCGCCCTGCTTCTGCTTGCGGCGCTTGCCGCGCATGCTGCAGTCTGATCGTCGTCAATTGATGAGAAGCCCCGCTGTCATTGCAGCAGCGGGGCTTTTCTTTTGTCCCGCAAAGTCGTTGAAAAGCGCCCATGCCGAACGCCATTCGAATCCGTAAGACCGGTGGACCCAATGTCCTTCAGTGGGAGGAAGTGGAGGTTGCCGACCCCGGCCCCGGCCAGGTCAAGCTGCGCCAGGAGGCCGCGGGTCTTAACTTCATCGACGTCTATCACCGCAGTGGTCTCTACAAGCAGGAGCTGCCCTTCACCCCCGGAGTCGAAGGCGCAGGCGTAGTCGAAGCCGTCGGCGCGGACGTCACCAATGTGAAGGAAGGGGACCGCGTCGCTTATGCCGGACCGCTCGGCGGCTACGCCGAGGAGCGGCTGATCGACGCCGAACGCGTCGTGAAGCTCCCCGATGAGATCTCGTCCGAGCAGGCGGCCGGAATGATGCTCCAGGGTATGACCGCGCAGATGCTGCTGCGGTCGGTCTTCCCGGTCCACGAGGGCGACGTGATCCTCGTGCATGCCGCCGCCGGCGGTGTCGGCCTCATCATGTGCCAGTGGGCGGCCGCGCTCGGAGCGACCGTGATCGGCACCGTCGGCACCGAGGAAAAGGCAGAGCTCGCGCGCGCTCACGGCTGCGCGCACCCAATCCTCTACTCCAAGCAGGATTTCGTCGCCGAGGTGCAAGCCATCACCGCCGGCGAGAAGCTGCCCGTGGTCTACGATTCGGTAGGCCGCGACACATTCATGAAATCGCTCGATTGCCTCAAACTCCGCGGGCTGATGGTCAGCTTCGGCAATGCCTCCGGGCCGCCCGATCCGATACCGCCCAACCTCCTTGCGCAGAAGGGCTCGCTTTATCTGACGCGGCCCACTCTGTTCCATTATATCGCCACCCGCGAGCAGCTCGAGCAAAGCGCGAACGAGCTGTTCGCCGTGGTTGCCAGCGGCAAGGTCAAGATCGAGGTGCAGCAGCATTTCGCGCTGAAGGACGCCGCCGAGGCCCACCGCCAGCTGGAGGCTCGAAAGACCACTGGATCGACGATCCTGACGGTCTAAAGCCGCCCGCCTTCACATTTGCGGCCTGCGCCGCTAAGCCTCCGCAACTTTTTGCCGGAAACACGAGAGGAATCGCTTGGCCAAGGAAGAATTGCTCGAGATGCGCGGACAGGTGGTTGAGCTCCTGCCCAATGCGATGTTCCGCGTCCGCCTCGAGAACGGCCATGAGATTCTCGGCCATACCGCCGGCAAGATGCGCAAGAACCAAATCCGAGTGCTGACCGGCGACGAAGTGCTCGTCGAGCTGACGCCCTACGACCTCACCAAGGGCCGCATCACCTATCGCTTCATGCCCGGCCGCGGAGGCCCGCCCGGCTATACGGGCTAAGCCGGGAGCATGCGGCTAATCCTCGCTTCGGCGAGCCCGCGCCGCCTCGACCTTCTCGCCCGCATCGGCGTGACACCGGATGCGGTGGTCGCCGCCGACATCGACGAAAGCGTGCCCAGAGGCGAGCTGCCGCGAGAGCATTCACGAAGGCTGGCCCGAGAGAAGGCGGAGGCTGTCGCAGCGAATGAGCCCGACGCGCTGGTGCTAGCGGCTGACACGGTAGTTGCCGTTGGCCGCCGGATTCTGCCGAAGGTCGAGGACGAGGAAACTCTGCGCGCCTGCATGCGGCTCCTCTCCGGGCGCCGCCATCGCGTGTTAACTGGGGTTGCCCTCGCCGTCCCCGGCCAGGGCATTCGCGAGCGGATGGTCGAGACGATGATCGCCATAAAACAGCTCAGCAACCAGGAAATCGATTATTACGCCAGCCACGGGGAGTGGCGCGGAAAGGCGGGCGGGTACGCGCTGCAGGGCTACGGCGAGGTCTATGTCCGTCATATCGCCGGAAGCTATTCCAACGTTGTCGGCCTGCCGCTTGCGGAGACGCGGGTGCTGCTGAAGAGCGCGGGTTACCCGCTTGCCTAAATGGCTCATCGAGCAGGGGATTGGCGAGACCCGGTCTGTGCTGGTCCAAGGCGATGAAATCATCGAAGCGCGCATCCTGCTGGAGGGCGTTCTGCCGGCTGGGACTGCACTGTGCGCTGGCCTCAAGCGCGCTGGAATACCGGCGATCGCGCACGTGGACGACATGGAATTTCTGCTGCCCGACGGCGCGCCGGGGTTCACTGAGGGACAGGTGCTGACGATTGAGGTGACCCGCGAGAAGATTCCGGGCGCCGAACCTTGGAAGCGACCGCTCGCGAGGGTCATCAAGGGGCAATGGCGGTCCGCCGAACCTCCAGTCGGCGAGACGCTGTCCTTCCCCGGCGCCGATGATCGCCTGGAGCGCGCTGGCTGGTCTGACCTCCTCGAAGAGGCGCGCGGCGGCGTTATCCGCTTTGAGGGGGGCGAGCTGCGCGTTTCCCCAACTCCCGCGATGACCCTGATCGATGTCGACGGAGCCTTGCCTCCGGACGAGCTGGCGCGGGCGGGCGTGAAGGCCGCTGTACGGGCGATCATTCGGCATGGCGTTGGCGGATCGATCGGGATCGACCTGCCAACCATTGCGGGCAAGGCGGAACGCAAATTGGTCGACGATGCGATCGATAGCTTGCTGCCCAAGCCCTTCGAACGAACTGCGATGAACGGGTTCGGATTCGTGCAGATCGTTCGGCCCCGGCGTCATGCGTCACTTTTCGAGCTGGCTCAGGACCGGTCCGCATTCGAGGTGCGTGCCTTGTTGCGGCGGGTCGCGCTTGAGCCGCCCGGTGCCAAGCGCCTCGTCGCACATCCTTTCTTGATCGCGGCGCTCGAAGGCCGGCCCGGCTGGACCGGTGAACTCGCGCGGCAGATCGGCGGTGCAGTCGAGTTGCGTGCCGACGCCGCGCTTCCCATGTCTGGGGCCTATGCCGAAGCCCCCTAACCACCCGAAGAAATGCCCCTTGTGCGGCAAGCAGCCGCACCCCGACCACTCGCCTTTTTGCAGCCGCGGCTGCAGGGACCGCGACCTCCTGAAGTGGCTCGGCGAGGGCTATCGCATTCCCGGTCCGCCGGCCGACCCTGAGAGGGTGGACAGCGGCGAAGGGGCCGACTAGGGGAGCCGTTCGCTTGAGCGGGCGGCCTGCCCGTCACGAAGGCCCAGGTAGCTCAGTTGGTAGAGCACGTGACTGAAAATCACGGTGTCGGTGGTTCGATCCCGCCCCTGGGCACCACGCTCCGTTGCTAATCCCGAAAATTCAGCCCCTTGGCCGCGTCGAAGTTCCCCACCTTTAAGCATCTGAGCTCTGGGTGGGGCGCGCCTCCTCTAATTCCTCGAACACGATCTGGACCACGCGCTCGAGCTCGCGCTGCTTCGCTGGCGGGAGATGATCGAGCTCAGTGCGCATCTGCTTGACCTTAAGGGCTAACAACAGTTGTGGACAAGGCGGCTGGCGAAGCGAATTGTCCCCCTTGGAACGCCTGGCGGCAGGCGATGATGGACGGGCTCCGGCCGACGCTTGCTGCAGCGCATGCGTTCGCCATGAACGTTGGTTCGGCAAACCCATATATTGCAAAACGGACGCCGCGTGATCTTGCCGCTCATCGGCGATTGCGCATGCGCCCGCAGCGAAAATCTCGACGTTCGCTTTTCGCCTGAAGCGAAAATTCCATAGCAGGGCGCCCGAATTTAGATTGCTGCAACCTGGCCGCAAATCGCGAGCGAGCAATACCCTTTGGACGGCTCGTCAGCAGCGGAGGTTCTGCATGGCCAAGCAATACCTTGTTGCGATTGCCCTTTTCGTAGCGGTCGGTCTTGCGGCTCGATCGGCGGGTGCGCCTGCTGCGCCCAAGCCCGCTCCTCCAGCACGTAATGGCCAAGGAGCGCAGCAACCGCTGACACGGACTTCGGTGGTGGAGCAGATGAAGGCAAGGTTTAGGGCGATCGACACCAACGGCGACGGCGTGCTCACCCAGGACGAGCTCGCGTCGGCTGATGCCAAGGCTGAGCAACAACGCATTGCGGCTATCCGCGGGCGGATGGAATCGGAGTTCAGCAAGCTGGATACGAACCATGATGGCCAGCTCAGCAAGGCAGAGTTCATGGCCGCCGCGCCGAATGCGCCCACCACCCAGCCCAACGGTGCCGACGCACTTAGGCAGCTCGATAAGAACCACGATGGCAAGGTCACGCTAGACGAGTTCAGTGCGCCCGCGCTGGCGACCTTCGATCGCCTGGACACCAACCATGACGGGGTGATCAGTGTGGCTGAGCGGCGGACACAGGACAGTCGACCCGCGGCAAAGAAGCAGTGATCGCGCGATGAACGGGGTCGCGGTCAATATTGTCACAGTGCTACTGCTCGCAGCCCTGGGTCTGATGCTGCTCGGGACCGCCGTCAGTTGGTCGAAACTGGCCAAAACGAGCGGACGGATCATCCCGATCCAAGCATTCCGCTCGGCTGCGGGTCTGACGGCTGCCACGTTTCTAATGCTCGGGATCGTCGCCTGCTGGCTTGCCTTCACCTACATCCCGTGGGGAACCTACGGCATCTGATTCCAAGCTGTCGAACTCACCCAGACACGCTTGCTCAATAGCGAGGCGGACCTTCGAGCTCGAATTGGCAGCTATCCGGCGGGAAAGGCGAGTCAAGGACTCCAGCCCATATATGAGTAGCCCCGGCAGGTTTGACCCTGCCGGGGCACCATGCTTTCGTTTGTCTTGCGACTCCCGAAGGCACGAAGCAACAATAGCCGAAACTGCCGAGTTGGCGAGTCGAAAGCCGACAGCGGAATGACAAACTCGGGGGCGAATTTGTGCATAACCCTGTGGAACTCGCCCCGACCAGCCATTGCCGCCGATGAATCATGCTCGACCAAGCGGTCGGAGGCTTACCGAATTAGCGACCGGTCAGCGCTGCAATCACCTGCGTAACCGCGTAGGTCGTCGGATCGACCTGGTAGATGTAGCCGTCATTGTAGACGTATCGATAATGGCGGCTGAGGTGGTAGCGCGAGACATAGGCCGGCGGCAGGGCGTTGTACGACGTGTATGAGTAGCGCGGACCGAACCGATAGCCATTCGACCAACGGGCATGGTGCGAAGCGCGGTTGTGATCACCGCGATCGTTGTTGTTCCAATTCCTGTGATGGTCTTGGTGCTGTGCAGCTGCGGGCGCGCTGCTGAGGGCCATTGCGGCGACGGCGGTCAGCGAAAGCAATATTCTCATTTGATGACTCCTTCTTTCGCAAGGACAACAACTCGTGCCTCGCTAAGTTGCTAACTTTCGTTAGGGGGGGCCGACGCGGTTAACCTACGCGGCCTCAATCCGGCCGCGACCCTTCGCCAAAGCGGTGGGGATCGGTGGGCGCTCGCGAATAAACTCAGAAGATTCGCCATGGCTCGGCAACAAAAGCGCCGCTCAGCCGCTCTGACATCATGCATTCGACCGGCGCTTTTGCCGGCGCCCGACCGCCCTCCTTCGAATTGGACCAGCATGTTCGGACGATCTGCCACCAGGCGATTGGGAATAATATCTTTCGCTTTGACCCTTGCAGCACCAGCCTTTGCCGAGGACAGAACTCCGCAACAGTTCGTCTGCAAGGACGGGACGACCTTTGCAGTCGTCGTCTCCGACCAAATCGCTGACGTGCGCTTCTCTCCAACCGAGGATTACCGGCTCCGCTCGAAGCCGTTTTCGCTGGGGCAGCGCTTTGTTTCACCAAGCGCCACCCTCATCATCGACGGACGGTTCGCCGCCTTTGTGACCAGTGAGCGGATCGGCCTCGAGAACTGTACCCTGGCTGACAGCAGCCCTGGATCGACCGGCATGCCCGATGCGGCGCGCTGAATCGCCTAACGCTTCTGGATGGAGGTAACCTCCAACAGGCAGCGGCCGCGCGAAGCGAACAGGACGCCCGACCAAGCGCAACGAGGAGCCGCTAAGGTCGCTGAGGCCTAGACCTGGGAGGACCCGGGCTCCGGCTCGTTATCCTGTCCGTCTCCGCCATCCTATCCCGTTCGGCATCGGCTTGCATGGCTCGGCACCTTTCGAGCGCGTGCCTCAGGAGCCGGTCGATTTCCTTCAGCGCGGCAATCTGCGTGCCCCATTCGCGCTCATGTTCGCCGTCAACCATAGCCTCTCCCCAGAGCCCGTGCCGCGGATTGCGGCCCGGCGCTGCAGGCGTGCCGAGCGCGGATCAGGGACGTGCGCTCCGTCGGTGGGACGGCGCGAATCCCGCGCGCGCTCCCTATCCGAGAGGATGGGGTTGTAAAATCTTTCGAAAGTTAACGGATACGCACCTGCCGGGAGCGAATCTCGCCTCCTACCCTATGGGGGCGCGCAAGAGACGCAATCCCATTGAGGCGCCGTGCTTTGAGAATGCCGCGCCGAAGTCTAAGACCCGCGCCGCGCAACAGCGGAGGCAGCACGATGGACAATGAGGCAGCGTGCGTGACCTATTATGAGCGGATCCGACAAGCGGCGTCGGAAGAATTCAAGGCGACCGAAGAGGGCCTGCTTAAGCTCCAGGGAGTCGAAAGCCGTACGATCCAAGGGGTGGTCGCCGATATCCACAAACGGCACGAGAATTTGCTGGAGCGCATCAATCGGCGCATCGAGGAAGGAGCCCGCGAGGCTCGTGAGTTGAAAGAATGAAAAGGAATGCAGCTCTGCCGGCTCGCTCAGGCACAACTATCCCGATGACGAGGCTCACCAGGTGTCGCACGAGACGATCTATCGCAGCCTGTTCGTGCCGGCTCGCGGCGTCCTCAAGAAGGACCTGTCGGCGCATCTAATCCCAGTCGGGGACGTACCGAGCGATCCCCGTGTTGTAACACTTCGTGGGCTATGCTTGGCGCAAACCATGGATACCCGTTACCCGTTCTTCGTCTGCATGGGCTGCGCTACATTTTTGGCCGGGATGGTCGTTGAGCCGACCCGCATGGCGGGGCGCGTCGCCTTCACCAGCTTCGTCGCCCTAATATGGTTCATTGCAGGGTATAGGAGCAAACGCGCCGAAGGATCCTAGACGAGAAGTGTTGTGCCGGAAGCGCGATGGTGTCTGCGCTTGAGCCATTGTTACGGTTGGCATCCTAGCGGTGCAGAACGCCGTCGATTATCGCGAGCTGCGTGTGGCGACCGCTGCGGATTTCGTACTCCCTGTCGAGCAGATTCAAAACGCCGATGGCAGTGCCCCAGCCATTCTATTTCGATTGGTCGATGCAGGCCGCTTCGCTAGCATCTGAAGCGAAGTCAGTAGTTCCCTTATGTGGAACGGAAACAGGGATGTCCAAGGACACTCCGACAGCAATACGCAAGGAGCAGGCAACTTGGCCGACAATAGGGATCCGCTTCTCTCTGCTGTGTCCATCAAATCGCTTCGCCCGACCCAGATTACGGTGGGTCTGATCGAAGTGGAGGGACGGCGGAAGCGATGGGATGAGCTTGGCGACAAGAAGGCTGAATATCTCGGCCAGCACATGATGCCGGTCGTGATCGGGCCCAAGGGGCGGCCTTATGTGATCGATCATCATCATCTCGCCCGTGCCCTCCATGAAGAGGGCCAGAAGAAAGTGCTGATCCAGCCGCTCGCCAATCTCGAAAGCCTGTCGAAGGACCATTTCTGGCGCTTCCTCGACAATAAGGGATGGCTTCACCCGTTCGACGAACATGGAGAGAGGCGGCCCTATTCGGCGATTCCCAAGAGCATCGGCGCGCTGAAGGACGATTGCTTCCGGTCCCTCGCCGGCGCCGTCCGGACCGCTGGCGGCTATGCGAAGGAAACCACGCCGTTCATGGAGTTCATCTGGGCCGACTATTTCCGAAAGGCGTTTCGAGCGCGCGATATCCGCGACAACTGGGATCGAACGCTAAAGCAGGCCGTTGCTTTAGCGCGGAACCATGATGCCCATTTCATGCCGGGTTGGTGCGGCCGATCCTAAGATGATTGGATGTTTCCGCCCAGCCACGTCCATTTCAGATAATCTCGGCACCGGACCGCGAAACTTGTTGCGCGCTATTGTACCGCGCAATACCGGAAATTTACAAATATATTCAAGTACTTGGTAGAAAACCCCTTGCTCTGCCTCTGGGCACCAACCCCTAAAGAGCGTGAACGCCGAGCTCGTACTCGCTTGCGGGCGGATATGGATCCGGCCCGCAGAATTCCTCGGCCGCGGCACGGTTGGTGACGATGATCTGGCGCCCGCGAAGGTAGAGACCGTTGGCGGCCAGCGTCTGAAGTGTCCGCGAGAGAGTCTCCGGCTGCATGCCGATCCGCGACGCAAGCTGGCGCTTCGAGAAGGGGATTTCCGCAGGAGGCCCGCCCTGGGCGCCATGCAGCCGCAGGAGGAATGCAGCGAGGCGCTGGGACGGTGAGCGGCACTTGAGGTCGAGGATGATCTTGAGCGCGACACGCCATTGCCCCGCCATGATGCGCGTGAGGCCGAGCGCGAGCTCAGTGCATTTCGCGGCTTCTTCGCGAACAGCTTTCACCTCGATCATCAGGAGTCGCGTAGCGGTCAGCGCGCGCGCCGATACGAGATAGGTTTCCGCATAAAGCGCTGCCGCCGGCATGAACACGTCGCCCGCGGCCATCATCAGGGCGGTGCACTCATTGCCCTTATACGCGCATGACAGGTCGACGATTCCATTGAGCACGATGTGGAGGTCTTTGGGCGCTTCGCCCTTGATGAAGACATCCGCACGCGGAGCCAGACGCTCGATGCGCGAAGATTGCAGTAGTCGATCGCGCACGGATGGCGGCAAGCTCCCGAGAAGTGGCAGCTCTGTTGCGAATGACCCCAATCGATCGGCTGGGGTCGTCACTGAAAACGTATCGGCGACACTATCCATGCGATGCGGCGTTGTGGGAAATATCGGCGGACTTGGCAAGGAAGGCGCCGGAACTACCCATGCGTTGGTCGAATAGGAGCACAGGATCAGCCGCTCAGGGCTTGAGCCTAGGTGAGCGCGGAGTAACCTTTTCACAAAGTGGGAGGGCATGCGTGAAACCTAGAATCTTTCTGGCAGCCGCAGCGCCGCTGCTCCTTGCTGCAGCTCCGTCATGGCAGCAGCACGCACTCGCTTCAGCCGCGCCCTTCGTCGACAAGGCCAATAGCGAATGGGAGCGTGCGATCGTCGCCGGCAATGCCGACGTGCTGAGCGCGCCTTATGCAAAGAACGGCCTGTTCATCGGCCCCGACGGTACTGCGGTGCACGGGAAGACCGGCGTCCGCGCGATGTACGCGCGGCGGCCTCACGACGTGAAGGTGTTGAGCGCCAGCATCCACAGCGACGGGCGCACGGCCGCCGATCCCGACGACGTCTACGAATGGGGAAGCGCCCAGATGAAGCTGCAGAGCAAGGGCAAGACACGCTACGTCGTCGGCCGCTATCTCACCGTCTGGCACCGAAGCGGCAAGCAGTGGCTGATCTCGCACAACATCGCCTTTTGAGCGCGGAGTTGGAGCGATGAATTTCGGCCGCTAAACCGCGCCGATGCGTTGTTTCTGGAACGAGCTGCAGCGGGCGCACTCGCCCGCTGCTGAATTCTTCAACGGCAGGCTCCATCCTGCCGCCGAGCATCAGGGCCGCGTCAATGCGATCCTCGGAGCGATCGGCGTCACCGAGGCCGTTGAGGACAGCGGCATCGAGCCGCTGCTTCGCGTGCACGGCCAGGAATATCTCGACCTCCTGCGCGATGCGCATTCCGAATGGCTCGCAGCCGGGCGCGAAGGCGAGGTCTTCCCCTACACTTTCCCGGTCGTCGGCAGGCGTCCGCTCAAGCTCACTCGGATCGATGCCCGGCTCGGGCAGC
Organism: uncultured Alphaproteobacteria bacterium; assembly: GCA_963831485.1. Lineage (GTDB taxonomy): Bacteria > Pseudomonadota > Alphaproteobacteria > Sphingomonadales > Sphingomonadaceae > Sphingomicrobium. Next base: position 89,914 of record CAWHQE010000011.1, read on the forward strand.
ACAGCTTCGACACCTCGACGCCGATCGGACCGGGCACGTGGGAGGCCTCCTATTGGAGTGTCCAGACGGCGCTCACCGGTCTGGCCGCCGTCCTTGCCGCCGAACGGAGTGCCTTCGCCTTCACCCGGCCGCCCGGCCATCACGCCGGCCGCGATTATTTCGGCGGCTATTCCTATCTTAACCACGCGGCAATCTCAGCCGAGGCCGCACTGAATGCCGGCAAGCGACGCATCGCGATCCTCGACGTCGATTATCATCACGGCAACGGCACCCAGGACATCGTCACGGGCCGGGACGACGTCTTCTTCGCCTCGATCCACGCCGATCCGTCGATGGATTATCCTTTCTTCTGGGGCCACGCTGACGAGAGCGTTGGCAACATCCTCAACTTCCCGCTGCCGCGCGGCACCGACTGGAGTGGCTATGCACCGGCGCTGACTCAGGCGATCGACTGGCTGGAGAAGAGCGAGCCGGACCTGCTGATCGTAAGCTATGGTGCCGACACGCACGAAGCCGATCCGATCAGCCACTTCAAACTCAAGACCAGCGACTATGCGCCGATGGCGCGCCGCATCGCGTCGATGCGCGTGCCGACTTTGATCGTCATGGAAGGCGGCTATGCCGTTGAAGCACTCGGCGCCAACGTCGCCGAGTTCCTCAGCGGATTCTAGAGCTTCTCCGTCAGCTCCGGGACAATCTTGAACAGGTCGCCGACGAGGCCGATGTCCGCGACCTGGAAGATCGGCGCTTCCTCGTCCTTGTTGATGGCGATGATCGTCTTCGAATCCTTCATCCCGGCGAGGTGCTGGATCGCCCCGGATATGCCGATCGCGATATAGACCTGCGGAGCGACGATCTTGCCGGTCTGGCCGACCTGGTAGTCGTTGGGAGCATAACCTGCATCCACCGCAGCGCGGCTCGCACCAACTGCGGCGCCGAGCTTGTCCGCGAGCGGATCGAGCAGCGAGTGGAACTGCTCCGACGAGCCGAACGCTCGGCCGCCGGAGACGATGACCTTGGCGCTGGTGAGCTCGGGCCGCTCGCTCTCGGACGCGTCCATCGAGACGAACTGGCTCTTGCCGTCGTCGGCGGTGGCATCGACCTTTTCGACCGAGGCTGAACCGCCTTCGGCCGCGGCTTTCTCGAATGCGGTTATGCGGACAGTGATGACCTTCTTAGCGTCGCTCGACTTCACCGTCGCGATAGCGTTGCCGGCATAGATCGGCCGCGTGAATGTGTCCGGCCCTTCGACCGAAAGCACGTCGCTGATCTGCATCACGTCGAGCAGCGCGGCAACTCGCGGGGCGATATTCTTGCCGGTCGTGGTGGCTGGCGCGAGGAACGCGTCGTGCCCTTCCATCAATTTCGCTGCAACCGGCGCGACCGCTTCGGCGAGCTCGTGCTCGAGCGCGGGTGAGCTTGCTGAATGGACCTTGGTGACCCCAGCGATCTTGGCAGCCGCCTCAGCGACTGTATCGGCGTTCATGCCGACGACCAGCGCGTGCACGTCGCCAAGCTTGGACGCTGCGGTGACTGCGGCGAGAGTCGCGTCCTTGATGCTTCTGCCGTCATGTTCGACGAGGACGAGCACGCTCATTTCGCAATCCCCATTCCGTGCAGGCGTTCGACCAGCTCGTCGACGCTTCCGATCTTGATCCCCGCCTGCCGCTTGGCGGGCTCGGTGACCTTCAACGTTTCCAGGCGCCGTGCGACGTCGACGCCGTAATCGCCCGGCGAATTGGTCGCGAGGGGCTTGGACTTCGCCTTCATGATGTTCGGTAGTGAAGCGTAGCGCGGCTCGTTGAGGCGGAGGTCCGTGGTGACGATCGCCGGAAGCTGCAGCTTCACGGTCTCCAGCCCGCCATCGACTTCGCGCGTGACGGTCACCGCGTCGCCGCCCGCCTCGACCTTGGACGCGAAGGTGCCCTGCGGCCAGCCGAGCAGCGCGCCGAGCATCTGGCCCGTCGCATTATTGTCGTCGTCGATCGCCTGCTTGCCGAGGATGACCATTTGCGGCTGCTCCTCCTCGGCGATCTTGGCGAGGATCTTGGCGACCGCGAGCGGCTCGATCTCCTCGTCGGTCTGGACGAGGATCGCGCGATCCGCGCCCATCGCGAGCGCGGTACGGAGCGTCTCCTGTGCCTTCGCAGGCCCGATCGAGACTGCGACGATCTCGGTCGCGACGCCCTTCTCCTTGAGGCGGATCGCTTCCTCGACCGCGATCTCGTCGAAGGGGTTCATGCTCATCTTGACGTTGGCGAGATCGACGCCCGAGCCATCCATCTTCACGCGCGGCTTCACGTTGAAATCGATGACTCGCTTGACCGCGACCAGGACTTTCATTGTTTGCTTTCCTCCATCGCCGGGGCTTGCGCAGCGAATTCCTCAATTAGCTTCGGCCACTCATCCCTGGCCGGCAACGCGTCGTAGCTATGAACCGCTCCCGTGCGCGCCCAGATCAGGCCCTCGCCCGTGAAAATCTCGACAAAGGGCGGTTTGTCATCTGGCTCGTCGAACAAGCTCGAGCGGACATTGACGATGTCGGGCAAGCCTTCGGGCTCCGTATAAATCCAGCTCTTGCAGTAATCGCAGAAGTGGTGGCGCGTCGGTCCGTGGAGGCCGCCGATTGCGACCTCACCCTGAGCCACTCTGAAGGCTCCCGCCGGATAGGTATCCGTCAACGCAAAGGCGCTTGCGGTCATTTTCTGACATCCGGTGCAATGGCAGGCGAGCGTCAGCAGGGGCGACCCGCTGACTTCGAACCTGACCTTGCCGCAGCGGCAGCCCCCGTGACGAGCTTCGGCCATCAGGCGGCGACCGGCGCCTTCACTTCCGCGACGATCTTCCTCGCTGCATCACCAAGGTCGTTCGCGGGGATGATCGGCAGGCCAGACGACGCGAGGATGTCCTTGCCCTGCTGCACGTTCGTGCCCTCGAGACGCACGACCAGCGGAACGCTGAGCGAAACCTCGCGAGCAGCGGCAACAATGCCTTCGGCGATGATGTCGCAGCGCATGATTCCGCCGAAAATGTTGACGAGGATGCCCTTCACTGCGGGGTCGCTCAAGATGATCTTGAACGCTGCGGTGACCTTCTCCTTGTTGGCGCCGCCGCCGACGTCGAGGAAGTTGGCGGGTTCCCCGCCTTCGAGCTTGATGATGTCCATCGTCGCCATGGCGAGGCCGGCGCCATTGACCATGCAGCCGATCGAGCCGTCGAGTTTGATATAGCTGAGGTCATACTTCGACGCCTCGATCTCCATCGGGTCCTCTTCGGTGAGATCGCGGAGCTGTTCGAGGTCTGGGTGGCGGAAGTCGGCGTTGCTGTCGAAGCCGACCTTGGCGTCGAGCACCATCAGCTCACCCTTGTCGGTGATCGCCAGCGGATTGATCTCAATCTGCGAGGCATCGGTTCCGACGAAAGCATCGTAAAGCTTGGCCAGCACCTTGCCGCACTGCTTGGCGAGGTCGCTGCTAAGGCCAAGCGCCGCGGAGACCTCGCGGCCGTGGTGCGGCATTAGCCCGGTCGCCGGATCGATCGTGATGGTCGCGATCTTCTCGGGCGTCTCGTGTGCGACCTTCTCAATCTCCATCCCGCCTTCCGTCGAGGCCACGACCGCGATGCGGCCACTCTCACGGTCGACCAGCAGCGCGAGGTAGAATTCCTTCGCGATGTCGACGCCGTCGGTGATGTAGAGCCGCTGGACCTGCTTGCCGTGGGGGCCGGTCTGGATCGTCACCAAGGTTTTGCCGAGCATCTCCTCCGCATGATCGCGGACCTCGTCGATCGAATGGGCGAGGCGGACGCCGCCTTTGGCCAACTCGCCGAGTTCTTTGAAGCGGCCCTTGCCGCGGCCGCCGGCGTGGATTTGCGCCTTCACGACCCACAGCGGCCCAGGGAGCTTCTTGGCAGCCTCGACGGCTTCGCCGACGCTCATGGCTGCATAGCCAGCGGGAACGGGCACGCCGTACTTAGCGAGCAATTCCTTGGCCTGATATTCGTGGATGTTCATGGCCGCGCGCCTTAATCAGAACGCGGCTGCGATGCAAAGCAACGAACGCCCTCTCCGCAAGATCATCCATGTCGACATGGACGCCTTCTACGCTTCCGTGGAGCAGCGAGACGACCCGAGCCTCAAGGGCAAGCCGGTGGCCGTCGGCGGCGGACATCGCGGAGTCGTCACTGCCGCGAGCTACGAAGCGCGGCCGTTCGGCGTGCGGTCGGCGATGCCGTCGGTCACCGCGAAGCGGCGCTGTCCCGACCTCATCTTCGTGAAGCCGCGGTTCGACGTTTACCGCTCGGTCAGCCAGCAGATCCGTGCGATCTTCTTCGACTATACCGACCTCGTCGAGCCGCTCAGTCTCGATGAAGCTTATCTCGATGTGACCGAGGACCGGCATTGCCTCGGCAGTGCGCGTGCGATCGCCGAGGATATCCGCCGGCGAATCCGGGAAGAGTGCCAGCTCACTGCCTCGGCCGGCGTCAGCTATTGCAAGTTCATCGCCAAGCTTGCTTCCGATCACCGCAAGCCCGATGGCCTCTGCGTGATCACTCCCGAGCGGGGACCTGAGTTCGTCGCCTCGCTACCGGTCGCGCGCTTCCACGGCATCGGGCCGGTGACAGCGCGCAAGATGGAAAGGCTTGGAATCCACACGGGCGCCGACCTTCGCGAATGGAGCCTGCCGGCGCTTCATGCGAATTTCGGAAGCTCGGCGGAATGGTATTGGCGAATCTGCCGCGGGATCGACGAGCGCGAAGTGAAGCCCGACCGCCCTTACAAGTCGGTGAGCGCCGAGCGGACGTTCGACGAGGATCTGAGAGATCCTGATCGCCTCTCGGAAGAGCTGACGCGGATTGCGGGCTATGCCTGGCAGCGCGTCGAGCGCGCGGAGGTGATCGGGCGGACGGTCACGCTCAAGATCAAATATGCCGATTTCTCGATCTGTACCCGGTCGAAGAGCTTTGCGGGTCCGGTGCCGGATTTCGACGCGTTTACCGCTGCAGGCCAGTCGCTTTTAGCATCGCTTCACCCCCTATCGAAAGGTATAAGGCTCCTTGGCCTCGGCCTACATAACTTGACCGAAGTCAACGACCCGGGGCCATCTCAGCTCGGACTCGCAATCTGAGGCGAGTTATGATATAAAATTGTCATACAGGGCCGCCAGCGATTCAGCTGCGGCCTTAAATTCATAGGGAAGCCACAGGAACTGGCTGGGGAGCCACGACCATCGGTCGCACTGGGGGGCGGCACTTAGGTGTCGGGCTCGTCTGCCGCATTTGGAAAGGCAAGCAATGGCTACAAAGGCGCTTAGCTTCGACGTCGGTGATTATGTCGTGTACCCCAAGCATGGCGTTGGTCGCGTCGTTGAGCTTCAAAGCACCGAAATTGCCGGTACTCGTCTGGAGCTCTACGTGCTTCGGTTCGAGAAGGAGAAGATGACTCTCCGCGTTCCCGTCAACAAGGCCGATTCGGTTGGCATGCGCAAGCTTTCGTCCGACAAGACGATGAAGGACGCGCTCGACACGCTGAAGGGCAAACCCAAGGTCAAGCGGACCATGTGGTCGCGCCGCGCCCAGGAATATGAAGCGAAGATCAACTCGGGCGACCTGACGTCGATCGCCGAAGTGACTCGCGACCTCTTCCGCCCGGACGACGCTCCGGAGCAGAGCTATTCGGAGCGGCAAATCTTCGAAGCGGCCTCGTCGCGCCTGGCGCGCGAGCTCGCGGCGATGGAACAGACGGACGAAAAGGCGGCACTGGCGAAGATCCTCGAGATCCTCAACAAGGCGGCGCTGATCCATCACAAGAGCAAAGAGGACGCTTAAGCAGCGTCTTTTCATTGAAGGCAGAAGTAGGGCGTCCCTCACGGGGCGCCCTATTTTTTTGCGGATTGCCGACTCGCTCGCCTTTGCGTATTAGTGTAATAACACACTGGTGAGGAGACGGACATGTCCAGATCGCTTGCGATGGAGATCCTTTCCGCAATTGCCTCGTCCGCACGCGCTCATCGGCATCATGACGAGGGGCCGTACATCGACCGCGACATCCAAGTCGGCGAGTTCAAGAACCTCGAGGTGGCCGGGCCGTTCGACGTCGAAATCCAGACCGGCGAACCGGCGAGCGTCCATGTGTCGGGACCCGAGTGGGCGCTGGACAATCTCCACATCGAGCATGAGGGCGACCGCCTCGTCATCGGCTGCGACGGAGATTGCAACGGGGACGTGACGATCGCCATCGCCGTCAAGAAATTGCAGTCCTTGCGCAGTGCAGGATCGGGCGATGTCTCGCTCGATACGGCTACGGGCAAGACTTTCGACTGCTCCAACAGCGGCTCCGGCGATCTTTCGATCGAATCGGTCGAAGCCGACAAGATCATATTGTCGAGCGCGGGGTCGGGCGACGTCCGAATCGACAAGGCCCGCGGCAGCGATTTCGAAGCGACGATGATGGGCTCCGGGGACCTGTCGATGGATGCGGTCGAGAGTTCCGCCTTCCGCCTCACCTTGAACGGCTCGGGCGACGCCGTGATCGGCGAATATTGCGGTGACCGGGCGGAGGTTCGCCTCACCGGTTCGGGTGATCTCGCCATTGATAATGTCGAAGCCCGCGACGTCGAAATGTCGGTTTTCGGTTCAGGAGACGTCCTGATCTCAAGCGGCCGCGCCGCATCCGGAACGGTCCAGATTTCCGGATCTGGCGACATCGGCGCAGAGGGGTTCGCGCTCGAAGAAGCGACAATCTCGATCTACGGTTCGGGCGATATCACGACTCAAGTGACGAGGCAGGCCGACATCACGATCATGGGATCGGGCGACGTTGCCGTGACCGGGGGCGCCAAATGCACGATCAGCGGCGGCGGCTCGGGAGAAGTTCGCTGCCACTGAGCGGCCAGCTTGCGGACACGATCTTTTGAAATATTCTCGACCCAATACAGTGGGAGGAAATTGATGCGTAAGTTCATTGCGGTGGTCACGATCGTCGCCGCTTCGGCCTCGACCGGCGCGTGCGGGCGGATGCACCGGGAAAATGCTGGCCCGACCGTCTCGCGTAACTATCAGGTCGGCAACTTCCAGGAGATCGAGGTCGCGGGTCCGTATGACGTGAACGTGCGCACCGGCGCCAACCCCGGCGTGTCGGCGCAGGGGCCGCAGAAGATGCTCGACCATGCGGTGGTCGAGGTCCGAGGCGACAAGCTGGTGATCCACTCGGAAAGCCACATCAGCCTCTTCAACTGGGGCTTCGGTTCGCACGGCAAGACCGTCTTCACCGTGACCGTGCCGCAGCTTCGCGCAGCGACGATGGCCGGATCGGGCGACCTCAACATCGACAAGGTCCAGAGCGATCAGTTCGAAGGCAAGATGGCGGGCTCCGGCGACCTCTCGGTCGGATCGATGAACGTGCAATCCCTGAAGCTATCGATGGCAGGTGCCGGCGACACCAAAATCGGCTCGGGCCAGGCTCAGAATGCCGATTATAGCATCGTCGGTTCGGGGGATATCAACGCCCCGAGCGTCACCACGCAGCAGCTCAAGGTCAGCATTGCCGGCTCCGGCAATGTCAGCGCGCACGCGACCAGCGCTGCTGACGTCAGCATCATGGGCTCGGGCGACGTCGAGGTCTCCGGGGGCGCCAAATGCTCTGTGACGAAGCACGGCTCGGGCGACGTTCGCTGCTCTTAAAGGCGTCTTAACCATGTTCGGGGAAGGTGCGTCACCATGCGCACCTTCATTCTTGCTGCAGCGATCTGCGCCATTGCGGCGCCCACGAACGCCGCGACCCGCAACTTCGGCATCACCGGCTTCGACAAGATCCGGGTCGATGGACCCTACAAGGTCAGGCTAACCACGGGGGTCGCGCCTTTTGCGAGCGCCTCGGGTTCGACCGCCGCTCTGGACGGCCTGTCGATCGACGTTCGCGACGATATTTTGATTGTCCACAGCAGTCTCGATTCGTGGGGCGGCTATCCGGGGAAGGACGTGGGGCCGGTCGAGGTCAGCCTCGGCACGCACGAGCTAAGCGCCGCCTGGCTGAACGGTTCGGGCACGCTCTCGATCAATCACGTCGAAGGCCTCAAGTTCGGGCTTTCGGTGCAAGGAAGCGGGGCCGCCGACATCGCGCAGGCTGACGTCGACCAGTTCAACGTCAGCGTTCTCGGTACCGCCAGTGCCCGGCTAGCCGGACAAGCGGGCAAGGTCACCGCGGTGATTCGCGGCATCTCGACATTCGACGCCTCCGGACTTTCGACCAAGGACGCAACGCTCGGGGCCGACGGCGCGGCAACGATTGCGGCGAACATCAGCGGATCGGTCAAGGTCGATGCCACCGGCCCGGCAACCGTACGGCTTACCGGCGGCCCGTCGTGCACGCTGCAGGTCAGCGGCTCCGCGAGCGTGACCGGCTGCCGTTAATTCAGGCTCGCTCGGGCCTCAACGCCCGACAGGAAGTTCCACAACGCGCCGGCGAGCTCCTCGCCCGCTCCGATCGCCTCTTCGCGCTGGTCTTCCGGCAGGCGGTCGAGGAGCGCGCGGCACACCGAGCTATGCTCGATGTCGGCGCTCTCATGGACCCGGAAGAAGCGGAGCGTCTCCTCCTCCCCGATTCCGTAGCGGTCGATCAGGCCCTCGATCTTGGCGCTCGCCACCCCCGGAAACTGGCTCTCATAGGCGTAGAGCGCGCCGAGGCCCGCCGCGTAGGATTGGCGCGACAATCTGCGGAACGTCGCAATCAGCGCTTCTGTTTCCGGGTTTAGCTGCTGCGTGCGGACCGCCGCTTCGCTCTCGCCGAGGCCGCTCGCGAACATCAGCCACAACGTGGCGTGATCCTGCTTGCCCGCTTCGAGGCCCTCTTCCTCGGCCAAATTCTCCGCCAGCATCCGCCGCCCGTCGCGATGATCACACGCGCTGTGGACCGCGCTCACCGCACGCGGGAAGGCTTCGACATGGTGGAAATATTGCCGCGCATAGGTGCGCAGCGTTCCGAGCGGCAGGCGCCCCTCCGTCCATGCCTGGTAGAAGGGATGCTTCAGCATCGCCCGCTTCGCCACCTTCGAATCGATCGCCGCTGAAACCGTCATCGCCTTGCCTCCCAGTTGAAATGACGCCCGTTACGAGGGAGCCGGAGAGTTCGGCAAGACGACGAAGGTGAAGGCGAGCAACCGTCCCGCAGGCTGATCGTTTCACCCCCGAGCGGCTAAACAGGGAGTTGAGTTATGTATCTTGGTATCGGCGGCCTGGTCATCCTCATCATCATCCTCATCATTCTCTTCAGGTGATGCCAGACGAATGCGCTCAGACGAGTGCGAGCGAGGCAAGCTTTCCGTAGAGCTGCGGCGGCAGCGCGCCTAGGCCGCTGCCGTCGTCCTCCGCTCCCGGAGCATCGCAATCCTCAAGGTAGCGCCAGCCCTGGTGCGCACGCCGCGGCCTTGGCGAGACCGCTACCAGTTGGGCCGAGCAAACGATGTCGATACGCCCGTCCTGCCGATCCTCGAATCGCAGGATTTCGAGCCCGGCGATCAAGCGGTGTTTGACGATCCAGAACAAATTTCCGCCGATTAGCTCCACCGCGCGCTTGGGACGCATCCGCGTGGCGATCCGCACCTCACCATCGATCGAGCGCTTTGCTATCCGGTTCTGCAGCGTCTCGGCGTCACGGCAAGCGAACGCGACCTTGGTCAGATGAAGCTTCGGCACTTCTCGGCGATGCCGGATTCGCCTATGATTCGCAATCGTTTAGCGGCCGAGGCCAGCGAGCGCCGCAAGCCCAAGGAAGCTGAAGAAACCAGTCACGTCGGTGATCGTCGTGACGAACACCGCCGAGGATACCGCGGGATCGATTCGGAAGCGTTCTAACGTCACCGGAACGAGGATTCCGCCGAGGCCCGCAGCGAGATTGTTGATGATCATCGCCGCACCCATCACCGCCCCGAGCAGGAAGCCGTGCGGCGTCGGATGAATGACCCCGAAGACCAGCGCCACCCCGCTCCCGATGAGAAGGCCGAGCGATAGGCCGTTCGACAGAGCGATCATCAGTTCGCGTCCGAACATCCGCAGCGTATTCGATTCGGTCAGCTGGTTCGTTGCAATCGCCCGAACCGCCACAGCCAGCGTCTGAGTCCCCGCATTGCCGCCCATGCCGGCGACAATCGGCATCAGCACGGCGAGCACCGCATATCTGCCGATCTCGCCCTGGAAAAGGCTGACGACGCTTGCCGCCAGGATGGCGGTTCCGAGGTTCACGACCAGCCAGAACAGGCGACGCCGGACGGTCAAAGGGAGCGGCTCGTTGATGTCGCCCTCTCCCGCGCCGGACAGCAGCAGTACGTCCTCGCCCGCTTCTTCCGAGATGATGTGCACGATGTCGTCGACCGTGATCATGCCGACGAGGCGCCCGGAGCCGTCGGTGACGGCAGCCGAGACGAGGGAATATTTCTGGAAGCGCAGCGCGACGTCTTCCTGGTCCATGTCGACCGGGATCAACGTCTGCTCGCGAGCCATGATCTCGCCGACCGGCGTGGTGCGCGGGGTCCTAAGGATCGTCGAGAGTTTGCAGGTTCCGACTGGATGATGGCCGGGACTGACGACGAACACCTCCCAGAAATCGGTGGGCAGGTCCGCCGTCGAGCGCAGATAATCGATGACCTGGCCGACGTTCCAATGCTCGGGCACAGCGCAAAGATCGCGCTGCATCAGGCGGCCGGCGGATTCTTCCGGATAGCTCAGCGCCTCTTCGACCGCGGCGCGGTCGTCGGGCTCCATCCGCTCGAGGACGGCCAGCCGCTCGTCACGATCGAGGTCCTCGATGAGTGCGACTGCGTCGTCGGTTTCGAGCTGAGCCGCGATGTCCGCAACTTGCTGCGGCTCCATCTCGTCGATCAGGTCTTCGCGGACATAATCGTTGAGCTCGGCGAGCACGTCCGGACTGATGATCCCGGCGAGCGCTTTGACCAGCCCCTCGCGCTCGTCGCGCGCGGCGAGCTCGATCAGGTCGGCGACATCGGCAGGATGAAGCGGGGCGACGAGCTTGCGCGCGGCTTCATCGTCCCCTGCTTCGACAGCATCAAGAACCTTGTCGACGAAACGCGGCCGCAGCCGGTCTTCTTCGTCCATCGGGTTCGACGCGGAATCCGTAAGAGGCGCGGCGGCGATGTGCTCGCTCTCGCTCACGACTTACTCCCTCGATTGGACCCGGTGGCGCCCTCCTATGGTGACCGCTGCTCTGGCGCAACCACCCGCGGCCCCCTAAATCGCGCGGCTGACAAAGCTTTCACACGGAGTTTAGACAATGGCCGACGCCGACCGCCTTACCCTCAACCTCTCGACCGGCGGCGATGTCGTCATCAAGCTGCGCGCCGACCTGGCGCCAGGTCACGTCGAACGAATCACCGAACTGGCCAACAGCGGTTTCTACGACAATGTCGTGTTCCATCGCGTCATCCCGGGCTTCATGGCACAGGGCGGCGATCCTACCGGAACCGGCTACCACGGGTCCGATCTGCCAAACCTCAAGGCCGAGTTTTCGAAGGAATCGCACCGCCGCGGAGTCGCTTCGATGGCGCGCTCCCAGAATCCGGACAGCGCCAACAGCCAGTTCTTCATCGTCACCGAGGATTCGCCCTTCCTCGATAACCAATACACCGTGTGGGGCGAGGTCGAGAGCGGCATGGAATATGTCGACGCGCTCCCCGTCGGCGAACCGCCGCGCGAGCCGGGCAAGATCGTGAAGGCGACCGTCGGCAAGGCAAGCTGAGTGAAGAAAGTCGCGCTCGTCACCGGCGCGTCGGCGGGACTCGGAGTCGAGTTTGCGCGCCAGCTGTCCAAGCGCGGCTACAGTCTGGTCCTCGCTGCCCGTCGCAAGGAGCGGCTCGAGGAGCTCGCGGCCAAGCTCGGCAATGCCAGGGTGGTCGCCATCGACCTCTCGAGAGCGAACGCGGCAGCGAAGTTGATCGCCGACCTCGAGGCGAACGGAGAGGCGACCGACCTTCTCATCAACAACGCGGGCTTCGGGCTCATCGGCCGCTTCGCCGCGCTCGACGCGAAGCGCATGCGGCAGATGATCGATCTCAACGTCGGCACCTTGACGGACCTGTGTCGAGCGGTCGCTCCTGGAATGATTGAGCGGAAATCCGGCGGAATCATCAATGTCGCCTCGACGGCCGCTTTCCAGCCGGGGCCCAAAATGGCGGTCTATTTTGCCACGAAGTCCTTCGTTCTTTCGGTGAGCGAGGCGCTCCACGAGGAGCTGAAGCCGCTTGGAATTAAGGTGAGCTGCCTGTGCCCTGGACCGACGCGGACCGAGTTCGGGGAGGTTGCGGGCTTCGGCGGCAACGGCCTGTTCGACAGAGTGGCGAAGAATGCTTCGGAAGTCGTCGAAGCAGGACTCAAGGGGCTCGATTCGAACCGCGCCGTCGTCATTCCGGGATGGATGAACAAGGTGGCTGCGACGAGCACCCGCTTTGCCCCGCGTTCGGTGGTTCGCAAAATTGCTTCGGCAATCAAATATTGATCAGGAAATTGAACTGGCGCAGGCGTGACATCGTTGCATGTCCGAACTGAGCCGGCGGGACAGGAGAACACATGCCCGAAGCTGACACGATCGACCGCGTGAAATCGCGCAAGGTGCAGGTAGCGAGCCTGCCACCGGCGGATAGCGGCCGCGGCTTTGCCCGGCTTGCGGACAAGCTGATGGACGACCTCGGCCTTACCGAAGGCGACGTCATCGAGATCGTCGGCAAGCGTTCGACTGCAGCGCGCGCGATCCGGCCCTATGGCGAAGACGAGAATATCGACATCATCCGGCTCGACGGGCTCCAGCGTGCCAATGCCGGCGTCGGCTCGGGCGATTTCGTCGAGGTCCGCAAGGCCGAATCCAAGCCGGCGACGAAAGTCATCTTCGCGCCCGCCCAGCCCAATGTCCGCCTTCAGGGATCGGCTGAAGCGCTGAAGCGCACCTTCGCGGGCCGTCCGCTGGTCGAAGGCGACACGGTCGCGACCACCGGCCACCAGCGAATCAACGCCGACATGCCCGACCACATAAGGCAGCTGCTGAATGCGCCCGCCTTCGCGCTGCAGGAGCTTCGGCTCGTCGTCGCTTCCGCGGTCCCGAAGGGCATCGTCCATATCGAGGCCAAGACGAGCGTCGAGCTTCTGCCAGAATATACCGCGGGCGACGGCGAGCGGCGCGCCGACGTCACCTACGACGACCTCGGCGGCATGCGCGACACGATCGATGCGCTGCGCGAGATGGTCGAGCTTCCGCTTCGCCATCCCGAGTTGTTCCAGCGCCTCGGCGTCGATCCGCCCAAAGGCGTTCTGCTCCACGGACCGCCCGGAACCGGCAAGACCTTGCTGGCACGGGCTGTCGCCAACGAAAGCTCGGCCAAGTTCTTCCACATCGCCGGGCCGGAGATCATGGGCTCGGCCTATGGCGAGAGCGAGCGTCGGCTTCGCGAGATCTTCGAGCAGGCGGCCCAATCGGCGCCGTCGATCATCTTCATCGACGAAATCGACTCGATTGCGCCCAAGCGTGGGCAGGTCACCGGCGAGGCGGAGAAGCGGCTGGTGGCGCAACTCCTGACTCTAATGGACGGCATGGAGCCGCGACAGAACACGGTCGTCATCGCCGCCACGAACCGCCCCGAGGCCCTCGACGAGGCGCTTCGCCGCCCCGGCCGATTCGACCGGGAGATCGTCGTCGGAGTCCCTGACGAGCCCGGCCGCCGGGAAATCCTCGGAATCCACACGCGCGGAATGCCGCTCGCCTCTGATGTCAGCCTCGACGATCTCGCGCGGCGTACTTACGGCTTTGTCGGCGCCGACCTTGCTGCCCTCACCCGCGAGGCTGCGCTCGAGGCGGTTCGTCGGATCATGCCGAAGATCAATCTTTCGGAGCAGGTGATCCCGACGGAGATCCTGGACGCGCTTTCGGTCGAAACTCGCGACTTCGACAATGCGCTGAAGCGCGTGCAGCCCTCGGCGATGCGCGAGGTCATGGTCGAAGCCCCGCAAATCCGCTGGGACGATGTGGGCGGGCTCGACAAGGCACGGGACCAGCTCAAGGAGGGTGTCGAGCTTCCGCTCAAGCATCCCGACGCGTTCCGCAGGCTCGGCATCCGTCCGGCCAAGGGGTTCCTCCTCTATGGTCCCCCCGGCACCGGAAAGACGCTCCTTGCGAAGGCCGCGGCGCGCGAGAGCGAGGCCAATTTCATCGCGACCAAATCGTCGGACCTGCTCAGCAAATGGTACGGCGAGAGCGAGCAGCAGATCGCCCGCCTCTTCAACCGCGCCCGCCAGGTCGCGCCGACGATCATCTTCTTCGACGAACTCGACAGCTTGGTGCCGATGCGCGGCGGCGGGCTTGGTGAGCCGCAGGTCACGGAGCGGGTCGTCAACACGATCCTCTCCGAAATGGACGGGCTCGAGGAGCTTCAGAATGTCGTCGTCATCGGTGCAACCAATCGCCCGACGCTGATCGACCCGGCGCTTCTGCGTCCGGGCCGATTCGATGAGCTAATCTACGTCGGTCCGCCCGACATTGCCGGGCGGCGGCGGATCCTCGCGATCCACACGCGTCACATGCCGCTCGCTGAAGACGTCGATCTCGAGAAGATCGCGCAGCGCACGGATCGTTTCACCGGGGCCGATCTCGAGGACCTGGTTCGCCGCGCCGGCCTGACCGCGCTTCGGCGCGGCCTGGACGCCGGCAAGGTGACGATGGAAGACTTCGATGTCGCGCTCGGCGAGACCCGCGCCTCCGTCACTCCGGAAATGCTCGAAGAATATTCGCGAATCCAGGAAACGCTGAAGAGCGACGCGACGCGACCGCTCGGCGGCATCGGCTTTGTCCTACCGGGAATGCTACGGCCTAAGGAGGGCGGAAAGCCCTGAGGATTGTCACCGGACTGAAACCTCTTCGTCGCGCAAATGGCGCGGTTCGCAGAGAGACGTTGGGCGGCAGCGTGGCAGTAACGTTGGGAAACTTGCCAAGCGGCGGCGCATTTGCCAACGCTCCGTCCTCTTTCGCCCTACGGGAGCATGCATGTCGACTTCACCCGCGCGGACGCTGAAAGGCTCTCGCCAACTCCAGCGCCGCCGCGATCGCCGCAGCCCGAGCCCGCAGTGGCAGTTCCTTCGCGGATTCCTGAAGAACCCCGTGATGGTCGGCTCGATCATTCCATCCAGCCGGGTGCTCATCGAGAAGATGCTCGCTCCGGTCGATTGGGCGAACACGAAGCTGTTCGTCGAATATGGCCCGGGCGTCGGGACGTTCACTCGGCCGATCTTGGAGAAGATGGCGCCCGACGCGAAGCTGGTCACGATTGACCTGAATCCGGACTTCACGGGGTACCTCAAGGACTCGATCGACGATGAACGTCTGATCCCGGTCACGGGGTCAGCTGCCGACGTCGAGAAGATCCTCGCCGACCACGGTTTCGGCTCGGCCGACTATGTGCTGTCCGGCCTTCCATTCTCGACGCTTCCTCCCGGGGTCGGCAACGATATCGCCGAGGCGACTGCGAACGTGATCCGCCCCGGTGGCGCCTTTCTCGTCTATCAGTTCAGCCCGAAGGTGCGCGACTTCATCCAGCCGCACTTCGCGCCGATCAAGCGCGGGTTCGAGTGGGTCAACGTCCCTCCCGCGGTGTTGTTCTGGGCTTACAAGGGTGAGCGTCAGGCCTAGCGGCGGATCACGTTCAATCGCCTCGTGACCGAATAATCCATGATGTTCACGAGATAATGGGAAAGCGCCCATTTGCATCGCTGCCATAGAGTCGCCCGGCGCTTGTGGAGGGCCGGCGTGATCCATTTGCAGTCCGCAAGCTCGCGCTCGAAATAGCCGCGCATCTTGTCCGCAAACGCCGCATCCTTGATGCGGAGCATGATCTCAAGGTTGATGTAAAAGCTTCGGTAGTCGAAGTTCGACGAGCCGATGTGGACGACGTCATCCACGATTGCGAGCTTCGTGTGCAGCTTCGCCGGCTGATATTCATAGATTTCGACATGGCGGCAAATCAGCCTGCTGTAGCTGTGGCGGGCGGCGGCGATGGTCGCATTGTTGTCGGACTTGGCGGCATTGATGATCCGCGCCCTGCCCCTGCGTCCGACGTGCCCGATGCGCCGAATCATCGCTCCCGGCGGCGCGAAATAGGCAAAGATCATGTCAAGCCTGTGCGCATGCTTCATGTCGCGCCCGATGCTCCGCCACCAGCTGTTGCGCATGCTTGAGGGGCCGCTGAACTTCCACTGCAGGGGGCCGCGCCACTCATTATATTCCGCGACCATCCGGCGCAGCGATCGAAGTTTCGATTTCGGTCGCTTCGACCAGCGGAACAGGCTGTCGAAATAGCGGGCTGGAAGCACGGCCTCGGGTCCGTCGAGGCGAAGCCACAGGTCGCGCCAATGCTTAGCGCTTCTGTCGTCGAGATAGGTCGCGTCGATGTTCGCGCCGCCGATCAGCACCGTCGCCTCGTCGATGACGATCAGCTTCTGGTGGTTGCGGAGCAGGTAGCGCCGCCCATAGCTCGGGTTGAACACGCAATATTCGCCGCCAGCCTCGGAAAGCTCGGTGAAGAATTTCGAAGTAGCCGCCGACCCGAAGCCATCGATCAACAGCTTCACGTCCACGCCGCGCCGCGCAGCATCGGTGAGCGCGTTGCGCACCGAATCGCCGTCGCGGTCGGGAGTAAACATGTACATCAGCATCTTGATGCTGACCTGGGCCGCCGCGATGAGGCTGAGAAGCATTCCGAAGCGCTCCTGCCCGGTCTCGATAAGCTCGAGCCGATTTCCGGCGATTTCGGCCCGGATCGGAGCTCTCGCTGCTGCTGGAGTGGCCTGGTCTGCCATGGCGTCCGCTTTCCTTGACTTTTCGGGATGCCGCAAGCTATTGGCGCGGCCTTCCTGACATCCCATATTCCTGGCTTGGAATAGCTTTGCGGAGCGACTGATGGCGCGCGTTACGGTTGAAGATTGCGTAGATAAGATCCCGAACAGGTTCGATCTGGTCCTGGTCGCGGCACAGCGCGCGCGCCAGATTTCCGGCGGCGCGGACCTCACCATCGATCGCGATCGCGACAAGAATCCGGTCGTGGCGCTTCGCGAGATCGCCGAAGAGACGGTCAGGCCGAAGCATCTCGAGGAAGCCATCGTCACCAACCTGCAGAAGGTCCGGATCGACGAAGAGGACGAGACGGAAGAGCTGGCGTCGCTGAGCGAAGCCGCCGAAGCGCTGCGCCTGACCGCAGCCGCGCCGCCGCGTCCGAGCCCGTCCGGCGGTGATTACGAGTAATTTCCGTCTAGTCTGACGCTCGGCCGGGGGTTAGACCGGCCGAATGGTTCCCTTTTCGTTCGCAGGCGAAACGTTCGAGGCGACGCCCTCGGGCGCGCTGTTCTGGCCTGCGCGCCAGGCGTTGCTCGTCGCCGACCTGCACCTCGAAAAGGCGAGCTGGTTCGCTCGGCTCGGGCAATTCCTTCCGCCCTATGATTCGCATGCGACGCTGACCGAGCTTTCGACCGAGGTGGAGCGGAGCGGAGCGACGAAGCTTTATTGCCTCGGCGACAGCTTTCACGATTCATTCGGGTGCGACCGGCTCCCGGCCAATGCGCGCGAGCTGCTCACCGAGCTGACCTCGCGCCTCCAGTGGACCTGGATCGTCGGCAATCACGATCCGGGTTTCGCCGACCATTGCGGCGGCCAGATCGCAGACGAGGCGGAGCTGGGCGGCATCGTCTTGCGCCACGAGGCGGTCCGCGGCGATGTTCGACCGGAGATCTCCGGCCATTATCACCCCAAGCTTCGGCTAAACCTCAGGGGCCGCCGCGTCTCGCGCCGCTGCTTCGTGCTGTCCCCGACCAAGCTGATCATGCCGGCATTCGGATCGCTGACCGGCGGACTTGATGCTCACCATCCCGAGATCATGCAATCGGTCGGTGCCGATGCCTCGGCGCTCGTTCCGGTTTCCGATCGGCTCCTGCGCTTCCCGCTCGCAGCCTAGCTGGCGGCCTTCACTTCGATCGCGATCGCGCCGCTCGGACTGACGAGTAGCCGCGCGATCGCTGGCCTGTTCTTGCCGAAGGTTGCCGCCTGCAGCTCATTTCGCGCAGCGTGCCGGTCGAACCTGAATCCCTGCGCCTCCGCAGCGTTCTTCAGCGTGTCGAGATGCGCATCGAGGTTGGCGATGCCCTCTTCGGGATCGAACTCCATGGTGACTTCAAGATCGGGAAATGG
The DNA here is from genome assembly GCA_963831485.1 of uncultured Alphaproteobacteria bacterium. Classification (GTDB taxonomy): domain Bacteria; phylum Pseudomonadota; class Alphaproteobacteria; order Sphingomonadales; family Sphingomonadaceae; genus Sphingomicrobium. Next base: position 108,137 of record CAWHQE010000011.1, read on the forward strand.
CGCCATTTGCTTAATGCTTTGCGCCTCTCGAAAGGATGCGCAAGCCTTGACTGATTGCGCAGTCGAACGGCTGTTCCTAAACCCCGCCAATGACGATGAGATATTTCCTCCTGCTCGCGGGAGCGCTCGCGATGGTACCGACTGCGCTGCAGGCCCAATCGATCGATCCCAAGGCGCAGGCGCGCATCGACCGGATCCTCAAGGCCACGCCGCTGATCGACGGGCACAACGACCTGCCGGGACAGCTCGAGGACAATTACAAGCGAAGCGTCGAGGGTCTCGCCAGCGGTACCGACCAGCGCAAAGTGCCGCTGATGACCGACATGGCGCGACTCCATCAAGGCCGCGTCGGCGCCCAGTTCTGGTCGGTGTTCATCGATTCCAGCGTGCATGGCGACGCAGCGATCCGAGAGACGCTGCAGGAAATCGACGTCGTCGACCGAATGGTCCACGCCTACCCCGCCGATCTCGAGATGGCCTACACCGCCGATGACATCGTGCGGATCCACCGGGAGGGGAAGGTCGCCTCGCTGATCGGCATCGAGGGCGGCCACCAGATCGGCGGCTCGCTCGCGGCGCTACGTCAATTCTACCGCCTCGGCGCGCGCTACATGACGCTCGCGCACTTCACGAACAGCGAAATCGCGGACAGCGCGACTGACGATCCCAAGTGGGATGGCCTTTCGCCGTTCGGCCGCGTGGTCGTTGGGGAGATGAACCGCATCGGCATGCTCATCGACCTGGCTCACGTCAGCGCGAAAACGATGACCGACGCCATCGCACTGTCCAAGGCGCCCGTGATCTTCTCCCACAGCAGCGCACGCGCCATCAACGACCATCCCCGCAACGTGCCCGACGATGTACTGCGCCTCCTGCCCGCGAACGGCGGCGTCGTGATGGTGAACTTCTACAGCGGCTATGTCTCCGAAGCCGATCGCAAGTGGAATGCCGAGGAAGCGGCCGAGGAAGCGCGATTGAAGGATCTGCTCGTCGGACGCCCCAAGGAAAGGGAGGCCGCGCTCGACGCATGGAAGAAGGCGAACCCCGAGCCGAAGGCGACGGTCGCTGAGGTTGCCGACCATATCGAGCATATCGTGAAGGTCGCCGGGCACGACCATGTCGGCATTGGTGGCGATCTCGACGGCATTCCCTACGACGAGGCGCCGGCCGGGATGAACAGCGTCAGCGGCTATCCGCTTCTCTTTGCCGAGCTGGTCCGGCGCGGTTGGAGCGACGAGGATCTGGCGAAGCTCGCTGGCGGGAACGTCCTTCGCGCGATGCGGCAGGCGGAGTCGGTCGCGGCGTCAATGAAGAACGTGCCTCCCGCGATGTCCGACGTCGACCTCACCAAATGACCGAGCCGCCACTCCGGGCGGCGGTGATCCCGGTGACTCCGCTCCAGCAGAATTGCACGTTGCTGTGGTGCACAAAGACGATGCGCGGCGCCTTCGTCGATCCGGGCGGCGACCTGCCGCGCCTGAAGGCGGCGGCCCAGCAGGCCGGGGTCACGATCGAGAAGATCCTTCTGACCCACGGCCACATCGACCATTGCGGCGGCGCAGGCATGTTCGCCGAGGAGCTCGGCGTGCAGATCGAAGGGCCGCACGAGGACGACCGCTTCTGGATCGATCGGCTAGCCGAGGACGGCGCGAAGTACGGCATTACCGGACGTCCGTTCGAATCCTCGCGCTGGCTCGATGACGGCGACCAGGTGAGGGTCGGCGAGCTAACGCTCGAGGTCCGCCACTGCCCCGGCCACACGCCTGGCCACATCGTGTTCCACCATCCGGAATTCGAATCTCGCCCTTGTCGGCGACGTCCTGTTCCGGGGCTCTGTTGGGCGATGGGACTTCCCGCGCGGTGACCAGCAGCAGCTGATCTGCTCGATCAGGACGAAGCTCTGGCCGATGGGCGATGACACCGCCTTCGTGCCTGGACATGGCCCGATGTCGACGTTCGGCCACGAACGAAAAACGAACCCCTTCGTCGGGGACGCCGCGCTGACGGCGTAACTGATGTGCGAAGTGCTGAAGGTTACTGCATCACTGTATTGCATCACTAAGACATGTGTGCGAAACTGGCGGGGTCTTCATCGTGCTTTGTTCCGGCAGTCGGTGCGGGTGAGGAGACTGATGTGAATCACGGCTTCGTCGACGTCTTCGCCTTCCAGGAAGCGCTGCTGATCGAAGCGGTCTTCGGGATTATCATCCTCACGATGATCTGGGTCGGGTTCCGGCGCTGGCTCCAATACAAGGAGAAAGTGGGCCGGATGATCGCCGAGCAGACGGCTGAACGCGCGGCGCAACATGACGCTCAGATGAAGCGCGTCGAAGCACGCTTGAAAGCGATCGAGCGGATTGTGAGCGATGATAGCGCGCTCCAAACGGTCGCGCCGATCGACGCACCGCCCGCACTCCCAGACCCGCTCCTAAAGGACGACGAAGCTTAGGGACGTGCTTGTGTCTTTCAAATAGGCGGTGCGCCAACCGTCGAACCGTTCCGCCCAAGGGCAGAAATGGGGTCCAAAGCCGACACTCAGCTGGCCGTCATCAGCTTCTTAAGATCTCGACGAAGTGAGCCCTGCAGATGCGCGTCGATATTCGTGTGCCCCTCCCTCATGAGCTTTGCTCGCAGCTCGTCGATCGTTCGGCAGCTGGGTGCCAACTGAAAAGCGCGTTCTACGGTGCCCATAGCTGCATTGTCGCGTGCAAGTGCGATGTCCACAATGGGTGATTCGGTGGATGGCTCCTGCTCCCGGCATCTAGGTGCCAAAACCTTGGTTGCTGCGCGGCAGTACTTTCCCAAGGCCACCAACCTTGCGGTGCACTCACAGGAACGGTTGGACGAGGTCGCGCGGCAGCTTAGATGGACGGCCACGCAAGACGCTCAGGGTTCGAAACTCCGGCCGAGCGATTTGAAGCCTGTGTTGCGATGACCGTCTGAAACGGCAGTCGAAAGAAAAGGAAGCGACCCAATGAGGTTTCATGGATGGCTCGTCGCCATGGCTCTGCTGACCTGCGTGACAACCGACCCGGCTTCAGGAAGAGTCAACCGATCAAACCGCCGTGTTGCGTGCTGCGAAGCAGTTCGGTGCTGCCGTTGCCGGCAACGACACGCACGCCATCGCCAGCCTCACCGACGAGGACTGGCAGATCATTGACGGCGACGGCCACATCATCTCTCGCGCGGCCTTCTTGCGAGTAATCGCGAGCGACACTCTAAAGCACCACATCGCTGTCTGACTTCGACCAGACGGTGCGAACTTATGGTAATGCGGCGGTTGTCACGGCGCGTTCGAGAGAGTGCGGGAACGTACGCAGGAAGCCCTTTTTCCACCGATGAAATCTCGACAGACGATGTGGATTCGAAAGAACAATCGCTGGCGCTGCGTGCTGACCCAGCTGACCACGCGAAAACCCTAACGTTTCAGCCTCGTCATAGTGTCCCACTTTGGGTCGAACGGACGCTTCTATTGCCGCTCATCGAGGCCTTCCGAAGAAGAGTACCAATCCATCGGGATCGGTCACTTCAAACCCGCGTAGTCCATCGTGAGTACTCGCAGAGTGGTTCGCTGAATGTTGCTCCTCGTTCTGAGAAGTCCGCGTACAAGGCATCTGGGTCGGGCGCGCTGACGTACGCATCAGGCGGAGGTGTCGGTGCCGCTTATTATTGGGGACGGGCTCTATACCGCCCTCAGCCTTCAGGAATATCATTGCTCCATCGCGGCGCACGACAGCGAAGAACGGATTCTCCGGTGGGTCGGAGTATTCGACGGAGAAATCCCAGCTTGTGAACGTAGAATGAGACGGAAGCCTCGACGTCGCTCACGATGAAGCAAGGTGAGATAGAAGGCGTAGCGGGTGCCTGGTCCATGCTCCACTCCGTCAATCCGGACCACGAAGTTTAATCTGCCCCCCGCAATATCCTGTCTGGATGGCTCCCGCGTTGCAAGTGACGATATGACGGATTGGTGAGGGTCGGAAGCGGTCTTGTCTTCGGCCTGTTGGTGCAGCCACTTAGAGGACTGCTGGCCCTGATGGAGTCCGCGAGCTGGGTCCCAATCTGCAATGCAGGCTATGATGCCTTCGACATTCGGTGGGGTGTCCCAACTCCGGTCTGACCCGTTTGCCATCACTTCACATCGCTCTCGCAACCTCGTGAAGACTTATGCGGCGAGAAGCCGCGGCGCAGGCGCACGATACGTGCCGCCACGCGCCATGATCGCCCAGGCGATGCGCGCTGTCTTGTTGGCCATTGCGACCGTTGCAACACGCGTCGGCTTTCGCGCCAGCAGGCGGGCGACATAGGGGTCGACGCACTCGGGCTTATACTTTGCGCGTCTGACGAGCGAGGTCATGCCGACGATCAGCAGCTTGCGCAGGTACTTGTCGCCCATCTTGCTGATGCGCCCGTGCCGCTCCTTGCCGCCGCTCGACTGCTGCAGTGGTGTGAGGCCCAGCCACGCAGCAAACTCGCGGCCGGATCTAAACTGGTGTGGATCGGCGACCGAGGCCGCGAGCGCCGATGCGCCGATCGGACCAATGCCGGGGATCGTCGCCAAGCGGATCGCCACGTCGTTTGCGCGGAGCGAGGCAAGCATCGTGCGATCGATGACGCGAACGCGCTCATGGGCAGCAAGCGCCTGACCACAAAGCTCGACAATGCATGTGGCCGTGTCATCCGGCACATCGAGGATCTCGCCCTCGGCGACCTGGCGCGCCATGGCGATGGCACGCTCGAGCCCGCGCGGGATGCTGATCCCGAACTCGGCAAGCAGTCCGCGGATCATGTTCACCAGCTGCGTGCGCTCTTTGACCAGCAGCTCGCGCGTGCGGTGCAGTCCCAGCGCGGCCTGCTGCTCACGCGACTTCACCGCCACGAACCGCATGGTCGGACGGGTGACCGCTTCGCAGATCGCCTCGGCATCGTTGGCATCGGTCTTGCCCCGCTTCACATAGGGCTTCACGTAGGCCGGCGGCATCAGCCGTACCTCGTGCCCCAGCTTGAGGATCTCGCGCGCCCAGTGATGCGAGGTGCCGCACGCCTCCATGCCGACAAGGCAGGGCGCAGCTTGGCGAAGAATGGCAGCACATGGGATCGCCGCAGCGTCTTGCGAACCCTAACGGTGTCCGACGCATCAATGCCGTGAACCTGGAAAACGCTCTTGGCCAAATCCAGGCCGATCGTGCTAATATCCATGACGGGTGGCTCCCTTGGCTCGTGGTTGCTTCGATAAGCTTCCACACTTTGGCACTTTAGATGCCGGGAGCGGGAGCCATCCACCTCATCCGCAATGGGAACGCGGGGGGTTAGCTCAAATGGAAAACGAGCGCTGACTAGTGGATCTTGCAACGCTGCGCAGCCTTGCGCCCGACACAGCTTTGTGAATTTCCGGATTCGGGGGCGTAGCCTATGGCCGATGTCTTCATTTTCTATGCGCGCTCGACTGTAGAGTGCGCTGAGGCGCTGGCGCGTATGGTTGAGGCGGACGGCCATAGCGTGTGGTACGATGAGCGGTTGCCCGCACATCGCACCTACGCGGATGTCATCCAGGAACAGCTAGATTCGGCGAAGGCTGTGCTCATCATCTGGTCGCGCGAGGCCGCCCGATCACAATGGGTGAGGTCCGAAGCCGACCGCGCGCGCGTGAACGGCACGCTGATCCAGATGCGGATCGACGACTGCGTGCTCCCGATGCCCTTTGACCGAATTGAATGTCCGGTGGTGGAGAGTTTGAATGCTGATCGCGATCATGGGCAGACGATAGGTCTGCGCCACCGAGGTCCCGTCGCTGGGACGGTGAAGTTGGTGAAGCCGCAATGGCAGCAGTAGCTTTCAGAGACTACGCTCGAAAGATGGGCTCACCGCTCCCTCTGACCGTATGATGTGGCAGCACCAAGCTGACCACGGACAGAAGCAAGGTACCAGCGACAGGATAGACCGGGGCAGCTTGACACAAGGGCCCATTACAGAAGCTGCCGTTAGGTAAAACGGCGCGCCGCCCGCCCCGAAGAGGGGCAAACGGCGCTTGATTTCACAATCCCGTTTTGTCGGTCAGCTGCCGCGCTCGCCCTTTTCCGTCGGCGGTGGTGGTGGCGGCGGGGGGGAGGAGAAGGTGGCGGAGACGCTTCCGGCGGCGGCGGCGGTGGCGGCGGCGGTGGAGGTGGAGGTGGAGGTGGAGGGGCTGCGTGTCCACCGAAGCTATATCGAGCGGTCAGGCCAATCTGCCGCGGCGGCCCGACCTCATAGCTGATCCGGGCTCTCAAACCGCGTTCGCGATCGAGCGAGAGCTTGGGATCGACGTTGAAGATGTTCTTCACATAGGCGACGATCTCAAAGCCATTGTCGAATCTCAGGCCCGCCGAAGCATCGACCAGCGTATAGGCCGGCAGTTTCAGTGAGCCGATGTCCTGCACAATGTTATTGTCTGTAGCGGGATCAAAGGCGCCAGTGATCGGATCGTAGTAGATCAGGCTGACGATCTGGTTCGCAGCTTCCTGGTCGCCCGATTGGGTGAAGCGGCTTCCGACCCGCTGGACGCTGCCGTTGATGTACCAGTCGGAGTTGGAGTTGAAGCGCGACGTGTAGTTCGCTGTCGCCGCAAGCTGGTACTTCGGCACTGTTGGCAGACGATTGCCTTCGATGATGCCTGTCCTGATCGCCAACACCGGATTGGCGATCGTGGAATCGAACTTCGAATTCAGGATGCTTCCTGCAAAGGATAGATCGAAGCCGGCGATTGGATGCACCGAAAATTCGGCTTCGATGCCATTGCTGTGCGCCTTCGGAACGTTGAAGACGAGGCGCGACGAACAGCTGCCAGCGTCGACCGTTTCCTGAAGGTTCTTGATTTCGTTGTGGAAGGCGGCCGCGTTGAACGTGATGCCATGCTTTGAATATTTGAAGCCGGCTTCATAGTTCCAAAGCGTTTCATCATCGTAGGTCCCGGACGTGAACGGTCCGTAGATCAGCTTGTCTTCGTCGCTGCACAGCGAAAGATTGAGGGGATCGTTGATGCCGCCGAGACGGAAACCCTTGGCGACCTGGGCGTTCACGCTGAAGTTCCGGTTAGGTTCCCAGCTGACAATCCCGCGCGGACTGAAGCCGTTCGACTTCGTCGTGTCGCCGATCCTCGTATCCGAGTTCGAGAATATGCCGCCCGAGATGAAGTCGCGGGTTTCGTGGAAGTCGTACCAGCGGCCGCCCGCAGTGAGCTTGAACTGCCCAAACTTGTAGCTCGCTTCTCCGAACAGCGCCGTTTGCTTGTCGACGTACGGCAGGTCCGCGTTGTAGGGACTGTCAGGCGGGAACCCGTTGTACGTCGCTGAAACCGGCGTTCCCGGAGCAATCACGTCGAGGAAGTCCTGGCTGAACTCGTCCGCCCCGGGTGTCGGCAGCCGCTGCGCATATTTGCGATCGGCATGGCTGTAAAAGCCGCCGAAGACCCACTGGAAAGGGCCTGCCCCGGTCGACGCTAGCCGTAGCTCCTGGGAGAATTGCTTGAGCTTGGTGGTGTCGCGAAGATTGGAGACCAGCGCGGCGCCTCCCACTGCATCCGGGGCAGCCCCGGCGAAAGAAACATATACCGAGCCTGTGAGAGCCGACGCGTCGCGGCTGACGAGGATGTTGCGATGCAGATAGCTGCTGACCGAGGTCAGTTCGGCTCCGCCAAAATCATAGCTTGCGACGAGATCGGCAAGGAGCGTCTTGTCGTGGAACTCCTCGGGCATCTTGAGGTATTGCAGGCGCTTGCCCTTGCCGAGGTCGTTCTGAGTGGTGAACTGGTTGTCATAGAGGTTGTAGACTTCCTCGCGCGGGAACCCGTTCGCCTCCACGTCCTGGTAGACCACGCGAGGAGTGATCTTCAGTTCCGGGGTCGGCTCCCACAGGACCGACACTCGTGTGCCGTAGCGATGGCCGTCGTTGACGTCGCTCTTGTGATACGGCCCGACCGAATCGATGAATCCGCCGAAGTGGGTCCCGTAGCCGACGATCCGCGCCGCGGCGGTGCTTCCCATCGGCAGGTTGATCGCACCCTTCAAACCATAGCCGACGCTACCGCCTGAGAGATCGTTGATGTCCCCCTCGACCTCGCCCTCGGTCGTATCGAGTTTCGGCTGATTGGTGATGTAGCGGATCGTCCCGCCGATCGATCCCGCGCCGAATAGCGTTCCCTGCGGACCGCGAAGGGTCTCGACGCGGTTCAGGTCGAAGAGATCGAAATCCGGCGTAAACAGAGAAAGAGAGATGGGACTCTCGTCCAGGTAGATGCCGACCTGTTCCTTGACGCCGGGTTGGTCGCGGACGATCTGCCCCGCGGCGACGCCGCGAATTGCGACCTGGCTTTGGCCCGGCCCGAGGTTCTGGACGGTGAGGCCCGCGATATTCCGGCTAAGGTCCTCAAGCGTTTGTGCATGAGCGCGCCGAATGTCTTCTTGCGTCTGCGCGTTGACCGAAAACGGCACATCCTGAACCGTCGAAGCCCGCTTGGTGGCCGTGACGATGATCTCGCCTTCCATGACGTTCGGCTGGGCCGGTGAAGCGTTGGGCTGCGGATTCGAAGCCTGCGCTGTCGATTCTTGTTGAGTCTGCGACATCGCCGGAGTGGCGATCGCGAATAGGCAGGTGCTGAACAGCAAAGTCGGCAAGAGGCGCATGACATTCCCCCCTGTTGGATCGTCGCCTTGGGAACACTTATGTCCGAAACTGCCGCCGCGAAGGAAGGGCGCCGGAACGATGCTCGCGAACTTCATGAACGTCCTGTTGCAGGATTGTTACAGGCTAACCTTGGTTAAATGCAGCTCGTCCGAAGAACAGTGGGGCACGCTTTGTGGACCGATGGTACGGCTCCACAAGCAGCCAGCGGCAGGATAACCGGGGCAGCTTGACACATGGGCCCATTACAGAAGCTGCCATTAATGTTCTTCGGGTCGATCCCCGATCCAATTAAGCGGCATTGAAAAGGTGAAGCGCGTCTGCTCGTCGGTTGAGACCACGTCCATCGACCCGCCGTGCGCCTTGGCAATCTCACTGACGATGAACAGGCCCAGCCCTAGTCCTTGTTGACTGCGCCGGACTGAGCCACGGAAGAAAGGCTGGAAGAGTTGTTCTCGCGCTTCTGGCGGGATCGGCACTCCGCCGTTGATCACCGACAACGAGAAGAGGCCGCCGCCGGTCCATGCCTCGATTTCGATCGGAATGCCGGGCGCGCCGTGTGTGACCGCGTTCGACACCAGGTTCCCGACAAGCTGGGCGATGCGCGCTGGGTCGCAGTCGACCGGCTCTGTGAGGGAGAAATCTGTCAGGATTTCGCGATCGGGAGCGATCGCACGGATCTCAGTCACGACCTGTTCCAGCGCCGGAGTCAATGGCTGGTCGGGGTTGCAAGTCAAGGTCAGTCCGCCGCCGAGCCGGCCGCGGGCGAAGTCGAGAAGGTTGCCAACCAATGCCGAAGCTCGAGCGATGCTCGCGCTCATTTCCTTGACGATGACTCGGCCGCGTTCGCTAAGGGTCTCGCGCTCATCCAGCATCCGGGCGCCGGCGGCCAGCGCGGCGAGCGGGTTGCGTAGATCGTGGCCAAGCACCGCAATGAACTGCTCGCGCAGCACCGCGGTTTCCTGCTCCACCCCAACCGCCGTCTCTGCGCGGGTGCGAGCCTCAATCAACCCGCGTTCGTAAGTCCGACGGTCCACCGCCTTGAACATGGTCAGGCGCGTGAAGACGTGGCGGCCTTCGGAGTCCCGCTTCTCCGCGGCATTGGCGATGATCGGGATTTTCGACCCGTCGGACCTCAGCAGGTCGAACGCGAGCTCATGAACAAAACCCTGAAGCCGAAGAAGCGGAGCGAGGTGAGTTTCGAAAGCGATTCGGCCGCCGAAGCTCAGCAGCTCATGGAAGGATTTGCCGACCAGTTCTTCGCCGGACGAGCCGAGCCAGTTGGTCAGCGTCTGGTTGACCTTGACGATGTGCGCGCCGGGCGAGAGCGAAATGTAACCGCAGGGCGCATTCTCGTAGAGATCGACGAGATCTTCGGTGGCCGGTTCGTCAGACAAAAGACCGGATCGCCGCCGTCACTTCCTCGGGAGCGCTGAGGTTCGGGCAATGGCCGGTCGCGTCAAGCAACATGAAGCGGCTGCCGGCTATTTGCGCACTTACATATTCGCCGACGGCGATCGGAGCGATAATGTCGTCGCGGCACTGAAGCACCAATGTCCGAACCTTGATGGCCTGCAAATCGGCGCGATTATCGGAGAAGAACGTGACGCGGGCGAACTCGCGCGCGATTTTAGGATCGGTGGCGCAGAAGCTATTGGTCAAAGTCTCGCCAAGCTCGGGCCGGTCGGAATTGCCCATGATCGCCGGGGCCATTGCGGCTGACCAGCCGAGGTGGTTGTCGGCAAGGAATTCGAGCAGCTCCTCGACCTGGACGTGCGAGAAGCCACCGACATAGCCATTGTCGTCAATGTAACGAGGGGACGGGCCGACCATCACCAGCTCGGAGAACATGCCCGGCGCCTTCACACTCGCGAGCGCTCCGATCATCGCACTGACCGAATGACCGACGAAGACTGCATCTTCGAGACCGAGGGCACGGCCGATTTCGACAACGTCGCCGGCATAGCCGTCGAGGGTCGAATATTTGGCGGAGTCATAGGCGGCAAGGTCGGAGCGGCCGGCGCCGACATGATCGAACAGGATCACACGAAAATCGAACTCAAATTCTCGAGCGACGCTAGCCCACATGTTCTGGTCGCAGCCGAAGCCATGCGCGAACATCATCGCGCGCGAGCCTCTGCCCGATACGTTCACGTTGTTGCGATAGAGGACCATGGCGCAGTGGTTAGCATATGCGGTTGCCCGAGAGCGAATGCACGGGACTCGACCCAAATCTACGTCGCTTCGGCTGTGTAAGCGCTATCCTTGGGCGCCTCTGGCGACCCGCTGTAGTGGAGGCATCCAAAACAGGCCGACTATTTTCCAACGGAATACTTTGGTCGTGGGGGGCGGGCGCTCCAATGGATGGGAACATCCCACCAACGGCCAACAGAGCACTGCCCCTTCTCGCGAACGCCTTGCGCTGCGGCGTCATTTCGTTATAGGGGCCGCGGTTCGCGACGATCCGGGCGCCGCCGCGGGGGAAGCCCCGACGAGATAGGCGCAGATCGTCGCAATTTTTATTGATGTCACTGTTTTGAAGGTGCCGGAATGGCTGTCCCCAAGAGAAAAACCTCGCCGTCGAAGCGGAACATGCGCCGCAGCCATCACGCGCTGAGCGCCAAGAGCTTCCAGGAATGCCCGAACTGCGGTGAGCTGAAGCTGCCGCACAACATGTGCTCGGCGTGCGGCCACTATAACGGCCGCGAAATCGTGTCGACCGAGGCGTAAGTCTCGAGGCCCGCATGGACGGGGGCCCGCGCATTGCTATCGATGCCATGGGGGGCGACACCGGCGCCCTGGCCATGATCGCTGGCGCGGCGCGCGCATTGCGCAAAAACCCTTCGTTGCGCTTCACCTTCTACGGTGACGAGCGCCAGGTCGAGGGCGAGATCGCGCAGCACCGTGAGCTTCACGAAAAGGTCGCAATAGTCCATTCGCCCGAAGCGATCGAAGCTTCCGAAAAGCCGAGCCAGGCGATCCGCCGTGCCCGCACCACCTCGATGGGAATGGCGGTCAACGCCGTCAAGGAAGGGAAAGCTGACGCCGCGCTTTCGGGCGGAAACACGGGCGCCCTGATGGCCATGGCGAAGCTCGCGCTGCGCACCATGCCGGGCATCGACCGCCCTGCCCTCGCCGCTCACCTGCCGACGCTCGGCGAGACTGACGTCATCATGCTCGACCTCGGCGCCAATACCGAATGCGACGCGCAGAACCTCGTGCAGTTCGCGGTCATGGGCTCGGCTTACGCGCGCTGTGTGCTCGGGATCGCCAAGCCGCGGGTGAAATTGCTCAACATCGGCACCGAGGAATTGAAGGGCACCGATGAGCTCAAGGCCGCCGCAGCGCTCCTCCGCGAGGCCGACTATCTGCCGCTTCGGTTCGACGGCTTTACCGAGGGCGACCAGCTGTCGCGCGGCCAGGTCGACGTGGTCGTGACCGACGGCTTCTCAGGCAACATCGCGCTGAAGACCGCCGAAGGCACCGCGCGCTTCGTCACCGACTTGCTGCGCCGCGCGTTCAAGAGCTCGCTGCGTTCCAAAGCGGGCTTCGCTCTTTCGAAGCCGGCGCTCAACCTTCTGAAGGTCCATCTTGATCCGAACAACCACAACGGTGCGGTCTTCCTCGGCCTCAACGGTCTCGTCGTGAAGAGCCACGGGAGCGCGAACCCGAAGGGGGTCGCCAACGCCATCCAGGTCTGTGCAACCATGGTGCGCAACGACATCACGCGGAAGATCGGCGACGACCTCGACAATTTCCGCGCGCACGCCTTCGCCAATGGAACCACGGCATGAGGCGCTCGGTCGTCCTTGGCGTCGGCAGCGCCCTGCCCAAGCGCAAGGTTACCAACGAAGAATTGGCGAAGCAGGTCGATACGTCCGACGAGTGGATCGTCGAGCGCACCGGGATACGAAACCGCTATGTCGCCGGCGACGGCGAGACGACCGCAAGCCTCGCGACCGATGCAGCGCGGAAGGCGCTGCAGAGCTCCAACGTTGAAGCGAGCGATATCGATCTGATCGTTCTTGCGACCGCAACTCCGGACCAGACTTTCCCATCCTCAGCGACGAAGGTCCAGGCGGCGCTCGGCATATCCGACTGCATCGCCTTCGACGTGCACGCGGTGTGCACCGGTTTCCTTTACGCATTGTCGATCGCCAATTCGATGCTCCGTTCGGGCAATGCGAACAAGGCGCTGGTCATCGGCGCGGAAACCTTCAGCCGGATCCTCGACTGGGAAGATCGTGCAACCTGCGTGCTGTTCGGTGATGGCGCAGGAGCGCTCATTTTGAGCGCCGAGGAAAGCGAAAGCGGCGTGCTCGCGACAAAGCTCCACGCTGATGGACGCCATAACGACCTTCTGTTCGTCGACGGCGGACCGTCGACGACCGGGACGGTCGGCAAGCTGCGCATGAAAGGCCGCGAAGTGTTCAGGCACGCCGTGGTCAATCTCGCGAATGTGCTGAACGAAGTGCTCGAAGATGCGGGGTTGACGGCCGCGGATGTCGATTGGGTCGTTCCGCATCAGGCGAACGCCCAAATCTTGGACGCTACGGCGCGCAAGCTCGGCCTTCCGGCCGAGAAGGTGGTCGTTACTGTGGACCAACATGCGAACACGTCGGCGGCGTCGGTTCCGCTGGCGTTGGATGTGGCCGTCAGGGACGGGCGAATCAAGCGCGGAGACATCGTCGTACTGGAAGCGATGGGCGGCGGGTTTACTTGGGGCGCGGCAGCGCTCAGGTATTGAAACAATTGGAATATTCGGCGACAAGTCGAGTTGCCGACGGCGATTAAGTCCGTTACGTAAGTGTATTGAATGCGGCGGGGGGCACGCCGCGAACTCGGGAGAAAATCATGGCCGATCTCGGGATCGCGCGGATCAACAATGAACTGAACGCAAACGGCACGCTCACTCGCGCGGACCTCGCCGATGTCGTTCATCGCCGTCTCGGACTGTCTCGTGCCGAGTCGGCAAGCGTGGTCGAGCGCGTGCTTCACCACATGTGCCATGCGCTTTCTGAAGGCGCGAATGTGAAGGTCTCCGGATTCGGCACCTTCATCCTTCGCGACAAGGGCCAGCGCATCGGCCGCAACCCCAAAACCGGGATCGAGGTGCCGATCGCACCGCGTCGCGTCATGACGTTCCGCGCCAGCCAGATCATGCGCGACAGGATTGCGCAGGGGTAACCCCTAGGTGCCGGCGGACAAGGAGCCCGGCGCTCTCCTGACCATTGGCGAGCTGTCGACCGAGCTCGGCGTCGCGCAGCATATCCTGCGTTATTGGGAGTCGCGCTTCCCTCAACTGAGGCCGATGCAGCGCGCAGGCAACCGCCGCTATTACCGGCCCGCCGATGTCGATCTTGCGCGCCGGATCAACCGCCTGTTAAATCAGGAAGGCTATACCGTCCGCGGCGTCCAAAAGCTGCTTCGCGACAAGTCCGATGAGGCGCTTGAGCCAATGGCTGAAGCTGCTCCGTCAGCGCCTGTCCAACAGCCTGTCGCCACCGCGATCGATGAGGACGAGCGAAACAACGGCGTCGATGTGTACCGGCTGATTTCGCTGCGCGACCGCCTGGCTTCAGCGCTCGACCTTTAGTCCAGCTCTCTCGGAAGTATCAGCGCGGCGATCCTGCCGCTGCCGTGCACGACGTCCGGCCAGCGCTCCGCCGGCAATTCGATTCGCACGAACGCCGCGGTCGGGAATTTGTGTGCAACTTCATTGCGGTCTCCGCCGGCGCGCGCGAGGTCGAGCACCAATTGCTGCAGCCCCGGATTGTGCCCGACCAGAAGCGGCGCTTGAAGCTTTTCGGGCAACTCGCGGAGGATCTCTAGAAGTGCCTCCCCGCTCGCCAGATACATCCGAGGTTCGAACCGGATTTCCACATTCGGCTTCAGCTTCTCGGTCAGACCGTCGAGCGTTTCGCGCACCCTCGCTGCTGGGCTCGCGATCACGAGGTCGAACTCGATCCCGCGATCCCTGAGCTCGCGTCCCATCCGTCTCGCCGCTTTCCACCCGCGATCATTCAGCGGGCGGTCGAAGTCGTCGAGTTTCGCGTCGCCCCAGTCCGATTTGGCGTGGCGGAGGATCGCCAGCCGCTTCACTTCACCGGCTCGAGCGCCGCGGGAATGGACGCGGCGAGGCGATGCTCCACGCGCACGATCGCTTCGTCGAGCGGTACGCGGCCGACCGTAACGGCCGGCGGGAATGCCCTGAGCAGCCTGGATGGCATGGCTGCGGACAATATCACGAAGGTCCCGCAATCGCCCTGACGGCGGATCAGCCGTCCGAACGCCTGCGCAAGCCGCGCTCTCACCACGCGATCGTCATAGGCACTCCCGCCGCCGGCCATCCTCCGCGCCGAATGAAGAACCGTGGGGCGAGGCCAGGGAACGCGCTCCATGACGACGAGCCGAAGCGATTCGCCTGGCACATCGACACCGTCCCGCAGCGCATCGGTGCCGAGCAGCGACGCGCGCGGATCATCCCGGAAGATGTCGACCAGCGTTCCCGCATCGATCGGATCGACATGTTGAGCGAGCAGTGGAAGGCCTGCCCGCGCGAGGCGGTCGGCAATGCGTGCATGCACCGTCTTCAGCCGCTGGATCGCGGTGAACAGTCCCAAGGTCCCGCCGCGCGACGCTTCGATCAGCCGCGCATAGGCGCCGGCGAGCGAGGCGATATCGCCCTGCCGGATGTCGGTAACGATCAGCACCTCTGAGCAGCCGGCATAGTCGAACGGGCTCTCCGACTCGAAATGCTGAGCGGGAAGCTGCAGGTGGGCGGCGCCGGTGCGCGCTTCGGCGGCGGGCCAGTCCTCCCCGCCGCGCAGCGTTGCGGAGGTGACAAGCACGCCGTCGGCTGGCGCCAGGACTGCGGCTGCAAGCGGCTTGGTCGGGTCGAGCCAACGGCGATGGATGGCGACGTCGAACTCGCGCCCGTCGATTCGCTCTACTGCAAGCCAGTCGACAAATTCCGGATCCGCCTCGCCGCCGATGCGCGCAAGCAATGCGATCCATGCGGCGAGGGTTTCGCGGCGCCACGACAGCCCGCGGATCGCGCCTTCAATTCGGGCCCGCGCCTGCGAATTGAGCCAGTCCGGTGCATCCTCAAGCACCGCTTCCAGCCGGCGTCCGAGGGCGGCGAGTGGCTTCTGGAGCACCTCAAGCACCTGCATCGCAGCAGCCGCTTGCGAAACGAGTCCGCCATCGGGTTCGGCGAGCTCGGTCTCTAGCCCGTAGCCCGCCTCCTGTGCTTTCGCTCGCGCGTAGACGACTCCGCGGACCTCTGCGAGCAGGGCTTCCACCGGCCCAAACGCAGCGTCCTCTGCCAACCGCTGGAGCCAGCCTTCGGACGGCAGCGCCTTCGCCGCCTCCACCGCGGCTTCGAGCGCAACCGCACCGTCCTCATCAAAGGAAGCGACATCCATCAGTCGCGCGGCGAGCCCGCGCCTTCGCCCGCGCGAACGGCCTTCCGGCCCGACGATCCAGCGCCTGAGCTCGATCGCTTCCTGTCCGCCGAACGCCACCGCAAAGGTCGAATCGGCGGCATCGAACAAGTGATGGCCCTCATCGAACAAGATTCGCCCGGGCGCGTCCTCTCGCTCCCGCGCAGCATTGATCATCACCAGCGCGTGGTTGGCGATGACCAGTTCCGCTTCGCGGCTCGCGCGCTCGGCGCGCTCGATGAAGCAGCGGCGGTAATGCGGACAACCGGCATAGACGCACTCACCACGCCGATCGGTCAGCGCGGTCGAACCCGCGCGGCGAAACAGGCTGGGCAACCAGCCCGGCAAGTCGCCGCCCACCATGTCGCCATCCTTGGTGTAGGCGGCCCAGCGCCCGACCAATTGCGCAAGCACCGCAGCGCGGCCGCTGAATGCGCCCTGCAGCGCATCCTCGAGGTTGAGCAGGCAGAGATAATTCTCGCGGCCCTTGCGAACGACGATCTTGCGCGCGCGCTCGTCCGCGTCGGCGAACAGCTTCGGACCTTCCGCGTCGAGCTGGCGCTGAAGCGCTTTGGTGAAGGTCGACACCCAAACCGTCCCGCCCGCCTGCTCCGCCCACAGCGAGGCGGGCGCGAGATAGGCGAGCGTCTTCCCGATCCCAGTCCCCGCCTCGGCGAGCAGCAGGTTCGGCGCCCCCTTGGCGCGTTTCGGTGCGAACACCTGCGTTACCGCCTCAGCCATTGCCCGCTGGCCCTCGCGCGCCTCCGCGCGCCCGGTCAGCGCGTCGAGCTTCGCTCGCGCCTCGCCGGGATCGATGCCGACCGTCCGCGGCGGCGGCCGCTCGCCTGACTCTTCCCATTGTTTCAGGCGCGAGAAGAGCATCCGCTCTCCGCGTTCCGGCCGCTCCAGACGGGCGCCGATCAACGGCGCCCACGTCCAGCCCAGCCGGTGCAGGGTCGCGTTTGACGTCCATGCCCCTTCCCGTTCGCGCCAATCGGGATCGGACAGGACCGACAGCATCCGATCGGCGATGCTTCGCAATGCAGCGACCGCTTCGACTTCGCCCGCTGGGGGATCCAGCCCCAGCGCGCGGCTGAGACCGGCAGCCGTCGGCACAGCGAACGTCGCCGGATAGATGAAGGCGAACAGCTCGAGCAAGTCGAGCCCACTGAGTTCCGGATAGCCGAGCCTCTGTCCGACCAGCGGCGCGTTGAGGATGATGTGCGGAGTCTCCGCGGCTCGGGCGATCGCTTCCCCGCGAGTCGCCTCGCGAACCTCGCCGTCGGCGCTCGCGAGCCATATCCCGGCGTGCGTTGCGTGCAGCGATGGAAGAGCGAGCATGTCCTGCTTGTACGCGTTTCGTTCTCTTAGGCCAGCCGGTTCGACGCGGCTGATGACATTTGGTGTCCGTGCAAACTGCCCCTAGAGCCCCGCCATCACAGGGAGAAGTATCGCGAATGGCTGACGGGCGGCACGGCTATGATGTGTCGGTAGGCTATACCGCCACCTGCTTCCCTGATCTGGCGCCGCCCTGGCTCGATTTCTGCATGCGCGCGCGGGGATTCGATTCGCGACGAACTGGCCGAACCTATCGCTACGCGGACCTGGGCTGCGGGACAGGATTCCACATCTGCGTGCTCGCCGCGGCAAATCCCCAGGCTGAATTCGTCGGAATCGATTTCGATTCCGATATCAAGCATGGGGAGGAATTGGCCGCCGCCGCTGGACTGACGAACGTCACGTTCATCCAGGCCGATTTCCTCGATATCGCGACGAGCTGGCCGAAAGAGTTTGGTACCTTCGATTACCTCGTGCTGCAGGGCATTCTCAGCTGGGTCTCACCGGAGGTTCGTGCGGCGGTTTTCCAGTGTGTGGCGCACGCCAGCAGGGAAGCTACTGTCGCCTCGTTCGGTTACAATTGTCCGCCAGGCTGGCTTAGCTCCATCCCTTTCCAGCATATCGCCAATGAATTCGGTAAGAGCCGCGATGCAAATGCCGCGATCGGCGGTGCAATCGCAATGTTCCGGCGGTTAGGTGAGGCAAAGTCGCAGCTGTTTGAGCGGATGCCGCTCTTCAGGTCGGATCTGGAGGTGATGGCTGCGCAACCTCCAGCCTATCTCGCACACGAATATCTGCCGCATCACTGGGCCCCCTTGTGGCACTCGGAAGTAGCGCGCCAGCTGCGAAGCTTCGGCTTCACCTATGCTGGTTCGGCCACCGTTGCCGACGCATTGCTGCCCAATTCGCTTCCTCCCGATCTCGCCGCGATAATCAGGGAGCAGAGGGACGATACGATCCGCGAGGACGTGCAGGACATAACCATCGTCCAGCGCTTCCGCCGAGACATCTTCTGTCGCGATCCCCGGTTCGTTGAGCCGAATTCCCTCGACGGGGATGCGCCAATCCATTTGATGTACGCACCCAAAGAAGGGGCTCCTGTGCATTTCAGAACGTCGTTCGGCGGACTGGTTGTCGACTATTCCGTAGTCGCCGATATCCTGGCAGCGCTTGCCGATGGACCGAAGCCGGTCGCGGCGCTCATGGCGCTAGAGAACCCGGCTCGAGTCAACACGCGCAGCATTCTCCTGTCGATGATGGACGCACTGATGCTTACCGTCGGCGACGCCGTTCCCGCCTCGGCTGATGTCTCGGCACGGTTCAACAAAGCGATCGCTCGCTCGGCGGCAGGCGGCCAGCAGTATATTCAACTTGCCGCGGCGGCGCTCGGCTCCGGCGCGCCAGCCACCGAGCTGGATCTGTTGCTGCTCGATACGTGGCTTTCTGCCGACGGCGCCATCAAGCCGGAGGACCTCGCCCAGGGCGTTGCGAAACGGCTCCAGGCGCTTGGACGCAAGCTTCAATTTCGCGGCCGCCCCATCGGCGATGATCAGCTCCAGTCGCACATCACCGGGCTGGTTCCGATCTTCCTCGATAAGCTGCTGCCGCACTGGCGACGAATTGGCGTACTAGAATAGCTGCGCTGGTAGGTCTCACCTGCCTCCGCTAGAGCGCGCGCGTCATGAGTGATGCCCAAGCAATCCGTTCCGCCGCAATGCAGTCGAAGGCGTGGCCCTACGAAGAGGCGCGCAAGCTGTTGAAGCGCTGGCCGGACGGAAAGCCTGCCGGCGATCCGATGATCTTCGAGACCGGCTACGGTCCGTCGGGTCTGCCGCACATCGGCACCTTCAACGAGGTGGCGCGGACAAGCTTCGTTCGCCATGCCTATGAGGAGCTGACGGGTGCGCCGACCCGTCTGATTGCTTTCAGCGACGACATGGACGGGCTCCGCAAGGTCCCGGACAACGTTCCCAACCAGGCGATGCTCACCGAGAATCTCGGCAAGCCGCTGACCCAGATCCCCGATCCGTTCGGCGAGTATGAAAGCTTCGCGCATCATAACAATGCGATGCTGCGCCGCTTCCTCGACCTTTACGGCTTCGACTATGAATTCCTGTCGTCGACCGATTGCTACACCAGCGGCCGCTTCGACGACGTGCTGCGCAAGGTACTTCGCGCTTTCGATGCGATCATGGGGGTGATGCTGCCCACGCTGCGGGAGGATCGCCGGAAGACTTACTCGCCGATCCTTCCGATCTCACCTACCAGCGGGAGCGTCCTGCAAGTCCCAGTTGAGGTGATCGATGCCGAAGCAGGCTTGATCGCCTTCGATGACGAGGACGGCGGCCGCGTCCAGCAATCGGCGCTCGGCGGCGCTGCGAAACTTCAATGGAAGGTCGACTGGGCCGCTCGCTGGGTCGCGCTCGCGGTCGATTATGAAATGTCCGGCAAGGACCTCATCGACAGCGTCACCCAGTCGGCCAAGATCACGCGCGTCCTCGGTGGCCGTCCCCCCGAAGGCTTCAACTATGAGATGTTCCTCGACGAAAAGGGCGAGAAGATCTCCAAGTCCAAGGGCAACGGCCTCAGCCTCGAGGAGTGGCTGCGCTACGGGAGCGAGCCGAGCCTCGCCTTCTACATTTACCGCGAGCCGAAGCGCGCGAAGAGCCTGCACATCGGCGTTATCCCGCGCGCGGTGGACGAATATTGGCAGTTCCGCGGTAACTACCCGAGCCAGCCGATCGAGCAGAAGCTCGGTAACCCCGTGCACCACATCCACGCCGGCAATGTCCCATCCGAGACCCTGCCACTCACCTATGGATTGCTGCTCAACCTGGTCAGCCTGCCCGGCCTCCAGGACAAGGACGTCGCCTGGCGCTTCGTCCAGCGCTACGCGCCCAGGAGCTCGCCGGAAACTGATCCCGAGCTGGACGAGCTCATCGGGCTTGCCGTCAATTACGCGCGCGACCTCGTCGTACCGGGTCTCGAGCGCCGGCCGCCGACAAAGATGGAAGCGACTGCACTTCGCGACCTCGATTCCGAGCTTGCCAATCTGCCGCCGGATTCAACGGCCGAGGACATCCAGACCCAAGTGTTCGAAGTCGGCAAGCGGCACCCCTTCGAGAACCTCCGCGCCTGGTTCCAAGCGCTCTACGAGACCCTCCTCGGCTCGAGCCAGGGCCCGCGAATGGGCAGCTTCATCGCGCTCTACGGGATCGACAATAGCCGCAAGCTGATCGCCGAGGCCCTTGCCTCCTAAAGGTTGGATGACGGGTGCGACCCCGTCATGATCAGCACTCCGTCGAAGCCGTGGATGACCCGCCAGAGGGGAAGCGGTACTTCACCGCTGTAGCTGCTTGCGATCGACCGAAGAGGCTCGGTGTCGAAGACCGTGAACTTGCCTGGCACCACCGCCTTGTCGAACAGGTCCATCCCCTCGCCATATTCGTCGCGGTTGCCAGGGACGTAGACGAACTTGGTCGGGTCGAGGTTAGCGGTCTGCGTTCCCGGACCTGGAAGCACGAGCAGATGGAAGCTTCGCCCCCCGCTCGGTGCCAGCAATTCCGGGACGAGCGTGCCGAGGTCGAAGATGTCAGTCATGCTGAGCCCGCGCACCAGGTGCGACGCGCCCATTTTCATGAACAGCCGATCGTGCGGCCGCTTCGACTGCCAATATCGTAACAGGTTCGCGCGCATGAACTTGCCGCGCAGAAGAATTCGATCCGTAGCCGTCCTTCGCGACCCACAGGGCGTTGATCGCGAGCGTCTGCTCCAGAGTATCCATGATCAGCGCTGATTGAGCGTCCGCGCCGGGCCATGCCGCGCGTAGGTCGCGGATCAGGTTCGGGTCGCCCGCGAAGCTGAAGACGAACTGCGGGTTGTGCGTCGTCTCATATTTTGCCCATGAGGCAGTGGACGCTTCTTCGAGCCGCGCCATTGCGCCCTGCGCCGCGGCAGGCTTCTTGGCGAGCTTGAGGCGACGGATCAAATCGCGGTCCGCCCCGACTTCATAGTCGAGACCCCACACCGCCTGTCTTTTCATTGGAACGGCTGCGCGCGCGGCGGCAAGCCAGTCCGCTTCCTCTTTCATTCCGAAAAACGCCACTCGGGAGGCGGGCGCTTTCAAACTTCGGTCGAACGCGGCCCGTCCCCTTCACGGAGCGTCCGATCGAGCTTTTCGGCCATCGGGGGCGAGATCTCCACCGCAACGTGCCCGTAACCGCTCGGCACCAGGGCCGTGAACAATTGCGCCGCCAACTTCGGGTTCTCGGCGATCCCATGCTCCTCGCCGATCAGAAACGCCTGCGCCTCCGACCCGCGCTTCAATAGCCAGTCGTAACCCCCACCAGAGAAGCGCGATCCGTCGAAGTCGATCGCCATTCGGTTGGCCGCCATCGCCTGCGCCAGCCGCTCTGAACGAGCCGCTTTGGCCGTCGTTGGCGGAGCCGGTTCGGCCAGCGCGGCAGGCGCGCCGACCAGCGGTGCGGCCATGGCGATTGCGGACGTGGTCAGGAAAGCTCGTCGGTCCATGCACCCCCTCCTCCTGGAGAGAGTGTATTACACACGTAATACGCCAAGACAATGCTCAGCGCATCGAGGGTAGCTGCCTAGGGCACCAGCCAGGGGGCGACGCGGGTGACGTCGGTGACGGCTACTGCGGCCGTTGGTCCCTGGGCAGTAGCGGCAAGCGCTGCCGCTTCCGCCCGCGCGTAGGGGCAATCCGAGTGGGCGCCAGGCACGGGAGCGCGAGCTCCGACAAGCAGCATGAGCGAGCAAGCGCTCACGATCATGAGCAGTCTTCGTGGAGGCTTCGCCATATGCATTCGCTCCTCGCTTTGAATTATATCACCGGCGCCCTTCACAATTCAGGCAAGTTCGACGCCTCTTCTGCCAGAATTTCGACCAATGGCATGTCTCATCGCGCCCGAAGCTTGTCGGCGTGGACCGGCTCGGCGGGTACTTCCTGCCGAGTCGAGCTTCACCGCCTCGTCGTGGCCCAGGCCCGCTTTCTCAAGTGCAACGACCAGCGCCTGTTTCGGATCGACCTCTATGTCCGGAGCGATGCCAGCGCCCTCCCAATCCTTTCCGGTCTTGATGTCATAGGTCCGCCCGACGGGCATCCACACGGCGAAATGCTCATTGAGTGGCTGGCCTCCGCCGAAATGGTTCGCTCCGGCGGTCGGCTCGCCGATGAGAGTCGCCCGCCCGGTCGACTTCAGCGCGAGCGAGAAATGCTCGGCCGCCGACGCGGTCTTGTTGGAGATCAGCAGATAGACCTTCGCCTTTCGAAGCGGCGTGTCCTTGCCGGGCAAGGCGCTGTAAGTCGCCACCATCTTTGTGCCTTCGCTGGCGAACACCAGCGTCGGCCCGGCTTCGAGCGGGGATGCGCTTCGCTTGTAGACGTCATTTGACACTGCCATTTTCACGAGCGGTGTCTTTTTCGAGTAGAGGTAGGAGAAGATTGCGTCCTGCTCGTCGAGGCCGCCGCCGTGATGGTTGCGAAGATCGAAGATCAGCACCTTGTCGTCGCGGTTTTCGGCCAGCCATTTGCGAACCGCGGCCATTTCCTCTGGCGCGCCCATGAAGGCGGTGAAGCGGATGTAGCCGACGCCCGGGGCTATCGTCTTCGCCGACTGGACGAGCGGCGGGAAGCCTTTGGGCGGCCCATTATGCTCGTGGCCAGGCCCGGCCCGCGCCTCACTCGGATCGATCAGCATCACATGGAGGTGGCCGTCCTTGTGCACGGCCTGGAGGTCGTCGGTCAGCAGCTTGGCAAGATCATCGCGCGTGCCCTTATCGTATCGGCCTGCCGCCGCGTTCTTGCGCAGCATCGCCGCATAATCCTCGGCCTTGTCGCGGTAGACGAACGACGCGACCAGCTCGTCGGCCAGCTTCTGCGCGACGGCTCGTCCTTCGCCTGTTTCGAGCAGCGCCGAGGCCGCTGCAGTCGCAGGTGGGTGCGGAGATGCCTGTGCTGCGACATCCGCGATCGCAGCGCCCGCAGCCAGTAAGATCGAAATCGCCACTACTCGAAGCATTCAAATTCCCCCATGGATGCGACGTTGACTGCTATCGGACAAAGTTCGCTTTCTTTTGGATGAACGGCCCTGGTGGGATCCTCAACATTGCCGAGCTGGCGCAAATAAGATGCGGGGCTTGCCAAATTTTGGCACAACGGAGTGTGCTCGACCGCTTCGACCTGCATCTCCTCAACCTCGTCCAGAAGGACGATTCGCGCACTGCCGACGAGCTCGCCGAGACGCTCGCGCTATCCCCCTCGGCGATTGCGCGAAGGCTTCGCCGGCTACGCGGCGAAGGCTGGATCGAACGCACGATTGCACTGCTCGCCGAGCGCCTGACCGAGCGCCGGCTCCGCGCGCTGGTGTTCATCGAGCTGGCCGAGCACGCGGATCATCGGGGCAAGGCCGCGCTCGAGAAGCGGCTGCGCTCGGCTGATGAAATCCAGTTCTGTTACGAGACGACCGGCGACTGCGACCTGCTTGCGCTGATCGACTGCGCGAGCATGACCGAGTTCAACGCCTTCTGCGACACGGTGCTTGTCGCCGATCCGACGGTGCGCCGCTACGAGACCAGCTTCGTCAAGCGCGAGGTCAAGTTCGCGCCTTTCGTCAATCTCACCGACTAGCCGCGCTCGCCGGGCTTGCCTGTCCGTGCCGGGCCGCCGGCGGTTCCCGCCTGCTTTGACGCGATCCAATTGTCGATCTTCCTCTCAAGGATCGGCAGCGGCAGCGCTCCGGTGTCGAGCACCTGCGCGTGATATTCGCGGATGTCGAATTTCGGACCGAGCGCGGCCTTCGACTTGTCGCGAAGCTCGCTGATCTTGAGCTGGCCGATCTTGTACGCCAGCGCCTGGCTCGGGATGGCGATGTAGCGCTCGACCTCGGCAGTGGCGTCGGTCTTCGATTCACCCGAATGATCGAGCATGTACTGGATCGACTGGTCGCGGGTCCAACCCTTGGAATGAATGCCCGTGTCGACCACCAGCCGCATCGCGCGCAGCATCTCGTCATTCAAGTTGCCGAAACGCTGATAGGGATCGGTGTACATAGCCATCGGGTAGCCGAGCGATTCCGAATAAAGCGCCCAGCCCTCGACATAGGCCGTATTGCCGCCAAAGCGCATGAACGCGGGCAGGTTCGGATTCTCCTGCGCCAGGCTGATCTGGAAGTGATGCCCCGGCTCGCCTTCATGCATGAAAAGCGTCGTCTCTTCCCACGTGCTTCGTGACGGAAGGTCGTAAGCGTTGAAGTAGAAGGTGCCGGGCCGCGATCCGTCGGGCGTTCCCTGCTCATAGCTTCCGCCGGCCTCGAACTTCTCACGATAGGGCGGATAGGGGCGGATCACGAGGCCTGCTTTGGGTGTCCGAGAAAAGAATTGCGGGACCTTCGCCTCGACCTTGCGCTTCACGGTCGCGAAGCCCTGCTCCAGCTCTTCCTTGCTCTTCGGCTGGAACTTGGGGCTGGTGCGCATATAGTCGAAAAATTCCTTTAGCGTGCCCTTGAAGCCGACCTCCTGCTGGATCTGCTCGAAGCCCTTGGTGATCCGCGCGACTTCGCTGAGCCCGAGCTCGTGCACCTGCGCCGGATCGAGCTCTTCGGTCGTCGTCTGCTCGATGAGGTAGCGATAATATTTGTCGCCGCCCTTCATATACATGAGGCCGAAACCGTCGCGTGCGTGCGCGAGATATTCGTTGGCGAGGAAGTCGCGCATCCGCTGCAGCGCCGGATAAACGGTGCCGCTCAGCGACTCGCGATAATCGTTGGTCAGCCGCGCCCGATCCGCCATGCTGATCGAGACTGGAAAGCTCTTGATCGGACCCCAGTACGGCGAGTCCTCCGGCTTCATCTTCAGCTGGTTGTCGAGCTGCTCGATCATGTTTCGGACCGTCAGCTTGGTGTCGACGATCCCTTCGGCCTCGCCCTTCTTCCATTGCGCAATGGCCTCATCGACGTTGGTCGCGAAGTCGCGATTGCGCTTCAGGTTCGTCTCATAGTCGGCGACCGTCTTGAACGGCGCCGCGCCCTGCCCTCCGGCCAGCGTCGGATATTCGGTGTGCAGACCGAAGAAGTGGTTCATCGGCAGCGCTTCGGTGATCTCGAGAATGTCGGGCTCGAACCCGCGGAGCGCATCCCGGGTCTGATATTCGAAGACGTCGTACGCGATCTGGTCGGTCTGGTTGAGCTGATCGCGCGGGACTTCATGAAGCGCTGCAAGGTCGTGCTCGTCCGCCGCCTTCTCCGCCTGGTAATGCGCGTCGCTGAAGAGGTCGCCGAGATGGTCCGCGTAGCGCATGTCACCGCGGAACAAAGCCTGGATTGGATTGCGCTTGAGGCTCGCCTCATCGCTTTCCTTGAAGACCTGGAAAAGGCGGTCGTGCGCGCTTGCTTGCGTTGCCGCAGCCGGCGCCTGCGCGGCAAACGTCGCGCATGGCGACAAGGCGAGCACCGAGGCGCAGAGGATCAGGCGTGCAGGCGAAGTCATCGAGAGGTCCCCCGGGGGCTGAGTTCAGTCTTGTTGGCGCGCTAATGAAGAAGGGGCGCTGCGGCAATCCGCAACGCCCCTTCGATTGGCGGCTTGTCTCGATCTACCAGAAGAAGCCGGGGATCGCGTCGAGGACCGTCCCCGAATAGAGATCGATCAGCATCACGTCATTATAGTAACGAACCCACGCAGCGCCCGGAGGCGGGTAAGGCAGTCCGTACATCGCGGGATCGATCCAATACTGGTTCCCGTAATAAGCAGGCCACATGCGGTAACCGATCGAGAAGGGTTCATAGCCCCAGCTGAACGGATCGATGTAGAAGCCGAGGTGGAATCGCGACCGGTGATGGTTCCGGTAGTTGTGCCAGTCGTAGTGGTGATCGTTGCGCCAATTGGTGTTCCAATGGACATCACCGCCCCGGCGGTAATTGTCGGTACGAAGCGGCGGCTGCGTTCCCGGCCGCGGGACATCGCTGACGACCAGCGGATGGCGATCGCGCACAACGTAGGGATTGGCTCGATCGGCCTGGCGAAGTGCCCGATCGTCGGAGCGCTGCTGCTGCATCTGCTGCATCCGGTCGCGCGCGGAAGTGTAGTTCTGCGGAGCGACGAAGCGCGCACTAGGAGCAACGTAGACGTTGTTGCCGCCCTGGGCCTGGCCGTTGAAGTTACCGCGGTCCGGACGGCCGCTGAAGCGTTCGCCGCCGCCGCCCGTGAACGCCTGCTGGCGAACCTGGACCTGCTGCGGATTGAGCTGCTCGCGCTGGCCATTCGGCGCACGCTCGCCACGCGACTCCTGGCGCGCCTGCTGCCGATCTTCGCGCGCCTGGGCGCGCTCTTCGTGAGCGGCCTGGCGGTCTTCCTTGGCCTGCTGTTGATCGTCGTGGGGACCCGCGAGCGCGGGCGTTGCTGCGGCCCCGGCCAGCAACAAACCGATGAGTAGCTTACGCATGACAGACACCTTTCCAAATCATGACACGCTTGTGCGCTCGCCGACCTGAGCAGTCGCTTAACCGTTTCGGAGCCGTATGTTCATCTTTGTAAACGAGGCGCCACTGATGCGCTCTTTGCGGCAAAAGTGATGGCCTTTCGAATGCGCGGATAAGCCCCGCACCGGCAAATGTTGGGAAGCGAAGCAACCTCCTCGTCGCTGGGGTTTGGACTCGCTTCGAGAAGCGCCGCGATCGCCATGATGAATCCCGGCTCGCAATAGCCGCACATCATCGCCTGCTCGCCGAGCCATGCCTGCTGCACCGGGTGTGAGCGGTCAGGGGACAAGCCCTCGATGGTCGTCACTTGCGCGCCGTCGAGCTCGCCGATGTTCACGCTGCAGCTCATCACCGCCCGCCCGTCGATGATCACCGTGCACGCCCCGCAGTCGCGGCTGTCGCAGCCATATTTGGTGCCGGTCAGGTTCGATGCATCGCGCAGCGCCCACAGCAAAGGCGTCGACGGATCGAGCCTATATTGCACCGCTTCGCCGTTCACTGTCATCCGCGCCATCGCCCAAGGCTAGCCTGGTCACTACCGGCCTGCCAAGATGCCGCCATGCCCCGCATCATCACCGACATCGGTTACGACGAGGCCGGCTGCGGCGACGCGACGCCGATCCTGTTCCTTCACGGAGTTGGCTCGGACAAGTCGGTGTGGCGCCCGCAGCTCGAGCATTTCGGCGTGAGCCGCCGCGCCGTTGCGTTCGATTATCCGGGCTACGGCGACAGCGACCCGGCGCCAAGCGGCACTACGCGCGATGATTACGCATCGGCGATCATCTCAGCCATGCACGAGCTCGGCATCGAGCGCGCGCACATCTGCGGCCTCTCGCTCGGCGGCGTGGTTGCGATCGCCATGCATCACGCCGACGCGAACCGCTGCGCCTCGCTGATCCTCGCCGACACCTTCGCGGTGCATCCCGATGGCAAGGCCTTCTACGAGCGCGGCTTGGCCGCCAGCGCCGACTTGCGGGCGCTGGCGGAGGCCCGGGTCGACGCTCTCATCGCCCAGCCCTGCGATCCGGATGTCCGCAGCGAAGTCGTGGAAACGATGGCGCGGATCAGCCCCTCCGCCTACCGCGTCGGAGCCGAGGCGGTCTGGCTCGCCGACCAGCGCGACCGGGCCAGGGAGATCGACCTCCCGACGCTGGTGCTGTGCGGCTCCGAGGACAAGATCACTCCGCCCACTCTCTCGAGCGAGCTCGCTCGCCTCATCCCGGGTGCACAGCTGGAGCTGATCAAGGGTGCGGGCCATATCGGCAATCTCGAAAGGCCCGCCGAGTTCAACAGGATCATCGACAAGTTCCTGAACGGCTTACCCTGAACCAACCGGACCGCATCCGGGCCTTTCCCTATTGAATTGGCTCGAAAAGAGTGTGCATTCAACGACATGCTCGCATCACTACTCGCCCTCCCGCTCGCTGCCGCCGGTCAGCCCGTCGCGCCGCCGACCGGCCGCATTGCAGTGGCGGTCACGAGCGCAGCCGAGGAGCGGATGGCACGGGGCCTCGCTTCCGCCCTGTTGAAGGAGGTGAAGCGCGATCCGCGGTTCACGCTCATCGAGCATCCGGCGCCGGGGCTTCTCACCATCGCGCTCCCGACCGGGATCGGCTGGGAACGAAGGCTCGACTGGACGGAGATCTCCTTTCAGGCCCGCCTCAACGCCGCCTCCGGGCGGTCGCAGATGATTGCCGGACGATGCTACAACTGGAACCTCTCCGTTTGCGCCAGGCAGATCCTCGACGCGGCGGCGCAGTTCGGCCCCAACTGACATTGCACTGTCCTCCAACAGCGCTGCTGTGGCATGCAGCAGCGATGCGGATCCCAACTCACGCATCGTCCATCAAGAGCGCATCGTCGCTCTCGTGCGCGGGCGGCCGCGCGCAAGCGCGAGTCACGACGAACATTCGTGAACATTCGCGCGAATTTCGCGGCGTCGTCGCATGAGGATCGCCTGCATCGGCGGCGGACCGGCCGGCCTCTATTTCGCCATTTCGATGAAGCTGCGCGATCCGTCGCATGAAATAGAAATCTTTGAACGCAATGCGCCCGGCTTGACGTTCGGCTGGGGCGTCGTCTTCTCCGATCTCACCGTCGAGAACATCACCGCGAACGACCCGGTGTCAGCCAAGGCGATCAACGAGGAATTCGCTCACTGGGACGATATCGACGTCCATTTCCGGGGCGAGACCGTCACCTCTGGCGGCCACGGCTTCATCGGCATCGGCCGCAAGCGACTGCTCGAAATCCTCCAGGACCGTGCGCGCGAGCTTGGCGTTGCGCTCCACTTCAATGCCGAGTGCGATCCGGCCGATCCGAAGTGGCATGATTTTGATCTCGTCATTGCCTCCGATGGCGCGAACTCGCGCTTCCGTGACTCGGCGCCGGAGGCGTTCGGAGTCGACATCGACGTCCGCTCCAACAGGTTCGTGTGGCTTGGCACGTCGAAAGTCTTCGACGCTTTCACCTTCGCGTTCGAGGAGACCGAGCACGGCTGGATCTGGGCGCACGCCTATCGCTTCGCGCCCGACTGCTCGACCTTCATCGTCGAATGTTCGGAAGAGACGTGGCGAAGCTTCGGCTTCGACCGGATGAGCCAGGAAGAGAGCATCGCCGCGTGCGAGGCTTTGTTCGGCAAATATCTCGACGGGCACGAGCTGCAGTCCAACGCATCGCACCTCGTCGGCAGCGCCGCCTGGCTGAACTTCCGCCGCATCAAGTGCGAGCGCTGGACGAGCGGCAATGTCATCCTCCTTGGCGACGCCGCGCACACCGCGCATTTTTCGATCGGCTCCGGCACCAAGCTCGCGCTCGAAGATGCGATCAAGCTCGCCGAGGTCCTCAACCGCCCGGGGCTATGTCTCGAAGCCGCGCTCGACGAATATCAGGCCGAGCGGAATCTCGAGGTCCTGAAGCTCCAGAACAGCGCTCGCAACTCGACCGAATGGTTCGAGACTCTCGAGCGTTACGCGGATTTCGAGCCGCTCCAATTCGCTTATTCGCTCCTCACTCGCTCGCAGCGCATCAGCCACGAGAATTTGCGTCTCCGCGACCGCGAATGGCTCGAGGGAGTCGAACGCTGGTTCTGGAAGCGCGCCACCGCGGGTAAATCGAACAAGACCGCGCCGCCGATGTTCGCACCGTTCAGGATGCGCGAAATGAGCATCGAGAACCGTATCGTCGTCTCGCCGATGGCGATGTATTCGGCGGTCGACGGAACGCCGAACGACTTTCACTTCGTCCACTATGGCGAGCGCGCACTCGGCGGCGCTGGACTGCTTTTCACCGAGATGACGTGCGTCTCGCCCGAGGGCCGGATCAGCCCGGGCTGCACCGGCTTATGGAACGCCGAGCATGTGACCGCGTGGAAGCGCATCGTCGATTTCGTTCACTCCAACTCGAAGGCGAAGATCTGTCTCCAGCTCGGCCATTCGGGCGGCAAGGGTTCGACCAAGCTCGGCTGGGAAGGCAACGACGTTCCGCTCGAAGACGGCAATTGGCCCGTCCTTGCAGCGAGCGACGTCCCGTGGTCGCCGGTGAACCAGGTCCCGTCACCGATGACCCGCGCCGACATGGATGCGGTGCGCGATCAGTTCGTCGCCGCCGTCCGGATGGGCGCGGAATGCGGCTTCGACATGGTCGAGCTCCACGCCGCGCACGGCTACCTTCTCGCGGGCTTCATCAGCCCGCTGCAGAACACACGCGCCGATGAATATGGCGGCAGCCTCGAAAACCGCCTCCGCTACCCGCTCGAAGTCTTCGCTGCGATGCGCGCCGCCTGGCCAAGCGACAATCCGATGTCGGTGCGCATCTCCGCGACCGACTGGGCCGGCGACAACGGAATCACGCCCGAGGAACTCGGTCGAGATCGGCGAAGCCTTCGCTCGCGAAGGCGCGGACCTGATCGACGTCTCGGCGGGGCAGAGCTGGGCGGGACAGCAGCCGGTCTACGGCCGCATGTTCCAGACGCCGTTCAGCGACCGCATCCGCAACGAGGGCAAGCTCGCGACCATGGCTGTCGGGAATATCTACGAACCCGACCACGCCAACTCGATCCTCGCCGCCGGCCGCGCCGACCTGGTCGCGCTGGCGAGACCGCACCTCGTCGACCCCTTCTGGACGCTTCGAGCCGCCGCCCAGCTCGACTATCGCGACGTCCACTGCCCGCCACAATATCTCAACGGCCTCAGCCAACTCGCGAGGAACTTGAAGCGCGAGGCCGAAGCCGCCGCGGCGCTCAGGGTGTGAGCCGGCTTAGGAGTTGCGTTACCCAAGGACGACCGAGCTCGAAAACATGAGCATTGCGAAAATGGTCAGCACAATCTTCAAGTCGATCGAAAAGAAGACCAGAAACGTTGCGCCGCCTCGGGCGAGTTTCATTTCGTCGGGAATAGGCGGAAGCTGTGGGCGGGGATCGTGACCGTTTCCGTCTGCCCCCTCCGCTGGACACCGACGCTCGCAACATCGTCGCGGAAATTCTCCACGACGAAGGCGCCATTGTCGTAGGTGAACAGAGCGACATGGTCGGGCGCATCGATCTGCACAGGCGCGTCGGCGAAAAGGAATTGCTTCAACCGCGTGATCATGGGCTGGGGAAGGTTGTAAAGGTCGCCGAAATTCTCGGGCATGGTCCAAAGATAGAGCGTGCCCTTGGAGTAGTGATTCATGAGGACGATCGGGAAACCTTTCGCGGCCGCAACGCCGCGGATGATGCCCCAGCTGTCGTTGGTGTAGAATCTCACCTCGGGGAACAAGATGGATCGGGCCTTGCCCGGCTCCTTCAGCTCGGCCCCGTTGCCCGCGCCGAAGCCCACAAAATATTGGTCGATGGCGATGGTGTGGCCGGTCGTGTGCCATTCGGCGAGTTGCCCGAATCCACGGTCCTGGGTCGCTTCGAGGAACCCCGACGTTGCGATCACGTTCGCGCCACTCTTCAAGCTCGCCTGGATCTTGGCGATGATGTCCGGGTCGGCCGCGGCGGCCTGGGTCAGAAGGATCGTGTGCGCTTGGGCGGGATAGGCCGGATAGAGCTCGATCGGCACGCCAAGATTGCCGATGTAATTGTGGAGGAAGTCCTCACCCGTCGCATGCGGAGGCCGATAGCTGGCGATGCCGACGGGATTGCCGAGATCGCCGAGCACCGAATCAACCGTATGGAGCGCCTCGTTCGCAGCGCTCGCCCAGCCATTGCCGCCGGCGACCGGCCAGCGGAAGCTCGTCGCCTGCTTGGCCCAAGGCCGCGTTCCCGGCGTCGCGGCGCTGGGGTTCGCCATAGCGCCCCATTCGAACAGCATCTGTTCCGGCGCCTTTGCGAACAGCCCGTCCCACAGCTGTTCGGCGTAACGGTCGATCGAGCGGATGGAATAGGTGTCGACCCACGCGCCGAGGTTCGCGTCCGGACGGACGTTCGAGAGATAGCGGTAGATTTCGTAGCTCTCATACTGCTGCAGCAATTGGTCGGTGATCACCGGATCGCGCGTCTCGGTGCCGGTGTAGATGGCGTCGAACGCATGCGCCTCGTCGGCAAGGTCGTAGCCGAGGCCGTGGAAATGCTCGTACCAGTTCGGATATTTGACGATCAACCGGACCCGCGGATTCTCCTGCTTCGCCGGACCGAGCACGAGATCGCGGGCGGCCTCGTTCATCTTGGCCAGACGATATTGGGTCCAGCTGCGTGCGCCCTTGGCGGCGATGTCGGCGTCCGACTTCGACGTGTAGAAGAAGAAGTCGTCGAGGATCACTTCATCGAAGTGCCGCGCGATCAATCGCACCGCGCGTTCGCATTCGGCGCGGTCGGCGGGGTTCTCGTAATCGAATGTCCCGAACTGCCCGCCCGATCCGCCGGCGGCGAGCGTGATTCCGCCCGACGTCAGGATGCCCTTCACCTGGAACTCGCGCTTGACCGTTTCGAGCTGGGCATCGGTCGCGAATTGGCGATCGCGATATGCCTCGATGTAAACCTTGTCGAACTTGAGCTGCGAGGAGACGCGCACAAATTCGCGCTCGAACTCAGCGGGATCGGCGAGTTTCTTCGTAGCGCTGACGGGGATGTAGATCGCGGCGCGGAAATTCTTGTAGGCCCCCGCGTCGGCCGCAGTTGCAAAGAACAAGAAGAGCAATGCGCCGATGGCGCCGATCAGCGACGTGAAACGCATGCTTTCCCCTCTCGCGTTAGCGCTATCATGAATAGCGAAACGCGAGCGGGCAAGCGGCCTCGGCTAGAGCGCGACGGACTCGACGAAGACGCCGCCTGCTTCCTTGCCCGCGACCCACTGGATGACGGCCTTGACCGGCGCATCCTTGGCGAAGCGCAGCGCAACTTCGGCTCCGACCTCCAGCACTCGCGCGGTGCGCAGCCGGAAGCCCTTGGCGGAAACGTTCACAATCTCTGCCGGAATGCTTCGTCCGGCCCAACGTACCATCACGTTCCACCTCACCTCGATGCGCGTGCCTCGGGGCAGCAATTCGCAGCCCTCCAGCATGCCTTCATATTTCATCGTCCACCCCTGTACCGGACGTGCCGCTGCACGACATGGCGGTCCGGATCGTCGATTAATGCGCGGCTGGTTCCGTTACCGCTTCGGCCCACGGACCTGGTTCTGCGCCGAATTAATTCAAGGCGCGATAAACGATCTCGGTTGGCGGCGGGTTTACCAATCGAAGCGGCGAAATGAAGTGTCGGCGCCGAGCGACTTCCTAAGCCGCGGTGACCGGCTCAGCCCACTCCTTCGCCTTTTCGTTGGCGTTGAGCTCGCGGATGAGCGCGTCGACGCTTCGGGTCAGCTCCGGCAGGAAGGTGATCTCGTGCCGGGCTCCGCGATAGCTTTCGGCGATGATGATCGCGTCGATCAGGACCGGGACGACCAGGCTTTCAGGGTCGTCCAACTCGGTAAGTCCGCGAAGCTTCGCGAGGGCCTTCCGCCGCGCAGCGAGCGGATCCGAAAGCGCCTCCGTCCGTCCGATATGCCAGGCCATTTCCCACACTCCCGCAAAAGAACATAGGATATGCCTTTGCTTTCGCACCGTAAGTGGACTCCGGCGCAGCGGCGGTGCGCTTCGCCGCTAACCGCGCCGAGTCGCATGCCGAGGATGTAAGTTTTCCGCGGTGGGCAGTGCCGACCCGGCCTCCGAGTCGCCCAGTGGAGGGAACGCGCTTGAATCACTGCCCGGCGGCGGCCGGCGTGAACATCAGGTCCTGATAGTCCCAGCTGAAGTCGGCCGCCGGCGACACCGGCTTCATCGTCACCCGGTCGACCTTACCGTTCGCGTCGAGCGAGAAGGTCACATAGGCCGGCTCGACCCAGTCGAGCTTCGGGTTCGTCTTGAAGCTGTCGTATTGGTAGTGGGTCAGCGGACCTTCCATTCCCGACGAATGTGGGAAGTCGATCGCCAGGCCATTGCCCGCCTGGCGGACCTTGATCGTTCCGTACCAGGGATCGGTATAGTCGCCGACATAATGGTCGAGCGATAGCGACGGACCGACCTTCGCGGGCTTGGCCGCAACCGTCTGCACCTGCTTGGCGGCGGCGGTCAGGCGGTCGATCTTGAACTTGTGCCACTTCTCCGGCCACTGATTCTGCGGATAGCCGAGATAGTGGTCGAGGAGTTCATCGAGCAGGCCGAGGATGATCTCGCCGTCCTCGCTGTTGGCCGCGATGAAAATGCCGATATTCTTCTCGGGAAGGAGAGCCACTTCCGCCTGCGAGCCCAGGACCGCGCCTCCGTGGCTGACCAATTGCGCGCCGCGATAGTCGGAAAGACCCCAACCCAAAGCGTAGAGATCGTAATGCGCCTGCGTGGCCGCGAATTCGGCCGGATATTGCGGGACGGGCGTGATGACAGCTCCGGTCCACATCTGCTTTGACTGCTCGTCGGAGAAGAGACGCTGGTCGCCCCCCGGGATCTTGCCGTGACCGAGCTGGGTCAGAAGCCAGCGGCTCATGTCGTTGGCGCTGATCGCGAGGCCGCCGGCCGGCGCCGCGTTCTGGGCGATCGTCGCATTCTCATCGAGCGCGGTCTGCGTCCCGAGGCCGTGGATCGGGCCGCTGCTTCGGCTGTGTGGCCGGGCGTGGTTGGGGTTGGCCTGATATTCGGCGTCGCTATCGGTCGAATGGTTCATTCCGAGCGGGCTGAAGACGTGGTCGTGGATATACTTCTCCCACGTCTCGCCGCTGACTTCCTCGATCAACTGGCCCGCGGCCATGTAGAGGATGTTGTCATAGGCATAGCCGCTGCGGAAGCTGGTCGCGGGCTTGAGATAGCGGATCCGGCGCACCGTCTCCTTGCGCGACAGCGTGCTGTTTGGAAGGAAAAGAAGATCGCCTTCGCCAAGGCCGAGGCCGCTGCGATGGACGAGCAGGTCACGGATGGTCATCTCGCGCGTGACCCACGGATCCCACATGCGGAAGTCGGGCATGTGGTCGATGACCTTGTCGTCCCACTTGATCTTGCCTTCATCGACAAGCGTTGCGAGCGCGGCGTTGGTGAAGGCCTTTCCGGTGGACCCGGTGAAGAAGATGGTGTCGGCATCAACGGGCTGGTTGGTGGTGATGTCTCGAACCCCCCACCCCTTAGCCAGCGTGACCTTTCCATCCTCGACGATCGCGATGGTGACTCCGGGCACGCCGAACTCCTTGCGAAGTTGCTCGACGCGCTGGTCGAACCCCGCCGGCGGCGCCGCGGCGGCGCTTGCGGCCGCCATGACCAGCGCGAGCGCCGTGAACGCGCGAATGCCTTGCTTCAGCATGTGACTACTCCCGAATTGGAAAAGGTTGTGGGTCTGCACGCCTTGGGCGCTGCATGTGCACCAGCTTCCACGTGCCGACGGTGACGAGCGGAAGAATGAATGTGGCGAGCAGAATGTAGGCGAGCGCGCGGTAGCCGGTGGCGATGAGCGCAACGAGGCCGAAGCGGCTCGCGATGAACATGCAGAGGACCAAGACCACCGC
Organism: uncultured Alphaproteobacteria bacterium; assembly: GCA_963831485.1. GTDB lineage: Bacteria > Pseudomonadota > Alphaproteobacteria > Sphingomonadales > Sphingomonadaceae > Sphingomicrobium. Next base: position 144,017 of record CAWHQE010000011.1, read on the forward strand.
TGCAATTGCAAGGCGCTGCCGGTGCGTCAGCTGCTTACCGTAGTGGGTCTGCACGACGTGATCGATCCGCTCGTTGATCGCGTGAACGGAGCTGGTGCCGCTCTCGAGCAGGGCCGAGAAGATCATCGCCTGGAACAAGAGGTGGAAGGCGGGGATGCCGATGCGCTGGAGCATGAAGTCAGACGGCAGCGTCGCGCTCTGAACCTCGGGATAGAAGGCGACCATCGGGATGAAGAAGAGCAGTGCTGGAAGCATCGTCAGCGGTCCTGCGATCGTTCCGGCGATCACCGCATCCCGATCGCTCATGAGATGGCGGAGTACCGGCAGGATCACGACTGCGCCGACGATGTTGTAGCCGAAATAGGTCACCCCAGAGAGCGCCCAGCCGGAGGTTTGCGGATTGGCCGCGAAGCCTTGTGGGACGAGTGAACCGAACTTCCAGAGAGCGAGGACGATAAAGAGCGCGTAGATCGCATAGAGATAATAAGAGACGTCGCGGAAGAGGCGCTCGACCGCCTTGTTGCCGAAGGCGACCACGCCCGCAATGCAGACCGCAAGCAGCAGTGTGCCAGCCCACACCGGGGCGCCGAGCACCGCATTGCCGATCGCTCCCGAAGCGGCTCCGTAGACTGCGAGGATGAGGATTACGAAGATCAGATAGGCGAGCTCGAACAGGGGCCAGGCTGGGCCGAGCAACTGCTTGAAGAAGCTCCTGTAGTCATAGGCCCCGAACCTTCGCGCGGCGACGAATGTAAACGAACAGAATATGCTGAACAGGACTGTCGCGAAGAGGATCGCAAATAGCCCTCCCCACGGTCCGTTCGACAGGAAAAACTCCGCGAGCTCGCGGCCGGTGGCATAGCCCCCGCCGATCACGACCGCCTTCACGCCGAGTCCCGGAAGGAGCCAGCGCGTGAACCGGCTCGGCGGCTTGTCGGTCATTCGCCGGCCTCGAAGAGATAATAGTCATAGAGCGCGCGGCTGATGTCGGCGATCACGCGCTCGCGGTCCTCGACCGGTTTGCTGCTCTGCTTGATGAAGACCGCGACGATCAGCTTGCCCGAGTTCGCCCGGCAGCGTGATCACTCCGACGTTGTTGACGGAGCCGCCGATGGTTCCAGTCTTCTCAGCCACCACGGTACCGGCGGGAAGACGGGCGCGGATTCGCGCCTTGCCGGTAGTGTTGCGCTGCTGGATCTCGCGCAGCAGCGCGGTGCTGGCCGGGCTGAGCGCCTTGCCGGTGTAAATTCGCTCGAGAAGCTGGGACATCGCGATCGGACTTGCAGTGTCACGCGGATCAGCGTCGAATTTCGGATCTGGCTTGTCGCCCTTCGCTTCGAGGTTCGCGTTCGCCTTCAGTCCGGCTGCGAGCGAATCCGGAAAGGATGGACCGCTCGGCAGTCCGTAGAAGTCGCGGATCATCCCTGCCGTGTCGCGATCGACGCGGAGGCCAGTGATGCCCTGACTGCGCACCCATTGAGTGACGACGGCGGGACCGCCGACGAGTTTCTCAAGCGTATCGGTCGCGGTATTGTCGCTTACGGTCAGCATCAGCTCGAGCAGGTTCTCGACGGAGACGCTGACACCCGGATGGCTGAAGGTTTCGGCCAGGCCTTCGGATTCGACCATCATGTTCGGGTCGACCGGCACGAGCTGGTCGAGCTTCAGCCTGCCGCTGTCGACCTGGGACAGCACCGTTCCGGCGATCGGCACCTTGAAAGTGCTCGCCATCGGATATTGCTGGTCGGCATTGACGAGAATGCGCGGGCCGCGGCCGTCGAGCCGCCACGCGGCAACTCCAACGACGCCGTCGACCTGGGTCGAGATGCGCGCGATCTCAGCCTGTACCGGCGTTGTGCTGGCGGCAGCGACCGGAGCCGCGCATGCGAGCACGAGCGCGGCCAACGCAATCAGGCGAGGCATGAATCGATGAGCCTTTCGAACTCTTCGCCGCCGCGGATCGGATCGGCGACCGGGTAGCCCAGGCGCGCACTTTCGGCCGCCATGACTTCGAGCGCCTGGTCGTCCCGAAGCGTCGATGTGTTGAAGCTGATTCCGCCGACCCGGATCGCGGGATTTGTGCGCGCGCCGAGGCGGACGGTGAGGTCGATGATCTCCTCGACACTCGGCACCGCGAACTCCTCGTCACCGAGGAGACGCGTGCGCGTTGGCTCGTGGCAGACGACGACGACATCGGGCTGGCTTCCGTGAAGCAGCGACAGGGTCACTCCGGCGAACACCGGATGGAGCAGCGAGCCCTGCCCTTCGATCACGTCCCAGTGATCCGGAGCGGCCGCGGGGCTGAGCAACTCCGCCGCTCCGGCGGCAAAGTCGGCAACGACGGCATCCATCGGAATCCCGCCCCCGGCGATCATGATTCCGGTCTGACCCGTTGCCCGGAAATCGGCGTCCACACCGCGGCTCTTGAACGCGCGAGCGACACTGAGCGCCGTGTATTTCTTGCCGAGCGCGCAATCGGTTCCGACGGTCAGCAGGCGTTTGCCGCTGCGTTTGAGACCGGTTGCAATCGGAATGTTCGTCGGTGGGACGCGCACATCGATGAGCCGGCGACCGAGACGATCGGCGACTGCGCTAAGGCGCGGCATGTCAGCGAGGCGCGCATGCATCCCGCTGACGATGTCGAGCCCCGCTTCCAGCGCCTCGACGAGTGCCGGCACCCACGCATCGGCGATGAACCCGCCGGAGTTGGCGACTCCGATCACAAGCGCGCGTGCGCCCTGTGCGCGCGCCTCTTCGGGTGTCAGTTTCGGAAGGCCGGCCGAGACGGTAGCGCTCGGCAACGCGAACTCACCGACGCATCTATCAGCCGCCCAGTCCCGCAGGCCAAATGCGGTCTTCGCGTATCCCGGCTCCACGGTGTCGCCCAGGAACAGGAGATAGGGCTGCGGCAGCGCAAGCGACAGCCGGTCACCTTCCAACTCTTGTTCCTGAGCGAGCACGTTCGTCTGACTTCGCTTAGTGACCGAGAGCGGCGGTCAGCGTCAGCCCGATCGTCCGCGGGCGGCTGAGCGAGGCGAAAATCGCATTGTTCGGCAATGCATTAGCCCCAGTCAGCGCATCCGTAAGCGTCGTGAGCGAGCTTACGCCCTTCGCATTGGTCAGGTTCTTCACATAGGCTTCGAGCGAGAAGCGCCCGTAAGTCACGCCGCCGCGAAGGTCGACCATCGCGTAATCGGGAATGTGCTTCTGCGGGATGGGCGGAAAACCTGCCACGCTGGTATTGGCAGCGAAGTTGTCACGCTGCGATCCGGTATAGGCCAACGTGCCACCCAGATACGCCTGAATGGATGAAGACAGCATCCAATCATAGTCCGCATTAAGGCTGAAGCTGGTCTTTGGAACGTAGGGCAGCCTGTCGCCGCTGTGGCCGCCGACGAGCACCGGGGTATCGGAGGTCAGATGAGCGTCGATGTAAGCGCCGTTAACACCGAATTGCAGGCCTTTCAGCGGGCGCCACAAAAGCGACGCCTCAAAGCCATTGCTGACCGCCCCCGACCCGTTGATGTTCACGCCGAAGTTGTCGATTTGGGTGAAGAGCTGAATGTCCTTCCAGACCAGATGATATGCCGAAGCATCGAAGGATAGCCGTCGACCGGCGTCCGTTTTCAGCCCCAGTTCGTAGCTGGTAAGCGTATCCGCCGCGAAGGTGCGCGGAACGCCTGGGGGCGCCGTGGGGGGAACGACGTTCGGGCCGCCCGGCCGGTAACCCTTCGCCACCCTCGCATAGATCGCAGTCGTCGGCGTAATCTCAAAACGCGGCGAAACCGAGTAAGTGAAGACCAACTTACTGGAATTGTCTGTCAACGTTGAACCGGGGCCGACAAAGATAGGACTACCAGCCGACGACTGGGTTGCCGACTGCTTGTTATGGCTCAGCCGGCCACCGGCGGTAACGTCGAACTGCTCGGTGAAATGGTACGTCGCGTTGGCAAATCCGGCGATCTCCTTGTAGCTGGAATCGAGTATCGCGATCGCGAGGTTACCCAGAACAGGATCGGTGAACCTCTCACCAGTTGCGTAGTCGGTTGCCCCCAGGAGCTGGTGGATGAGCCCATCCTCATGCGTGTAATAGCCGCCTAGCAACCATTCGAATTGATCATTGGATCGCGAGGTGAGCCGGAATTCCTGCGTGAACTTCTTCAGATTGGTTTGCTGATCCTCGAACCCGCCCAAAATCTTGTCGGTGATTTTCGGAAATGGGAACGGCGGTCCCGGATTGAGCGGGCCGAAGATAAAGTTGAACTCTGTGCCGAACGTCGACGTCAAGTCGGTCGAAAAGGTCTGATCCTCCTTATCGAAGCTAGTTGAGGAGAGAAGCGTCGCGAATCCGAAATCATATTCAGCGGTGCCGTTGTAGACGCGATACTTCAGTTCGTTCGGCTGTCGCGTGAAGACGGTTTGCTTGAATTCGCCGTCGATGGGCTTGAGCGTGTCCGGGTCGACTTCGACAGAGCTAGGAGCGTCGGAGTTGATGTCCTGCGTGATCGCCGTGAGGCGAATGCTCAGCTTGTCGGTCGGCTTGATAAGCAACGAGCCGCGGCCGCCCCAGATCTTGGATTGGTTGATGTTCTTGCCGGAAAGGGTGGGAAGGCCGAAGTAGAGGAAATCGGGCCGAGCATCGATCCAGCCCGCGTCCTTGCGGTAGAACAAGGATCCGCGAAACGCAGCGACGTCGCCCAGCGGCACGTTGACCATGCCATTGACGTTGAAGCCGGTCCCGCCGCCATCGACGAACTCGACGCCAGTGCGGGCACGAAGATCGAACGCGCCGAACTTCGGCTCGTTGGTCACGAATTTCAAAACGCCGCCGAGCGAACTTGCGCCGTAAAGAGTTCCCTGAGGTCCGCGAAGCACCTCGATCCGCGACATGTCGAACGTGTCGATATCGCCGGCGAGAATGGCGCCGTTGACGAGGCCGGTGCTCGAACCGAACGGGGTCTCGTCGACATAGACCGCAACGGTCGAGCTGACGCCACCGGTATTCACGCCGCGCAGGACCAGGCGGCTGACGCCTGGCGTCGGCTGCTCGAGGCTAAGTCCCGGAACCTGGCTGAGGTAATCCTCGAAGCTGCGCGCGTTTTGGCGCTCGAGAGTCTCGCCGCCGACGACGGTCACCGACTGCGGAATCTTGAGAATTGGCTCTGCGCGCTTCTGCGCGGTGATGATGATGGTTTGCTGGTCCGCGTCCGTCGCATTCCGCTTCTGTTCGGACGGGGGTTGCTGGGCCTGCGCGAGGGCGGGCGAAGCGGCTGCGAACGCGAACAAAGCTGCTGAGGACATGAAGGCCCCGCGCGCCGTGAAATTCATCCTGTTGATCATTTTCCCCTCCGAGCAATCTCACACGCCGAAACGTCGCTCGCGACGTCGACGGCGCGGTGAAAATTTCCTCTCAAATCCAGGCGTGCTTGTTCTTCCGAAGCGCCGCGCCTGATCGGCTCCTCGGTGAATAGGAATTTCATCTGGTTGCGCTGCGTTTCAGACATTGGCGGCGAGCCCTTCCGGTACGGCGGCGAGCGCCGAGCGCTCGGCAATGCGCGCTTCCTCGACGGCTCGTGCGCGGCGGTCGAGCATCAGCAGCATGGCGGATGCGACACAGGCGACGCCCGCGAGGATGAGGAAGAAGACGGGGTGGTTGAGGGTGCTGTACCAGGAGCCGATGAGCCCGGCGGTCATGCTGCCGGTGAAGATCGCGAGATACCAGGCGGCGACGGTGGTCGCTCCGAGCTTCGGCGGCGCAAGCCGCGCGAAAAGCCCGAGTCCGGTTGGAAGGATGTAGAGCTCGCCGAGCGTCAGGACGAAGAAATAAGCGACGACCCACCACCAGCTCGCGCCGCCTGGACTTGTCGCCGATGCGAGCGCGAGGAGCGCGTAGGCCCCTGCCCCGATCAGCGCTCCGGTGGCCATCTTCTGCAGCGGGGAATGCTCGCGCCCCGCCTCGGCCTTGCGTCGCCAGCGGACGAGCAGAATGGGAGTAAGGACGATGACGAGCAGCGGGTTGAGCGACTGGAACCAGGTCATCGGAATCTCGGTGCTGCCGACGTGACGGTTCACGCCCTCGATCCACAGCGCGACGGTGTTGCCGACCTGCTCATAGGCGCCGCGGAAGACGGTGACTGCGATGCCCACGGAAAGGAGCAGAAGGAAGGTGTCGCGGCCGGTTGCGGAGCGCTGTTCGAGCGCCTGCTTCGGGACGATCGTGGCTTTGGTCCGCGATGCGGGAAGGTAGCGCTCGCCCGCGAGGTAGATGACAAGGCCGGTGAGCATGCCGACGCCCGCCGCACCGAAGCCCCAATGCCAGCCGAACGTCTCGCCGAGCGTTCCGCAAATGAGTGGCGCAAGGAAGCCGCCGACGTTCACGCCCACATAATAGACGTTGTAGGCCCAGCCGCGGCGCGGGTCGTCCGGTCCATAAAGGTCGTTGATCTGGCTCGGCAGGCTCGGAAGGAACAGGCCGTTGCCGAGCGCGATGGTCGCGAGCGCGACGTAGAACAAAGGCTCGAACGCCATCATGAAATGGCCTGCGGCCATCATCGAGGCCCCGATGATCACCGAGCGCTTCTTGCCGAGGTAGCGGTCGGCGATCGCACCGCCGACGATCGGCGTGAAATAAGCGAAGGACGTGTAGGTGCCGTAGATGAGCGAGCTGTGCTGCTGCGAGATCATCAGCTGGCGGGTCATGTAATAGACCAGCAGCGCACGCATCCCGTAATAGGAGAACTGCTCCCACATGTTGGTGAGGAACAGGATCGTGAGGCCGCGAGGCTGGCCGAACCAATTGGAAGGCGCGGCCTCTCCGCTCATGCAGCGAGCCTCGATCCCCAGACGTCGTTGGCGCACCAAATGGTCCCGTCGCGATATTCGCACGAGGGCTTGCGATCCTCGGTGAGGAAGGTTGGTCCGTCGAGATCGACGACATCGCAATGCTGTCCGACGATGAATGCCGGGGCCATGGCGAGGCTGGTGCCGACCATGTTGCCGACCATCACGCCGAGGCCGAGCCGCCTCGCCTCGTCCGCAATCAGAAGCGCCTCGGTGAGGCCGCCGCACTTGTCGAGCTTGATGTTGATGACGTCGAAGCGGCCGACGAGACCCGGTAGGTCGTCGAGCCCGAGAGCGCTTTCGTCGGCAGCGATCGGGATTGGGCAGCGGTAGCCGTCGAGATCGGCTTCGGAGCCGCGCTTCAAGGGTTGCTCGAGCAGCGAGACGCGATGAGCGCTCAGCGCTTCCACGAGTTGGTCGAGGTCTTCGCGCGTAAAGCCCTGATTGGCATCGACCCCGACCCAGACGTCGGGGCGCGCCGAGCGGATCGCCGCGACGCGCTCGATATCGAGCTCGAGGTCGCCGGTCAGCTTCACCTTGATCGCCTGCGCGCCGACGTAACGCCGTGCGCCGTCCGCCATCGCCTGCGGATCGTCGGCGCCGAGCGTGAAGGTCGTCACCAACGGCCTGGCCTTGCGGATCTTGGCAATGCTCAGCGCGTCGGTGCCCCCGCGCTTGGCCTCAAGATCCCACAATGCGCAGTCGACGGCGTTTCGAGCACCGCCACGCGGCATCAGCTTAAGAAGTTCTTCCTGTCCGCGCCGCTCTCGATCAGGTTGCGATGAGCGTCCAGCTCGGCGACGATGTTCGCTGAATCGTCGCCGAGATAATAGACACCCGCCGCCTCGCCGCGGCCAGTGAACTGCCCGTCGGACAGCTCGACCACGACCACGTCCGAGGTTTCGAACACATAGCCCGAAATCCGGAACGGAGCGGCGAGGCGGTGTGTCTCGACGCGGTAGGTAAGCTCCAGAGCGGCCATCAGTAGTTGGTCGTCAGGCCGATGAGGTGGAAGACGAAGCCGACGTACATGACGGTACCGGCTGCGATGGCGAGGAGGATGCTCCACACCTTCGCAGGCCAGCGCCAACCCTTGCTCCACGCGTTGTAGGCGTACCAGAGCGTCACCAGGAAACCGCCGATGAAGACGAGGATGCTGAGAAGCTCGAGCAGGATGAGAATGGCGTTGAAGCTCGCCTCATTCCCGAGGTCGCTGAACAGCGCCTGCACGGCGAGGAGCCAGCCGAGGAGCACCGCGAGGATAGCCCAGGCGGCGATTCGGCTGGAGCGATAGGCCCACAGCTGCCGGCCTTCGTAGCCGAACTCCGACTTATACTTGCGCCGCACCAGCCACTTGGTCGGCCACAAGAGGCCAGTGACCAGCAGGATAGCGAGCGAGCAATAGAGGAGCGGAAGGATCCAGGCCGACGAGCGGTAGCCGGGCGTCCGATCGAAATCGATGATCGGGGCAAGCTCGCCATAGCTGAACCGCGTCACCGTCCCGTCCGAGACATTCGCGGTCAGGAGGTCATGGCCGTTGGCGTCGCGCCAGGTCATCGGGCCGATGTGGATCCACTTGCGCGGCTGTCCGCCGAGGGTCTTGGCGGCGGCGATCAGCGGATTGCCGTCCTTGTCGACGCCGACCTTCGCCTGGCCGATGAGATCGGCGATGGCGAGGAAGTTGCTCGTCGATCCCCGCGTCGTCGAATACATACCCGCGAGCTTCTGGGCGTCTTCCTTGGCGTTGGTCGGATCAGCCTTCACCGAGTCCGGCGCTTCCGGGAAGTAGCGGTCGGCGAAGTCCGTGAAGAGAGAGTCGCGAAGCGGCTGCGCAGTCCCTTCCTTGCCCGGGCTGTTGAACGACACGAAGATGCCGACGCCCTTGTCGAGGAAGAGATGGAGGTCGCTGTGGAAGGCGACCGTGTCACCACCGTGGGCGATCACGTGAAGCCCGTTGATGTTGGTCTCGTAAAAGCCGTGGGCCATGCCCTCGCCGGCCGAGAACGGCGTGTTCGCGCGCGAATGCATGAGCTGCGCGGTCTCGGGGTTCAGGATGCCGGCACCCTTGTTGAGGTGGGCGATCATGAACTTGGCCATGTCGTCGCCGGTCGTCGCCATTGCGCCCGCCGGAGCCGCGTTCACGAATTCGAAGCCGTAGGGCTTGTCCTTGCCCGGCAGATAGCCCTCGGCCATCAGCGGCTTGAGGTTCGCCGGAAGCGGCTGACGGAAGGTCGAATGCGCCATTCCGAGCGGCTTGAAGATGTGGTTTTCGAGATAATTGTCGAACGGCTCACCCGACGTGCGCTGAACGATGTAGCCGGCGAGGCTCGCGCCATAATTCGAATAAGCGGGCGTCGTGCCCGGTGCGTAGATTCGGTCCGGGACCCAGCGCTTCAGAAGGGTGTCGTAGGGAACCTGGGTTTTCTCGCCGAGCGTGATGAGGTCCTTCACCTGCTCCTCGAAGCCCGGCGTGTGGGTCATCAGGTTGAGCGGGGTAATCGGCTGCCCCTTGTAGGGCGGAATCTTGAAGTCGATATACTTGTTGACGTCCGCGTTGAGGTCGACCTTGCCCTGCTCGACCTGCTGCATCAGCGCGGTCCAGGTGAAGAGCTTTGAAATCGAACCCGGACGGAAAAGCGTGGTCTTGGGATCGACCTTGATCTTCTTTTCAACGTTGGCGAAGCCATAGCCGCGCTCGGTGAGCACTTGCCCGTCCTTCACGACCACCACGACCGCGCCCGGGATGTCGCCGCGCGCGATCGCGTACGGCAGCATTCCATCGAGCCACGTGCCGACATCGTCGGCAGTGAGAGGATGCGCGCCCTGGCCGGGCGTGGTCGGAGGCGTCGGAATTTCACTCTGTGCGACGGGCGGTGACAGCGGCGATTTGGTGGTGGTTTGTGCTACCGCAACTCCCAATGAGCCGACTCCGAGAATCGCCGCAGCCATGGCAAATAGCTTGCGCATCAATTTTTCCCCTTCTTCCACAGCGAGTTGCCCCCCGGTGCAATCTCGCCTTAATGTGCTAATGTAAGCCTGATGGAGCCATAATGGTCCTGATTGGAAAATTGTCAAATTCATTACGGAGCCGCGCCCGATGAGCGATCATCCGACCCTTGGACGCATATTGAAGGACCTGCGAAGCCATCGCGGCTGGACGCTCAAGGAAATGAGCGAGCGGAGCGGAATCCCGGTTTCCACGCTGTCGAAGGTCGAACATGACCGACTGACCCTGACCTACGATAAGTTGCTTCAGCTCAGTCAGAAGCTGAACATTCGGATGTCGGAACTCTTTGCTGAGAGCGAGGCGGAAGAAGGAGTTACTGCGCGGCGCAGCATCGGTCGGCAGGATGATGCCGTCCGAGTGACGACGCCCAACTACGATTATTACTACCTTTGCACGGAGCTTCGCCGAAAGCGGATGATCCCGATCATCACGCGCATCCGCGCGAAGTCATTGAGCCAGTTCGGCGACCTCGTCCGGCATTCGGGCGAGGAATATATCCACGTCCTCGAAGGCTCGATCCTGGTGCACACGGAGTTCTACGACCCCGTCATCCTTCACGCCGGCGAGGGCATCTACATCGATTCAAACATGGGTCACGCTTATGTCGCTGCCGAAGGATGCGACGAGGCCATTGTTCTCGGCATCTGCTCGAGCGCGGATGAGAGCTTGATGAGCTCGTTGATGACAATTCACGAGCCCAGCGCGCCAGCAAATGTCGAAAGTGAAGGAACTGCCGATCCGATCCGTGTGCGCCGGCTTTCGCGCCCGGCCGCATAGTTTCTCATCGGAGTTGAAGGCGCGCGCCTGATTTCACGAACGCGTCGTTTGCGCTCGCTATTTCGAAGACTGCTGCGCGGCGGTTTCTTCCGCCTCGATGATCATCGCGAGCCTCGCGATGAGCTTTCCTGCTCGAGCGGCGGCGGTCTTCGCTTTAACCAGCCTGTCGATCATCTCGCGATCGCCAATGTGCTCGGCTTCGCTGGCGCTTTCGTCGAGAACCGAACCGAGTTGTTCGCAACACTTCCGAGCTTCGCGAAGCGCTTCACGAGCATCGACTTGTTCAAACTCACACATACGCAACGTTTCCTTCACCACGCCCGACAAACGCTTGCACAGCGAATTTCAGATCCGGCTACTACATTTTCGAAACCAGGCCACTCGTCACACTTTCCATTCGCTCGCGTTCGACGCTTGCCCCGAGGGATGTGAAGCGCACCCAGTGCGCTTATTCACATTAACGGCGGATGGATTGCCGAATCGCGCCAACATCCAGGACATCATGACCTCGCGATCGGCGACGAAGATCAACCGATTCGTCTCGCGAGATCCGCTGCTGAGGCGTCGTTGCTACCGGATTGTCCCGATATCCTGACCAAGGCCGGAAGATTAGGTCAGCGTCGAAAGGATGGCGGTGATGGCAAAGTTGGTCAGATATGTTTCCGAAGCGATTTTAATTGCCTGCGCATCGCAACCGGCGCTTGCTCAGATGGATGCGCCATCGATCACTTCCGCGCTTCCCGACGTGCGATCGATGGGCGCTGCGAATGCCGCCGGCGTGCTTCAATATTGCCTCAAGAACGGGCTGGTCAGCAGCGCTGCGACGGATTCCATGCTGACCTCGCTCACGGCGAAAAAGGGCGTTACCGAGGACCCCGGTTTTTCCGCGGGGCAGAGAGGACAGATCATCACGGGCGGAAAAAACTTCTCGCTCACTCACGCGAACGGCTATTTGAAATCGCAGGCCTGCGACATGGTTTTTCAGCAGGCCAAGCATTTCAAGTGATCAGAACATGATAACCCAGTCACTCAGGAAGACCCAGCCGGTGTCGCCCACTGAAATCGGCATGTGGAAGCCGCCGACCGGTGATCGATTCGTCCTGATTGCTTCCAGATTGACGTGCATTTCACGCCGCTTGAAAGGGTAGACGTTCACGCCGGCGGCGAACTCGGTCGGATTGCCATTGGCGCCCCAGATCTTCGAGGCGGTCACATACGCCTGAAGCAGATCCTTGATCGGCATCGCTGACGCCTGCAGCGCGAACCCGTTGTCGCTCAAGTGATCGATCGGGACGAAACCGAGCGTGTGGAAATGGTCGACCTTACGCCAGTACCATTGACCCTCCAGTGAGAAGCCCTTGTATTTTATCCCAAGGTCGATGCTCGCCATCTTCCACAACGCTTGCTCAACCTTCCCGCCGGTGCCGAACGGGTCAGGGCTGAAGAGCAAGGTTCCGTCGGTGAGCCGTATCTGCGAATTTTCGAAATCGTTCTCGGACGGTTGCCCCTGCGCCGTTTCGGTGCTGCGCCCCGCATTCACGCCGATATAGGTCGCGACCTTCTGGTGGTAATCATAGTCGCCAAAGCCATTCGCTAGCCCGAACTCCCCGGTGGTCGGCATCCAATAGACCGTGCCCGCGACAGTATCGAACCTGTTGTCGAGCTCTTTCGAGCTGACGCCGAGCGTCGACAAATTGTTTCCGATCATGACGCGATATTCCAGGCCCTTGGCGATCTGCCCGAACGCGTCGATGCCGCTGGTGTACGAACCTCGATAGAATTCGTCCGCCATCACCCGATTGTCGTGGCGCAGCCATTTGGGAAAGCTGTAATTGGTGCTGCGCGTGGTCGGGAGCGGCATGATCCCCGCGCTCACCGAAAGCCAGTTCGCGAACTTGTAGCGCAGGAAGCCCGCAATCACGACCTGCGCCCCTTCACCCTGGTTCGCATTATTGGTCCAGATGAAGAGCAGGTGGCTGAAGCGTGGGGTGAAGAGCCAGCCCTTGAACTGCATGCTGACCTTGTAGAGCTGCACCTCGTTGCGCTTTTCGATCGGGATGGTGCGACCGAAGCTGTCCGTATAAGTGGAATTGACGGCGTTCTGATTGAGGTAACGCGCATAGGCCATGAGGCCGAGATATTCCGTCGCCAAAGGCTCGTCGATCAGTACCCAGCCGGTGTCGCGCTTGAACGTGCCGGCAAGCTCCTGCCGCTTCATGAACCCGTCGACTGCATTCTTCGGCGGTTCGGCGGCAGCTTGCTGTTCTTCAGGCGAGAGTTCCGCCGAGCGTTGCGGCAGCGGAACGGGGATGGGCCGAGTTGCTCCGGCGGGCGCCGAGCCGGACGGCGGGGTATGGCTCACCCCAAGATCCGTTTCGAGCGCGTTGATGCGCGCGTCGAAATCGTTCATGCGCTGCTGCATCTCGCGGCGCTCCAGCTGCAGAAGCTTGAGCTGATCCGCCGGCGACAGATTCCCCTGAGGCTGCCTCGATTGGTCCTTGACCTCCGCTTTCTGTTCCGACGGGGTTGGCAGCGTTCCAGCATCCTGCGCAATTGCCCGACCCGGCATCAACAGGACGCACGCGACTGACGCGAGCAATGACCACTTATTGTTGAACATGGGCGCCCTCCCACTCCCGCACCCTCGTCCGCGCAGCGTCGAAGATTCGTTCGTAATTGCCGAACAAGATTGCCTGCTTCGTTGCTGGCCTGACCTTCGCGAAGATCGGATCCCAGAGGTGGAACACGCGCAGGTTCGAATCGATGCTGGTCGGCGCGACATTGTCGGTGCCGAAGAGGAAGCGGTCCGGATATTTGTCAAACATCGCCCCTACGCGCGCCATCACGTCCGGGCTCGACACGGCATATTTCGCGAGCTCGTCCCAGCTGATGTCGAAATAGACGTGACTGAATTTGGGATCGGACAGAATCCGCTCGATCAGCTCGATGTGCCGCGGCGAGCGCTGCAGTGGCCTCCGGACTCGCGTCGATCGGCGCGGGCTGGACGACACGGCCGAGACCGGTATGCGCCCAGATGATCACTGTCTTGGGATGGCGTTCGAGGACGTCGCACATCTGCTGGTAATAGACCGGCAGCGCGCCTCCCTTCGTGAAGGGCACGTCGATGTCGTTGTGGAAGATGACCGCGAGCCCTGCCTCGCCCGCGAAATCGAGGATCCGGTCGAGTGACGGATTGAATAATGTCGCGCCTTCGCCCGCGACCTTGCTCGACACGAATTCCTTGTGGATCGAGAATTCGCCAATCCCACTGAACACGCCCGGGTACATTTTGAGGACGCGCTCGATATGGTCGACCGCATACATGTCGCTCGGGTTGAAGCCCGTGATCATCGGATCGAGCCGCGCGCGATCCTTCGGTGGAAGCGACAGATATTCGTGCGCGATGATCGCGTCGGTGAAGGAATAATAATAAAGCGGCGCGTCGGTCTGCAGATAATAGGTCGGCGCGAAGTCTCCGGAATTGCCGTAGCTCCAAGTCTGCTGAAGCGGGATCCCGAACATCGTCGAACGCTTCACGACATTGCCCATCATCGCGACATATTGTTTCGCGGTCAGCCCCTTCTGAATGTAGTTCGTCAGGTGGAAGTGAGCATCGTCGAAGAGGTAGGTTCCCCCACTGCGGTCGGGCCGGTCTGCTGCCTGAAGGGGACTAGGAACGCAGAGTGCAGCCAGACACGCAGTGAGGTACCCAATCCCACGCACGCGCTGTTCCTCAGCCGAATTGCGCGTAGGGATTCAAATTCAGTACCGTGGCGATGTCGGTGATCGCCTTTTGGCCCCGAACGCTATTGCCCGCGCCATCGAGCGGCGGCGCGAACGTGCCGATTCCGGCTTTGCCGGGTGAGACGGCAATAAGGCCGCCGCCGACGCCGCTCTTTGTCGGCAGACCCGTCCGGTACAGCCATTTGCCGCTGTCGTCATACATGCCGGCGGTCGACATGATCGCGAGCACGCCGGGAACGTGGCTCGGCGTCGATTACTTGCTTGCCGGTAACCGGGATTGCGGCCGCCGATAAGCGAGCGTTGCGCCCATCACTGCGAGATCATGCGCGGAGACGTTGATCGAGCAGGCGCGCGTGTAGAGATCGACGGCGGCGCCAGGATCCATCGGGAACTTTCGAATAAGCCGACATCAGCATCGAGATGGCGCGGTTGCGCTGGTTGGTATCGCTCTCAGATTTGTAGACCGGCTGGTTCACCTCGAGCTGGCGGCCGGCGAAGTCGGAATGGAACTGGATGATCTTGTTCCACACGTCGTCGGAGGTGGATCCCTGGACGTTGCCGACGGTCGCGATGGCGCCCGGATTGACGAATGGGTTCATCTCCGCGCCTTTGTACTGCTCGATCGCGGTGATTGAGTTGAACACCTGCCCGGTTGCAGTCGACACCGACGGTTTCCTCGAGCTTCTGGTTGCCCGATTGCTGCATCACCAGCGCAGCGGTGAAGACCTTGCAGATCGACTGGATCGAGAAGAGCTGCTTGGTATCGCCCGACTTCGTGGACCTTGCCGTCGGCGCTCACCAACGCGATTCCGAAATAGGTCGACGGGACTTCGGCGAGCGCGGGGATATAGTCGGCGTTCTTCCCCTCGTTCAGGGCCTTGTACTTATCGTACGCGTCCTTGAGGGCGGCATCGATCTTTGACCCGGAAAGCTTGGCCTGGGCAAAGGCCGCGCTGGGCATCCCGAGATCGATTGCGCCGATCGCCGCACCAGCGGCGAGCGCGCCCATCATTCCGCGGCGCGAGAAGGTCAGGTCGTTCATTTCAACGTCCCCTGCAAAAGTTCGCCTCATTCGAAGAGGTCCCAGATGTTCTTGCTCGAGAAATCCCAGTGCAGGCTGTACTGGAAGCGCACGTCCTTCCCGGAGTTGCCGTCATTGTCGGTGCGCTTGCCCCACAGCAGCTCGCCGCCGGTGAAAACGTTGCTTGTCAGGATGCCAGAGCAGGTTCACCGAGGCGTATTGGCCTTTATGGAACGCGGTGGCGGCCTGGAAATTCGTGTTGTCGACTTTGTCGAAGCTGTAGCCGATCGACGAGGTCCACTGCTTCGACCAGTTGAAGTCGATGTAGGTAGTCCAACCGAAGAGCTTCACTGCTTCCGCGCTGGGCACGAGGATGAGCCCGATGTCCGGCGGTGGCGCGGGGATCACGGCGATATTCGGGGCCAGGTCCATGCCGCCGTCGTTCATGTAGCTGGCGATGCCGCGACCATAGACCGCGCCAATCCGGGCTGTCGCGAGCGAGACATTGAAGGAGCTGCCGAGGTTTACGCCCCAGCCAGTCTTGTGACCCCTTGGCTCGTTATCGGTTGTTCCGATCGTCTCATAGCCGACCCGGCGCAGGATTCCGGAAAGCTGAACATGGCCCCACTTGCCTTCGTAGCGAACCTGCGCGGTTGCGTCAGGGACCTTCTCGTCGTTGCGGATATTCGATGCGATGGCCTCGTCGATCAGGCGGAGATTGCCGGTGTCGATGTCGTTACCGGGATGCTCGAGCGCGACCGCTGCTTTCCACCCGTTCCGATTCCAGAAGGTCCACCGGAACTGCGGATTGCGCAGGAACACCATGCCTGCCGGCCCCCAATAATCGATCGTGTTTGGGAAGAGGTCTCCGTCCATGAACAGGCTGTTTGTCTGTCCAGCGAGGAATGGCCCCCAGCTGGCGTATGCGTGGCGTAGCCGGAACGTCGTCTGCCCCTCGTCGACGCCCACCCCAAACAGGTCGAATTCGAACTTTGCTTCGTACGGCTTGCCAGCGAGGGTTCCATCCGCCTTGGCGCCCAGGCGCGACTGCCGAGCGCTGAAAATCGACTGGCCGTCGCTTCCGAACTGGCCTTTGACCGTCGGAATGCGTGAAGGCCGAAGCGTCGCGTCCCAGTTGGGATTGACCCGGTTGAAGTCTTGGATGGCGTCAGCCTGGATGAAGCCGTAGAGCGTGAGATTGTTATCGCCTTGTTTTCGCGGCGGCGGGACCGGGACGGGCGGG
Organism: uncultured Alphaproteobacteria bacterium; assembly: GCA_963831485.1. GTDB lineage: Bacteria > Pseudomonadota > Alphaproteobacteria > Sphingomonadales > Sphingomonadaceae > Sphingomicrobium. The sequence goes on from CAWHQE010000011.1 coordinate 160,649, forward strand.
GCTACTTCGCTTGGAAGCCCGAGCACCCCTTCGAGCCGCGTCATCCGAGTGCGAAGATCCTGAAGCTCCTGAATCGCATGGGCTCGCTCCTCAGGCGTAAGCGGCCGCGCCGCCGAATCCTGCGCAGCCGCACCGGATCCAGCAGCCGTAACATCCGCAGCCCAAGCCGGGCCGCTCGCGACGAGAGCCGTTGCAAGAAGAAGCGCTTTCGTCATGACTACCCCCAGACAGACGCGTTCGGAGCGGACTATGAGGAAGTGGAGATCAGACGTAACTCGGGGTCTGCCCGCAAATTCCGTCGAAAAGGCAAGTAGCGGGGTGCCGTGAAGGTGGCGGCCGACCTATCGTCCGGCTGGCGAAGAGGCGACGAGCTTGCGAAACCCTTTTGCGCTGATTGTCGCCCAATCGTCGAACAATTGTTCGAAGTCGGCCCAATTGTTCACCGAATTTCGAATCATCACGAAATGATCGCCGGCGGTTCCATGGTCGACCGCGCGGCCGAGAAGCTCGCCGCTCACCGAATCGCGGACTTCGATCACCAGCGTTCCGTATCCAGCCTGCTCGGCGAACGTCCTGCTCGTTGCGGAGTTCAGTTCCGGCGCGGACACATCCACGTTGACGATGCCCACCGTGACCTTCAGCGCATTCTCAGCTGGCGCAGTGACGATCTGAAATCCCGTCTCGCGGAATCTCTTTTCGAAGGTGCTCCGGACTTTCTCCTGCGATTCATCGATGGCCTTGCGCAGTTTGGAATCGGAAACCTTTGAAAGCCCGCTGCGCGAGCGGTTCATGTCCCTTTGCCAATTCTTTTTGAAGGCGACCTGCGTAGGCTCCAGGATGATCGCTTTGTACTGCCGGAACTCGGCGCCCGGGCGAAGATAGAGATAATCGACATTCTTAGCCGGCACTTTGGCCAGACCATCCCAGTTCGCCGGAGCTTTGGCCGGCGATGGGCTGGGAGCGATGACGAAGAGTGCAGCAGCGGTGAGAACCCGCCCAATCAGCCGAGAAGCAAGCACGTGCCAGTTCCTTTCAGCGTCGCGCGGCGCCAGGCGTGGCGCTCGCGCCTTCACTGCGCCGGCTTACCCAAGCTTCGATAAAGCGCTCTATTCGGGAAAGTCCCGATATTCGGGGAACTTTTTGTTTGTAATCACAGCGTAGCTTCGAGGCGCGATCCTCGGCGTAACGGGGGTATTGTCGATGAAAGACAGCTATCGGGGACGCGCGGTCCAAACAGCGCTAGCATGGGCGCTGGCAAGATGAGCAGCCCCATCAAGCGCGTGATGATCGTTGACGATCACGACGCCCTGCGCCGCGGAATTCGCGCGCTCATCGAAACCCGCCAGAATTTCGTGGTCGTTGCGGAGGCCGCGACCGGCCATGCAGCGATTGAAGAAGCGAGACGCACCACTCCTGACATTGCGATCGTCGATTACTCGCTTCCGCAACTCAACGGTCTCGATCTGACCTATGCGCTCAAGCGCGAGCTGCCTCGTCTCGAGATCATGATCTACACCATGCACAGCCGTGACGAGATCATCACCGGCATCCTCAGGGCAGGAGCGCGCGCCTATGTGATGAAGTCGGACTCAGAGGATCATCTGCTCGCAGCGCTCGATGCGCTTGCGGTGAAGCGGCCCTATTTCTCGGGTGCGGTTTCGGAGGCGCTGCTCGAGCAATTCCTGCAGTCAAACCGGCACATCAATACCGACGTCCTGACTCACCGCGAGCGGGAGGTCGTCCAGCTGATCGCCGAGGGTAAGATCAACAAGCAGATCGCGAGCACGCTCGACATCAGCGTCAAGACGGTCGAGACCCACCGCGCCAGCGCGATGCGCAAGCTCAACCTCAGGACGACTGCGGACCTCGTCCGCTATGCGGTACGCAACAGCCTGATTGAACCCTGATCCTGCTTTAGCGACGAGTCTTTAGAAGATGAGCGGAATGGTCGCCTCAATCATTGCGCCCTGTTCGAGATTCTGGATCGTTAATTTGCCACCAACCTGATCGAGGCGGCTTTGCATGTTCGCAAGGCCACGGCCAGCCCCCGACCCGCCGGGTGGAGTTCGAAAGCCGACTCCATCGTCAACCGTTCGAAGCGTGACGGTTTCGTTCGCGACGGCGAGGTTTAGTGACACGTTGCTCGGACGTGCGTGTCGTGAAGCGTTCGCAAGTGCTTCCTGCGCGATTCGGTAGATGGTGCGCGCGATCTCTGGAGTGACGCTGTCGGGCAGCTCATCGAAATGTGTGCGGACCTGAAGTCCCGTCCGGGCGGCGAACTCCGTCGCCATGGCTCCCAGCTCAGAGCCCAGCCTGCCTGTTCGCAAATGGCCCGGGTCGCCAAGCGAACGCACCTCATCGTGAAGCTCAGAGATCGTGGTTCCAAGGGCGTTCAGGATTTCACCAAACAACTTCGAGTCCGCCGCACAAGCAGTCTGTTTAAGACGCATGAGCTGCAGCTCGAGTGTCACAAGCAGCTGCGCGGTGGAGTCGTGAAGCTCGCGAGCGAGACGGCCGCGTTCGTCGCGGCGAATGTAGAGTTCGTTGTCCCGATCCGCATGATTCTGACCGACGACTTTGGAGGATCTCGTCGCAGATTTCCGACGGCTGCGGTTTCCCGCGATGAACGGCTTCACGTCGCCCGGGTCACGGCGGACAAAGAGATCTGGCGATTTCTCTTTAGTCTCTTCCGGAATATCCATTGGCCAGTACCTACGACCGGCCCCGAGCAGTATCTAAAGACACGCTACAGCAAATCACTGACCCGGAAGCCGAGGATTATTCGGCACGCGCCATTATTACTCCCCTTCGACCATTACGCCAATATCGCTCAAGACCAATTCGCCAAGATCGGCGCTCGGCTGTCGAGGTAAGAGGGTTTTCCCTGATTCCAACGCTGGCCGGACGGAGTTGAATGCGGCCGTGGTTCGCGACTCGCTCTTTCCCTTCGAGCGGCGGAGCCATTTAGGCATGAGTTGCCCAGTCCAACTGGCCGCCCGGCATCATCTCCCCGCCGGGCGGCCCTTTTGCAACACTCGGTCGATAATATCGTTAACTCCGGTCAATGCACGGTGCGGAATCGGGTGAACTCCCGATGGGAACCGGCCTCTGCCAAAGCCACCCAAAATGCTCTAAGAAGGCGTGCCTTCGATGAGGGATATCCCTCGCGGGCGTGTCGAACTGAGTGCGTAAGCATCGTTTGATAAAAACCAGGGGATTGGCTCATGCGAAAGTATCTTCTTGCAACGGTAGCCTGCCTGACCGTCGCCTCGCCGGCTGTCGCAAAGGACAATAGCGGCTATGTCGGTCTCGACATCGGCGCAGTATGGCCGAAGAGCCATGACATCGAAGGTGGGATAGACTTCACCAATCCGGCGGTTGCCGACATTCCTTTCCACAACATCGGCAGCCTCAATTACAAGGCCGGAATTGATGTGGACATCAACGGCGGCTACGATTTCGGCATGTTCCGGATCGAAGGCGAGCTTGGCTACAAGCACGGCACTGCGAAAAGCGTCGATCTGGATAACGCCTTCATCGGCGCCATCAACACTGAAGGCCAGATCGACATCGACAACGGCGCCTTCAATATCGACAACAAGACCAACGCCTGGTCAGGAATGATCAATGGCTGGCTCGACTTCGGTGGCAATGACCCCGGCGAGATCGGCGGCGGCGTCGGAGCGGGTGTCGGCTATGCCGGCGTCCACGAGTTTAACGACAGCCACAGCACCTTTGCCTGGCAGTTGCTTGCACAGGTTTATTACCCTGTCAGCGACCAGATCGATATCGGTCTGAAATATCGCTTCTTCCATGCCGGCAAGAACAATGGCGAAGACACGTTCGTGTTCGCCACTCCGGCCGCGTGCACATTGCCCGTTCCGGCGACTTGCTCAGGTGGCGTTGCGACCCTCGGCGACAATGCTCGGTTCGTGTCGCACAGCCTGTTGCTGAGCCTGACTTACAACTTCGCATCTCCGCCGCCGCCGCCGCCGCCGCCACCGCCTCCGCCGCCACCTCCGCCGCCACCTCCGGCGACTCAGACGTGCCCGGACGGATCGGTGATCCCGGCGACGGATATGTGCCCGGCACCGCCGCCGCCGCCGCCTCCGGCGCCTGCGCCGCAGGGCGAACGCGGCGGAAATTAAGTCGGCTACAAAGGCTTAGCGGAGTTCCTCCGCTGCAGCCCGGACATGTCGGAGAAGTCCCGGCGGAAGCAATTCCGCCGGGATTTCTTATGGGCGGCCACGTCGGGAGTTCGGGAAGCGCTTATGGTGCTCCACCGTTCAACTCAGCGTAACGCCGCTCAAAGATAGGGAATCGCCCCGATAGTGACGCGCCTAGCGCTCCCATAGTCGAACGACTGAACGCCGCCATCGCGCGGCTGGCACGAGGAGTGCTCCGCATGACGATCAATCGTTCGTTCCTTCCGCTGTTGGCGCTGGTCCTACCGGCGGCGCTGGCAATGTCGTCCTGCCAGAAGAAGGCTGAGGCCCCGGCGGGAGAGCAGGGCCAGGGGCAGGTCGAATTGACAAAGGCCGCTTTCCCTGATTTCGACGGCGACGCCCCCGCGCCTCAGGCGAAAGTCGATCCGACCGCCATCCAGGCGATTCAGGACATGAGCAAATATCTGACGTCGCTCAACAGCTTCAAGCTGACCACCGACGGCACGATCGACACGGTGACTGCTGATGGGCAGCGCATCCAGCTCGATGGGTCGACCGCCTATGCAGTCAAGAAGCCGGGCTTCTCGATCAAATATACGAGCGACAAGAAGAACCGCGATTTCTTCTATGACGGCAAGCAATTCACGGTCTACTCGCCCAACCTTGGATATTATGCGAGCGTTGCGGCGCCGCCGACCAACCGAGAGGTGCTCGACACCATCTACGACAAGTATGGCGTTCGATTGCCGCTTGAGGACCTGTTCCGGTGGAACGACGCCGACCAGCACCGGGACGAGCATTTCAGGGCAGCCTACAACCTGGGCACCGTCACGCTCGACGGCGTTAGGACGACCCACTACGCGTTCCGCGAGCCGGACGTTGATTGGGAAGTCTGGATCGACCAGGGCGACAAACCGCTGCCTCGAAAATTGGCGATCGTCGACAGAACGGACCCGGCGCGGCCTGCCTTCACGACGCGCCTCAAGTGGCAGCCTAGCGCGGCGGTCAGCGCCAGCGACGTTACCTTCGTGCCGGGAGCGGACACGATGAAGATCCAAATGGCAGAATATAAGGGACAATAATCATGGCCGAGCGCACCTGGTTCAAAATCGCGCGCGCTGGCGCGTTTCTCGCCCTTCTCATGTTCGTTGCCGATGAAGGCATCTCGCGCGGCGGCCGCGGTGGCGGAGGTGGCGGCCGCGGTGGCGGCGGTGGCGGCGGCGGCTTCAGTCGCGGCGGCGGTGGCGGAGGCTTCAGCCGTGGCGGCGGTGGCGGCTTCAGCCGGTCCGGCGGCATGGGAGGCGGAATCAGGGGCGGAGGCTCACCAAGTTTCGGCCGCGGCGGCGGCAGCTCCTGGGGCGGGGGCGGTGCCGGAGCCCGAGGCGGCGGCGATTTCAATCGCGGCGGCACGTTCACCCGCGGCGGCAACTATAGCAGGCCTGGCGGAGTTGGCGGCGGAATGGCGTCGTCACCCGGCAGCCGCGGTCCCGGCGTTGCGAGGCCTGGGGGCGCCGGCGGCGCCGGACGCCCAGGCGGCGTTGGTGGAGCGGGCAGGCCCGGAGGCGTCGGCGGGGCAGGCAGGCCCGGCGGCGTTGGAGGGGTCGGCGGCGCCGGACGCCCGGGAGGCGTAGGCGGCGTAGGGAAGCCCGGTGGCGTCGGTGGTGTTGGCGGCGCTGGACGCCCCGGCAAGCCAGGCGGCGTTGGCGGAGTCGGAGGTGTTGGCGGCGTCGGCGGCGTCGGCGGTGTTGGCGGCGTCGGCGGTGTTGGCGGCGTCGGTGGTGTCGGCGGTGCTCGCCCTGGCAACCGGCCGGGCGGCGGCAACAATGTCGGCAACGGCAACCGTGTCAACAACGGCAACATCAATACCGGCGACGTCAATTTCAACGGCGATTACGACGGCTGGGGCGGCTGGGACGATTATCCCGGTTGGGGCCTAGGCGCAGGCTTCGTTGCCGGCGCAGTTACCGCCGCTGCAATCGGCTCGACCTATTACTCGCTCCCGTACGGCTGCAACCCCTATCCCTATGGTGGCTACAGCTATTATTCGTGCGGCGGCGCCTATTATCAGCCGCAATATGAAGGCGACACTGTCGTTTACGTGACGGTCCCCGATCCTTCGACCGGGTCGACCACGGTCGTCCAGCACTAGGCCGGCTAGATCAGGTTCATTCCGGCGGTTCGGATGTGCTCCCCGCGCCAGACGCGCGGGGGCACTCCAAATTCCAGAAGGAACCAGCGGCTGAACGAGCTCGAGCTGAAGAAGCCCAGCATCGCCCCGATCGACGTCATCGAGCAACTGCTCGCGCTGAGGTGCTGCACGACAAGCGAGCGGCGTACTTCGTTCAGAAGATCCGCAAAACGCCGGCCTTCGTGCGCGAGGCTCCGCTGCAAAGACCGCGAGCTCTTGCCCATCCGCGCCGCAATGTCCGAAAGCGTCGCGTGGCCTGCAGGCAGCGACAGGCTGATCATCCGCATCACGCTTTCACTTACGGGCGCCTTTTCGGGTGCCAACGGGACCAGGCCAAGTAATCGCCGCGCATGCGACGCCATGGTCTCGTTCGCCCACGGCCATTCGCTTGCCATTGAATCCGGCGAACAGGTGAAACCGTTAAAGGAGCTTCCGAAACGGATGGGCACCGAGAAAAAGCGGGCGAAGCGTGCGCCGTCTTCGGGCTCTGAGTGTGAGAAATGAACTTCGAGGGGTTGCCAGCGGAATCGCGAAGCGCCCCTGAGAGCGATATAGGCTACGCCGATCGCGAGATCGGCCGTTTGCGGTGTCGCGAATTTCGCCAGCAACTCGACCCGCAAGATCTGATCGCCTTCGCCTTCCTCCACTCCGAGTATGACGACATCGTTGAGGTGCCTGCGAAATTCGGTCAGGGCGTCGACAACCTCGCGGACACAGCCGAGGTGCTCAAGCAGAAGCGCCACGGGGCCAAGGCTGGCGAAGGTACGGCTCTCGGCCATGGCGAGCCCGAAGGTCGCACACTCGGAGTTCTGCGCTGATTCCTCGAGCAATTTGCAAAGCGATGTCGCCGCGATGTGGCTCTCAGGGTCGCTGATCATCCCGGGGCTAATGTGGACCTTGCGAAGCATCTCATAGGGATCGAGCCCCGCGAAAGAGGCGACCTCCAGATAGCTCGTCAGCGCGACTGCCCGAACGTGTGGAACCAAGTGCGGATCTCCTGCGACTGCCTTCTGACCTTACCGAACGATGTTTCCCATCGGCATCAATACCGAGCTGGGCGTCAGCAATTCCTGCGGGAAATGGAAAATTCTAGGCGCGATCCGCTAAGCTCGGATTCCGATCCGCAGCTAAGGGGGCTGCGTTCGGCCTGCTCCCCCTGGGCATGGTCGACGGGTAGGATAAATCCATCCGAGTAATGAAGGCCCGTCTGTGCCCCCACAGGCGGGCCTTTTTGCGTGAAGTCGGCGGCCGGGAAGGGAGAGGCCGGCCGCCGGCTTCGCGCTATGGGTTCAGATGCGCAGCGCTCTGGACCACTCGAACGGTCACACGGCGCGAGTTCGCCTGGGCCTCGGCATCGGCGGCTTTGGCTGCGTGAAGATATTCTTCGCCCATCGCCGAAGCCGCGAGCACTCGGCCCGGCTGCAAATGGCCGCTCTGCTTCAGATAGTTGATGACCGCCTGTGCGCGGCGATTGCTGAGCGACTGATTGGCCTTCGTCGACCCTCTGGAATCGGCATAGCCAAGCACCGAAACAGCATAGCCCTTGGTCCTGGGCGCTTCACGAGCGACTTCGCCAAGAGTCGCCTTGCCCATCCGCTGAGATCACTGCGCTCCCGGTCTTGAAGAAGACGTTCTTCTCCATGATCAGATTCCACTCGCCGAGCTTCGAATAGGCATTGCGCAACTCGGCTTCGCGGCGAGCGGTTTCCTCGACGCCGGCATTGACCTGGGCAGCAACCTTATAGTCTTTCGCTTTGTAGTCGATCTCGTGGGCTACGACGTGCCCTCCGGGGGACGGAACATAATCAACCACGATCGGCAAGCCCGGTATCAACGAGGACACCGGCATGACGTGCTTCTGCCCGCCAAGCGCGCCGGCGATGGAGCGCACACGAACATTAGGCGCATAAGAAATGGACTGATTGCCCGACGGCGTCTTGATCGTCAGTTGGCCGTCCTTGTGGGTGACGATGATGCCTTCCATGCGCGATTCCTGGGCGCTGACCGGCGCAGCGAACAGCGACGCTGCGCTAAGAGCGATGAACGTCGTGCGCGAAATTGGCCCTGCCATCTGAACCTCTCCATCGTGAGTTTTCAAACAGCTGTTTAGGTCAGGCTCAGCGACCCGGAATCGGTGAAAACCCGCAAAATTGGGGGGGCGAAGCCGACCCTCAGCGCGTGTAAGGCACGAACTCGCCAAGCTTGCATGCCGCACCTGGAACCCTGTTGATCCTGTCGAACGACCGAACGAGGTCGCCGCGGCAATAATATGGGCCGATCGGGTCCGTCACGAGGATGTCACTGACGTTGATCTCGCACGCAGGCGCTACGCGATTTGCCCAGATGGTCCGCCCCTTGCCGTAAAGCAGGATGCGCCGATCTGTATCGGAAACGCGCAACGCCTCTCCGGCCTGGATGAGCGTGCAGCGCTGAGGCGCTCCCGCCGTTCGGCCGGCGAGTTCGTTGGGGGAGGAAGCCGGTTGAGGGGCTGGCGAACGCAGCGAGGGCGAAAGCGAGCAGGATCGCGACGGAACGCATGACGGAAGCTTACCTCGATCAACGAGCGGCTGGAACTCGTGCTTGTCTGTTAGTGCCGCTCTTGGTTTAAACGGTTTCAATCTTAGGCTCGGAGGAATTGTGGCGGCCGCCGATCAACCGGTTCGCAAAGTGACGATCGTTGGAGGCGGAACCGCCGGGTGGATGACCGCGGCCGTCCTCTCCAAATGGATGACGAAGATCGAGATTCGCCTGATCGAGTCGGAGGAGATCGGCACGGTCGGAGTCGGCGAAGCAACGATCCCGCATCTCCGCAATTTCCTCGCCCTCGCCGGCATCGATGAGCTGAAGATGATCAGCGAGACCAAGGCGACGTTCAAGCTCGGTATCGAGTTCGTCGACTGGGGGTTACCCGGCGAACGCTATATCCATGGCTTCGGCAAGATTGGCCGCGACATGCTCTGGCTGCATCCGCACCAGCTTTGGCTCGCCGCGACCGCACGCACTCCTGACAGGGTCAGGCATTTCGATCATTACTCGCTAAACTGCGTTGCTTCTCTCAAGAACCGCTTTGCTTTTCCGGACAGGCGCAATCCCCATTCGCCGCTCGCCGATCTCGATTACGCCTACCATTTCGATGCATCGCTGTTCGCGCGTTTCCTCCGTCAGGAAAGCGAAACGCGGGGAGTTGACCCGCATCGAGGGACGCATCGTCGAGGTGCTCAAGGACGGCGAAAGCGGCTTCGTCGAGCGTGTGCTGCTGAACGACGGCCGAGAGGTTGAGGGGGACCTGTTCGTCGACTGTTCCGGAATGCGCGGTCTACTGATCGGCGACGCGCTCGGCATCGGCTACGAAGACTGGGATCACTGGCTGCTCTGCGATCGCGCGCAGGCGGTTCCGAGCGCCAGCGTGTCGCCGCTTACCCCTTATGTTCGCTGCACGGCCAACAAAGGCGGCTGGCAGTGGCGAATTCCACTGCAGCACAGGGTCGGGAACGGATACGTCTATTCCTCGAAGTTCCTTGGCGACGAGGAAGCGGGAGACATCCTGCTTTCGAACCTTGATGCGGAGGCAATCGCCGAGCCTCGGCTCGTTCGGTTCCGGCCGGGGCGAAGGCTCAAGTCATGGGAAAGGAACGTGATCGCGATCGGCCTCTCCTCCGGCTTTCTCGAGCCGCTGGAGTTGACGAGCATACACCTGATCCAGACGGGCATTCACCGCCTGCTCGCGATGTTCCCGGCGGACCGTTTCTCTGCGCCGGACATGGACGAGTATAATCTCCAGGCTCGCACCGAATATGAGGACGTCCGCGACTTCATTATCGCTCATTACAAGGTGACGAAGCGGACAGGCGATCCGTTCTGGGATCATGTTCGAACGATGGACGTGCCCCCGAGCCTAGAAGAGCGACTGGAACTGTTCCGGTCCTCGGGACGCTTCTTCAAGCATAATGCTCAGGAGCTCTTCGCCGAGGAAAGCTGGGTCCAGGTCCTCATCGGTCAAGGGCTGGAAATGCATGCGGACCCGGTGACCAACTTCGTTTCCGACGAGGACCTGACCGGCTTTCTGGATGACATCGAGGACGTGATCGAGGACGTCGCGAACAAGATGCCCGATCACGGCGACTTCGTTCGCCGCCTTCCCCCAAGTACCGCAGAAGCGTCCGCGATCAACGCTCCGAACGTCAGTTTCGCGCTCAAATATGAGCGGGGCTCAGCGTGACCTGAAAGCCACAGCAGCTACAAAGCTTTCTCCCGCATTGATGAGGTTGAATTGACTCTATGCGCGCGAGGTCGTTTCGTCGAGCCAAGGCCGAAGGCCGTGTTTGTATGTAACCGGTTACATGCCGAACTGGGGAGATTGGCTAAGTGAGTAACATTTCCAACCGGCGCCGGATGGCGTCTGGCATTTCGACGGTTGCCGTTGCCGCATCACTCGCTTTCGCGACACCCGCAATGGCTCAGGTGACTTCGGGCATTCAGGGGCATGTCACCGGCGCCGCCGCCGGTTCGACGGTGACGCTTCACTGACCTCAACACGGGCCATACCGACACTGCCAAGACCGACTCGAATGGCAATTACCTGATCGTCGGCCTGCCGCCGAGCACCTACAGCGTGAAGTCGGGCAGCACTTCGCAGAATGTCGTGGTGCCGCTGGGCCAGACTGTCACCGTCGACCTCGCTCCTGCGGCTGCGGCTGCGGCCGGGGCGGCCGGATCGGCGATCGTCATCGTCGGAGCCCGAACGAAGGACGTCAAAACTCCAGCGACGACGACTAGCGTCTCGCAGTTCCAGATTGCAAACCTGCCGAACGGAGACCGCAACTTCCTGAATTTCGCGGCACTCGCTCCGGGCGTCACCGTTTCACCTCCGACCCTCGGCGGCAAGGCGCGCCAGGTTCAGGCCGGCGCGATCAATTCCGACAACACGAACACGATCATCGACGGCCTCAGCATCAAGAACCTCGTCAATCACGGCGGCACGCTCGGGCCAGAACTATTCGTCCGGTAATCCCTTCCCCGCCTCCGCCGTCGATCAGTTCAACGTCCAAACCCAAAACTTTGCGGCCGAATATGGCGACGCTGCTTCGGCCGTGATTTCAACGGTCACGAAGACCGGCGGCAATGCATTCCATGGCGAAATCTTCGGAGAGTGGCAGCCCAAGGGATTCATCAGCGAGAATTATTTCGACCGCCCTGGCAAGACGCAACAACGCCACCCGCCCTTCAAGCCGAAGCCCGATTTCAACACGCAAATATTATCGGTGGCGACCTTGGCGGTCCGATCATCAAGGACAAGCTGACCTTCTTCCTCGACTTCGAGGGGACGGATAAGACCTTCGGATCGAACGACATCATCGTCTATCCCTGGCGAATCCGCTAGCGTGCTTCCGCCCGCCGCGCAGTCATATGCGCAGACCGCGAGATCGCAATATAACGGCAGCTTCCCGGAGACATTCAAGGAGAAGCTGTATTTCGGCAAGCTGACCTATTTCGCGACGCCGGACGATACGATCAATGTCGAGCGCGTTCATCCGGCACGAGTCAAATCTGGCGTATCAACGGCGGCGTTACGACTACCGACGCGTCGACACTCGAATCGCAACGACGAAAATCGCTACGAAGCCTGGTGGAATCATCGCGGCTCCAACTGGCTCAACGAGCTGTGGATCGCGCGCGACGTCGCCGCCAATGGACGCGATCCCGAATGTCGGCGGCTCGTCCTTTGTCAGTCACCTACGGCGGCGCCGTTCCGACTGGCGTTCCTGACATCGACCGAACCAGTTCAGCCTCACAATCAGATCTTCTCGGCGGAACGAACTTCGCCCAAGACGATCATCAGTACCAGACGCTGGTCAAGGACAATGTAACGATCACCGCCGGGGCACACACCGTCAAGATCGGCGGCCTGCATCAATTTCACCAAGCTGCAGCGGCTCGAGGACAATAACGGCAACGGCACCGTATTTCTTCGACGCCGACCAGCTTCACGGGCGTCGGTTCGTCGCCGTTCCCTTTGCGGCGACGATCAATACCGCCGCGGTTCAGCCGGTAACCGCGAAGAACACGCGGGTCAGCATGTTCGCGCAGGACGACTGGCGGCCCGACGACCACTGGCTGGTCAGCTACGGCCTGCGTTGGGACTATGATCCAATGCGACGAACGAGAAATTCGTCACGCCGCCGGATGTTGCGGCCGCCTTGAGGGCCTATCCGGGCTGGCCGGCAGCCGGCATCAATCCCGAAGATTAATTTCGACGGCCACAACCGAAAGCCGTTCCTGGGCGAGTTCCAGCCGCGCCTCGGCGTATCCTACGACGTGCATGGCGATCGCGACCTCGTCTTCATCGGCGGCGCCGGCCGCTATTACGACCGCTCGCTGTTCATCGATTCCGCGCTCGAGACGATCAAGGACTATTACGAATCCATCGTGACTTTGAGAACGCCTCGCAGCTGGCTGCACGATACGGCCGCTTGACCCGCACTGCGTCGCGGTTCTGCCGACTGATCCCGACGCGCTTCGAGCATTGGCCGCGAAGCAGGGCGGCGAAGTCCACCTGCTCAACAACAAGACCAAGATCCCCTATTCGGATGAAATCCAGTCGGGATCCGGAAGCGGTTCGGCAAGATCAACACCGTGGATCACCTTCTCTTACATCTGGTCGCACAACATCTATCAGGAAGTGGTCGGAAACCGTTATCCGAATGGAAGCTACGCGGCCGGCGAAAACCCGATCTTCACCTACAAGGCATCACCTACGCCGGACGGCATTTCTTCCCGGGCTGCGGCGATTTTCAAGCCCGCTTGCCGGGCATCGGAAGCATCTTCATCGGCAACAGCGATGGCAAGGCGAGGTACGGTGCAATCTATCTCACGGCCGACAAGCCCTATACGCCGACGACCACTATGGCTTCAGCGCACGCTGACGATTTCGAGCTCTCGCTCGAACGATCCGAGGGACACCAACTCGATCGGCGATCCGTTCATGTTCGACGAACCGCAGATCGGCGACATGGGCTGGGGGCCGGTCGATCGGCCTCGAGCGCTGGCGGTTCGTCGGAACTGGCACGGTCGGGCTTCCGTGGGACATCAGGCTTTCGACGATCGTGACTTTGTCGTCCGGCGCGTCATACGGCGGCGTGTTGTGCAACGTTCCTCGACGTCGCCGGGCCGGCGGTGGATGCTACCTCACCAACTTCGGCGTCTATCGGCCCAATGGCATCGGCTACAAGAATGTCGATTTGAACATCTCGAAGTCGTTCAAGATGCCGTGGAATCACGGGCAGGAGCTGACCATCTATGGTCAGGCGCTGAATTTGTTCGACTTCGTCAATCGCAACTATTCGCAATGGACTGGCGGATTCCAGAACGTCGGCGGGCCCGGACCGACCTTCTCGCCCGACGCGGGAACGGTTGCGAGCCAGGGCCGCAACTTCAAGATCGGCGCCAGGTTCACGTTCTAAATTTTCTTGCACTGATCGGGAGGGAGGCGGCATCGTCTCCCTCCCTTTTCTTTAGGTGCGCCAAGTGAAGCCCGAGCTGCGGCAGGTCGGCAATAGCCAGAGCCCTGTCGTCGTGATCGATGAGTTCAGCGGCGATCTCGGCCGCATCATGGAGATCGCTGACGCGCTCGCGCCCTATCCGGCCGACACGACCCTTTATCCTGGCCTCAGGCGCATCATCACGATCGCCGACAAAGCGGCCGATGCCTATGTCGTCGAGACCTGTGAGCGGGCGGGCCAGTTCATCGCCGGAGCGTTCGACGTGGATAGCTTCGACCTTCTCGAGGCGAGCTTTTCGATGGTAACGACGCAGCCCTCAGAGCTGTCGCCGCCACAGCGGGCGCCGCACTTCGATACGACCGACCAGAAACACCTCGCACTTCTTCACTATCTGCGCGTGCCAACCGGTTCCGGCACGGCCTTCTACAGGCAGCGCGCAAGCGGAATCGAACGGGTGAATGAAGGAAATTTCGAACAATTCATTCGTGCCGCAAAGGCCGATTCGGCCCGGCTTTCACCCAGCTCAGGGTATATCCAAGGCTCCGACGATTTCTTCGCGCAGATCTGTGCAGTCGAAGCGGTTCCCGATCGCCTGATCATCTATCAGGGGAGCCTGCTTCACTCAGGCATCATCCCGCCGGACATGAATTTCAGTGCCGACCCGCGTAAAGGTCGCCTCACGGCCAACCTCTTCATTCGCGGCCATTAGAGCGACTTCAGCTTAGCCAGCCCCCGGTGAACCCGGCTCGGACCAGGCCGCGGCGGATCGCCGGCACGCGTCGCATGTGCCGCCAGATGAAGTCGTCGCGGTAATTGGCTGCCTGGAGCAGGATCGGTCCCTGATCGATTCCGAGATAGTCCTTGGCGACCCATCCGTGCTGTGGATCGACGGAACCCGTATCAACCTTCGGCTCGTCATAGGTGAAGCTCGGGTTGAAGCTGTCCTTGAAGCCGTAGCGGTCGAAGACGCCCGGTTGTCGGCGCAGCGCCTCGGCGCACGCAATCACGATTTCCGGCGCGAAGGGCAGGCAGCCTAGCGCCGAAACCGGCGAGATCGTGCCGTCGTCCATCCCGTCCGGCTCATTCGCTGGCCCGCGCGCGCTATAGCCGTGGAACAGCGCCGTCCGGCCTTTGAACGGGAGCGGCAGGTCACCCGGCCCGTCGCAGGCGCTGAGCCCCCAGACATCGCGCGAATAGCCGTCCCAGCCCATCGGGTTGGCAATGCACCAGGCGCGGTTCGCATAAGTCTCGCGGCGACTATTCTCGAAATAGTCGAACCCGGCCTTGCGCATCACCGCGTCACGGATGCCCCCGAAATCGATGAAGATCTGGCTGTACTGACCGGGGAACAGAGGCGCGAAAGCGATCCGCCGGGTCGGGCCTTCGCCACTCCAGAAGCGCGCATAGGGCGCGGTCCATTGCTGCCACAGGTCGGGCGGTCCCGGGTGGGTCGTGGATCCGAGCGCGAGGATATTGACGAACATGCCCTCGTTGAAGCCGACCCAGTTTGCGGGAATGAGGCCGGACTCCGGATGCCAACCCATCGAGATCGGCTTTCGGCCGTCGCTTCGGAAGAAATTCCAGTCGGCGCGCTCGTAAAGCGCGCTTGCGAGCCTTCGGACTTCGCGTTCGCCCGCATCGTCGCGATCGTAAAATTGGCCGGCGAAGAGAGCCCCCATCAACAGGATCGTGGAATCGACGCTCGAAAGCTCCGTCTGCCGAAAGCGGACTCCGCTGTTCATGTCGAGGAAGTGGTAAAAGAAGCCCTTGTTCCCGGTCGTTCCGGCGGCCTCTGGACCCTGCGGGGCATTCCAGAAGAAACGCAGAGTCGTGAGCGTAAGGTCGCGCGCTTCCACCCGCGAACACCAGCCACGGGCAGCGCCAATCGCATAAGCGGGAAGCGCGAAGCCCACCGCCGCGATGCTCGAGAAAGAGCGGGCTGGGCCATCGGTCGGGCACGAGGCCATTGCGAGCATTCACATGGTCCCAGAACCAGAGGAACGTGCGATGCTCGATTTCCTCATAGAAAGGAGGAAGCGATCGGGGACGTACCTGCCTCGCTGCCAGCGGGGCCGGCAGCATTGAGTTGCCGATCAGAAGCGACGAGGCCTGCAACAGTTCGCGACGGGCGATTTGCATCAGACGTGCGCTCCGGTCGTCGTTCGGATGACCAGCTCCGGAGTGTGAAGCTCGTCGCGCCCCGAGCCGTCCTTTCCGACCGAGTCCAGCAGACGCGTCAGCGCGCGCTCACCCAGTTCAGCGATACGTACGCGCACGGTTGTCAGACCCAGGTGTCTCGCGAGCGGAATGTCGTCAAAACCCGCGACCGCAACCTCGGCCGGCACCTTTAGCCCCGCTGAACGGAGCGCCTGAAGCGCACCGATCGCCATATTATCGTTCCCGGCGAAGACGGCGTCGAACCGATGACCTCTCCGAATAAGCTCCTCGACGAGACGTTCGCCCGACACTTCCTCGAAATCGCCGCGCAGCACTTCACACTCGACGCTGCGATCGGCACAGGCACTGCGAAATGCCACGGCGCGCTCGTCGGCGTCGATATTCCCTTCGGGTCCGGCGACATGCACGAGCCGTTTGCGGCCAAGCGCGACCAAATGGTCGACGACTGCCCGAACGCCTGCTGCGTTGTCGACATGGATCGCCGCATGCGAGCCGCTGCCGCCGCGAGTGTTGATCAGGATGGAGGGAAGGCCCGAAGGAAGCGAAGCAGCAAGGTCGTCCGCGCCCAATTGGGGCGCCATGACGATCAGGCCATCGACTCGACCGCGCATCGCGCGAAGTGCGAGCGATGCCTGCTCCGGACTGCCATGCAGGTTCGACAGCAGGAGCAAATAACCTCGGCGGCTCGCCTCCCGGTCCATGCCGCGCACGATCTCGGAAAAGAATTCGCCGTGCAGGTCCGGAAGAACAACCCCGATCGCGTTGGTCCTGGCGAGGCTCAGGCTTCGCGCTCCTGCATGCGGAATGTAACCGAGCTCGCGAACCGCCTGGGCGACCTGCTCTTTTGCCTTCTCGCTGACATTGTCGAAGCCGTTCAGCGCGCGGGAGACGGTCGCAACCGAGAGTTGCGCGCGGCGAGCGACATCGCGGATCGTGGCTTCGGGCATGCGCTTCCTCGAAGTTGCGGATTTGGCCGGCGCTTATCGACTGCAAAAGGCGTGAAAGTCACGCCCGCGACGATTGCAATTGCTTGATGGCTGGGTCATGTAACCGGTTACATAACCCGTCAAGTGGACGATCGAAATCCTGCTGTATAACGGCTGTTGCGCTCGGTCCCGTATGGAGAGGTAGTGCATGCTGGACACGCGCATCTCGCGCAGAGCGATGGTCATGGGTGCAGGAGCGGTCGGCGCATGGCTTGCAAGTCCCGCGCGAGCGCTCATTGAGGCTGCCGGGAAGCTCGATGTTCCGGCCTTCGTCGACCCTCTCATCGCGCGCATGTCGATCGAGGAGAAGGCGGGCCAGCTGCAATTGATGGCATCTGCTTGGGGCGGCGGCGCGGCGCTGAGCCTCAATCCGCCAGGCAACGGATCGGATTTTCATCAACAGGTTCGCGAAGCCGCCGAGGGCCAGCTGACCGGCGTCTTCAATGGCAGTGGCGCGAAGGCCGCGGGAATCCTTCAGTCCGCGGCGGTCAAGCAGTCGCGAATGAAGGTTCCGCTGATTTTTGGGGCCGATATCATTCACGGCCATCGGACGATCTTCCCAGTACCGCTGGCTGAAGTCGCGAGCTTCGAGCCTGACCTTTCCCGACGCACTGCCGAAGCAGCGGCATTCGAAGCATCGGGCGCGGGCATCGATTGGACCTTCTCACCCATGGTCGACGTCGCGCGCGACCAGCGCTGGGGCCGCGGCGTCGAGGGTGGCGGCGAAGACCCGCTGCTCGGCAGCCTATTCGCGGCCGCGCGAGTCCACGGTTTCCAGGGATCGGACCTCAAGTCGAACGAGCACCTGCTCGCCTGCATCAAGCATTTCGCAGCTTATGGCGGCGCGGAGTCCGGCCTCGATTACAACGTGGTCGACATTTCCCAGCAGCGGCTGCGCGAAATCTATCTCCGCCCCTACAAAGCCGGATTCGATGCAGGAGCGCTGTCTGCCATGGCCTCGTTCAACGAGATCAACGGCGTGCCATCGACCGGCAACCACTGGCTGATGGCTGATTTGCTTCGCGGCGAATGGGGCTTCCAGGGATTCGTCGTCTCCGACTACACCGGGGATCAGGAGATGATCGCTGCAGGCTTCGCCAAGGACGAGCGCGACGCGGCTCGGCTCGCCTTCCTCGCCGGCGTCGACATGAGCATGCAGAGCGGCCTCTACCGTCAGCATTTGCCCGGGCTCGTCCGCAGCGGCGAAGTGCCCGAAGCGAAGCTGAACGAATCCGTCCGGCGCGTGCTCGCGCTCAAGGCGATGCTGGGCCTCTTCGAAGATCCATTCCGGCGGATCTCGGAAAAGCGCGAGTCCGAGCGATCGATGCTTCCGAGAGCTCGGGCGCTGGCTCGAGAGGCGGGACGCAAGGCCATCGTGATGCTCAAGAACGATGGCGATCTTCTGCCTCTGCCCCGTTCCGGCAAGCGCATCGCCCTGATCGGTCCGTTCGCCGAAGGGCCGCATGATCTCGTCGGTCCATGGGTCGTCTACGGCGACGATTCCAAAGCGGTCGATCTCGCGAGCGGCGTTCGCGCTGCTGTCGCGGACCCGTCCAGCATCATCGTTGCTGAAGGCTCGGGCGTTGAAAAGCCGCTTGCCGGCGGCATCGAGAAAGCGGTCTTCGCGGCGCAACAGGCCGATCTGGTCGTGCTTGCGATCGGCGAATCCTTCGACATGTCAGGCGAGGCGCAATCCCGGACCGAAATCGTGGTCCCGGAACCGCAGCAAGAGCTTGCCGAAGCCATCGCCGCCGTCGGCAAGCCCATGGTCGTCGTGCTGAAGCACGGCCGGGCATTGGCGCTGGAGGGCGCGGTTGCCAACGCTCCTGCAATCCTTGCCACCTGGTTTCTCGGAACCGAGACCGGCAATGCAATAGCCGACGTGCTGTTCGGCAAATACAGCCCATCCGCCCGCCTGCCCGCAAGCTTCCCATGGAAGTCCGGCCAGGAGCCTTATTACTACGCGCACAAGCCGACGGGGCGGCCGAACCCGTCAGGTGACCTGCAGCCATACAAGGCGCACTTCCGCGGGATCCCGAACAGCGCGCGCTTCCCGTTCGGACACGGCCTCACCTACGGGAAGATCGCATATTCCGGCCTGACGCTGAGCGCGCCGACGATGCCGATGAACGGAAGCATCGAGGTTTCCGCCACGATCACCAACTCCGGTTCGCGCGGGGCGGAGGAAGTCGTGCAGCTTTACATCCACGACCAGGTTGCGAGCGTCACCAGGCCCGTCCGCGAACTCAAGGCGTTCCGCAAAGTTGCGCTCGGGCCCGGCCAGTCCGAAACCGTGCGTTTCACGCTGAGCGCGGCCGATCTCGCCTTCTACGGCGTTCAGGACCGGCCGACTATCGAGCCTGGCAGATTCGACGTCTGGATCGCTCCGTCGGCGCAAGCCGAGGGAACTTACGGAACTTTCGACCTGGTCGCCTAGGCTGTAGCGCCCGCAATCTCCGGCGCTTCGGTCGACCGTCGCCCGAGCGGGTTCAACACCATCGCGATGCAAGATAGCGCGAGGAAGGCGAGCGGCGTAATTGCGACCGTCATCCGCATGACCGTCAGCGTTGCCACCGACTGCACGGCGTTGGGCACATAGCCCGCAGTTTCAAATCCCCAGCCAAGGATGGCCGTAGCAATTCCAATTGCGATCCGTTGCAGCAGCGCTGCCACACCGAACACCGTTCCTTCGACGTGGAGCCCGGTCGCCCGCTCGCCATATTCGATCGTGTTCGGAAGCATCGCCCAGAAGACGAAGTTGAGGCCGACACTCGTGACCTGCATTCCCACGAGGAACAGCTGCATCGCTCGAACCCCGCCGAAGGGAACGAGCGTGAAGAAAAGCAATCCGGCCATTCCGAGGCTTGCGGATAGGAGCCACAGTGCCCGCAGGCCAACGCGGCGGCCGATCAGCATCCAGCATGGAATTGCAATTGCGCTCACCAGTCCGATGGCCGCCAGCGCAAGCTGGCCCGCATCAGGGTCGCCCAGCAGATATTTGAAGTAATAAAGAACGGACTTGTTGAGCACGGTGACGGCAACGATCATCGCCATCATCGCCGCATTGAGCGCGACGAAGGCACGGTTGCCAGCGAGGCTGAGCAGCGCGGCCTTGAGGCTTGCCGGGGTCGGCCGGTGGATCTCGGCGCTCTCGTCGTAGGTCAATCCGACGACGATGAGAATCACCGTCCCGATAGTTGCGAACAGGGCGGCAGCGCCGAAATAGGCCCGCGCCGCATCGGTGCCCGTCAGCCAGCGGCCGACCGGCACCGTGCAAAGCGCGACGACGACGACGGCCGCAGTCCCGAACAGCATGCGCAGGCCGGCGATGAAGGCGCGGTCGCTGGGCTCGGCGCTGATCCTGGCGGACATGGCAAGATAGGGAACGTTCACGCCGGCATAGGCGGTGCGGAAAAGCAGGTGGGCGCCGAGCACCCAAATGGCTGCCCAGGCGCCGCTCGCCAGCGGCGGCAGATAGGTCAGAATGAAGGTCAGGCCGAGCGGGACGGAACCCGCGACCAGCAGCGCCCCGTAACGAAAGCGGTGGTGTCCGCGATCGACGAGCACACCGGCGGTGAAATTGGCGATGCCGTCCCACACCGACGCGATCAGATAGGTCGTCGCCGCGATGCCGATCGGAATGTTGAGCGTGTCCGTGTAGTAGAAAAGCAGGAAGAGCATGATGCTCTGCCAGTAGAGATTGAAGGCAAAGTCGCCGAAGGCGAACAGCGCCAGCCGTGGACGATGGAGCAGTCGCAAGTGCAGTCGTCCTCCTGCCCGAAGAGATCAGCTGACCAGATAAGCATTCTGGACTGGACAGACGAACCCGTGGCGGAGACGGAGGGAAACTAACCCCGCAGAGCAAAGTCTCAACATTTCAATGGCTTAGACAGACATTGTCTCCGATTTTTGTAGCAACATTTTGTAGCACTCCTCGGACGGCAATCAACGACGCTCGCCGCAGAAGTGCTGAATATTCTTGTCGGCTCTCGTGCTGTCATTTCCGCGAAAGAAACCGCTCCAACACCTTCTTGAGGTAGATCGACGAAGAGGGTCGGCCCAGCCATTCCTCCAAACCCATTTCTAGAATTGACCAAGCCGCAAACAGCCTGCTGGCGATCCACCATCACGATACGCAGACCCGTGAACTCCGCGCTATCCGGATCGCGCAATTCGGCTTTGACCATCACTTTCGCGATGTCGAGCGTCGTGTCAATGAAGTACGCCCGTCGGCCTGCTGCTGTGCGCTTGCGCGTTGTGCCTCTGGGGATGCTTCATAGGCGGCTTGTCCGTAGCTTCCCGCAACGGGCATACCCAAAAAGAAGAGGGCGCCCAGAACAAAGAACCATTTCCTCTGCACGTTGAGATAAGGTCTCATTAGACCCCATGTCGCCGCCAAAAACCCCAAGAGTGACGCCACGAACAGATAACCAAACATCAGGTGCCCCCTGAATAAGAAGGAATTGCTTGCCGTCTGCTCGTCAGCGACGGCGGCATCAAATGAGACGCTTGTTCCCGAACGGCCCCTCTATGGTCAGGCGTGTGATCTCATTTTTCGCTGTATCGAAATCACAAAAATAGCGGTGCTTCAGCTTCGCACCGAAAGCGTTGGTGGCCTTGAAGCCGCGCACCACTTGAACGGTGTCACCCTTCCCGAAGGCATAGTCCCAATGCCAGTCCATGCTGCTGTCGCCGATGAGCGCCTGCTGGACAGCCGTGTCGCAGTTCGAGACGACTTCCGCTTGGCTCGCTGATTTCTGCGCGTCAGATGCTGTGCAGGCTTCGAGGTTCTCCTCCGTGCAGCTTGCTGAAACGTCGTTGAGCGCAACGCGCC
Source organism: uncultured Alphaproteobacteria bacterium (assembly GCA_963831485.1). Taxonomy (GTDB): domain Bacteria; phylum Pseudomonadota; class Alphaproteobacteria; order Sphingomonadales; family Sphingomonadaceae; genus Sphingomicrobium. The sequence goes on from CAWHQE010000011.1 coordinate 182,500, forward strand.
CGTGTTCTTCAGTTTAGAGAGCACTCTGTGGCCTCGCCTGCCGTGATCACGAACCGATTGCCATTGTCGCAGTCCACAGCCACACGGGCGCACCCTTAGTGCTCTTATCGGGCGATACCGCGCCAGAGGTGACCTTGTCACAGTTCGTGCTCTCCGCGGTCGCATAAAACGCGCCCGGTTCTAATTTCCCAAGCTACTGAAAGCGCTGGACCAACAGCCTTGAAGACATCCGGACTTTCGCTGCGAGTGTATTCGGTCCAGCTATGAGGCCTCTTCGACTTTCGCCAAGATGGCAGCTGATCATTGCGAACGCCAGAATTTGGCTCGCTGGCATTCTTGGCGCTCGCCGCGTTCTGCGGCGGTCAGGCGCAACACTAACATGGCAAAGAAGCTCGCGACCGCCGCGACGCGCGAACCAACGTCGGCGGAGCCCGCGATATAGGCCGGATGACACCCCATGCTGCTGCTAGGAACGACACGAAACTCGCGACAATCAGAAAGGACAAAACGCTACTCACCGTCATACTCCCTCGTCGGCGACGCTTTCCTTAGATCGTATGCGTGAATGAAAGGTTTTTGCTCTCAGGGCGACGGAGGATCACCAGATTTCCTCTTCTATCATCCGTCCTTTGCGTGGCATGCGTCGCGCTGTTAAGCCGGAGACAGGGGTATCGAGTTGCGTTCGGTCTACAAAAAAAGAGTTGTTTGAGAACGTGTGGAGGAAGCCCTCCACAAGGTGGCGGAGGACTTTAGAGCTTCTCGTGGGGAGATTCCCACGCTTGTCGCGAGTTCGACATACCCCGACCGCCAGCCGGTTACTGGACGCAGCTTAATTGCGGGTAACGCGCCCCGGCTCGCTTCATGCGCCTCCTTGCTCGGCCCCGTTGGCGAGATGATTATCGCCGTGCCACGCAACGCGGTGGGGTAAGGATATTTCTCTGTGATGTGGACGAGGTTGGGTTTGATCCTGTCGCTCCGTAGTTCTTGAACTCGAAGAGAACGAAGCGGCTTCTGAAATCCTCGATCAGTGTCCTGCTAAAGACATCCACACCGACGACTTTTGCCATCAGATCGAACCGTCCGCTGTCACCAACGGGTTTTAGCGTTAGCCAAGTCCTTGAACTGGTCTTGAAAGAGAAACCGGACAACCTCGACGCCGACATCCTCAAAATGGCGCCAAGAAGTACTCGATGCCGTCCGAGGACGTGAATGTTTGTTTTCCGGGCGGGATTTCCGCGACCGAGCACAAAGATCGCCACCAGGAGTAGGGCGCGGTCGTCGCGGTGCGCTCCAGAAGGCCGATTGTAAAACCGGGTTAGATCAAATGCCTCACGGTGTGGAAGCCTGCGCGGCAGCGCAGTACGCAATGATGAGGAGAGTTCACGGTCGATGTCCAGAAGCTTGGCGGCGCGTTCATCCGTACGGATCAACGCCAGCAGGTCGTCCAGCGTCAGAACAAATCGTCTGTCATGCGTAAAGGGGAGTGCCAGTCGGCCTCCCAGTCGAGAAGCCAACGTCGGACCGCCCGTTCGATCTCTTCGCGGTCTGGCGCCCGCTTCACGCGGATTAGCTCGATGACGTTGCCTCTTGCGCTTCGACCCGTGGCGGGCCTCCGCGATCAGCCCATCGCAATAGTGCCGATGGAACGTAGCGAGTTGTTCTGCCTCTCGACGAGTGACTCGCCAAAGCTCCTCCACCTACTCGTTCAGCCCGCCAAAGCTGCTCGTGCTTCGGGCGGTATGACCTCCGGAACTCGAAGCTGCCTCCGCGAAGTCGAAGGTTCTTTGCAACCCGTTGCACAACCGGGCGCGAACGCCGTTTTGTATCACTCATATGGATCGCGCTATCGGCAGAAACCGCTTATTTCCAATGTTTTCTGCTATATCAGCAGCTTGGAAAAGCGTTGGCGGAGACGGAGGGATTCGAACCCTGGGTACGGAAATTGCCGTTATGCGGTATATCGAAGCGCTCGTTTCAGCCGCTCAGCCACGTGCTCCGGGAGACGGCATTCAAGCGGGCGGCTATATAGCGCTTGCTCTTTCTGCAATCAACGGCATCTCTTTTGAATACGAAGAGATTACGGACTTAAGGTTGACCTCCTTCAACCTAAAGGTGGCCGCTCATTCGGGTGGCAAATCTCTCCTTAAAGAGCTTATTATAAAGAGCGATTGTATAGTCTCGGGCGACGATCACGAAGTACTTCCCGGCCTTCACCGATTTCTTTTTTTCCATTTAAAATCTGGAAATTGATGCTTGTTGACGGCGGAGTTCTTAGCCGTATTACAGCTGCCGCCATGCAAATCGCATCGAGACCATGAGCGGCGGAAGACCTCCTCGATACGCTTGCACATGCGTGACGCCGGTCTTTAGTTCTTAGCCTTTTGCAAGTGATAGGCGATTAGTTCGGCGAACCTATGGCGGCGCAATCCAGTTCGCATAAATCGTTGATGGATATCCAGGTCGGGATTGCCATTTCCTTCGACAATTACAGGTCCGTCGTCGAGAATGGCTACGTCCCATCCAATTATCACCCGATCGGCGAACTCTTGGTGAGCGAAGGTGACTAGGCGCTTCGCTTCATCCCACAGCGGCAATGTTCAATTCAATCGGCGCTTTTGTGTGGGTGAAATGATAGCCAACCGAGACGCGCGTCAGTGCCGAGGTTAGTTGCTCGCGATAGCCGGCCAGACGCGAGATCGACGGCCGCAGCTATTCCGCCTGCATGCAAATTGTCCACTGTCTTATTCATGCCGATCGACATTCGAAAAACTGCGTCGATTAGCTCGCTTTCACCCCCCTGGTTGAGGCAAGTAAGAAGTCGCAACGTCGGAAGGGCTCCAGCCGTCACATCAACAAGCGAATGGTGTGGACGAAGCCGCGGTTGGACAATTGTTGGAACTCGACGCGATCCGCGGACGAGGCGCGCGAGCAAGTCGCTTCCGGACAGCTGTTCGCCTTGAGGACCCGCAAACGTCGAAGGGGCAACACGATCCCATCGTTGAGCCCCGCGACCACCCACGTCCAGCTGCGTGTTTTATGAACAGATCTTCGTCAGGGAACGGTTGCTCCGGAGTCTTGCCGTCGAGGTAAATAAGCGTCTTGACGCTGCGAAGCCCGCGCTCTGCACAATATTTGGCAAAACGCGCCTTGTCGTTCAGAGGCGAGACTTCCTTTTTGGGTTTGAGTCAGGGGAAATATGCAGCGCTTAGTCTCGAATGGCTGAATGAAAGTTGGCGCTCGGTTTGTCCCATCTTCGTGGAGCTCGAACACGTAGTACCACGGTGGAAGGGTCCCCGTGGTCAGGTACAATTTCAGTTGCTCGATGAATTGAGCCGCCAAGGACTTGCCATGTCGCCGCTCAATCACCGCTCCGTTACGAATCGGTGAACCATGCCGAGGAAAGTGGCACTGCTATTGGCCACGCAAGCAGGCCCACAATCAGCTCAAGCCACTCGCCGACACCATCTGGATGCCAGAAGCGCCGAGCGAATGCGGTTCGTAACGGATCCAATTTTTCATAGGTCGAACTCGAGAACAGCACCCAATCGCAGGTGGCAGTCCGGCAATCCGGTAGACCACCCGCTCCGCGCTGCCGGCAATACGTCGAAAGGGCATGCCAACACGGTAGCGAGTTGCGCGCCCCGCCAGCTCCAAATGGAATTGTCCTTGCAAGCGTAAATAACACCCGCTCCTTCAAGCGTTACAAACGCCCAGAATATTTTCGGGATAAGAAGCACAGAAATTCCGGGCGTGGCTCCAGGTGGGCCAGCCATCGACTATGGTGCCCAATGAAGACAGAGCAGTCGCGCCAAGAGCATGAAAAATGCCCAATGTTCGCGGTTCCGATTCGCAATCCGCGCGAGTTACCGACGGTCGTTCGTGCAAATTGGAGCAAGCGTAATGTGCGGGATTTTTGGAGCTGTGGGGCAGAGCATTTCTGACGCCGCAGTCGAAAATGTGCTTTCAAACCTTGATCACCGCGGTCCGGATGGCCGCGGAGTGTTCCGCGACCCATCGGTCCAACTGACGTTTGCCCATACGAGGCTAACGGTCATCGACCTGGTGACTGGCGCCCAACCCCTTGAAAGTGAAAATGGAGAGATCGTCCTCGTCTGCAATGGCGAAGTCTACGACTTCGAACGGATTAGGAGTTCGCTTGAGGCGAAGGGCTATCACTTCGCCACCAAGAGCAATTCCGAAGTCATCATCTATCTTTATAGGGAATTTGGACTCGGGTCTTCGAGCACCTGCGCGGCGAATTCGCGTTTCTACTCTACGATAAGTCGAAGCGCCTGCTGGTCGCAGGGCGCGACCGGTTTGAAATCAAGCCACTCTATTTCTCGTCAGCTCGCCAACTCGTTCGTCTTCGCCTCGGAGATGAAGGCGATTTTCGCCAGCGGCATCGTCGAACCGGAAATCAATATTGCCGGCCTTGACCCGCTGCTCGCTTTCGATCCCGCCGATGTGCAATTTCCGTTCCTGGGCATCGAGCAAGTGCCCCGGCGTCCTATATGACGGTCGATCTTTTTACGATGAAATCGCAGATCACTCGCTACTGGACTTCCGAGATCCCCCGAGAGAACGGCGAGGCCCGTTGCAAAGCCGTACGGCGAAGCTCCCGAAAGCTGTGCAGAAAGCGTCTTACGGGAGCTCAATGAGGCGGTTCGGCTGCGATTGCGCGCGGACGTGCCAGTCGGTCTCTACTTAAGCGGCGGCATCAATTCAGCGTTCGTTGGTGCACTGATGGTTCGAATCTCAATTCGCAGCTTCATTCCTTTTCCATCTCGTTCGCCGGGAGCGAAAAAAATGAGGAAAAGTACACGCGCGCGAAGCCGCCGAGTTCTCGGAAGCTGAGCATCATGAGCTCGTGGTGACCAGGGAAATGCTGTGGGACAATCTGGAGGAGACAATCTGGTTCACGGAATTGCCGTTCGGCTCACTTGCGCCCGTCGGCAAATTCATCCTCTGAAAGGAGGCCAGGAAGCACGTGACGGTAGTGCTCAACGGGCAGGGCGCTGACGAAGTCTTCCTCGGTTATCGAAGCTTCTTCCAACGTGCGATCGACGAATCCCGCAACCCTTCTTCCGAAGGATCCAATGTCGACTTGCGAATCGGGCGACTGAAGCTAGCAGGACTGCCTGATGGCCTCGTGCAGAGACTGTCACTTTCGCTGTTCCATAAGAATCAGCGCAGCCGACTAGCCAAGGCGCGGGGAAAGTCGCGCGCCGATCGCACATCGGTACGGCCGGTCGTCAACGTTGTTCAAGAAGATCGGATTGCGGAGATGCCAATCGACATCCTGGGGTTTCTTGGGGATCGCGTTGAGATGGCCCATTCGCTCGAAGTGCGCGTGCCGTTTCTCGACCATAAACTCTACGACGCCGCACGGTCCATTCCGGTCGATTTCAAGCTCCGTGACGGTATCGAGAAGGCAGTTCTCCGAGACGCAGCTCGAAATGTCTTGCCGGACGACATTCGGACCCGCCGAAAGCTGGGCTTCATGATGACCAGCGACAAGATCGACTTCTTTGGCGCTGATCGAACACTAACCAGGAATTTCCAACGTTATCTCACAAAGGAGGCGTTGGAGCGGACGCAGATTTTCTCATGGCGCGCGTATAAGTTCGTACGAACGCTCGCTCGGCTTCCATTTTCAAGGCGAATTGGCTTTCTGAAGCGCGTGCGGCGCAACGCCAACAAGGTCATCATGTATATGCTTCAAGCGCAAATGCTGCATGAGATGTATGTTGCCAAGCCTCGCTGGACGAGAGCGCCCACCGCGGCCCCTCACCAGGTGCCGACGAACTAAACGTGCACTGACAACCGCACCTAAAGATGATTGGGTTAATGTAACTGGAAACAGCTGGAGCGCGCCGCGAATAAGCGCGAGGCTCGGAGTATCCGCTCAGAGTGCTGGGCGGGGGCCTCAACGGGCGTTGGCGGCTCGGCTTACTCCAGCCACCGTTCGGGAAGGGCAATGGAGCACCATACTATCGCCAAGGAGATTGCGACTGCCGCAGCTTTGGTGCTGCTGTGGATCGCGCTTTCCGGAGCGCTCGCCGTTCTAGCGTTCGAGTTCACGGATTGGCTGTGAAGACAAGGGACAGAAGCTTGACACCGCGCGGTTCCATTGGCGTCGCCTCGGGCATTGCTATGATGACCATTCCTTTCCTCTTCGCGCATTTGGCCCGCGTCGCTGCGGCAATTCTGTTCGATGCAGGCATCTTAGTCGCCGCATTCTTCTTGATCCTGCTCTTGGTCGAAATGAAAGAGCGAACGCAGCACAAGCTGTAACTGTATCGAGCTACGGAGAAAGCTGCGTGAAACTTGTTCCTCTTATCCTCGCCCCTCTGCTGTTCGCGACGACGTCAAATTCTGCCCCGGCGACCTACAGGCTAGTTAAGAGCGTGCAGCTCGGCGCACCCGATCGTTGGGACTATGTCACGTACGACGATCAATCCAACCAAGTCTTCGTGGCACATGGCGACAGGGTAGCAGTGGTCGATGCTGCAAGTGGAACCCTGATTGGCCAGGTTGAGGGCGTCACTGGGGGCACTCACGGGACTGCAGTGTCACTGACAACGGGACAGGGATTCACCGATGACGGTCGCAATGGAAAGGCAGTCGCGTTCGATCTGCATACGTTGAGGGTCACTCGAGATTCCGGCGGACGTTGATGCTGACGCGATCGCTTTGGATCGCGTTACAGGGCGCGTTTTTATTATTGAAGGCGACCCGGCGGCGCTTACCGTAATTGATTCGAAAACAGACGCTCCGATCGCGACAATCAAGGCCGGCGAGAAGCTGGAGTATGGAGTCGCTGACGGGCACGGCTCAATTTATGTCTCCGGCGAGGGCAATCGAGACGTGATCAAGGTGGATGCGCGCTCCAATTCTATCGTGAACCGTTGGCCCACACCGAATTGCACCAGTCCGCACGGTATGGCGATCGACACGCGCGCCCACCGTGTTTTCATGGGCTGCCTCAATAAGTTGATGATGGTCGTCGATACGATTAGCGGCCGGGTCGTTGCCGAGCTTCCTATTGGCCAGGGGAATGACGCCGTTGCGTTTGATCCAGTCCGCAAACGCGTGTTCAGTTCAAACGGCAAGGACGGGACGATGACGGCTTACCAGCAAGTCTCACCCGATCGTTACGTTGCGCTACCGATCATCCAGACGGTCGTCAGCGCTCGCACCATGACCGTCGATCCCAAGACAGGAAGGCTGTTTGTTGCTGGCGCTGACACGGATCCGAACCCGAACCCGGCAGAGCGTCCGCATGTGAGGCCCGGAACACTGCGCCTAATGATTTTTGAGCCCTCCACCTGACGCGAGGCGTTCGACCATTTTTCCATGACCACTCCACTGCGAGGGGGCCGCAACCAACCAGGATCGGCGAATGACGGATCGCGAGTTCAAAGACGACATTCTTACCAAGGTTCCCGCGGTCACGCTGGGCTTCTGGATCATCAAAATATTGGCCACCACCTTGGGCGAAACCGGTGGCGACACTGTAACGATGACTTGGCTCGGAGAGACGACGCCTCACCCGGTTCCCAACGGTTATCTCATCGGCACAGCCATTTTTGGAATCCTGCTCGTCGTCCTGGTATGGGCGCAGATCAGAGCAAGTAAATTCAATCCGTGGCTATACTGGGCGACGATCGTTGCTTCGACCACCTGCGGCACCACGCTTGCAGACTTCGCTGACCGCTCGCTCGGCATAGGTTATCCCGGTGGGTCGCTCCTGCTCTTGGCATGCGTCCTGCTGTCACTATTCACTTGGTACAAGACGCTCGGCACAGTCGACGTTAACACGGTCACCGAGCCCCGCGAGGAGACCTTCTACTGGATCACGATCACTTTCTCGCAGACACTCGGTACCGCTCTTGGCGATTGGATCGCTGACGCGGGACTCGGATATTCAGGCGGCGCTCTGGTGTTCGGCGCAGGATTGCTTGATTTTTGCGGTGCTCTACTTCACTACCAAAGTTAGTCGGGTCTTCCTCTTCTGGGCCGCGTTCATCCTCACCCGCCCGCTTGGCGCAACTGTCGGTGACTTTCTAGACAAGCCGCTTGGCAAAGGCGGTCTCGAACTTAGTCGGCCGCTTGCTTCGGCCGTGCTTGCAGTGGTCATCATCGTGCTGATTATGGTCCTTCCGCAACGGCCTGGGAGGCACCCCGGACAGGACGAAGCTTAGTAGTGAGGAAGTATCGCGAGCTGGTCGCCTTCGCATTGACGGCCGCGGCAGCTCCGGCTTTCGCCGGGCCGCCGTACCTCACTGACGATCCTGTGCCGACGGACTTGGGTCATTGGGAGATTTACGCCTTCACTGCCGGTGAGGGATTGCATTCGACCTCCGACGATGAAAGCGGGCTCAACCTCAATTATGGCCCTGTCGAAAATGTCCAGCTGACAGCGACCCTCCCGTTCGCGTTCAGCAAGGATTTAGAGCGCAATTGGCGTACCGGAACCGGCGACGTCGAGCTCGGGGTCAAATACCGCTTCATCAACGATCAACGAAGCGCGATTTCGGCGGCGATCTTTCCGCGAGTAATTCTTGCAACATCAAGTATCGCGGAAGGTGAAAAGACCCGGCTCCTGTTGCCGTTGTGGCTCGAGAAGGATTTCGGTGGGGGAACGAGCCTGTTTGGAGGCGGTGGCTATGAGGTCAATCCGGGCAGCGCCAACCGCAACTTTTGGGAGGCGGGAATCACGTTCACACAGGATTCTCTCAGGAGGTTTCGGTCGGCGGGGAGCTAACCCGGCACGGATCCGACACAGTTGCAGGACGTCCGAAACTGCCGCAGGATTAGGAGGCATTGTCAAGCTCGGGGGCCCAGTTCATTGCTGCTGTCGGGTGGCCCTACCTGGGCGGCTCACAGGACCGGCTATCACTTTTATGCGGCGCTTGGACTGAACTTTTGAATGTCACGACCAAGAGCTGACGAAATGTCAGATAACGTTATCGGGCGGCGGCTATTGGTTGGGGGGAAGAGGCTGTGGCGCGCGGATCCCGATGCCGACGCTCCCCAAACCGGCAGGGGCGGGTCCGCGAAACTCTCAATCAAGATGGTTCTGCACCCATGGCTTAGGTGCTCCCAAGCGGTGCCGTTGGTTCAGAGCGGGACACATTGGGGGGAATTGTTAATATAGCCGCCGGCCCATCCGCATAATAGTTTTGTTAATAGGAGGCCGGAGCAAGCCGCTGCCTCGAAATACGTAGATACGGGAGAGAGAGTAGTTCTCTCTTCGATAAGCAGTTTTCGCAGAACTCACGAGAAATCAGCGCAGTGTCGGTCTCGACCTTTCGTCGGCTGCCACTTTCTCGGTTCTACGCAACGGTTGTTCCGACGCACCTGCCCCGATGGATCACTCCGCGCCGAGTTCGCTCCACGAATTAACAAACGCTAAGGTTGAAAGAGAAAGTGGAATAGCGCGCCGCAGTCCTCGCCCGTGAGCTTCCTGCCAAGATACGCAAGCGGATCGGTCAGATTCTTCGTGCTCGGCCCCGTTGGCCTTGTTAGGACAGCCTACGTCCTCCTGCTCGGCCGGACCGCCTATGCATTCGCGGACTTCGCAAGAGCTGTTGCGCGGCGCGCCGACTTTGGCCCCATCTTCGCGGGTAGCCCCGAAATGACCGATGGAGGGCCTCAGGCTACGATTAGAACTGCGCCAGCGGCAAGCTCGCCGAGCGCCGGCTCTGGATGCCCCGCAAACCATGGGCTTCGGAGATGACCGAAGACGCTTCGTGCAGGTGTTGGAGGGCATGCTGGACCTTGCTCGAGCCGGTGTCCGATCCCTCATGTCGCTGCTGTAGATTGGAATGCGAACGTCATCATTTCAGAGTTCGTGATCGGAAAGCGCTTTCCCCAGTACGTGCGCGAGAACGGATCCAACTACGAGGTCCTGGCCCGAATTGAGGATGCTCTCATCGCGATCCATCAGGCCGGATACATCGTAGACAACATCGGCGAGGAGGACATTCTCGTCACCGGCGACAATCGCGTGATCGTTCTCGGTCTGCACCATCTGCGACCGCTTGCGGGACTATCGAGGGATGCTTCGATTTATCTGCGCGATCGCCGATCGGCACAGGTTCAACGAGCTTTTCGGAACGCGTCTTCTGACGGCGCCTCAACTCCGAAGAAAGTAATCTACTTCCTGGCGCTGAAAATCGCGCCGATCGCGCTTATGCCGCCGTGGCGATCCGCGACGATATCCACTGGGGCCAATCTGGAATACCGATCTCGGCATTGCCCGGTGGGATTACATACTGAAGGACCATCTGCCGATTCCGCAGGGCGGAAGGGTTCTCGACCTCGGAAGCAATCTAGGACTAATCCTCTTCAGATGCTGAGACATGGGGCCGGTTCCGCAGTTGGCATCGAGATGGCCGAGCTGCCGGTCCGCCAGTCACGCGTGCTCAAGGCCGCTTACGACGGCCAGAACGTACCCTATGACTTCCGTTGATTCCAAGGCTCCTTCGCGGAGTTGCCAAGCCTTGAATTGGCCGCTTCGACGTAGCGACCGCGCTATGCGCGCTTTACTATCTCAACGACCGAGAGATGCGCGACATCGTCAAATACATCCGCACGATTTCAGACGTGCTCGTACTGACAATGCAATACGCATCGTCTCATTCGCCGTGCGAGCGAGGAGACATACCGCAAGGCGACGATCGAGTTTGGTAGTCCAAGTGCTCAAAGAAGCAGGCTTTGCCCGTCGCGAAATCATAGCCCCTCTGGGTTACAGCCGGCCGTTGGTGATTGGCCACGCGGTTTGAAGCGTCGAGCGCGCCCGAAGCAGACGCTTCAGAGGTCCGCGAGTTAGCCATTCATTCTCTGGAACGGCGCAGCCACCTCACGCACTCTAGCCATAATCTCGCGAATTTGCCGCGCCTCCGGCACCAGTATTGGATCCTCGACCTCGTTTCGATCATGGACGTTGCGAATAGAAGCGCCGATCCCAGTCGCGCATAGCGCTGCGATC
>CAWHQE010000012.1:0-14775 GCA_963831485.1 uncultured Alphaproteobacteria bacterium
CAAAGCCTGCCCTGAGCGAAGCCGAAGGGAGTGTCCGCTCCACACAGATGGTATGATTACTCCTTCCTGACCGTCGCGGTGAAATTGGTATTCTGGCTGCGAACGGTCACTTTTCATGCGAATACGACGACGTCGATCCTCCCCATCCTGTTTGGCTTGTGCTGTTCGCGGCCGCCATCGCCCTGGCAGTCGTGCTGCGCAAGCATGCCCCGCCTGAACCTGCCCGCTTGCTTCCCGGTGCGGACGGCTATTTTTACGTCAACCTGAAGTGGATTCGCCGCGCCAACATCGCCGGCCAGATTCCCGACGTTCCCCACGAGCCGGAATACGAGCAGTTCATCCAGGCGACCGGGTTTCAGTTTGAGCGCGACCTTGATCAGGCAGCCTTCGCCATCCACTATCCGGGGGTCAGGAGATCCGACCGCTCGCGCCTGACCCGCCGCGATTTTCCGAGGTGTTCGTGGCAGGATCGATGGCGAGCGGTTGCGCGCGTATCTGGGAAAAATCTCCGGGTCGGTGGAGAACTACCGCTCGGTGGACATTTACAGTATTCCGCTCGAAGGCCGCACTCTGCGGGTCGCGGTTCTGGGGTTCGATACGGTGGCGGCATCGAACCACGACGATCCCATGGTGATTCGCGGCATCGTAGACCGGTCGCGCAAGGTGGCTTCTCCTTTTGGCGGACCGGCGTTGTTGCGCCGCTATTACAAATATGTCCCGCTGGCCAGTCTGGGCTGGGCGATCTTCAAAGTAGATCCGGTCGACAACTTCCCGGCCGCAATGCCTTGTCATTTCTGTTCACAAGCCGGCCACGGTGGTGGCTTCGGCACGCTATCTGGGCCGGGTGCACTTCCGGGCAGAGGCCTTTACCGGCAGCAAAGACGAGGCCCAACGTTTGACGAACAGCTGGGGACATTTCTCCAACTCTTTCACACCGCCGAGGGCACTGTTTCGACGCCGGGCAGCGATCCCGACGTCAAGGCGTTTTTTGACGGATTGAAAGTGCAGCAACATGACGATCGCACCGTGCTGACGGCGGCCATCCCGCCGGGATTTCTCCGCAAAGCGGTGGCTTCCCCGCCGGCCGAGCTGCTCCAGACCCGGCGCCTGCCGCGCAATAACCAAATAACCGGTAAAAGGTCTCCGCGCAAATAGGCTGTAGCGACCATTCGCGGCTGCCGGGACATCACTAAGTGAGGCGGCAGGAGCCGCCCGAAAGCGGTCGGCGACCGGCGTTCCAATTGATTAGGGGTCCCATTTGGTGCAGCAGGTACAATAATCTCGGATGTCTACGCTTCCTCTTCCCATCGCGGCCTTCTTGGCGGGACTGGTTTCTTTCCTCTCGCCTTGCGTCCTGCCCTTGGTTCCGGGCTACGTTTCGTTGATTTCGGGGGCCGGAGTCGAGGAACTAAAGACCCAGGAATCCCGCCTTCTCCGCAAAGTCATGCTGAATTCCATCGGCTTCATTCTGGGTTTCAGCGTTGTCTTCATCACGCTGGGCGCGATCTCGACCGAAGTCGGGCAGTTGCTGGCGCGCTACAAGTCGATGCTGGCGCAGGTGGCCGGAGTGGTGATCATTCTGTTTGGGTTGCACCTGACCGGCCTGTTCAAGATCAAAGCGCTGTACACTGACGCGCGCCTGCACAGCGTGAAAGGTGGCAGCACGCCGTGGGGAGCGTTCGTCATCGGCTTCGCATTCGCCTTCGGCTGGACGCCTTGCGTGGGCCCGATCCTGGCCGTGATTCTGGGCTTCGCCGCGGCCCAGGATTCGGTCACCAAGGGAATTTTCCTGCTGGCGATTTACTCGATGGGACTGGCGGTGCCGTTTCTGCTGACATCGCTCGGGATCGAGCGCTTTCTGAAGTTCTACAGCCGTTTTCGCATGCACATGCATGCGCTGGAAGTGGCCAGCGGCGCCTTGCTGATCGTGCTGGGCGTTCTGTTGGTGTTCGGCCGCTTTACCATCATTTCGAATTATTTATCGTTCCTGAATCGATTCGCGCTTTAGTGAATCGTGATTCGATTATGAACAGGAGTTTGTCGTGAAACGCGATCCAGTGGTCATTATCGTGGTCGCCATGGTGGTGACCGTCATGTTGTGTTCGGATTCCAGATGGCGCGGCGCAATTCCGGTCGGGACGCCAGCTGCCGGCCCCAGCATGAAAGGCAGCCGGCGCCGGATTTCACGCTGGAATCGCTCGAGGGCAAAACCGTTCGTCTTTCGGATTTCCGCGGCAAGGGTGTGCTGCTGAACTTCTGGGCCACCTGGTGCCAGCCCTGCAAGATCGAGATGCCCTGGTTCGCCGAGCTGCAAAAGCAATACGGACCGCAGGGACTGCAGATCGTCGGCGTGGCCATGGACGACGCCAGCCCCAAGGAGATCGGAGAGTTCGCTCACGACCTGGGAGTGAACTATCCGATCCTGGTGGGTAAGGAAGAGGTCGGCGATGCGTACGGCGGAGTGCAGTTTCTGCCCGCAACCTTCTACATCGGCCGCGATGGCAAGGTGGTGGACAAGGTATTCGGCCTAAAGGGCCGGGGCGAAATCGAGGAAAATATCAAGAAGGCGCTGGCCGAGGGACAGGCGGTACAGGCGCAAAAGTAACGTAGGCGGCGGCTCCGAATCCTTCTAGCATTCTGCTTGCATGCTCATGCTGCGAAAGCTCGGGTTCCGGAAGCTGGCATCGGCTAATCTTGCCGATCGCATTGGCGGCCGGCGCAGGAAAATCCCGCCAGCCCTGCCCGAACGCTCCCGGCGAACAGATCAGTCCGGGAAGAAAAGCTCCGTCGGTCACCATGCTTCCCGCGCCGATCATCGACCGTCACCCGCGGCAAGGCGAACCCGGTAAGCCTGAGATTCCGCATCGGCTCCGGATTTCACGTCAACTCCAATCATCCCAAGTCTGAGTTTCTGATTCCCACCGTGCTCAAGCTGAATCCGCCGACCGACATCATGATTGGCGGCGTCACCTATCCCGCGGGCGAGGAGATGAGTTTCGCTTTTGCTCCCGACGATAAGTTGAGCGTCTACGCCGGAGAATTCCCGCTGACGGTTGAAGTGCGGCCGCTGGCCGGGGTGCTTCCCGCCAAATACATGATTCATGGCGAGCTGAAATATCAGGCCTGCGACAATGCCGCCTGCTATCCGCCCAAAAAGTTGCCGGTGCAGTTTGAAGTGAAGGTGGTAAAGGCCCCTCCTCCGCCCCGGAAGAATCCAGGCCAGAGTCCCCACATCCACACTTAAGCATTTCTGCTTGTGTAGGCGACACCGTGTCCGCCGCTCGTGCTGGAGTTCACGGATTTTCAAAGCGCGACATCGCAGGATCAAGAGTCAAAAGCGGCGGACAGGCCTGCCTGAGCTTGAGTATCGTCGAATGGCGAGTTCCGCTCCCACACGGGTTGTGCGATAGGACCCCCACACGAAAGTGGTGCTCTCAAGCTGGTGATGCCGGAGTACAATACCGCGAATGTTTACGCCGCCCGACGAAGATGGTTTCGCAAATTCGGTGCCGCCTGAATTCCTGGCGCCCGAAGCGTTACCGGCAAACTCTTTGGCGGGACCGACCTGACAGAAGACTTCAATGCCGGCGATTTGGCCGATTACATCGCCGATTCGATTCTCCACAATCTGCCGAACGACTTAACCCGAATGATTTACCTGGCGTCGCTGCGCGACTGCAACAGCGGTGTGTATTTACATCCCGAACTGTCGCACCAGCGGGGAATGGCCGAGGCCGACCGGGCGTTCCGTCTATGTCATGAGCGGCTGTTTCGCACCCTTCTTACCACGCGGCTGTCCGAGTATGTTCTTCAATTGCAGGAGTACATCCGCTACAGCCGGAGCAAGACGGTGACGGTGTTGAAAGCGTGGAAGTCCTTGCAGGCTTACCGGGCTACGGTTCCGCTGGGAGCGCCGGCCGCGTCCACTGAACTCTTCTTTCTGAATCTCAGCATCGCTCTGGAAATTCTGAGCCAGCAAACATCAGAACTGCAATCTACCTAGTGGGCGGCCGCCCCGTTACTGATCTGATCAAAAGGAAGCCAGGCATTGATCACGCGTCCGATGACGGAAGCCTCGCGCGGCACCTTGAAACGTCGCACCGGCTGGCGTGAAAGCGGATATGGCAGCAAGGTAAGTTCCTTGCCTTCGAGTTGACACCAGCAGCAACTATGCCCGTCGGTATGCCACACCAGATACACCGGGCGCTCCCGCATGGTTTTCCAGTCGAAGACCTGCACGGCGTTTTGCATGACGTCAACTTCGACCAGCGAACCGGGAGGGATCAGGTCGCCCATGGTGTCGTCTTTCGACCCGACCACCGCATAGCGGTAACGTCTGGGATCGAGACGCTTGCGAAGGGCCGGCGGCAAAGTCGCCAATTCCTGCGGATTCAGGCGGAGCAGGCTGGTCTCCTGGCTATTGAAGCCGGCGTCGAAGTTGAGTTGAAAACGGAAAGCCGGCTCCCCGGCTTCGATGGCCGCCGGCCCGCGCAATGCCGCGTCGCCCTGGCCGCCAAACTGTCTCACCTCGTTGGCGTCGATCCCAAATACGAGCAGAAGTTCTTCCAGCGAAACCTTTAAACAAGCGGCCAGACTGAACAGCTTGTGAATGCTGGGGATCGATCCGCTCTCGACGTCAGCCAGCGTGGAGTGCGAAACATAGAAATCCGCATTGCCCTTGACATCGGCGATGGAACGGCTGATACGCTCAATGTCACTGGATTTAACGAACCGTTCTTCCCTTAACTCCCTGATCCATTTGCCCGAGTCCATGGCAGTGCCCTGCCTTGCTCAACCGGCGGCTCGTCGGCCGGCGACTGCGGCCGCTGTTCGCTGAACTGGATGAGTGAGGCTAAGAAACAACTCTCCTTGAACCGCTAAAGATTGCACACACTTTTTCTTGATTGAAAAAAAACTGGACGACTGCAGCGGGCGGAATTTTATTCTAGCAACAGCGGAACCCTTAGCCGGTAATCAGAACCCTACCCATGGCCCATTGCTGTTGCTGCCGGAGCCGGTTGAGGTACCCAAGCAATTCCTCATACGGAAAGGCAAACGCCGGAACCGGAACCCTCCACCCAGGAAACATCCACTTCAACGCCAAGTACGGCTGAACGAGAAGCAAGTTTACACGAAGCCTAAGCGCGCCGCGCACCAACTCTTCCGCCTCTCGAGCCAACTCTGGAATTCGCCCCCTCCCTGGCGAGTTGTCCCAACTTCATTAACATTGCCGCGTTCTTGCCGACCATCTCCAGCGAACGCAACGCCAGCGCCAGCCGGCGTCTCTGGAATTCACGGAATTCCGATGGACGAAGTGAAGACCGAAGATATCGCTCTTCTTCCGAATCAAGCAGCAGACGAAAAGCGCCAAGATCGACTTCGTGCTTCTTCGATTCCCAGTCGTCCAGGCTTCGGATCTGGAGCGATCCCGGACGAGATACCGCCCAGACCAGCAACAACACCAAACCACTGGCTAACAGGATGGTTAAGATTGATACCATTTTTCGACGTGCTGGCTCAGAGCCTCATTCCAATTTGCCAGATCGGTCACAGGCAATCCATCTACGACTTCAACCTTCGGCCTTCGCAGGAAATAAAGACCCCAGACAATGACGGCGAGATTATATGCCGACGATCTCAGTAACACAAAGGTGGTGTCTGTTATGTCGTGTAAACTGCCGCGAAGCTCCAGCAGAGTCAGGTCCAGCGCCGCATAAACTCCGAATCCAACCGCAATTCCGAGAGAGTAGCGCTGCCAGGTCAAGCCCAGGCGGGACATCAGGGCGATGGCTACGATCAGAACGCATACCTGCAGGAATCGGGCGGAACGCTGCAGCAGGATGATCTGTTCCAGTACCAGATCCTCTCCGCTGGGCCCATTGCTCCAGAACCAGATCGCGATGGCCGCGATCAATGCCAGAACGGCGACGATCCAGACCACGCGGAAGACGGCTCGAAGGAAGGGATAGGGCTCGGTGAAATGCCAAATGATCTCGAGGATCACGCCCAGGGAAAGTAAAACCGCTCCCGCCTCACCCCACCAATAGACGCGGGAATAACTGTGCTTCGCATAAGGCAGAAACAGGAGAACGAGATCGCGGCAAGGCAATAGAACGGTGTAGATGAAGAAACACGGATATTGCCGAACCAGTCCGCGCAGATACATGGCGACGGCGATCGCGCACTGGACGGCCAATGGCGCGAGCCAAAGGACGTTTGTCGCCAGGTGGGAAAGTCTCATGGGCTGATCGGAAGGCTACTCGCAAACCCGACAGCCCACAAGTTTAGTCTTTTATCGCGATATTCGCGAATTGCGATGACTCGCGGCAAATTTACTTACAATGTGATGGCGAGCACATCGGGGCAGGAGCGCCTCCGTCTGCGAACGACGCGGTTGAGACAGCACCTACCAGCAACATAGCGGCAAGAATCAAGCGAACCATCTTCTTCATTGGGGGATCCCTCTCATGTGGAATTTGTTCCACCTGAAGCCAAGCTATTGGTTTTGGAGTAGGGATTTGGAAGTGTTCGAAAAGCGCGCGATGGAGTTTAGAACATGCGTCGGGATACCGACACCCGCTGACTGCCGGGGCGTTAGGTAGGGGACTAGGCGGCTGGTTCGCTCCTGATCCGGTGCCCGCAAAGCAACTGATAAAACGAGGAGAATCCCGCTGAACATTTCGCTCAAAGATGTTTCAGGTTCGGACCGAAGACAGGACGGTGGATGTCGGCAAACCGACGGAGGGTATGTTTCCTAATAACGGCGGCATTCACTAAGGACATGCCAATGTAAAGAATTGTGACCGACCGGCAGGTTCGAAATGTTTTCCCGCAGTAGCACGAACCAAAATAGCTATCCAGGTTAACGCCACTCAGTCACAGGGTCCGCCTTACTATCGATGAATGAGCGCGTCCGCGACCCTGCGGCATTCATTTCGCATACCTCTTGCGCACCGTCCCGGAAGAGGGCGCCGCGCCACTCGTGCAGCATCGCGTCGACGCCTCGCGCCCCTGGTCGGTCAGCGCCTCGGCGACCTCGGCGGTGGTGTCCCTGGCGGCCGCGAGCGACGAGCGAAGCTCGGCGTGCGCCGTCTCGGCGCCGGGCGGCGGCGCCACGCCGTACGCGTGCTCACTCGCGAGATGGAGTGCGTACCGGAGCCGCGTTGAGCGAGACCTCGGCCCGCACGTCGTCCAGCCGGTCGGGCGTGGCGGCGTAGCGGTCGAGGCGCGCGAGCGTATGCGAGAGCTCGGTCCAAAGCTCGCCCATCTCCTCGGCGTACCGCTCCGGCGACGTCGTGTTCGGCGCCACAGCTGGAGGTTAGAACATTGCCGATCGCTGGTAGCATCGCGACCCCGAAATGCAGGCGCAGACGCCCACTGCGCTCGTCGTCGAGGATGACGCGGCGCTTCGCATGCTCGTGCGGGTGAACCTCGAGCTCGAGGGCTTCTCCGTGGAAGAGGCCGGGACGCTGGAGGACGCCGAGGCGGCACTCGCGCGGCGGCGGCCAGATGTCGTGCTGCTGGACGTCCACCTCGACGGCCGCGAGACGCTCGGGCTGCTGGCGCGGCTGCGGGCCGAGGGCGTGCCGGTCGCGCTCGTCACCGGCTCGGTGGACGTCGACGAGTACCGCGACGCTGCGGATGCCGTGCTCTCGAAACCGTTCCAGCCCACAAGCCCTCGTCGCTATCGCAAGACGCCTAGCTAGGGTGGAAGCGTGAGCAGTACCCAGGTCCTCTCGGCGACCGACTTCGAAGAGCAGCTCGAGAAGTACCTCTACGAGCGCTCGGAGGAGTGGCGTGCGGTTCGCGTCGGCGAGAAGGAAGTTTCGGAGCAGGCGGAGATCGTCCGGCGCTACGCCGACCTTTTCAGCCGCGAGCAGCTCGAGTCCCTGCGCGAGGCGGAGGAGTCGGCCGGTGACGAGGCAGAGCGTCTCTACCGGCTCCGCAAGACCTGCGAAGGCGGGCTTGCCGCCGCGGAGCTCGCGGAGCGCGAGGACGAGCTCGAGAATCGCTTCCTCGCGAAGCGCGTGACGTTCCAGGGCGAGGAGATGCCGCTGCGCAACGCGCAGGCGAAGCTCGCGGTGGTGCCGAGCTACGCGGACCGCGAGGAGCTCGGACGCATTCAGGCCGAGGCGAGCGCAAGCTTCAACCCCAACCGGCTCGAGCTGATGCACGCGAGTGAAGAGCTCGCCGCCGACCTCTCCGGCATCGCCGATGCGATCGAGCGGAACGAGGAGGAGAAGGCAATCTCGCTGCACGAGCTCTCACGCGCGCTCCACGCGGCGAGCGTCGAGGCGACCGACAGCTATGCGGCGCTGCGCGAGCGCTGGTTCGCGCGGCTGCTCGGCGACGAGCGCGAGGACGTCCCGTCCAGCTTCCACACCGCATGGATGCGGCGGCTCTCGACGCTCGAGGCGACGTACACGCGCGACCGCGCGACGGAGGTTTGCCTCCGGACGCTCGAAGAGCTTGGCTTCGACCTCGCCGCGCAGCCGAACATCAAGCTCGACCTCGACGACCGGCCGCAGAAGTCGCCGCGTGCGTGTGTCATTGCGAGCGATCCGCCGAAAATCGTGCACCTGATCACACGCGCACAGGGCGGGCTGCACGACTACCAGGCGTTCCTCCACGAAGCGGGTCACGCGCTCCACTACGCCGGCTGCGATCCGAACCTGCCGTATGTCTTCAGGCGCATCTCGCGCGACCACGCGCTGACGGAGATCTACTCGTACATCGTCGAGGCGATCTCGCGCGAGCCGGAGTGGCACGAGTTGCACTTCGGCTTGACGCCGGAGCAGGCGCAGGAGAACGCCGAGGCGACGACGTTCCTCGAGGCGCTGCTGTATCGCCGCTACGAGGCGAAGCTGCGCTACGAGCTCGAC
Organism: uncultured Alphaproteobacteria bacterium; assembly: GCA_963831485.1. Lineage (GTDB taxonomy): Bacteria > Pseudomonadota > Alphaproteobacteria > Sphingomonadales > Sphingomonadaceae > Sphingomicrobium. The sequence goes on from CAWHQE010000012.1 coordinate 8,883, forward strand.
TTCTGGGCGCGGTTCACCGTCGACGGCGGCGACTCGCAGGTGTACGAGCAGCTGCTCACGGAGGCGACCGGCATCCGCTACAAGCGCGACAACTACCTCTCGGACATGGACGCCGGCTTCTACTCGGCTGACTACCTGCGGGCGTGGATCCGGTCCGCGCAGCTGCGCGACTACTTGATCCGCGAGATCGGCACCGACTGGTGGCGGAACGCGAAGACGGGGGAGCTGCTCCGCGACCTCTTCCGCGAGGGCACGAGGCCGACGAGCGAGGAGATCGCTGCGCGGCTCGGCTTCGACCCGCTCGACACGAAGCCCTTGTTGCACGAGATCGGCGCTTAGCTACACTGGCGCGCGCTGCTGGCCCATTCGTCTAGTGGCCTAGGACACCGCCCTCTCACGGCGGCGGCACGGGTTCGAATCCCGTATGGGCCTTACAGAGCGGCCCTGGCACAAGGGTTTGGCTTAAACGCTTGTGTCAGGGCTGCCGTATTTGCCCTGTCGCCGCCGCGTTGATGGCGAACCCGAGCCTGCCGACGGGGTAGCGCGCAGGCTCGCACCCTGCCCGGCGTGCGATGTACGGCGACCGTCGGTTCACCAACAACGACGTCGGGCGGGGTTTGCACATCGCGAGGAGAGAGTCGGCGAGCTGTGCTGGTTTGGCCGGCGAGAGGATCGTCCTCGGCGTGAGGTGAGGCGCGAGCAAGTGAGTCCGGCCGTCGCAGCGTGCACGCCGTGGAAAATGGGGCCGTCCATAGCTTTCGGTGCGGGAAAGGCGTAGGTTCGAGGGAGAGGCGCCGCTGTTTGTCAGCTGAGACGCCCGCAGGTTCGCAAGGGGTCAGATGCCGGGTACGGCCGACGGAGCGAACGAGCAGCTGTCCCAACGGGCAGATTCGGGCGCGGGGCGCGGCCATATCGGGTTGGTCGTACTGCTCTCGATCGGGCTCGGGCTCGTCCTCGGGCTGATCCTGGTTCTGCTCGTCTTCGGCGGCAGCCGTGAGACCGTGATCACAGGCTTCGCTCTGCTGTCGTGCGCGGCGGGCTTTGCGACGCTCGCGCTTCTCTCGGCGCGCCGCACAGATCAGCCGCAGGAATGGGCCCGTGTGCCGGCCGCAGCATTTGGGATCGCCGGTGCCGCGATTTTGATCATTGGCCCGAGCAACCATGTCCTCGGGATGCTCGGCTGGATCTGGCCGATCCTCCTGATCGTGCTCCTCGTCTGGATGCTGCGCGCGGCGCGGCCGAGGCTCCATAGCTGGTCGCGTCGTGCGCTCCTCTACCCGGCGTTCGTCGTTCTCGCGCTCGTCGCTGTTGGCGGTGCTTTCGAGACCGTCGTTGAGGCGGCGACGAGTAACAATCGTCCCTCCGGCGGTCGCACCTATCTCGTCGCGGGCCACAACCTCTACCTGCGCTGCGTTGGCTCTGGGTCTCCGGCAGTGGTTCTGTTCAACGGGCTTGCGGAGCGAACGCCGAGCTGGGCGTGGGTGCAACGCGACGTCGCGCGCAGCACGCGGGTCTGTGTCTTCGACCGCGCGGGGCAAGGATGGAGCGGCAAGGGCGTTGGTCGCCAGGACGCCCATCAGCTTGCTGCCGACGTTAAGGGCCTGCTTGCGGCCGCCAACGTTCCCGGTCCCTATGTCCTCTCCGGTCACTCCGTCGGCGGAACCTATGCGCTTGCGTTCGCGATGGACTATCCCAAGGACGTCGCTGGGGTTGCGTTGATTGATTCGGCTACCCCGTATCAGTTCGACCTGCCGAGCTATCCGGGCTTCTATTCGATGTGGCGTCGCGTGTCGGCGCTGATTCCGACGTTCGCGCGGGCAGGTATCGCGCGCGTGACGGCCGGTATGGAGTTCAGTTCGCTGCCTGCGGACGCGCGTCGCCAGGCGCGAGCCTTCGGTTCCTCTCCACGCGAGGTGCGCGCCGATCGCGATGAGTTCGCCTCGCTGCGAACGGTGTTTCGCCAGGACAAGGGTCTGACGACTCTCGGCGGTAAGCCGCTCTTCGTGTTGACGGCCGATCTCGGGCAGCAGTCGGGTTGGTTCGCTTCGCAAACAAAGATGGCGGCCCTCTCGACCAACAGCGTGCATCAGACGACCCACGGCGCGACCCACGCAGCCCTCCTTGAAGATCAGAGATTCGCTCTGGTTAGCAGTCGAGCAATCGACGCGGTCGTTCGCTCCGTTCGGATGGGGACGAGGCTCGCACCCTGAGCGGACTCGTCGATAAGGCCGCCTCGCCAATCGCCGAGCTCGCACCGCCTAAACGAGTGGATGTTGCAGTCGTCGGGGCCGGGCAAGCGGGACTCGCAATCGGCCACTATCTCCGCCGTAGCGGGTGCTCGGTGCAGATCCTCGAAGCGCACGAATCCGTCGGCGTGGCGTGGCGACAGCGTTGGGACTCGCTCGTCTTGTTTACGTCGCGCAGGTTCGATGAGCTCCCCGGCACGGCGTTTCCGGGAGACCCGGACGGCTACCCCACACGAGACGAGGTCGTCGCCTACCTCGAGAGCTATGCCGCTGCGCTTGAGCTTCCGATCAAGTTCGAGAGTCCGGTCTCCTCGCTCGTTCGGTCAGAGTACGGCTTCACCCTCGGCGTCCCCAGCGGGCCGATCACCGCCGAACGCGTCGTCGTCGCGACCGGCCCGTTCCAACGCCCGCAAATTCCTCCGCTGGCGACGGAACTGTCGAGAGACGTGCCACAGATGCACAGTGCCGACTACCGCCGCCCAAACGATGTAGTCGAAGGGAGCGTCCTCGTCGTCGGGGGTGGAAACACCGGATTCCAGATCGCGAAGGAGCTCTCGGCGACCCGCACGGTGACCCTTGCCGTGGGCTCGCGGCAGATGCCGCTGCCGCAGCGCGTGCTCGGCCGCGACGTCTTCTGGTGGCTGACGAAGCTCGGTTTGCTCGAGAAGAGCATCGACTCACGCGTCGGGCGACGCGCTCAAAGCCGCGAGACATTGATCGGATCGAATCCACGCGAGCTGCGACGCCGCTACGGCGTCAACCTGAAACCGCGTGCGACCAGCGCCCAGGGACGAACAGTCACGTTCGCCAACGGTAGCGACCTAAATGTCGACGCGGTCATTTGGGCGACCGGCTACCGGACCGATCACGCATGGATAGAGCTGCCGATCTTCAACCCCGGCGGCGGGGTCCGCCATCGACGTGGTGTCACCGATGTGGAGGGCCTCTACTTCCTCGGTTTGCCCTGGCAACACACGCGCGGTTCGGCGCTCCTCGGATTCGTCAAGGATGACGCGCGCTACATCGCCGAGCAAATCGAATCAGCCCGAGCGATGACAACGCCGAACACGATTGCGCGGGGTACTCGGTGAAGGCGATCATTCGGGACGGTTACGGCTCGGTCGAGGTTCTGCGACTTGCCGAGACTGGCAAGCCCGTTGCGCGCGATGAGGAGGTGTTGGTACGTATGCATGCGGCGGGCGTCGATGGGGTTTGGGTTCACGGCGGATGAGGGAGCCAGTGTCGCGCTCATGGACGCAGCGACTGACGCGGGCATCAGCTGAGTCGTCGAGCCAAGCCGCAGAAACCGTGCTCCCGGTAGACGTCGCGGCTTAGGGTTCTAATAGTGACGCGCGATTCCCCTGCGACCTTCTTGTTTGCGGACATCGCCGGCTTCACGGCGCTTACGGAGGCGCACGGAGACGAGGAGGCCGTTCAGCTCGTCGAAGACTTTTCGCGTGTCGTTCAGGAGGCGCTGCCGCAGGTCGACGGCGAGTACATCAAGTCGATCGGCGACGCGCTCATGCTTCGCGTGCCCGATCCGGCCAATGCGGTTCGTCTCGGTCTCTGGATCACGCGCAATGCGATGAGCGGCCACGAGGCGCCATCGGTTCGGGTCGGCGGGCACTTCGGCTCCGCGATCGAACGCGGGGGCGACTACTTCGGGACGACGATCAATGTCGCCGCTCGCGTGTCGGCCTTGGCGCGAGGAGGCGAGTTGCTCCTCACGGGCAACACAGCAGCACTTACGGCCGACCTGGACGGAGTGCTCTACGAGTCGCGAGGGCGACAGGTGTTACGCAACATCGCTGAGCCGGTAGAGATCTTCGCCGTCGTTCGAGTGGACGAGGGCCTCGATCGCTTCGCGCTGGATCCGGTTTGCCAGATGGCGGTTGATCCCCAGCGGGCGGTCGGGCGCTTACTGCTCGACGAGAAGGCGTACCACTTCTGTTCGCTCAGTTGCGCGGCAACTTTTGCGCAGCACCCGGAGCGATTCGTTGACTAGCTAGTTGAGGGAGGACGAGATGAGGGTGTGCATAGTTGGGGCTTCTGGGAAGCTTGGGCAGTACATGGTCCAGCAGTCGCTGGATCGTGGTCACGAGGTGGTTGGCGTGTGCCGCAAGGAAAGCGTGAGCAAGCTCGACCCGTTCAAGGGGCGCATCACTGTCATTCCGGGAGCGACCGACGACCGCGAGGTCATCAAGCGCGCTGTCGCGGGATGCGGCGGGGTTCTCGTCGTGATGACCCCGCGAGGCGTCCACGGGTACTCGACGGGAACGACCCAGGCGGTGCTCGACTATGCGCCTCCAGGCGCGCGCCTCATCTTCTCGTGCGGATGGCACATCACCTTCGACGGCCAGGATGTGTACTCGCTGAAGCTCAAGACGATCGTGAAGGTCTTCGGCCCGCTCGCGCGTCTCGCTCGCTTCGCCGATCTCGACGACCAGGTGGAGGCAGCCCGGCGGATCTTCGCCAGCGACACGCGGTGGACCGTCGTACGCGGCAGCGATCTTGAGGAGGGCGAGAGCCAGGGCCTGCCCGTATGGAGCAGGCACGTGGGTGATCCCATTCTCGAGAGCAACATCACTCGCCGCGTCGACTTCGCCCTTTTTATGGTGGAGGCTCTCGACAACGACGGACTGGTCCACGAGGCCCCCGCGATCGTGGGCCGCCAGACGCCCTCGGCGCTCGCGTACGCCGCCTAGCGAGCGCACCCTCCGGTGGGCCAGTGCTCGGGAGTGTCAGTCAGGTGCTCGCGCGCGAGCGGACGGTCGCGGTGGAGGCGAACCCGCGGGCGATCAGCCAGATGCCGAACGTCAGCTCGAACAATCCACCGGGGATGGCGCCGACGAGCCCGGCGCCCGCGACGCCGAACAGCTCCAGCAGGTTGCCCCCGGCGAAGCACGCGTAGCCGATGAAACCCCAGACAGCTAGGAAACGCGGAACGAGTCCGGTGCGGAAGAGCAGAGCGCAGAAGAAGAGGCTTCCGATACCGAGCCCGGCCTCGGCGACGTTGTAGAAGACGGCATTCGCGTCGATGGCGGCGGAGCCGGTGAGGACGATGAGGCTCACGACACCGATGGCCAGGACGACGCCCTCGAAGATCCGCGTGCCCAGGTAGCCCGCAGCTATGGCCTTGTTGTGGGGTCGCAGGATCGGGAACATCAGGACACCGATGCCGATCACGAATGCCGAGTTGAGCAGCATCAGCGCGGCGCCGGTGACGAACAACGCGGTGGAGCCGCTGCGGTCAGCGGAGCGGACGATGCCCGTCGCTATGAGGCTGCCTACGCCATATGCCAAGAAGCCCGCAAGGAAAAGGACCCCAACGATTCGGGCGGTCCGACGCACGCTGGAGTCCGGGCGAACGGCCATAGGCGGACCCTAGGACGATCAAGTGACCGTTACAAGCATCGCATGCACCAGCATCCTCTCGCCAGACGCGCACTTTTAAGCGGTCATCCCGACGCCCATCCCGCTGCAATGGTTTTCTCTCCCCTGTCCGGTGAATCCGGCACGACTTCACTCGAGCGGGCTATTTGACGATCGGCAATCGCAACACGATGTTCTAGGAGATGCTCCTCGCCGCGGCGCAGCATTCGCCGACATTCCAAATAGCAATACGACGAGTCGAAGAACAGGAGAAG
>CAWHQE010000013.1:0-214568 GCA_963831485.1 uncultured Alphaproteobacteria bacterium
CCAGGCGGTCGGCATGGGCTCCGCGCTCGCCGATGCAAGTCGCGCGGCGAAGGACGTCTTCGACGAGGTCGACGAGGCCCTCGGCCAGAACCTGTTCCGGCTGATGCGGGATGGACCGGACGACGAGCTCAAGCTCACCGAGAATGCGCAGCCGGCGATCATGGCGCACTCCATCGCCGTGCTGCGCACGATGGGCGTTCGCCTTGGCGATGTCGCGAACTTCGTCGCGGGCCATAGCCTCGGCGAATATTCGGCGCTTTGTGCCGCTGGCTCTTTCAACCTCCCGACCACGGCAAAGCTGCTGAAGCTGCGGGGTCAGGCGATGCAACAAGCGGTGCCGGTCGGCGAGGGGGCGATGGCCGCACTGCTCGGCGCGGACCTCGCGCTCGCGCAGAAAATCGCGGCGGCAGCTTCGGAGGGCGAGGTCTGCGCTGTCGCGAACGACAATGATCCATCTCAGGTCGTGATCTCGGGGCACAAGTCGGCGATCGATCGCGCGATCGCGATTGCGAAGGACATGGGCGCCAAGCGCGCGCTGCCGCTGCCAGTCTCAGCGCCCTTCCATTGCCCGCTGATGCAACCCGCGGCCGAAGTGATGCGCGATGCGTTAAGCTACGTCGTGCTCGAGGAGCCGATCGTGCCGGTCTTCGCCAACGTCACCGCCCAGCCGGAAACCGATCCGGACACGATCCGCAATCAGCTGGTGGAGCAGGTGACTGGCCTAGTTCGCTGGCGCGAAAGCGTTGCGAACATGTTCGATGCGGGCGTTCATGAGTTCGTCGAGATCGGCGGCAAGGTCTTGTGTTCGATGGTCAAGCGCATCGCCCCCGATGCGACCGTGACGAGCGTGGTCACGATCGAAGACATTGAAGCTGCGGTGAAGGAGATCGCATGATGTTCGATCTGAGCGGCATGACGGCGCTTGTGACCGGCGCGTCGGGCGGGCTTGGCAGCGCGATCGCGAAATCGTTGGCGGGACAGGGAGCGCGGCTCGCCGTCTCGGGCAGCAATGTCGAGAAACTTGAGAGCTTTCGCGGCAGCCTCGGAGGCGATCATATCGCGCTTCCGTGCAATCTGTCGGATGGTGCCGCCGTCGATCAGCTTGTGCCGCAGGCGGTCGAAGCGCTTGGCGGCAAGCTCGACATCCTCGTCAACAATGCGGGCGTGACCCGCGACAATCTTCTCATGCGGATGAAGGACGAAGAATTCGAGGGCGTGATCCGGATCAATCTTGAGGCGGCGTTCCGGCTCATGCGCGCGGCAGCCAAGCCGATGATGCGGGCCCGCTTCGGACGGATCATTTCAGTCACTTCGGTGGTTGGCGTTACCGGCAATCCGGGGCAGGCAAATTATGTGGCGTCGAAAGCGGGTCTTATCGGGATGACCAAGGCCGTGGCGCAGGAGCTCGCAAGCCGCGGCATCACGGTGAATGCAATCGCTCCCGGTTTCATGACCTCGGCCATGACGGACTCACTGAACGAGCAGCAGCGCGAGGCCATCCTTTCTCGCATTCCGCTTGGCGCGATGGGCTCGGGCGACGACATCGGCGCGGCCTGCGTCTACCTTGCTTCCAAGGAGGCGGGCTACGTTACCGGGCAGACGCTTCACGTCAACGGCGGCATGGCGATGCCCTGAGGCGGGACCGTTCTGCGGTTAAGCGTCTCTTACTCCAGTCCTTGTCGTCGCCTTCCTGCCACCTATATGCCCAATGAACTTTGTCATTTCGGTCGCCTCTTGAAGGGGCCGATTGGGGCTGGAAGAAGAGGGAAATACACACATGGCCAAGGTCATTGGAATCGACTTGGGCACCACCAACAGCTGCGTCGCCGTCATGGAAGGCGGCAAGCCTAAGGTCATCGAGAATAGCGAAGGCGCACGCACCACGCCTTCCGTCGTCGCTTTCACGAAGGACGGCGAGCGACTGATCGGGCAGCCGGCCAAGCGCCAGGCGGTCACCAATCCGGACAACACCATTTTCGCGGTGAAGCGCCTCATCGGCCGCCGCTTCGACGACCCTATCACCAAGAAGGACACCGAGCTGGTGCCCTACAAGATCGTGAAGGGCGCCAATGGCGACGCCTGGGTCCAGGCTGGCGGTAAGGACTATTCGCCGTCGCAGATTTCTGCGTTCATCCTTCAGAAGATGAAGGAAACCGCCGAGGCTTATCTTGGCGAGACCGTCACCCAGGCGGTTATCACCGTTCCCGCTTACTTCAACGACGCGCAGCGCCAGGCGACCAAGGACGCCGGCCAGATCGCGGGCCTTGAAGTGCTGCGCATCATCAATGAGCCGACAGCGGCCGCGTTGTCCTACGGCCTTGAGAAGGAAGACGGCAAGACGATCGCCGTCTACGATCTTGGCGGCGGCACGTTCGACATATCCGTCCTCGAGATCGGCGACGGCGTGTTCGAGGTGAAATCGACCAACGGCGACACCTTCCTCGGCGGCGAGGACTTCGACGCGCGCATCGTCAATTGGCTTGCCGACAAGTTCAAGGCGAAAGAGGGCATCGACCTCCGCACCGACCGTCTTGCGCTCCAGCGGCTCAAGGAAGCTGCCGAGAAAGCGAAGATCGAGCTGTCGTCGGCCGCGACGACCGAAATCAACCAGCCGTTCATCACCGCCCGCATGGAAGGTGGGACGACGACGCCGCTCCACCTCGTCGAGACGCTGACGCGGGCCGACCTCGAGAAGCTGGTCGACGATTTGATCGAACGCACCATCGAGCCGTGCAAGAAGGCACTCAAGGACGCCGGCATCGACGCCAAGGACATCGCGGACGTCGTTCTCGTCGGCGGAATGACTCGCATGCCGCGCGTCCGTGAGCGCGTGAAAGATTTCTTCGGCCGCGATCCGCACACCGGCGTGAACCCGGACGAAGTCGTGGCGATGGGCGCTGCGATCCAGGCCGGCGTGCTTCAGGGCGACGTCAAGGACGTGCTCCTGCTCGACGTGACGCCGCTTTCGCTCGGCATCGAGACTCTGGGTGGCGTGTTCACTCGGATGATCGACCGCAACACGACCATCCCGACGAAGAAGAGCCAGGTCTTCTCGACCGCCGAGGACAATCAGAACGCGGTGACGATCCGAGTCTTCCAGGGCGAGCGCGAGATGGCGGCGGATAACAAGCTGCTCGGCCAGTTCGACTTGGTCGGAATCCCTCCGGCGCCGCGCGGCGTGCCGCAGATCGAGGTCACCTTTGACATCGATGCCAACGGCATCGTCAACGTGTCCGCGAAGGACAAGGGCACCGGCAAGGAACAACAGATCCGGATCCAGGCTTCCGGGGGCCTCGCCGACAGCGACATCGAGAAGATGGTCAAGGAAGCGGAGCAATTCGCCGAAGAGGACAAGAAGCGGCGCGGTGCGGCCGAGGCGAAGAACAATGCCGAAAGCCTCATCCACTCGACCGAGAAGCAGCTCGCCGAGCATGGCGACAAGGTTTCGGGCGACATCAAGTCCGAGATCGAGAAGGCGCTCGCCGAAGCGAAGACCGCTGTCGAGACCGGCGATGCCGACGAGATGCAGCAGAAGACCGCTGCGCTCACACAGGCGGCGATGAAGCTGGGCGAGGCGATGTACAAGGCTCAGCAGGCTGAGACGGGCGGCGCTTCCGGTGCCGAGCCTGGTGCCGAGGGCGGCTCGGAGCAGCCGGGCGACGGCCAGGAAGAGGTTGTCGACGCGGAGTTCTCCGAAGTCGACGATGAGAACAAGGGATGATGATTTGGCGCCGCTTCCGCGCGGGGGCGGCGCCATATTCAGTGCTGCGTAGGTGGGGAGGATGATGGTCGAGCAGGACTATTATGAACTGCTTGGAGTGCCGCGTGGAGCGGACGACGCCTCGATCAAGGCCGCCTACCGTCGTCTCGCCAAGGAACATCACCCGGACCACAAGAACGGCTGCAAGGAGTCCGAGGCGCACTTCAAGGCCATCAACCAGGCCTATGATGTGCTCAAGGACCCGCAGAAGCGGGCCGCATACGATCGCTTCGGAAATGCGGCCTTCCAGAACGGAGGATCGGGCGACCCGTTCGCCGATGCCGGATTCAACGGCTTTTCCGACATTTTCTCGACCATTTTCGGCGAGTTCATGGATCCGCGCGGCGCCAAGCAGAACGCAGCGCGCGGTGCAGACCTTCGCTACGACATCGAACTCAGCCTCGAAGAGGCGTTCACCGGCGTCGAGAAGACCATCACCGTCGAAGCGCTGGCAATGTGCGACATATGCGACGGGCGAGGCTGTACCGGCCTCGATCGTTGCGCGAGCCGTTGCCAGACCTGCGGCGGCGCGGGCAAGATCCGTACGCAGCAGGGCTTCTTCATGGTCGAGCGTGGCTGCCCCAACTGCCGCGGCTCTGGCGAAGTCATCAGCAACCCCTGCGGCAATTGCCACGGCGAGGGCCGCGCGCTCAACCAGCGCAAGCTATCGGTGAAGATCCCGGGTGGAGTCGACGAAGGAACGCGCATCCGGATCGCTGGCGAAGGCGAGGCGGGCGTGCGCGGCGCTGGCAGCGGCGACCTCTACCTCTTTGTGCACATGAGACTGCATCCGATCTACGCGCGCGAAGGAACGACGCTGGTCGCGGACTGCCCGATCAGCTTCACCACCGCTGCGCTCGGTGGCTCAATCAGCCTTCCGGGGATCGACGGTGAGCCCGTCGAACTCAAGATTCCCTCCGGCATTCAATCAGGGGAGCAACTGCGCCATCGCGGATCCGGCATGAGTGTGCTCAACGGCCGCGGACGTGGCGACCTAATGGCTCGAATTCACGTCGAGACGCCGACCCGGATGTCGAAGGAACAGAAAAAAATCCTCGAGGAGTTCCGCGACACGGAGACGGGTGACGAATGCCCGGCGGTGAAAAGTTTCTTCACCCGCGTTCGGGAGATGTTCGGCTAGCGACCGTTCTTCAGCCGGTCGATTTCCAGGCGCATCGCGAAAAGCTGGGCGAACAGCTCGGCGGCGGCGTGAAGCTCGAAGCTCGGATCGCGCGGCGTGCGGCTTTCGCAGCGAAACTCGCCTTTAACTCCGTCGCCCTTGAACGGAATTCGCAGACAGGCCCGGATTTCGCTCGCCTGCAGCTTCGAGCGTGCTTCCGCACTGCAAGCGCCGAGCAGCGCCTTGCCTGCTGCGGTGTCGTCGTCATCTCGGGGAAAGAGGGCTACGACCGGCGCCTCGGCGTCGGTGATCATTGTCGGTACGTCGGCGTCCACCGCCGATGACCCGCCGATCGCGCCGCGGCTGCTTTCCACACGCTGGTCGTCGCATTGCAAGATGACGCGGTCGTATCCCGTCAGTGCACGCATCCGACGAGCCGCGTTGTCGAGAAGTGCGCCGCCTTGGGTCTGGGCGAGTCCGGAGATCAGCCCTCCCACGCTGCCGAAGCATTCGCCGAACACGCCTGCTGACGGTACCGCCTCGAACAGAACGCGCCCTTCGCTCACGTGAAACGCCACGTCGACGAGGTCGGGATCGTCGGTCAGCCGGATGCCGTAGGCGCGGCCGATGCCCATCGTACCGCTGAGGCGAGAGAAAAGATTCCTGAGATCGTGGAGCGCCTGAGCATGGACGAACTTGCCGAGTGGCTCGTCGATGAGCGTGACGTGCAATTCGCCGAGCACGTGATGAATGTTCTCGGACGCCCGAAGGACGATCCAGTCGAGTGAGAGCTCGAGCAGATAGGCGCCGCGCTGAATGCCCACTGCGGGTTCCTGCTGCGCGTCCGCAGTCAATTCCTGAACGGTTTCCATCGACCCCCCGGACGACCTTGCCACGACCATAGCGGAGTTTTCCGCAATCGCATTGGGAAAGTTGTGCGCAAGGAAGCAGTTAAGCCGATTGGCCGAACACTCGGTCGAAAATCGTGTCGACATGCTTCACATGGTAGCCGAGGTCGAAGAGCGCTTCGAGCTGGTCGCTCGAAAGGTGCTCCGAAACCTGCGGATCCGCCTTCAACAGCTCGAGAAGCGACAGCTGGCCGTCCAATTCCCAGACCTTCATCGCGTTGCGCTGGACAAGCGCGTAGGAATCCTCGCGGCTCAATCCCGCTTGGGTCAGCGCCAAGAGCACGCGCTGCGAATGGACGAGGCCGCCCATCCGATCGAGATTCTTCTGCATCCGCTCGGGATAGACGACGAGCTTGTCGGCCACGCTCGTCATGCGAGCGAGGGCGAAGTCGAGCGTGATCGTGGCGTCGGGACCGATGAACCGCTCGACCGACGAATGGGAAATGTCGCGCTCGTGCCACAGCGCCACATTCTCCAACGCGGGCGTCACATAGCCGCGTACCATTCGGGCGAGGCCGGTGAGATTTTCGGTGAGCACCGGGTTGCGCTTGTGCGGCATCGCCGAGCTGCCCTTCTGGCCCGGCGAGAAATATTCCTCGGCTTCGAGGACCTCGGTGCGCTGCAGATGGCGGATCTCAGTCGCAAGCCGCTCGATCGACGAGGCGATGACGCCAAGGGTTGCGAAGAACATGGCGTGGCGGTCGCGCGGGATCACCTGGGTCGAGACGGGCTCAACGGTGAGGCCAAGTTGTGCGGCAACATGCTCTTCGACTGGAGGATCGATGTTGGCGAAGGTGCCCACCGCACCGGAAATGGCGCAGGTCGCTACGCCGTCGCGGGCTGCAACCAGGCGGTCGCGGTTGCGCGAGAATTCGGCATAGGCCTGCGCGAGCTTGAGACCGAACGTCACCGGCTCGGCATGAATCCCATGGCTCCGGCCGATGGTCGGCGTGAGTTTGTGCTCGAATGCCCGGCGCTTCAGTACCGCGAGCAGGGCGTCGAGATCCTTGAGCAGGAGGTCCGCGGCCTGTTTGAGCTGAACCGCGAGAGCGGTGTCGAGGACGTCGGAACTGGTCATACCCTGGTGAAGCCAGCGGCGCTCCGGCCCGAGCTTCTCTCCAGCCCAGGTCAGGAAGGCGATGACGTCGTGCTTCGTCACCGCCTCGATCGCATCTATGGCTTCGATGTCGATCTCGCCCAGCGCGTTGCGATCGTATGCTGAACGGATGGTCTCGGCGTCATCGGCCGGGATCATTCCAATCTTGCCCATCGCCTCGGCAGCGAACACTTCTATCTGCCACCAGATGCGGTAGCGGTTTTCGGCCGACCAAATGGCCGTCATCTCGGGGCGGGAATAACGGGGAACCATGGGGCGGGCGGCTAGCAGAGCCGGTGCTGACCTTCAAATCACCATCGACGCCCTAAGGGAATTCGCATGCCCAGACGGGCAATATCATTGATGGCGGATTCCGACGATCGTCCTAGTCGCTAGCGATGATGAGCACGAAATTCGAAGGGGCCCGAACGATCATCACAGGCGGTGTCCTCTTCCTGCTGCCATTGGTCCTGATTTTGTTTCTCTTGAGCAAGGCGCTGAAGGTCGCGAAGCGGCTGGCCCAACCGGTTGTCAATATGATCGGCGTCCGAACGATCGGCGGAGTTGCGCTCGGCACACTGGTTGCGATCGCGGCGCTGGTTCTGGTTTGCCTCATCGCCGGTTTGCTGGCGCGGACCCGCCTCGGCCGAGCGACCTATTCGGTACTCGAAAACAGCATCCTCGGTATCCTCCCACAGTGGCGGATGGCGCGTGGCCTCGTCGAAGGCTTTGGTGGTGAAAGGGCTTCGCAGATCGACGTGGTTCTGGTGCCCACGGACGCGGGCTGGTGCCTCGGCTTCGTCCTGGAGAAGCCGCCGGGTGACTGGTGGACCGTATTCATCCCTGGTGCGCCGCAGTGGACCTCAGGGGCCATATCCTACGCGCGCTCGGAGCAGGTGCATCCTACCGGCTTGTCTGCGGCAGAGGCGATCTTGTTGATGCGACGTCTAGGAGTAGGCTCCGGGCGAATTCAGGAATTGCTGGCCTCGCTCGAACGTGAAAATTCGCTTTAGCGGACCGGCTTCAAATCAGCCCCATCGCCCGCATGCTGGTGCGGCCCTGCGCTCCCACGATGACATGGTCGTGCACCGTCACCTTCATATGCCGACCCGCCTCGACCAGATCGCGTGTGAGGCGGATGTCCTGTTGCGATGGAGTGGGATCGCCGCTGGGATGATTGTGGACGATGATGATTGCCGTCGCGCCTAGTGCAATCGCGCGGGCGATCACTTCGCGTATATGCACTGAGGCTTCGTCGACCGAGCCCTCCCACAGCGCCTCGTTGGCGATCAGCATGTTCTTTGCGTTCAGGAATAGGATGCGGACTTCTTCAGTCCGGCGATGGGCCATCTGCGCGTGGAGATAATCGCCGAGCGCATCCCAGCTTGAGAGAATCGGCTGCCCTTCGACGCGGACCTCGAGAAGCTTCAAGGCGGTGGCTTCCGCGATTTTGAGCGCAGCGATTGCGCTGTCGCTCAGCCCTTCCCGCCGCAGGGTATCGGCGCTCGCAGCCAGAAGTGGCCCGATCCCGCCGAAGTCGTGGATCAGCCGCTTGGCGAGTGGCTTAGTGTCGATCCGTCGGATCGTGAGCGCGAGTAGATATTCGACTAGCTCATAATCCTGAAAACCGCGCGGGCCAGCCTCGAACAGCCGCTCGCGCAGCCTTGCCCGATGGCCGGGGGAATCATTCTGCTGCTTGAGGGTGACGCGCTCGTTCATGCCGCTCCTTTGCGACCCAACCGAGCAGTTGCCACTAGACCATAGGACCAGCGCCGAAGGAAGAGGTCATGCCGCCTCTGGAACGGTGCTGCGCGGCAAGGGTTAGAAGGCCCGATGGATCAACGGACGCGAGACGAGGGGCTCGGCGCGGCGGAGCGCGCGCGCGTTATCGTCCAACGTCCGCTGTGGGCGAAGATTGCGATGTACGTCGCGGTAGCCCTCCTCGCGCTGATGCTCATCGCGATCATTGTCGTCTGGATCGAGCGACGGCCGATCGCAACGCATTTCCTAAAGGGCGAATTCGAACGTAGCGGCGTCCAGGCTAAATATCACCTCGACAAGGTCGGATTCCGTACGCAGCAGGTCAGCGACCTCGTTATCGGCGATCCTGCGCATCCCGACCTTATCGCCAAGAAGGCGATTATCCAGATGAGGCTGAAGCTCGACGGGAGCTTTAGAGTTTATCGCGTAGTTGCCCGTGGAGTCCGCCTTCGCGGCCGGCTGGTCCATGGGAAGGTGAGCTGGGGACAGATCGACAAGCTGCTCCCTCCGCCCAGCAACAAGCCGTTTCAGCTGCCCAACATCGTCCTCGACGTTGCCGACAGCAGCATCTCTCTGGCGACGCCCTTTGGGCCCCTGGGCGTCGCGCTGGAGGGGAATGGCCGATTGAGCGGCGGCTTCAAGGGTCACGCCGCGGTCGTTAGTCCGCAACTAACTCCCGGCCGCTGCACGGCAATTGGAGTTCATACGAACCTCGCAGTAGCGGTTGTCGCGCGCCATCCGAAGGTGGACGGACCGCTGGCGTTAAGCTCCTTCGTCTGCCCGGCCAGCCGCTTCTATGCACTCGCTCCGAGGTTCGATGCGAAGGCGAGCTTCAACGAGTTTTTCACCAGCGTCGAGGGCGGGGGCCGAATGGCGATCAGCACGCTCACCGCCGGCGCAAATGGTCTGGCCGCCTTCATCGGCGACATCACCTATAAGGGCTCGCTCGCCGACGTGAATGGGCGCGTGAAGCTCTCCGCCCAAAGGTCGCGGATGGCCACCGCGACGGCCCAGCGTACACGTCTGAACGCTGCCTATCATTTAGGCATGCGCAAGGGCACATTCGACCTCATCGGCGAATTCGCGGCCGACAATTCAACGCTCGATCCCAAGATGCTCGACAGCGTGACGGTGCCGCTCGCTTCGGCCGCCGGCACGCCGATCGGGCCGGTCGCGTCGAGTATCGGAAATGCGATCGGCAGAACCGCGAGCCGCTTCAATGCGGCGGGACAAATCCGAGTCGTCAACTTCCCGGGCGGCGGCGCCGCTCGGATCACGAGCGCCGACGTGAAGGGGCCGAACGGTGCTCGCGCGCGCATTTCCGGCGGCAGCGGAGTCACCTTCTACTGGCCGAAGTCGCTACTGCGCATCGACGGCACGATCGACATGGGCGGCGGCGGTCTGCCCTCCGGCACGGTAATCCTTCGTCAGCCGCGGCCTGGTGGCCCGCTCAGCGGCGTTGCCAACCTCGCGCCCTATAGCGCGAACGGCGAGCGGCTGGCGCTTGCACCAGTCCGTTTCGGCCCGGGGTCGGGAGGGTCGACCGAGGTCAGCACGGTGGCGCTTCTGGACGGTCCATTCCCGAACGGCATCGTCAAAGCGCTTCGCCTTCCGATCCGGGGTCGCGTTGGCAAGGCCGGCGCCTTTGCCGTCGGAACCGCTTGCGCGGTCGTTACCTTCAACTATTTGCAAATGAACACGCTGCAGCTCGGCCCGACCCGGCTGCCGGTCTGCCCGATCGGACCTGCGATGGTCTACAAGAGCGCGGGCGGCTCAGTCGTTGCGAGCGCTCGGATAAATCAGCCGGTGCTCGACGGCCGCCTCGGCAGTTCGCCGTTCCATCTCACCGCATCCAACGGCCAGCTCAGCGGGAAGAACTTCTTCTTCAACAACGTGGCGATGCGGCTCGGTAAGCCTCAGTCCCCGATCGTCTTCGATGCCACGCGCCTGACCGGCAACTTCGCCCGGTCGAACCTCGCCGGAAATTTCACGGGCGCGAAGGCGACAATCGGCACCGTGCCGATGCTGATCACCGAGGCGAACGGCAAATGGCGTTATCGCGGGAGTATGCTCAGCGTTGATGGCGGCCTGATGCTATCCGACCGGGACTCCGACCCGCGCTTCTACCCGCTGCGCAGCAACGACGTTCATCTGACGGTCGGCGGCGATTACGTCCGCGCGACCGGCTCGCTCCACGAGCCTCAAACGGGCACGCTCGTCACAAATGTCGACATTGAGCACAAACTCTCCACCAATTCCGGGCATGCGCTCCTCGATGTGCCCGGCGTCGCCTTCGGACCGAACTTCCAGCCCGATCAGCTGACCCGCCTCACCGAAGGCGTGGTGGCGCTGGTGAACGGCACGGTTCGAGGGCAGGGCCGGATCAACTGGAGCTCCGGCGGGAAAGTCACCTCGACCGGCGATTTCTCGACCGCAGGAATGGACTTCGCCGCTCCATTCGGACCGGTCACCGGCCTCAGCGCGACCATGCACTTCACCAACCTCCTCGAGATGGAGACAGCGCCGCACCAGATCGCAACGGTCAAGGAGATCAACACCGGCATCCTCGTCGACAACGGCACGATCACCTACCAGCTGTTGCCCAATAACCTGGTGCGGATCGAGCGCGGCGAGTGGCCGTTCATGGGCGGCAAGCTCATCCTTCACGAGACGGTTCTGAACTTCGGAACGCCCAGCCCGAAGCGGCTGACGTTCGAGCTTCAGAACTTCGACGCGAAGCAGTTCGTCGATAGCCTGGGCTTCCAGGGCATCGAGATCACCGGGACGTTCGACGGCATGTTGCCGATGATCTTCGACGAGAATGGCGGCCGCATCGTCGGCGGCCGCCTCGATTCCCGGCCGCCTGGCGGCGAGCTCAAATTTATCGGTACGAAGCCGGCAGGCCTCGCGCCCGGCATCGCCTTCGATCTGTTCAGCGACATCCGCTACAAGACGATGATCGTCAGGCTGAACGGCGATCTCGCCGGCGAATTTGCGACGAAACTGACCATCGACGGGGTCTCGCTCGGAGAGACGCGGGGCCTCGTCGCAGGGCTGGTCCACAACGTCTTCTCGAAGCTGCCGATCCGGCTGAACGTCAACATCAACGGTCCCTTCAGGGCGCTCATCCAGATGGCGAAGGCCTTCAAGGACCCGACCGAGGTGATCGCGCCGGTCATGCCGTTCCCGATCAATTCGCCGGCGCTCAAGGTTGAAGTCCTGAGCACCAACAAGAACGAGCAGCAAACAACGCAGCCGGCTGCACAGCAGCCGTCCGCGAACCAGTCACCACCACCCGGAGGAAAGAAGTGACAATCCCCCTGAAAGGCGCCGCCAGGCTGGCGCTCGGCATTGCCGCCGTCGCATCGCTCAACGGCTGCATCACCGTGAAGGCACCCGACAAGCCGATCGACGTCAACCTCAACGTCAACATCAGCCAGCAGGTCGTCGTCCGGCTCGCTTCCGACGTTCAGCAGATGATCCAGCAAAACCCGCAGGCCTTCCCGCCCGCACCGACGCATCCGTGAGAGCGATGCGCTGCGCATGGATTGCGGGTGCGGCGTTGTTCGCCGCGCCTGTCGCGGCCCAATCTCCGGCGATCGCACAGGCGATCCAGGCGGGGCAGGTGGGGGAGCGCTACGACGGCTACCTCGGGATCGTCGGAACGCCGCCTCCGGAGCTGAGGAGGCAAGTGTCGGCGGTGAATATCAAGCGCCGCAAGCTTTACACCGACCTCTCGGCACGCCGGAATGTGACGACCGAGCTGGCCGGAATGGCGACGGCTTGCCAACTCTTGTCGCAGCTCGCCGTAGGCGAAGCTTACATGCTCAACGACGGTGCGTGGCGCCGACGCGGCGCCGCAACGGTGCCGCTTCCGGATTATTGCCGCTGAGGCTGGAAAGACCCGCGATAAGCGGGCTTGAGCGCGGCAACGAGGTTGGCCGTTACCGGAAGCGAGATTTCATAATCCCCCTCCACATAGGGGCCGGCAACGTAGGGCGGAGCGATGAACAATATGTGGTCGAACCGGCGGTCGTGATTCCGGTCGACCAGCAGGATGGCGAGATCCTTGTAAGGAGGACATTCCGCGAATTCGCCTTCCAGCTTTTCTCCTTCCCGCCGGCGCAACCGCTCCGCGTCGAGCGCCTTGCAATAAGCGGCGCGGGTTTGCACCGGGAAGGCGCGGGCGGCGGGAAACAGGTCGGACACGGCAACTTGCCGGTCTAGCTGGCGGTCCCAGAGGAGCGCCTTGGTGCTGCTGTTCGGATGGGCTCCGTTGCTGTCCCATTCGAGGTCGCCCTCGAGCGAGATCAGGCGGTCGGATTCGCCCTCGGAATCCCAGGACATCGAATAGCTGTGCTGGCGGAAGGGGTAGCTGGCCGTGTGCGCCGCCTTTTGATCGTCGGCGGAATCCCCGCTTGCTTGTCGAAAGACCTTCTCCAGATCCGCGTTCAAATAGGCGTGCAGACCCTTGATTGCCTGGACTTTTTGCGGCCACTCATAGGAAAATTCGAGTGCGTTGCTCACGCGTTCGGTCTTCACCGGCTTCGCGCTTGCAGAGGCTGCTGACAATAGCGCGATTGCGAAGCCGGCTGCCCATTTCATGGCGACGCGCCCTACAGCCGTTCGCTGCGGTTGACTATCTAAACTCCGGTTCATAAAGGGGCGGCGCCTTGGCGGTGCCGCTTTCCGCCATGTTCCTCGTCCTTGCCCGGCCCCAATGATTTTCGGCGGGGGCGACGCACAGGGGAGAGACATGGCAGAGGACGATACCGACGAGGTCCCGAAGCTTCCACCAGACGCGCGGTTAGAATCGCTCGACGAGCGGCTCGACCGCATGCAGCAGGCGGAAGCGAAGAGGACGGCGAAACGCCAGCCCGATGCGAGCTATCAGGCCGGCCAGCTCATCCTCGGCCAGCTCGTCGGCTGCCCGCTGGGCGGCGGCATCGTCGGGTGGCTGCTGGATCACTGGTTCGGGACCAAGCCGTGGCTGATGCTGGTGATGCTGTTCCTCGGTTTTGCGGTCGGCGTCTGGAACGTCATTCGGATTTCAAACAGAACCCAGAGCAAGGCTCCGGGACAAAGGGACTAGGGATTTAAAGTGGCGGCGAGCGGCAAGATCGACCCGATGCACCAGTTCGTGATCGAGCCGATTTTCGGTTCGTTCGGGAACCACAATCCCTTCGTCTTCACGAATAGCGCTCTGTGGACGCTGATCGTGCTCGGAACGATCTGGTTCTTCATGTATGGCGGAATGAAGCGGGAGCTGATTCCGGGCCGCTGGCAGGTCGCGGTCGAAGGGCTGATCGGCTTCGTCGACGACATGGTCAATGTGAGCATCGGGCCGGAAGGCAAGAAGTTCCTGCCCTGGGTGTTCACAGCTTTCGTGTTCCTGCTGTTCGCGAACCTCATCGGAAACATGCCGTTCGGCATAGTCGCGCCGGCTCACCCGTTCACGATCACGGCGCAGTTCACCTTCACGGGCGTCATGTCCCTGATCACCTTCGCAATCGTGCTTGGGGTCGGGTTCTGGAAACACGGGCTTCACTTCCTGTCACTGTTCGTGCCGAAGGACGCACCGTTCGTCTTCAAGATCATCATCGCGCCGATCGAGTTGATCAGCTTCCTGGTCCGGCCGTTCAGCCTCGGCCTCCGGCCTTTCATCGCGATGTTCGCCGGTCACGTGCTTCTTGACGTCTTCGGCAACTTCGTCGTCCAGGCGCTGAACAGCCATAGCGCCGGCGGCATTGGCATTACGATCCTGTCGATGGCCTTCATCATGTTCGTGAGCATGATCGAGCTGCTGGTCGCAGCGATCCAGGCTTACGTCTTCGCAATCCTCACCTCGCTGTACATCGGCGAGGCCGTCAACCTTCACTAACCCACAGTTTCTTCAAAGGAGTTCAATCATGGATGTCGCTTCCGCAAAGCTTATCGGCGCTGGTCTCGCTGCAATCGGTGTCGGCGCCGCTGCAGCGGGCGTCGGTTACGTGTTCGGTTCGTTCCTCAGCAGCGCGATCCGCAATCCTGCAGCGTCCGACGGCCAGCAGGGCCGCCTGTACATCGGCTTCGCCGCCGCCGAGCTTCTCGGCCTGATGGCGTTCGCCGTTGCGATGCTCATCCTTTTCGCTTTCTAAGCGACAAGGAAGGTTAGCTCTTAGGAGCGTAGGATGCCTCAGCTTTCGCAGCTCTCCGATGTCGCTTTGTCACAGCTCCTGTGGCTGGCGATCGCGCTCGGTTTCATCTTCTTCGTGATCGCGCGGGGAATGGTGCCGAAGATCCAGGCGACCGTCGACGCGCGCGAGCAGCGAATCGCCGGCGACCTCGAAGCCGCGCAGAAGGCGCGGGTCGCCGCGGACGAGACGGAGGCTGCATGGCGCGACCGGATGGATGCGGCGCGTGCCGAAGCGGCGCGCATCTCCCAGGATGCCAAGGCTGAGAGCGGCCGGGACACGGAAGTGAAGGTCAAGGCCGCGGCCGACAAAATCGGTGTGAAGGTTGAATCTGCCCAGGCCAAGATCCGCAAGTCGGTCGATGCGGCTCGCGCGGAAATCGAGGCCGTCGCCGCTGAAGCCACTCAGGAAATGGTGCGGCGAGTGGCCGGTCTGACGGTCGACAAGAAGGAGGCGGCGGCAGCCGTGAAGGCGGAGTTCAATGTCTAGCGCTTTGTTGATCGCCGCAGCTGTCGCCGAAGCGCCGGAAGCGGGAGAGCCGACCGCCTTTTGGCTCAACCCTGGCGGCTGGGTCGCGCTCGCGGTTCTGATCGTCTTCGCGCTTCTCATCTGGAAGAAGGTGCCGGGCGCCGTCGGCAAGGCGCTCGACAGCAAGATCGCGCTGATCCGTGATCAGCTCGCCGAGGCGGAGTCGCTGCGCAAGGAAGCCGAAGCGCTCAAGGCGGAATATGAGGCCAAGGCGGCTTCAATCGACAAGGACCGGGAAGCGATGCTGGAGCGGGCGAAGCACGAAGCCGACGAAATCGTCGCCAAGGCGAAGACCGATGCTGAGGCGCTGATCGAGCGCCGGACTCGCATGGCCGAGGACAAGATCGCCGCCGAGGAGCGCACCGCGATCGAGCAGCTGCGCGCGGCTGCCGCCGACGCCGCGTCGAAGGCCGCCGCGAAGATCATCGCGGAGCACCACGACGCCACGACCGACGCGAAGCTGGTCGATCAGGCGATTAAGGAGATCGCGCGCTAGCTATTGCTGGTGCGAGCCTCCGGACTGGCTCACCCCTTCGAGCGCCTCGCCGGCGCAATCTTCGTCGGTCTCGCGGCTGAGGTCGCCGAGGCTTACGATACCGCAGAGGCGCTCCTGATCGTCGATCACTGCGAGCCTGCGGACCCGCGCTTCACTCATCTTGCTGGCGACG
Source organism: uncultured Alphaproteobacteria bacterium (assembly GCA_963831485.1). Taxonomy (GTDB): domain Bacteria; phylum Pseudomonadota; class Alphaproteobacteria; order Sphingomonadales; family Sphingomonadaceae; genus Sphingomicrobium. The sequence goes on from CAWHQE010000013.1 coordinate 16,015, forward strand.
TCCTCGACGTCATCATCGTGGCGCGCGCAGATAATCCCGTCGGTCATCAGCTCACGCACTGGAGTGTCGGGCCCATAGCCCTTGGCGACGCCCCGAACCGCGATGTCGCGGTCGGTGATCATTCCGATCAGGCGGTCGCCGTCGGTTACCGGGATCGAGCCGGCGTCGGCGCTGAGCATGAAGGAGGCGGCCTGCTGAACCGGTTGATCGGGACGCACCGTCTGGACGTCGTGCGTCATCACTTCGCTGACTTTCATCGTCGCTCTCCTTTGAGGAAACCCAGCCGCAGAACGAACGTGCGGAGAGCGCCGTTCCTCCGACTATGGCACGTTCTCGGTCAGAAGGTCGTAGGTCGCGACAAGCTCATCGCGCTGGTTGAAGACCTCGACCGCCCAGCGGACGACGCCCGTTTCTTCGGACTTCAGCGACTTGGAACGAACGGTGAGTTCCACCCGGACGGCGTCCCCCGGATAGAGCGGCGTCAGGAAGCGCAAATTCTCAAGACCGGTATTGGCAAGCACGGGCCCCGGATCGGGATCGACGAACAGGCCGGCGGCGAAGCTCAGGATGAGATAGCCGTGAGCTACGCGGCCCTCGAAGATCGGCGAGGCCTTCGCCGCTTCCTCGTCCATATGCGCGTAAAACTTGTCGCCGGTGAACTCGGCGAAATGCTCGATGTCCTCGAGTGTTACGGTGCGGCTTTGGGTCTTCCACGTGTCACCGATGTGAAGTTCGCTCATCTTCAGGCGGAACGGGTGGACGCCGATGATGTGCTTGGGCGCGCCGGGGATATATTGCTCACTGATCGCCGCGATCATCTCCGGCGTCGACTGAAGCGCGGTGCGTTGCATGTAGTGCTTCACGCCGCGAACGCCGCCCATCTCCTCGCTTCCGCCGGCCCGGCCGGGACCGCCGTGGACCAGCACAGGAAGAGGCGAGCCGTGTCCCGTGCTTTCCGCTGCGTTGTCGCGGTTCAGGACCAGCATCCTTCCGTGATAGGCGGCTGCGCCCTGGACGAATTCGCGCGCGGCGTCGGGAGAATGAGTGAACAGCGAAAGCGCCAGGCTGCCCATGCCGCGGTTCGCGAGCGCGATGGCGTCGGCCATGTCCTTGTAGGGCATGATTGTGGAGACTGGCCCGAACGGCTCGCAGTCGTGGACGGCCGTAGTCTCCCACGGATCATCCGCGCGAAGCAGCACGGGCGGGAGGAACGCTCCTCCCGTAATTGGCGACTCTGCGTCGGGATCGCCCGCCACGATGCGTGCGCCGGCAGCTTCCAGTTCGCGGATGCGGGCGCGGACGTCGTCGCGCTGGCTGAGGCTGACGAGCGCGCCCATCCGCGTGTCCTCGGCGCGCGGGTCGCCGACCTTGGTCCTGGCGAGCCGCTCGGCGAGCGCCTGCTCCACGGCGTCGAGATATTGACCGGGCGCCATGGCACGGCGGATAGCGGTGCACTTCTGCCCCGCCTTCACGGTCATCTCGGTCGCGACTTCCTTGATGAACAGGTCGAATTCGGGGGCGCCGGGCGCAGCGTCGGGCCCCAGCAGCGAGGCATTGAGACTGTCCTGCTCCGCCACGAACCTCACGGATTCGCGAACGACCGTCGGGTGTGACTTGAGCTTAAGCGCCGTATGGGCAGAGCCGGTGAAGCTGACGACGTCCTGGCCGGTGAGATGATCGAACAGGTCGCCGACGCCGCCGACGATCAGCTGAATCGCGCCGGCTGGGAGCACGTTCGCCGCGATCATGATCCTGAACGCGGCCTCGCTCAGGTAGGCCGTGGCCGACGCCGGCTTCACGATGGCGGGGACGCCGGCGAGGATCGTCGGTGCGAGCTTCTCTAGCATTCCCCAGACAGGAAAGTTGAAGGCGTTTATGTGAACCGCCGTGCCCTGGAGCGGGGTGTAGATATGCTGTCCGACGAAGGTGCCCTTCTTCGACAGGCCCTCGAGCTGACCGTCGAGAAGCACGAGCGCGTCAGGAAGCTCGCGCCGGCCCTTGGACGAGAATGAGAAGAGCGTTCCCGCGCCGCCCTCGATATCGATCCACCCGTCCTTGCGCGTCGCGCCGGTTAGATAGTTGAGTTCGTACAGCTCCTCCTTGCGCGCCATGATCGCGAGGCCGAGCGCTTTGATCATCCGCGCCCGCTCGTGAAATGTCAGCTTGCGGAGCGCCGGCCCGCCGACCTCGCGGGAGTGCCGGAGCATCGCCCCGAAATCGAGCCCGCCGGACCCCGTCGTCGCGACCGGTGCGCCGTCGATCGCACTCGGGATCTCGACCGGGTTGTCGCCGGCGACCCAGCGGCCGCGTTCATAATTGAGAAGCTGTGGTGTTTTCATCGCTATTTCACTCGAAAATGGGTCGGTTTTGTTGCGAAAGCCCGCTTACGGGCTGAACTGATCGGGCGAAACTCCCTCTAGCGACGTGCTTAAATTCACTAAAGTCACGCGGTGCGTGGCCAAATCTCGTGACTAGCGATCGCTCGGGGTCGGTTGGCACGGCGACTCCAGACCGGCCTCATGAGGCAGAGCCTGACACCGGAAATCCTATTTTGAAAGCTCGCCGACGGGGGCTGCTTAGGCGGGCGTTTACCAAGTTTCTCTATCCCCCTCGGCATGGCGACGGCCTCTAGTATTCCTCGCGAACGAAGCGGTCGCGGCTTCCTTGCCGCGCTGACCTCGAAGCCGCTGCTGGCCGCCTTGGCGATCGTTGCGGCTGTGATCGCCGTGAGGGCGACCGGCACTGTCGGATCCGACGTGGCCTGGCAACTGTGGATCGGCCACCAGATCAGTGGCGGCATCCATCTCTATCGCGACATCATCGAGACCAACCCGCCGCTGTGGTTTTGGATGGCTGTTCCGGTCGATCGGCTGTCGGCGCTAATCCATTTGCGATCCGACCATCTGCTGATCATTGTGATGGGGTTCTTCGCGATCCTGGCGCTTGCGGCGACAAACCGAATCCTGCCTTCCCTGACAGCACCGCGCCGAACTATGCTCCTTTGCTATTCGGCGCTGATCCTCGTCGTGATTCCGTGGGTCGAGGCCGGTCAGCGCGAGCAGATCGCACTGATCGGTGCGCTGCCCTACGCGGCGCTGACCGGCGCGCGGCGGACGGGTCGCCCGGTCCCGATGAAGCTCGCTTTGCTCGTCGGAATAGGCGCGGGGCTCGGCTTTGCGCTCAAGCATTATTTCCTGCTGGTGCCGATCCTGCTCGAGCTCTGGCTGCTCGCCGGTCTCGGCAGGAAATGGCGGCCGTTCCGCCCGGAGACCATCGGGATGGCGGCAGTCGGGATCGCCTATGCCGCGGCATTCGCTATCTGGGCTTCGGATTATTTGTCAGTCGCTCTGCCTTTGATCCTGCTCGCCTACGGAGTGACGGGCGCCGAGCGGTTGCTCGATCTATTCCAGCCTGCAGTGCTCGTCTCTTTGGCAACCCTGGCGCTGCTGGCGGCGCATTCGCGCTCGCTTCGGACTGAGCCGAGCGGCTTCGTCGGAGCGCTCATGGTCGCCGCGATAGGCTTCGCTGCGGCTTATTTCATTCAAGCCAAAGGCTGGAGCTATCAGTCTGTCCCGCTGGTGGGTTGCTCGGCAATTGCGCTTGTCGCTGCTCTTACCACCGAAGCGAAGCGGTCGCGGTTTGTCGCCCTCGCTGCGCCTGCGTTGCTGTTGCTGCCTTTCTGGACCTCGGCGCAGCAGGCGATGCGGCCTGATCAGACTGCTGCTGATGTCGGCCATGCGGTCGCCGGACTGCATGCCGGCGATAGCGTCGCCTTCATCGGGAGCGACCCAGCGCTGGGCTGGACCACAACTCTTCAGCGCGGGTTTGCCTATCCGTCGCGCTACAACGGCTTCTGGATGATGCGCGCTATCGTTCGCAACGAGGCGCTTGGATCGCCCGATCCGCGCCTGACTGAGCTCGGCCACCGCGTCGCTGGCGAAACGGTGCAGGACTTCCGCTGCCTCCCGCCCAAGCGGATCATCGTTGCTCGCCCATCGGGCCACGCAGCCGAGGCCGGCGACTTCGACATCCTGATCTTCTTCCTTCGCGATCCGGAGTTTGCGCAGCTGCTTGCGCATTATCGGCCCGTCGAACGCACCGGCGTGGAAGTCTTTCAGCTTGAGTCTCCGCTCGAGGCCGCCCATGACTGCGCCCGTCGAGCGCATGATGATCCCACCCGTACGGCCCATCCCGATTGAAGATATCGAGCAGGCGCGCGGACGCGTTGCCGGCACAGTCATTCGAACGCCGCTGGTAAAGCTGGACCTCGGACCGAATGCGCCGGAAATCTGGCTGAAGCTCGAAAACCTGCAGCCGACCAACGCCTACAAAATCCGCGGAGCGACCAATGCCGTCGCGCGCCTCAGCGACGAGGAGCGAGCGAAGGGCGTCTGGACGATCAGCGCCGGCAATGCGGGGCAGGGAGTCGCTTATGCTGCGCGCGCGTTCGGGATTCCGTCGACGGTGGTTGCGATCGAGACCGCGCCACAGACCAAGCTCGACCGGATGCGCGCGCTCGGCGCGAAGATCGTGCCGGTGTCGTATGAGCAGGCTTGGGTCGCGGCGGAGAACCATGAGTTCGAAGGGCTCGACGGTACCTTCGTCCATCCGTTCGACAATCACGATTTCATCGCCGGCCACGGCACGATGGGGCTCGAGATCCTCGAGGACTTGCCCGATGTTCGGGCCGTCATCGCCGCGATCGGCGGCGGCGGACTGATTACCGGCGTCGGAAGTGCGATCAAGGCTTTGCGTCCGGATGTTAAATTGTTTGGTGCCGAGCCGGAAACTGCCGCTCCCTACGCTTTGTCGCTCCGCGAAGGCGGCCCGCGGCGGTTCTCAGACTGGGAGGCGTCGTTTGTCGACGGTGCGGGCGGCAAGAGCGTGACCGAGCGCATGTGGCAGCGGATGCAGGCGGTCGTCGACGGCGCAATCACCGTGACGCTCGACCAGGTCCGCGACGCGATGCGCCTGATCGCCGAGAAGTCGCGGACGGTGGCGGAAGGCGCGGGAGCACTGGCGCTGGCGGCCGCCCTGACCGGCGAAGCGGGTGATGGTCCGATCGTCTGCGTCGTTTCCGGCGGCAACATCGACTTGTCGAAATTCGCGGAGCTGGTCGCGGGCGATTGAGTCGAACGACAGCTTTGGATGGAAAGCTTAAATCGCTGCAGCGGGCATCAATGCTCAGTCAGCAATGCGGGGTGCCGCACGCCTCGTTGCCGACGAGGCACGGCGACAGCCTGGCTAAGAATGGCAGCACCTGTGGACGTCGGAGCGTCTTGCGGACGATGACCGCCCCCGACGCATCAATGCGGTGCACCTGGAAAACGCTCTTGGCCAAATCCAGAGCGATCGTGCTAATATCCATGACGGGTGGTTCTTGGCTCGTGGTCGCTCGATAGCGTCCACACTTTGGCACTTTAGATGCCGTGAGCGGGAGCCATCCACCTCATCTGCAACGGGTCGAAGTTTTCATAACGCGCTTCGCGCATCCACCCGCTACCCGAAGCAAGGGGGGTTTAGAGCATCCTCAGCTTATAGGTTCGCGCTTCGGGGTGGCTGCTTGCTAGACCGCCGTCCACCACCAGCGCCGAGCCGTTAACGTAGCTCGCCTCGTCCGACGCCAAGAACAGCGCCGCCTGCGCAATTTCGTCCGGCTCGCCTCCCCGTCTCAGTGGGTTTAACTCGCCGATGCGGTGCTCCTGCCCGTGGTCGCGTGCACGCTCGTACATCGGCTCCGTCATGCCGGTTTCGATCAGGCCGGGGCAGATGGCGTTGACGCGAATTCCGGTGCCGGCGAGTTGCTGGGAGGCCGTTTGCACCAAGCTGATCACGCCGGCCTTGGAGGCTGAATAAGCCGCGCCGCCCGCGCCCGAGCGCAATCCGGCGACGCTCGCCGTGCAGACGATCGATCCGCCGCCGCGCTGCATCATGAGGGGCGCGGCATGTTTGATCGCGAGGAATGGGCCGATCAGGTTGACTCGCAGGATCTCGGTCCAATCCTCGGCGGTCTGCTCTGAAATCGTTGCCCAGCCACCGGAAATGCCGGCGTTGGCGAAGAAGATGTCGATCCCGCCATGCTCGCGCGCGACCTGCTCGAGGAGATCCCGGACGTGCCCTTCGTTGCCGGCGTCCATGCGCACGTCGGCACTCCCAGCGATATCGGCACCGACGACAGCCGCTCCTTCACGCCGGAACAGCTCGACCGTCGCCTTGCCGATCCCCGACGCCGCCCCGGTGACGATCGCGACCTTGCCCGAAAGCCTGCCCATCCGCCTGCTCATAGCCACCGCGGGCACTTGCTGGTAGCGGTGCGCGCATGGATTTCAGCCTCGGCACAGCTGAGACGGAATGGCGTGACCGGGTCCGCGCCTTCATGGACGAGCAGGTCCGCCCGCGGATCCGCTTCTACGAGGCACAGCAGAGCCAAGGCGAGCGCTGGAAATCGCTTCCGGTCATCGAGGAGCTGAAGCAGCAGGCGCGCGCAGAGGGCCTGTGGAACCTGTTCATGCCGCCGTCGCATGGCGGCGCGCAGGTCGACGACAGCTCCGAATTCGACGGGCCGGGCCTCACCAACCTCCAATATGCCTTCTGCGCGGAGGAGATGGGCCGCATCGGCTGGGCGTCGGAGGCGTTCAACTGCTCCGCGCCCGACACCGGCAACATGGAGGTTCTGCACCGCTACGGCACGCGCGATCAGAAGGACGAGTGGCTGCGGCCGCTGATGGACGGCGAGATACGCTCGGCCTTCCTGATGACCGAGCCTGACGTCGCTTCCTCCGACGCGACGAACATCCGGTGCAGCATCGAGCTTCGCGGCAACGAATATGTGATCAACGGCCGCAAATGGTGGTCGAGCGGGGCGGGCGATCCTCGCTGCAAGGTCGCGATCCTGATGGGCAAGACCGATCCGTCGGCTGACACCCACAAGCAGCAGTCCATGATCCTGGTGCCGCTGGACGCGGAGGGGATCACGATCGAGCGGCACTTGCCGGTGTTCGGCTATGACGACGCGCCGCACGGGCACATGGAAATCGGGCTGGAGAATGTGCGCGTGCCGCCATCGAACATTTTACTCGGTGAGGGCAGGGGCTTCGAGATCGCGCAGGGGCGTCTGGGACCGGGGCGGATCCACCATTGCATGCGCACCATCGGCGCCGCGGAGGAGGCGCTCGACGCGATGGTGAAGCGGCTGAAGTCGCGCGTCGCCTTCGGCAAGACGATCGCGGAGCAGGGCGTGTGGGAAGAGCGGATCGCCAACGCGCGGATCAACATCGAGATGACTCGGCTATTGTGCCTCAAGGCGGCGGACATGATGGACCGAGCGGGCAACAAGGCGGCGCAGGGCGAGATCGCGATGATCAAGGTCGCTGCACCGCTGATGGCGCTGAAGGTGATCGACGACGCGATCCAGGCGTTCGGCGGAGCGGGCGTCTCCGACGATGTTGGGCTTGCGCGGGCTTATGCGTCGATCCGGACCCTGCGCCTCGCGGATGGACCGGATGAGGTGCATAGACGCGCGATTGCCCGGCTGGAGCTCAAGAAGCACAAGTGAGCGAGCGGCTGATCGACGAGGTCGCGCTCGGCCGCTGGCTGGAAGCGAATGTCGAAGGCTTCGGCGGCCCGTTCGAGCTGAAGAAATTTCCGTCCGGCCAGTCCAACCCGACCTATCGGCTGACCGCGGCATCCGGCGAATATGTGCTTCGCCGGAAACCATTCGGATCGCTGCTTCCGAGTGCTCATGCGGTGGACCGCGAGTTCCGGCTGCTTTCGGCGCTCTTTCCGTTGAGCTTTCCTGTTCCTGAACCGTTTGCTGTGTGCACCGACGAGGACGTCATCGGGGCGATCTTCTACGTAATGGAGCTCGCCAGGGGCCGGTCCTACGCCGATGGCGCGCTTCCGGATTTCGATCCGGCTACTCGCCGCGGCATGTACGACCAGCTGATCGACACGCTCGCCGATCTTCACACCATCAATGCCGAGAAGGCGGGTCTCGGCGACTTCGGCAAGAGCGGCAATTATTTTGAGCGCCAGGTGATGCGCTGGACACGGCAATATCGGGATTCTCAGACGGACTATCTTCCCGACATGGAGCGTCTGATCGCTTTCCTTCCGGACAGCGTCCCGGCGCAGTCGCGGACGTCGATCGTGCATGGCGACTACCGAATCGACAATGTGCTGTTCGACGGCGACGGAACGCTGACGGCGGTGCTCGACTGGGAGCTGGCGACGCTCGGCGATCCTCTGGCGGACTTCTCGTACCTCGCGATGCAATGGGCGATGCCGCCGGAAGGCGGGGCGGGGCTTGGGGGATTGGATCTGGTTTCACTCGGCATCCCAACGCTTGGCGAGATCGCCGACCGTTATTCGGAGCGCTCGGGAGTGCCCGTCGCCGGCGAGCTCGACTGGTACTTTGCCTACAACCTCTTCCGCCTCGCGGGGATTGTGCAAGGCATCAAGAAACGCGTGAGGGATGGGACCGCGTCACACGCCAATGCGGAGGAGATGGCGAAGCGCGTGCCGATGCTTGCGCAGGCGGCGTGGCGCTTCGCCGAAAGGGCCGGTGCCGAGCGCTAGAGGCGCCCCAAGAGCACCAGAACAACGATGATGATGAGGATCAGGCCGAGCAGGCCCGAGGGGCCGTAGCCCCAGCTCCTGCTGTAGCCCCAGCGCGGGACCGCGCCGATGAGCAGCAGGATAAGCAAAATAATAAGGATGGTGCCAAGCACACGCGCCTCCTGTTTCTTGATCGGGGAGCGTAACGGGCATCGGGCTTGAGAGTTGCAGCCCTCAAGCTGCGCTGATGTTCACCGGAATTCCGTCGCGTAGCGAATTGCCGATGGTCGTATCCGCCTTTGCGCGCTCGATCAGCTGGGCCGGGTCGGAGCCATCAGCGAGCGTGCATTCTACGGTGAGCCGGGCGTCGGTCGCTCGGGTCGGATCGCCGCCGAAATCGACATCCACGCTGACCTTCAACTGCGCGATCCTCACGCCCATCTGATCGGCGATCGCCTGCATGTCGTTGCAGAAGCAACCGCCGATCGCGAGCGCGAGCAATTCGCCGCCATTGAAACCGAGCCCCATTCCGCCGAACATCCCTTCAGGCCGATCCGCGATGACGTGGTGATTCCCGCTGCGGCCAACGGAGGCGCGCGTGCCCGGGAGCACGCGGTATTCGATTGTGGTCGTTGCCATGCTTACCTACCGACGAACTTGGGAGCGCGCTTCTCGAGGAAGGCGGCGACACCCTCGCGATAATCTTCGGTAAAGCCGAGTCGGCGCATCGCGCCGGCTTGCCGTTCCAGCTCCTCGTCGAGGCTGCATTGCCAGCTGGTGCGGATCATGTCCTTGATCGCACCAAGACCGAGCGGAGGAAGCGAGGCGAGCTTGTTCGCGACCGCATCGACTTCCGAGTCGAGAGTTTCATCGTCGACAGCTTTCCAGATCAGGCCCCATTCGGCGGCTTTCTCCGCCGGCAGGGGCTCTCCTGTCAGCGCCAATCCGAGTGCACGTGCCTGCCCGACAAGACGCGGCAAAACCCAAGTTCCACCGCTATCGGGAATAAGGCCGATCGCGGAGAAGCTCTGGATGAACTTCGCTGACTTGGCGGCAACGACGATGTCGCACACGAGCGCGATATTCGCTCCGGCCCCTGCGGCGACTCCGTTCACGCGCGCGATCACGGGCTGTGGGAGCGAGGTCAGGATACGCACCAACGGGTTCCAGCATTGGGTGACGGTTTCGCCGAGGTCCACGGTTTCGCCGGGCGCGACGGCGCGGTCGTTGAGGTCCTGGCCTGCACAGAAACCTCTGCCCGCGCCCGTAAGAACGACGACGCGTGCTTCCCCGAGGCTCGCGAGAGCGTCGCGGAGCTCGTTGTGCATTTGGACGGTGAAGCTGTTGAGCCGATCGGGGCGATTCAGGGTGATGCGGGCGACCGGGCCGTCCGTCTTGAAGTCGATGGTCTCGTAAGCCATGCCTGCCGCCTAGCGAAGGAGGGGCCGTGGACGCAAACGAACTCGCGAAACGCGTCGCGCATGCAATGCTCGCAGGCGAGGGAACCGGGCCCGCGTGGGGCATCGAGATCGAGGAAGCCCGAGAGGATTATGTGCGCGTCTCGATGGTGGTCCGTCCCGACATGCTCAACAGCCACGGGATTGCGCACGGCGGGATGATCTTCGCGCTTGCGGACACGGCGTTCGCTTATGCCTGCAATGGCGCAAACCACGCGAGCGTTGCCGCGCAGGCCTCGATCGTCTTCCTCGACAAAGTCAGCGAGGGCGAAACGCTGATCGCCGAAGCAACCGAGGTTGCACGCGAGGGCCGCGCTGGCGTCACCCGCGTCGCGGTGCGGACGGACGACGGGCGCACCGTCGCCGAATTCACCGGTTATTCGCGGACGCTTGGCGGCTCGATCATTTAGTGAGGCTCCTTAGCCTGAAGGCCAGCACCACGAGCACGACTCCGGAAGCCAGCGCGTAGATCGCGATCAGCCACGCGGCGGACAGGATCGTTACCGCGGGATTTCGCAGCACGTAATAGGCGATCGCGCATCCCAGGAGGATTGAGAAGACGCCCGAGAGGAACATGAGGAATTCTCCCTTAATCTCCTTCCTCAGCCGGATGGCCGCGGCGATCTCGAAGAAGCCCGACATCACCGACCAGAAGGCGAGGAGGACGATTGTCACCCACGCATAGGTGAACGTCGAAACGAGCGGCATCGCGAAGAAAAGAACACCGACGGCAATTCCCAGGATTCCTTCGAGGACTAGGGCGCCTCGTCGATTGCCCGCACTACCCGCCTGAAGGCCGCCAATCAGGGACGCGAAGCCATCGACGAACGCGTAGGCGGCGAAGAGTAAGGTAAAGGCGAAAAGCGTTCCCAGCGGCCATTTCAGCGCGAGTACGCCCAGCAGCAGCGCGAGAATCCCACGTGCCAGGATCCAGCCCCACAAGTGCCCCGCCGCACGTCCAGCCAAAGTCGTAGCCATATCCTATCCCCCGAGATCGAGGCTCATTGGCTGAGAGTGCAGACGCTACGGGGACTGGCCGCTTGAGCCGCTTCGCGTCCTAGCAGAAAAGCCGCAGTCACGCGATTTGAACCGCGCCGTCGCAATGGCTACATCGGGCGGCATGTACACGACCGAACTACAGAAGACGGCCAAGATCGAGAATCTCGAGGACCCCAAGCTCCTCGAAGCGTTCGAGGCTCGGGTCGCGGCGGACGACTTCATCGAGCCCAAGGACTGGATGCCGGAGGCCTATCGGCGGACGCTCACCCGGCAGATCAGCCAGCATGCGCATTCGGAAATCGTTGGTATGCTGCCCGAAGGGAACTGGATCACCCGCGCGCCGTCCCTTCGGCGCAAGGCAATCCTGCTCGCCAAGGTGCAGGACGAGGCTGGGCACGGGCTCTATCTCTATTGCGCGGCGGAGACGCTGGGCACGAGCCGCGAGCAGATGATCGAGGCGCTCCACAGCGGCAAAGCCAAATACTCGACCATCTTCAATTACCCGACGCTGACCTGGGCAGACATCGGCGCGATCGGTTGGCTGGTCGACGGCGCGGCGATCATGAACCAGGTGCCGCTGCAGCGCACCAGCTACGGCCCATACGCCCGAGCCATGGTGCGGGTGTGCAAGGAAGAGAGTTTCCACCAGCGCCAGGGCTACGAGATCATGATTGCGCTTGCGAAGGGCACGGCGGAGCAGAAGCGGATGGCGCAGGATGCACTGAACCGCTGGTGGTGGCCGAGCCTGATGATGTTCGGACCGCCCGACGAGAATTCGCCCAACACAGCGCAGTCGATGCGCTGGCGGATCAAGCGCGAGACCAATGACGAGCTTCGCCAGAAGTTCGTCGACATCACCGTCCCGCAGGCGGACTTCCTCGGCCTCAAGGTTCCGGACCCGGGCCTCGAATGGAACGAGGAAAAGGGCGGCTACGATTTCGGCGAGATCGACTGGGAGGAGTTCTATGCGGTGGTGCGCGGCGAAGGACCGGTCGCCAAGGAACGAATGAAGGCGCGCCGCGAGGCTTGGGAGAATGGCGCGTGGATCCGCGATGCCGCCGCGGCGCACGAGGCGAAGCGCAAGCAAAGGAAGGCGGCGTGAGCAGTGACTGGCCTCTCTGGGAAGTTTTCGTTCGCTCTAAGGGTGGGCTTTCGCATCGCCACGTTGGCAGCGTTCATGCTCCTGACGCGGAGCTCGCCCTCGCCCACGCGAGGGACACCTACACGCGGCGGCTCGAAGGAGTGAGCCTGTGGGTCGTGCCGTCGGCAGAGATCGTCGCGAGCGACCCTGAGCAGGCGGGCGAGTTGTTCGAGCCGGCGGAAAGCAAGATCTACCGCCACCCGACCTTCTACGACATCCCGGACGAGGTGAAGCACATATGACGCCGCGTTCCCCGGCGAAGGCCGGGGTCCAGGGTGCTTCGACAGCAGCGCTTGCGCGCTCCTGGGCTCCGGCCTCCGATGGGGAACAGCTCTCTGCCCGCAGCGAATACCTGCTCCGCCTCGGCGATGATGCCCTCGTGCTGGGCCAGCGGGTTAGCGAGTGGTGCGGGCACGGGCCTGTGCTCGAGGTCGACATCAGCCTTGCGAACCTCGCGCTCGATCTGATTGGCCAGGCGACGCTGCTGCTGGATGAAGCGGGGGACGGCGACCAACTCGCTTTTCACCGCGACGTTCTCGACTTCCGCAATTGCCTGCTTGTCGAACAGCCAAACGGGGATTTCGCGCAGACGATCGCCCGGCACCTGCTCTACACGACCTGGCAGCACATGCTGCTTCAGCGGTTGCAGCAATCGAGCGACAAATTCCTCAGCGAGTTCGCGCACAAGGCCGTGAAGGAGGTCGCTTACCATCGGGACCTCGCGTCGGAATGGACCATTCGCCTAGGCGACGGCACGCAAGAGAGCGCGCGGCGCATGGCGGAAGGGCTCGATTGGAACTGGCGCTTCGTTCCGGAGCTGTTCGAGGTGGATGAAGAGCTTCATGCGGCGATCGACGCAGCGATCGCGGTCGATCCGCGCACATTCGAAGAAGAATATCGCTCCGCAATCGCAGCCGTGCTCGCGCAAGCGCAGCTCGAAGCGCCCGCGGACCAGCGGCCCATCCTCGGCGGCCGCCGCGGCCATCATAGCGAACATCTTGGCCACCTGCTCGCGGTGATGCAGTTCCTTCCGCGCACCTATCCCGACGCCAAGTGGTAGTTTAACGCCCGCGCATGGCCGAGCACTTCCACGCGCTCCGCGTTGCGGAGGTCGTTCCCGAGACCAGCGAAGCCAATTCGATCCGCTTCGAGATTCCGCCGGAGCTGCGCGAGCGGTTCTCCTTTCGCGCGGGGCAGCATCTGACGCTCCGCGCGACGATCGACGGCGAGGAAGTGCGTCGTAACTATTCGTTGTGCACCACCCCGGACGCGCAGGACTGGATGGTCACAGTCAAGCGGATCGGCGGAGGCCTCTTTTCGAACTGGGTCGGCGATCGGCTGAAGCCCGGGGATAAGCTCGACGTGATGCCGCCGCATGGCAGCTTCACCACGCAGTTCGACCCCTCCAAGTCGCGCCATCTCGTGGGCATCGCCGGCGGATCCGGAATCACGCCGGTGATGTCGCTCATCCGGACGACGCTCAAATATGAGCCGAACAGCCGCTTCACATTGCTCTACGGCAATCGCGACAGCAGCTCGATCATCTTCCTGGAAGCGCTCGCGGCGCTGAAGGACAAATATCTCGGGCGGCTCGAAATCTATCATTTCCTCGATGCCGAGGAGCAGGACATCGAGCTGTTCAACGGAATGCTCAATCGCGAGCGGCTGGACGAGGCGATTCCGGCGCTGGTGCCCGACGCGAAGGATGTGGACGACTGGTTCATCTGCGGTCCCGGGCCGATGATGGATGCGGCGGAAGGCGCGCTGCTCGACGGCAACGTCCCGAAGGAGCGGATCCACATCGAGCGCTTCACGGCTGACCGGCCCGCGGACGCTATCACGCGCGAGATGGCTCAGCTTCAGACGGAGGCGGAAGGCGTTAGCGTCTCCGTCACGCTCGACGGCCGAACACGGCGCGTCCCGTTTACCGCCGGAAACATCCTCGACAGCGCACGTGCCGCGGGCCTTCCCGCTCCGTTCGCGTGCAAGGCCGGCGTCTGCGCCACCTGCCGCGCCAAGGTGACAAAGGGCAAGGTCGAGATGGCGGTCCATTACGGGCTGACGGATGAAGAGGTCGCTGACGGTTACGTGCTCACGTGCCAGTCGGTACCTCTCGGGGACGGCGTGGCTGTGGATTACGACGCGTAACTTAGCTAATCGCTTTTCCATGCTAACGACCACCGACGCGAAGCCCCGCGGCCTTGCCGATCTTCCGACCGTTCATGGCGACTCGCTCATTGCGCTGATCGGCCTCGTCAACGCCGATCCGCGTCCCGACAAGATCGACGTCGGCGTCGGCGTTTTCCGTGACGGCGCGGGCAACACGCCGATCCTGAAGGTCATCAAGGAGGCCGAGCGCCGCTTGAACGCGACGCAGGAGAGCAAGTCCTATCTCGGAAGCGCGGGCGACAAGCGCTTTGCCGAAATGCTTCGGCCGATCGTGCTTGGCGAACATGCCGGCGATGATCGTATTGCGGGCCTTCAAACGCCGGGCGGCTGCGGCGCGCTCCGGCTCGGTTTCGAGCTTCTCGCGGCGGCCAACCCGCAGGCACGCGTTTTCGTGGGCGGTCCGACCTGGCCAAATCACCCTCCGATCATTCGCGCCGTGGGCCTGAGCGCTGTCGATTATCCCTTCTACGAGCGCGGACAGGGCTCGGTTCGTTTCGAGGACATGCTCGACGCTTTGCGCTCGGGCGAGCCGGGCGACATCGCACTCCTTCACGGCTGCTGCCACAATCCGACCGGCGCGGACCTAGACGCGGAGCAATGGCGCGAGGTTGCCAAGGTCGTGGCCGAGCGCGGGCTCATCCCGTTCGTCGACATCGCCTATCAGGGCTTCGGACGCGGCCTCGATGAGGATGCGTTCGGCGTTCGCCTGATGCTCGACACCTGCGATGAGGTCATCATCGCGCAGAGCTGCGACAAGAATTTCAGCGTCTATCGCGATCGCGTCGGATCGTTGTGGATCAAGAGCCCGTCGCGCGAAACGACCGCAAACGCGATGATGCTCGTATACCAGATCGCGCGCGAGATGTGGTCGATGCCGCCCGACCATGGCGCCGCCTGCGTCCGCATCGTCCTCGAGGATCCCGAACTGAAGGAGCGTTGGCTGGTCGAACTCGCCGCCATGCGCGACCGGATCAATGCCGTCCGCCAACGCATCGCCGCCGCCGATCCGCGGCTCGCCTTTATCGGCCGTCAGTTCGGCATGTTCTCGATGCTGCCGCTGAGCAAGGAGCAGGTGCTGAAGCTGCGTTCCGACCACGCGATCTACATGGCGGAGTCCGGCCGCTTCAACGTCGTCGGCATGAGCGATGCGGCGCTCGACCGATTTATCGCGGCCGTGGTCGAGGCGATGGACGCCTGACCATGGCCGATCGCGACCCCGGGAAGGTATCCGCCGAAGTGAATTGGCGCGAGGTCGTAAGGCTGGTCCTCACCAGCAGGGAGATGGACCGGATTGAGGAAGAGGAGCTCGTTCCGGCGAAGAAGGTCCTCTACCAGTTCAGCGCGCGCGGTCATGACATGGCGCAGGTGCTGCTGGGGCTAGAGCTGAAGGACGGCGACGGCGTCTTCGGCTATTACCGGTCGCGTCCGGTGCTTCTTGCACTCGGCGTGGAGCTTGCGGATGCGCTTGGGCTCCGGCATGGGCCTCGCGGGCGGCTACTCGAACGGGCGCGATATCGGCGTCGTCTTCAATTATCCGAACCCCGGCGGCGCTCACGCGCTTCCGATGTGCGGCGGGGTAGGGGCGCAATATACGCCGGCGGCGGGCTGGGCGCAGGCGATAGTCTACAAGAACCATGTGCTCAAGGAAGGGCCGCTCGACGCCATTTCCGTGGTGCTCGGCGGCGATGCCAGCTGCGCTACCGGCGGATTTTGGTCTGCGCTAACTATTGCAACGACACAAAAGTTGCCATTGCTCATCTCTATCGAGGACAATGGCTACGGTATCTCGGTTCCATCCGAATATCAGACGCCGGGCAAGGACATCGCCGCAAACCTCGCGAACTTCACCGGCCTCACGATCTTCAATGGCGACGGAACTGATCCGGCGGAGGCCGCGACGCTGGTTGATCGTGCCGTCAGCCACGTGCGACAGCATCGTTCGCCGGCGCTGCTGCGCCTGACGGTGCCCCGCCTGGAAGGCCACAGTGCGCAGGACACGCAGGCTTACAAGAGTGAGGAACAGATCGCCGCGGAATGGGCGCGCGACCCGCTTCCGAAGCTCAAAAAGCATGTCTCGCGGTTCCAGATCGGCGACGAGCAATGGGCTGACCTCGAGCGCGAGACTTGCTGGCAGGTGCAGGCGGCAGTCGCCGAGGCCGAAGCGCGTGGCGTTTCGGCACCCGAAGAGGTCACCAGCAACGTCTTCTACGAAGGCGAGATGCAGCAGGTCGGCGGCCTCTGGAACAGCGGCTACAAGATCCCGCGATCGACCGACCAGCCGGAGCCTTCCGGTCAGCGCATCAATATGGTCACCGCCATCCGCCGCGTGCTCGATCAGGAACTGGAGGCGAATCCGCGCGCGCTGGCCTTTGGCGAGGACGTTGGGCCCAAAGGCGGCGTCCACGCAGTGACGCTCGGGCTGCAAGAGAAGTTCGGGCAGGAGCGGGTGTTCGATACCAGCCTCAATGAGGAAGGGATCGTCGGCCGCGCGGTCGGCATGGCGCTCGCGGGGCTGATGCCGGTGCCGGAAATCCAGTTCCGCAAATATGCCGAGCCGGCGACGGAGCAGATCCACGATTGCGGGACGATGCGTTGGCGCACACACAACCGCTTTGCGGCTCCGATGGTGCTTCGTGTGCCGGGCGGCTTCTTCAAGTGCGGCGATCCGTGGCATTCGATGACCAACGAGGTCGAGTTCGTGCACAATCCGGGGTGGAAGGTCGCGGTGCCATCGAACGCCGAGGACGCCGTCGGTCTGCTCCGTGGAAGCTTGCGCGGGAACGATCCGGTGCTGTTTTTCGAGCATCGCGCGATGCTCGACGACAGCTGGGCACGGCGGCCGTGGCCGGGCGACGATTATGTCTTACTGTTCGGCCGGGCAAAGAAGACGCGCGAAGGTGACGAGATCACCATCGTGACCTGGGGCGCGATGGTGCCGCGCTGCGAGACTGCGGCGGAGGGCTTTAGCGCGGACGTGATCGACCTCCGGACGCTACAGCCTTGGGACAAGGAAACGGTCCTCGAAAGCGTTCGTCGCACGCGCCGTTGCCTGATCGTGCACGAAGACCTTCGAACCGGCGGTTTCGGCGCGGAGATCGCTGCGGTGGTCGCGGACGAAGCCTTCCTCGACCTCGACGCGCCGCTTGCGCGGGTCACCATGCCGGATATCCCGAGCCCGCATCATCCGAAGCTGATGGAAGCGGCGCTTCCCTCTCCGGCGAGCATCCGCGTCGAGATCGAGCGGCTGGTGGGGTTCTAAAGTTGATCGAAGTTCGGGTTCCCGACGAGCAGGAGGGTACGAAAGCCGTCGTCCGCGCGTGGCTGAAGGCGGTCGGCGATGCCGTGGCGGAGAATGATCCGCTGGTCGAGCTCGAGACCGATAAGGTGACGCAGGAGGTGTCGTCGCCGGCTGCGGGGGTGTTGGCGGAGATTGTGCTCGACACTGATGCGGAGGCTGTGCCCGGTGCGCTGCTGGCGCGTATCGAGACGAACGATTTCCCGGCGGAGGCCGAGACGAAGACGGCGAAGTCTGTTGCTGAAGTTCGCAATGAAGCGCCTTTCGGCGCTCCTGGACCTGCGCCGGGGAACGACGTTGAGACCCGCCTCAGTCCTTCCGTCCGCCGCGCTTGCCTTCAGAACGGCATCGACCCGTCACGCATCGTCGGCACCGGCCGCAACCGCCGCGTAACCCGTGAGGACATCGACCGCGCAATTGCGTCAGCCACCGTGGTCAGTGTGGGCGAGCCTTCAACGGCCCAGTCGCGGCAGTTCAATCCGCAGGACATTCCGCACGGCCGAATGCGCCTGGCCATCGCTGAGAACATGGCGCGAGCGGTCGCCGAGCAGCCCCACGTGACTGCCGTTTTCGAAGCCGACTTTTCCGCAATCGCCGCCCACAAAGCGGCGATGGCCGCACGCGGCGTAAAGCTCAGCTACACGGCCTACATCGTCAAAGCCGCCGCCGAAGCGATGGCAGTCGCGCCGGCAATCAACGGCCGCTGGGAGAAAGACCGTATCGCCGTCTCCCCGACGATCGACATCGGCATCGGGACCGCGCTCGGGGAGAAGGGCCTCGTCGTGCCCGTCGTGAAGGACTGCGGTAGCCTAAGCCTCGAGCAGATCGGCGCGAGGCTCGACGACCTCACCGGCCGTGCGCGCGATGGAAAGTTGGACCGGTCGGACGTGTCGGGCGGAAGCTTCACCATCTCCAATCACGGTGTGTCTGGCTCCCTGCTCGCCGCCCCCATCATCCTCCACCAGGGACAGGCAGCGATCCTGGGCGTCGGCAAGCTCCAGAAGCGGGTCGTGGTGCGTACGGTGAACGGGCGGGACGCGATGCTGATCCATCCAATGGCTTATGTGACGCTCACCATCGACCACCGCGTAGTCGACGGCCATCAGACCAACGCTTGGCTGTCGCGCCTCGTCGAAATCCTCGAGAGCTGGCCAACGGCTTAGCCCCCTTTTTGGAACCGCAGGACGCGGGAGCGCGCTGTGGGCGCGTGACCGATGCTCCAGAGAGTGGTGACAGCCGTTTCGTGCGTCGGACGCTGATCGTCATCGGGCTCGCGGCGCTTGCGTTGCTCCTTTGGCAGCTTCGCTACGTGTTGGCCCTCCTCTTTGGCGCGGTGATGATCGCGACGATCTTCCGGGCCATTTCCGACGTGCTCGAAAAGTATCTGCGCTTTCCTGAGCGGCTGGCGGTGCTGTCTTCGGTGCTGTTGATCGTGGGCGTCATCGGAGGCGTTGCCTGGTCGATCGGATCGCAGGTGAGCGCCCAGTATCAGCAGCTCGCCGACACCTTGCCGAGGGCAGCGCAGATGATCGACGCACGGCTCGGCACCCTCGGGGTTGGTCATCCCGCCAGCGCCACCATCCGGAGCGCCCAAACCGGCGGTCTCATCGGGTCGAACTTGAAGAGCTTCATCTCCTTCGTGACGCTGAGCGTCGCGAGCTTCCTCATCGTCTTCTTCGGCGGAATCTTCCTTGCAGCGCAGCCGCGGCTCTACGGCATCGGCCTCGTCAAGCTGGTACCGCCGGCGCGGCGCAAGCTCGTCGCGGAAGCCATGAAGGAATCCGACCGCGCCCTCAGGCTGTGGCTAAAGGGACAGCTGTGGGCGATGATCGCCATCTTCGTGCTGACCTTCGCGGGCCTGTGGCTGCTCGGCGTCCCGTCGGCGCTCGTGCTCGCCCTCATTTCCGGAGTTCTCGAGTTCATTCCTTATGCCGGCGCGATCACCTCCTCGATCCCGGCGATCATGGTGGCCCTGGTCCAGGGACCGGAGCTCGCGCTTTGGGTGGCCGGACTTTACGTCGTCGTCCACCATGTCGAAGCCTATCTGATCCAGCCCGTCATCCAGCAATTCTCTGTCGAAATCCCCGCCGTCATCACCCTCTTTGCATTGCTCGCCTTCGGCCTGCTGTTCGGCTTCCTCGGGATCCTGCTCGCGGCTCCGCTTGCGGTGGTGAGCTATGTGCTGGTGAAGCGGCTTTACGTGATCGAGGCGCTCGATACGCCGACACCTATTCCGGGCGAGGGCAAGGCCTAAATTTCGAGGACCGTGTACTGCTTGCCGAAGAGCGGCTTCAAGACGAACTGAGCGACATTGTAGACCGGTTTTCCGAGCGGGGTGCGGCCTTCGTATGTGCCGTGGTGCGCGTGGCCGTGGACGACGGCCTTCACATGGTCGAATCGGTCGATCGGTTCGCACAGGCGCTGGGAGCCGAGATATTGGTAGATCGCGGGCGGCTCGCCTTCGATGGTTCCGACAATCGGCGAATAATGAAGGACGGCAACGCTGCGCTCGGTACGCAAGGTGCGAAGCTGGTTTTCGAGCTTGCGCGCCTCGCTCAGCACCTCGTCGACGAACGCCTTGACGATCGGCTCGCCGAACGGAGCGAGCTCACCGCGGCCGTAGCCGCCGAGGAAACCCTTCACGCCGGCAAACCCGACGCCCTCGATCTCGATTGCCTGCTCGTCGAGCACGGTCATGCCCGCCTCGTGGAGCATCGAGCAGACCTTCTCGGGCTGGCCGCATTCGTAATCGTGGTTGCCAAGGACGCCGACGACCGGGATCGAACAGGACCGGATGTCCTCCGCGAGGATCTCCGCCTCCCGAGTCTTGCCGAAATTGGTGAGGTCTCCGCACAGCACGAGCACGTCGGCGACGCCGGAGATTTCGGTGAACAGCTCGCGATAGGGTGCGACGCTATCCTCCCTAACGTGAAGATCGCCGATCGCCGCGACCCGCAGCTTTCGTTCAGTCGTCGCCATATTGCTCTTCGAGATTGCCGACCGCTTCTGAGAAGCCCCACTGTTCGATGTCGATCGAATAATCGCGCGGTGAGAAAATTCGGCCGCGGCAGACCCTCTTCCCCGGCGGCTTCACCATCATCTGGTCGTTGAGGCGCTCGAGCAGCTCCTCCATCAGCCTGCGCGGAACGAGGTGCCGCTCGCTCGGATAGACGAAGCGGAAATTGAGCAGTGCTATCAGCAGCACTTCCCAATAGAGTTCCATGTGCGAGAGCAGCATCATCCAGTCGATCCTGTCGTGGCACTTCAGGATCATGTGCGCGACGTCGGCCATGTCGAAGCGATGGTGATCCTGGACGAAGATCTTCGACCAGATGAACTGCGTCGGTGGGACCAGTTTGACGGTTGCTCCGAACAGCTCAGCTTCGGGAGCGTTGACGAACCAATCATCGGTCACGTGCGTGGTCACCGTCGGCATGTTCGTAATTACGTCGACGAAAAGTTTTCCGCGGGTGATTCGATTGAGCCAGCGCTCGTCGACGGTTTCCACGCTGAAGCCATGGTCGCGGAAGTAAGACAGCAGCTTTAACGCATCGCCCGCCTTGGCGAACACGTCGACGTCCTTGGTCGGCCGGTCGATGCCGGTGTAACTCGCAAGCGCATAAGTGCCGGAGACGAGAAAGGGGATTTCCGACTTCGCCATCAGCTGGAGCACTTCAGAATAGAATGCCTCGGCCTCGGGCGGCGGCTGGATGAGCGGCCTCTTCGGCCCGTCCTTGACCTGCTGGTCCATGCGTCGGCTCAACGGGAGGGGGGACGCGGCGGTTCCGTGCCTGCACGGCGATCGGGACGGCAAAGGTTCGTTCAGCGCCGCGCCAAGCTTGCCGTCCTCATGTTCATGGATCAGATGAGTTCGATGAATTTGGATGATCAGATCCACCGCTACTTCGGCACTTCGGATCTGGCGGCAGTCCCGGTGGAAGCTCTCAACTCCGGCATCGAGCACATGAAGGTGGATCTTGGTCTGACTGAAGACCCGGGTCAGCGGTTCGCTCTCTGGGCACTACTCTATACGCTCGGATCGGCGCCCGATCTGGATGTCATCTTCCAGACCGAGGGGGAGCGTGAGGCAGCGCGGAACTTCATGGACCTCGTCGAAGGAGCCGGTGGCTAGGCGCTCACTATCCGACCACGGTGCGCTAGCGTCCGCGATCGATCCATTTCTGGCTTGGCGATTCAGCCGGATTTCAGCTCGACGGCAATAAGCCGCAGTTCCGACTGTCCGGCATTCTCGACCGAGTGAGGGGTCAGTGGCGGTAGCCACAGCGCCTCGCCCGGAGCCGGTTGACGGTCCCACGTACGCGAAGTCACGATGACGTTGCCTTTCGCGTCCCGCCTAAAAAAACGCTCCAGCTCATGACGTAGAGCGCGGCACTCCAGAGATGTGAGTGAACCAACGTTCGTTCTCCGGACGCCAATCGCGTATCCAGCACGCGGACCTGATCGTTTTCCATGAGGATCTCGTGATGGTCGGGGGCTGCCCTCATCGCGTCCACCGCCAGCAGATCAACATCATCAGTCATTCACGCCCTGTCAGTTGATCGTCACTTAGCGCCAGCCAGCGAGCTCGTCCCCCTGACCATTGGACCCTTGGCGAGGAAATCGCCGGGCATTGCAGCCGTTCGCGGAACGCGAGAGAATGACCGCATGGGAAGGTACATGAAGAAGCAGGTCACCGTGGACGCCGTGCAATGGTTCGAGCCCGGCGATCATCCGGCCGTCATGACGGAACACGGCGACGGGTCCGCGGGCTATATCGACACGCCCGAAGGACGGCTGAGGGTCGTACCCGGAGACTGGATCATCACCGGCGTCGCCGGCGAGCATTATCCGTGCAAGCCGGAGATCTTCAAAAAACTCTACACCCGCGCCGACTGAGCGGCGCGCTGCGCTACGGCCTGGCTTCGATCACCAGGTTGAAAGGCGTTTCGGCAGCGCGGCGGACACGGGTGAAACCCGCTTCGCCGAGCACGCTGCGCAGTCTGACCTCTCCGGCTTGAGCGCCGAGCGCGAGCCCGACCTCCTGCGCTTTCGAGCCTGGCGTGCAGATCATCGTCGAGGCCGAATAATACATCCGGCCGACCGGATTTAGGTTTTCGGCGAGGCTGTCCCCGGCCATCGGCTCGACGATCATGAAGGTGCCGTCGCGCTTCAGCATCTCGCGTACATGCCTCGCCGCGCCGACCGGATCGCCCATATCGTGCAGACAGTCGAAGGTGCAGACGAGGTCGAAATCGGTGCCCGGCGCTTCCTTGGCCGTGGCGACTTCGAACTCGATGTTCGGGAGATGACCTTCCTCGGCGGCAGCTTCGCGCGCACGGGCGATCGATTTGTCGTGATAGTCGATGCCGATGAAGTGGCTGCTCGGAAAGGCGCGCGCCATGATGATGGTCGAGGCGCCGGCTCCGCAACCGATGTCGGCGACCTTACCGCCGCGAAGCAGCTTCTCGACAACGCCTTCGAGCGCGGGCAACCAGGCGGAAACCAGGTTGGCGCGATAGCCGGGTCGGAAGAATTTCTCGGTGCCGCGAAAGAGGCATTCGTGATGCTCGTGCCAGCCGACACCGGCGCCGGACTGGAACGCATCGGTGATCTTCGGCTCGTCGATATAGGCCGAGGCGATCAGCTCGAACGCCGGGGCGACGTACACGGGCGAATCCTCATTCGCGAGTGCCATGGCTTGTTCGGGATTCATGGAGAAGCGGTCGCTTTCCGCATCGTAGTCGACGAAGCCGGATGCGGCCTGCGCGGACAGCCATTCGCGAACGTAGCGTTCGTCGAGGCTGAGCGCGTCGGCGAGATCCTTGCTCGACGCGGGGCCGACCGCGGCAAGCTTGGAATAAAGGCCGAGCTTGTAGCCGGTGATCACCAGGCTGCCGCTCATCGCTGCGCCCATATCACCCACCATCTTGTGCATGAATGTTTCGAGTTTTGCCGGGTCGGGTTCACGCGACTGGACCGGCTGCGGCGGAGCAATTGTCGCCATGCGAGCCTCCATTCGCCCCTGAGTTGGGGCGCGGACCGTTTACAGCGGCGGAAGCCCCAGGGCTAATGAAAGACGCTGTCACCGTTGCGGACGCGGCTTCTCGCTGTAAGGTTTACGCTCCGGGTGGGGACAAACGCATGCATTTTCGTTTTCTGAAGCCGCGGCGCGGCTGGGGTTTCGTTGCGATCGTCATGCTCGCGGCGATGGCGGTTTCGCCTTTGCAGGCAAAGCCGGTGGCGCCCGTCGTCGACCACCACCTTCACCTCGGCAGTCCGGCGCTCAGCGATTACGTCGAGAAGCTCAACAAGCTCGACCCCAGCGTCTTCGAGCATTTGTCCAAGGACGTCTTCAGCAGGCCGACGGCGGCGAGCGCCCTCAAGATGCTCGACCGGGCCGGAATCAAGCGGGCGGTCCTGCTGTCGTCGGGTTATCTGTTCCTGACGGGCGGGAAGGTCGCGGATGCGGCGATTGAGGCGCGCGAGCTGCGCGACGAGAACCGGTTCGTCGTGAAGACGGCACTCGGCTCGCACGGCCGTTTCATCGCGTTCGTCGCGATCAATCCGCTCGGTGCGAGCGCGGAGAACGAACTTGCCTATTGGAAGGGCAAGCCCGGCGTCAGCGGGATCAAACTCCACCTGGGTGCGGCCGGCTTTCATGCAAGCTCACCCGAACAGGTGGCCAAGCTGGCGAAATTCTTCGCGGCGGCACGCGCGGCGCATCTGCCGCTTGTGGTGCACCTTCGCGGCGGGGGACCGTTCCCCAAAGCGGAGGTCGAGACCTTCATCGACAAGGTCCTGTCGCAGGCAGGCGATCTTCCGGTGCAGATTGCGCACGGTGGCGGATATGGCGGGGCCGACCAGGCGACGATCGACTCGCTGACGGCGTTCGGCGAGGCGATTGCACGCAAGGCGCCGGGCACGAAGCAGCTGGTGTTCGACATTTCCGGCGTGGTGCTTCCGGATGAGACCGCGAAAGCGCTAGGAAGTAGCGATACCCAGCTCAAGCTGTTCGTGGACGAGATGCGCCGGATCGGGCTGAACCGCTTCGTCGTGGGCAGCGACTGGCCTGCGATCGGCCCGGTCGGACCCTATTATGCGCTGATGCGCGCAAAGCTGCCGGTGACCGAGGCGGAATGGGCGCGGCTGCGACGGAATGAGGCGCCTTATCTTCGAGCTATTCGCTAGCCGCCGTTGCGGGAGGCAGGCCTTCTGTTAGGCTGCCGGCTCAGCGGGTTTAGGAGTGGCTGTGTCACGCAAGCTTCCAGTCTGGCTTCTCGGGCTAGCAAACCTCCCGCTCGGGATTACTGGTGCCGTCGCGCTGCTCGTCACGCCGCAGGTGCTGGCATCGCGGCACGTCCCGGAAACGACGATTGCGAACATCACGACGCTAGGGCTGTCGAGCACGTTTTTCTTTTTCCTCGTCGCGCCGATCCTGGATGTGCGCTTCACCCGGCGCACCTATGCGATCAGCATGGCGATCGCCGCATGCGTGCTGACGTTCATCGCGGTACTCAATTTCTCTAACGTCGCGCTGCTCGGCGCCTGGCTGTTCCTGTCGATGCTGGTCGCGAACCTCAATTGCGCAGCGATCGGCGGCTGGTTCGGATCGGTGCTGCCGAGCGAATATGATGCGCCGCTCGGCGCCTGGATGACCTTCGCGAACGTAGTCGGGTTCGGCGTCACGGCGATCCTAGGCATCATGCTGATCCACCATGCACCACTTCTGGTCGCGGCCGTGGTTCTCGCGGCGCTGAACCTGCTGCCGCTGGTGATCTTCTCGCTGGTAAACCCGCCGAGCGACGAGCGTGGGCGCGCCCGCGAAACCTTCGCGCGCTTCGGCAGGGAAGTCGCTCAGCTTGTGCGCAAGCGGGAAGTGCGGCGGCTGGTGCTACTCCTCGCGCTGCCCTGCGCGTCGTTCGCGCTCACCAACACGCTCGGCGGGCTGGGTGGCGATTACGGAGCATCCGAAAAGTTGGTCGCGGCGATCGCTGGCGGCGGAGTGACCCTGGCTGGAGTCATCGGGAGCCTCAGCGTGCCGCTGCTCGGCCGCCGTGCACCGCTGCTCGGCGTCTATCTGGGGATCGGGTTCGTCGGCGGATTGTCGACGCTTTCGCTGCTCGTGCTGCCTCATACGACCGCGGTGTTCGTCTACGCATTCTTCAGCCAGAATGTGTGGCAGTCGGCCGCGCTTGCGACGGGCAACGCGTTGATGCTGTCGAGCATCGGGAAGAACAATCCGCTCGCCTCGACACAATTCGCGGTGCTGACCGCGGCGATGTGCGCGCCGATCACCTACATGCAGTGGCTCGACGGCCATGCTTACGGAGCGCATGGGCTGACGGCGATGTACTCGACCGACAGCGGGCTCGATTTGCTGGCGTGCAGCCTCATGACTTTGCTGTTCCTCTACTGGTCGCGGCGAGCGAAGAGCATCCAGGCGGCCGTTGCCGCCTGAAACCACCCGGTTTGACCGGGGGAAGAGTGCGTGCCACGGCGGCGCCATGGCGGATAAGCCACCTGCACAGAGAACCTGGGGCGGTCGCTTCGGAGGCAAGCCGGCCGAGCTGATGACGCGCATCAACGCGTCGATCTCCTTCGACAAGCGCCTATGGCGCGAGGACATTGCAGCGTCGAAAGCGCATGCGGCAATGCTGCGCGAGCAGGGCATTATCGGCGAGGCTGATGCTGCGGCGATCCTGGAAGGGCTCGACCAGATCTCCGCGGAGTATGAGCGGGATGGCGTGCCGGAGCGGATCGAGCTCGAGGACATCCACATGACGGTCGAGAGCCGGTTAGCGGAGCTGATCGGGCCGGCTGCCGGACGCCTGCACACGGCGCGATCGCGCAACGACCAGGTCGCGACGGACTTCCGCTTGTGGGTGCGCGCCGCATGCGACGAGGCGGTGGACGCCATCCGCGGATGTCAGCGCGCGCTTGTCGGTCGCGCGGAAGAACATGCCGATAGTATCATGCCCGGATTCACGCACCTGCAGGTCGCGCAGCCGGTGACGCTCGGCCATCATCTGATGGCTTATTTCGAGATGCTTCGGCGTGACGTTTCACGCATCGAGGATGCGCGGGCGCGGATGAATGAGTCTCCGCTCGGAAGTGCCGCGCTGGCAGGCTCCGGTTTCCCAATCGATCGCGAGCGAACGGCTGATGCACTCGACTTTGGTGGAGCGACTGCAAACAGCCTCGACAGCGTGTCGGACCGCGACTTCGCGCTCGATTATCTTTCAGCGGCCGCGCAGTGCAGCCTGCATCTCTCGCGGCTTGCGGAAGAGCTGATCATCTGGGCAAGCGCGCCGTTCGGTTTCGTGAAGCTTTCGGATGAATTTTCGACCGGCTCTTCGATCATGCCCCAGAAGCGCAATCCCGACGCCGCCGAGCTGGTGCGCGGGCACAGCGGGCGCATCGTCGGGCTGTTCGCGGGTCTGATGATCACGATGAAGGGGCTACCGCTCGCTTATTCGAAGGACATGCAGGACGACAAGGAACCGGTGTTCGAAACGCGGGACCTGTTGATGCTGTCGCTCGAGGCGCTCGCGGGGATGGTCGAGACGGTCGAGTTCGTGCCCGAACGGATGCGTGCGGCAGCGGCGCAGGGTTATTCGACGGCGACGGACCTCGCCGACTGGCTGGTTCGCGAGGTGGACGTGCCATTCCGCGAGGCGCATCACATCACCGGGCGCGCGGTGAAGGCGGCCGAGGAAGGTGGCTGCGACTTGGCGGACCTTTCGCTAGATGCGCTCCAAAACATCGACGGCCGCATCGACCAGCGGGTTTACGACGTGCTCAGCGTCGAAGCTTCTGTCCGCAGCCGCACCAGCTACGGCGGGACCGCCCCTGACCGCGTGCGCGAGCAGATCGCAAAGGCGAAGGACGAGCTAGGCCTTTAGCCGGCGATCGCGCTGCGCAATCGTGCGCAGTCGCAGCGCATTCAGCCGGATGAATCCTGCCGCATCACGGTGGTCGTAGCTGCCGTTGCCTTCCTCGAACGTGACGAGATCCTGGTCATAGAGTGATTGGTTGCTCTCGCGTCCGATCAAGGTCGCGTTGCCCTTGTAGAGTTTCATCGTGACCCGGCCCGACACGTGCTCCTGGCTCTTGTCGATCGCGGCCTGGAGCATCTCCCGCTCGGGCGCGAACCAGAAGCCGTTGTAGATCAGGCTCGCGTACTTCGGCATCAGCTCGTCCTTGAGGTGCATCGCGCCGCCATCGAGCGTGATGCTCTCGATCCCGCGGTGTGCGGCGAGAAGGATCGTGCCGCCGGGCGTTTCATACACGCCGCGCGACTTCATTCCGACGAAGCGGTTTTCGACGATATCGAGGCGGCCAATGCCATTGTCGTGGCCGAGCTGGTTGAGCTTTGTCAGCAACGCTGCTGGCGAGAGCTTCTCGCCGTTTATCGCGACTGCGTCGCCTTTTTCGAAATCGATGGTGATGTTCGTCGCCTTGTCCGGCGCGTCCTCGGGCGAAATCGTTCGCTGGTGGACAAATTCGGGCGCCTCGGCGGCGGGGTCCTCCAACACCTTCCCCTCCGACGATGAGTGGAGCAGGTTGGCGTCGATCGAGAAGGGCGCTTCGCCGCGCTTGTCCTTGGCGATCGGGATCTGGTGCTTCTCCGCGAAGTCGAGCAGGGCCTCGCGGCTCTGGAACTCCCATTCGCGCCACGGCGCGATCACCTTGATGTCGGGCTCTAGCCCATAATAGCCGAGCTCGAAGCGGACCTGGTCGTTGCCCTTGCCGGTCGCGCCGTGACAGACGGCGTCGGCACCGACCTTTCGCGCGATTTCGATCTGACGTTTGGCGATCAGCGGCCGCGCGATCGAGGTACCGAGCAGGTAATCGCCCTCGTACTGGGTGTTCGCCCGGAACATCGGGAACACGAAGTCGCGGACGAACTCCTCGCGCAAATCCTCGATGAAGATGTTCTCCGGACGCACGCCGAGCATCTCAGCCTTGCGCCGCGCTGGTTCGACTTCTTCACCTTGTCCGAGATCGGCTGTGAAGGTCACGATCTCGGCATCATATTCAGCCTGCAACCATTTCAGGATGATCGACGTGTCCAGCCCGCCTGAATAAGCGAGCACCACCTTCATTCTCTTCTTCATTGTTGTTTCCCGTTTGGGGCTTCCCGCCCATCATCCAAAGCATCACTCCCCGCGCCGTGTGCATCCGGTTCTCGGCCTGCCGCCAGACCGCCGAGCGCGGGCTATCGATCACGGGCGCGGTCACTTCTTCGCCGCGACGCGCGGGCAGGCAGTGCATGAACCACGCATTCGGCGCCAGCGACATCAGGGCCTCGTCGACCTGGTAAGGTTCGAAAAGCGCGCGCCGCTCGTCGCTGTCCTCGCCGCCCATCGAGACCCAGACGTCGGTGTAGATGATGTCGGCGCCCCGTACAGCCTGGGAAGGATCGGTGATCGAGCCTTTGAGGCCATGGCCGCGCGGGCTGGCGATGACGAATTCGGCGCCGACCAGCGCGCAGCCTTCGGCGAGCGATCGCGACACATTGTTGCCTTCGCCGATGAAGGCGACGCGAGCCCCTTCGAGCTGGCCGACGATCTGCTTGATCGTGAGCAGGTCCGCCAGAGCCTGCAGCGGATGGTCCGTGCCCGAGAGCATGTTGAGTACCGGCGCCGCGTTCACCGCCGCCATCTCTTCGAGCAGCGAATGATCGAAAACCCGCGCAGCGATGATCGAGTGGTAGCAGGCTAGGGTGCGAGTCACGTCGGCGACGCTCTCGCGCATGCCGATGCCGAGCTCCGCCGGTTGGAGGTAGACCGGATGGCCGCCGAGCTGTGCTGTCGCCAGTTCCATCGAATTGCGCGTGCGTGAACTCGGCTTCTCGAAATAGAGCGCGACGCCCTTGTCGCGGAGGGCGCGTGACGGCGACTGCTCGGAAAGGGAGAGGATGGTCGCGACGTCCGCTGTGCTGAGGTCGCGCATCGACAGGAGGTGCTTCACCAGCTTTTCTCCTTCCTGATCATGGTGCCGACGCCATGGTCTGTGAGCAGCTCGATCAGCAGCGAGTGCTTCACCCGACCGTCGATAATATGGGCGAAATCCGACGCCCTGCTCGACTGCGTCGGCGCAGGCTCTGAGCTTGGGGATCATGCCCTTGCCGACGCTGGCGTGGTTGATGCGATCGCGAAGCTCGGCCGAGGTGAGGCGCGGGATGAGCGAGGTCTCGTCCGCCGGGTCTTCGAGGAAGCCCGGGACAGCGGTCAGATAGACTATCTTTTCGGCTTTCATCGCAACGGCGATCGCGCGCGCGGCTTCGTCGGCATTCACATTGTATGGCTGGCCTTCGTCATTCGCCCCGACCGTCGAGACCACGGGCATCAGGCCGTCGGCGAGAAGGCGATGGATCAGCTCGGCGCGGACCTGCGTGACATTGCCGACGAATCCGAACGCGGAATCGACCGGCGTCACCGTGAGTAGGCCCGCGTCTTCGCCAGACACGCCGACCGCTACCGGCTCGTCGCCCGCCTGGCTGTTGATCGTGGCGACGAGGTCGCGGTTGATCTTTCCGACCAGCACCATTCGCACGATCTCGAGAGTTTCGGCGTCGGTGACCCGGAGACCGTCCCTGAACTCCGGCTCCTTGCCGACGCGCCGGAGCATGATGTCGACCTGCGGCCCGCCGCCATGGACGAGAATGCAGCGCACGCCGACGCTCCGCAGCAGCAGCACGTCCTGGGCAAGCGCGAGATCGAACTCGCGGTCGATCGCCGCGCCGCCGAGCTTCACGACAATCGACCTGCCAGCGAACTGGCGGATGTAGGGCAGCGCCTCGACGAGGATGCGCGCGGTCTCTGCGGCGCTCATGACGTCTTGCTGTTTTCTTTGATGTAGCCCGGTCCAAGATCGATGCCGATCATCTTCGCGGACGCCTTGCCGGCACCGAGGTGGACCTCGATCTCGACCTCATCGCCCATCATGTGCTCGGCGAGGGCCTGGCCGTCGTGATCGATCCCGACGCCTGCCTTGGCAACGGTGATTCCGCCGTAGCTGACGCGCGATTTCGGAACATTGAGGTCGACGCCGGTCGATCCGGCGGCCGCCATAAGGCGGCCCCAGTAAGGATCGCCGCCGTACCAGCTGCACTTCACGAGATTGTTTTCGACGATCGCTTTCGCCGCGGCGCGCGCCTCATTGTCGTTGGCTGCGCCAGTGACAGTCAGGTGCGCGATCCGCGTCATCCCTTCGGCGTCGCGCGCCATCATCATCGTGAGCTCGCGGCAAGCGGCGAGCACCGCCTCGGCGAACTCGTCATGATCGGCTTTTCCGCGAAGGCCGGACGCCAGGAGCATCGCTGTATCGTTGGTCGACATTGCGCCGTCGACATTGAGCGTGTTGAAGGTGGTGTCGGCGGCGGCCTTCAGCGCATTCTGCAGCACCAAGCGAGGGACATCCGCGTCGGTTGTCAGGAAGGCGAGCATGGTCGCCATGTTGGGAGCGATCATTCCGCAACCCTTCGCCATTCCGCCGACGGTGAAATTCGAACCCGAGATCACGACTTCTTTCGGCTCATGATCCGTCGTGAGGATGCCGCGCGCGGCATCATGCGCCCCCTCGGCCGAGAGCCTATGGACGAGCCTCGGCATCGCACGGAAGATCGGCTCCATCGGCAGGGCGGTTCCGATGATCCCGGTCGAACAGACCATGACGTGGGAGTTGGCAATCTGCAGCGCCTCGCCGGTGGCCGCGGCCATTAGCTGGGCGTTTTTGTAGCCCGAAGCCCCGGTACCGGCGTTGGCGTTGCCCGAGTTGATGATCACCGCTGCCGCGACTCCGCCGTTTGCCTGCAGCGTGGCGCGGTCGAGCTCGACAGGTGGCGCGGCGAACTTGTTCTGGGTGAACACCGCCGCGCAAGGGATGGGCCGCAGGTCCTCGGTCGCGAGCAACGCCATGTCGAAGCGGCGCCGCTTGATGCCTGCGTGACACCCCGCGGCGACAAACCCTTCGGCTGCGGTTACGCTCATGGATAAACTCCGATCGTCGTGAGCCCGGCCGTCTCCTCGAGGCCGAGTATCAGGTTGGCGCACTGGATCATCTGGCCAGCGGCACCCTTGCCGAGGTTGTCGATTGCCGAGAGCACCAGCACGCGGCCGGTGCGCTCGTCGTAGCGGGCGGTGAGCTGGACTCCGTTGGAGCCGGACACCCATTTCGTCGCGGGCGGCTGGTCGGTGACGTGAACGAAGGGTTCGGAAGCATAAGCTTCCTTCAAGGTCCGAAGCGGGTCGCATGGGCCGACTGCCTCCGCGTAGCAGGTCGCGAGGATGCCTCGGGTCATCGGAACCAGGTGGGGAGTGAAGAGCACGGTGCCGTCCAGGGCCATTTCCATCTCAGCGGTATGGCGGTGGTTAAGCAGGCCGTATGCGGAGAAGCTGCCGTCGATTGTGCTGAAGCTGGTTGCTTCCTTCGCCTCGCGGCCGGCGCCGCTAACTCCGGAGGCCGCATCGACAATCAAGCCCTCGGGCTTGATGAGACCAGCATCCACAAGCGGCCTCAGCGCGAGAATTGCCGCCGTGGCGTAGCAGCCCGCTGCGGCGACCGCGTTTGCGCTCCTGATCGCCTCGCGATTGAGCTCGGGAACTCCGTAGACGAAGCTGCCCATCAGGCCGGGCGCATTGTGCGCGTCGCCGTGCCAGCGCTCGTAGGTCGAAGCATCGTTGAGCCGGAAATCCGCTCCCAGATCCACGAACGGAATCCCGGCGGCGAGGATCGCGGGTGCGATCTTCTGACTGTGGCCGTGGGGAAGGGCGGCGAAGAGGAGATTGACGCCATCGGGCGCCCAATCCTCGAATTTCTCGAACAACGCATCGGGATATGCAGCGGCAAGGTGCGGGTGCACGACGGATACCGGCTGACCGGCCTTGCTTTCGCCGAAGAGCTTTACGGGCTCGATCGAGGGGTGTGCAGCAATAAGCCGCAGCAGCTCGCCGCCGACATAGCCCGAGGCTCCGAGGATTGCCGTTCGAATCATGGGACGTGCCCTATTCAGCATATTGCATATGTATGCAAGTACATGCATAAGAATATGGATGACCGAGCTGAAGCAAAGACGGCAGCGAGCAATTGCCGACCTCATCCGCGGCGGAGCGCTATCGAGCCAGGAAGCGTTGGCCGATCGGCTGTCGCAGCTCGGCTTCGCCGTCACTCAGGCGACGATTTCGCGCGACCTCGAGCAGATCGGCGCCGTCAAAGTGCGGCGGGGCGGGCAGCTCAGTTATGCGCTGCAGGATCACCCGCCGGGCGTTGGCGGATCGCGGCTGGCCGCATTGCTGCGCGACTTCGTGCTGTCGATCGACACCGCGTCGAACCTGCTCGTCATCAAGACGCCGCCGGGATCGGCTCATCTCATCGGCGTGGCACTGGACCAGTCCGACACGCCTGAAATAGTCGGCACCATCTGCGGCGACGACACGATCTTCGCCGCGTGCCGCAGCGGTTCAGCCGCCGAAGCGCTGGCTTCGAAGATGCGGTCCGAATCGCTCAACGTGCAATAAGAACGTCACCCGGCGCTTTCGCCACCATTATTGAGATATTCGTCGGCACCTTCCTGAATGAGATCGGCCGCGCGTTCAGGGCCACCTACGGCGATGACTTCATAGGTTTGGCCGCGGAGGCGTTTGTAGGTGCTGAAGAAGGTGCTGAGCTCCTCGACGAACGTCTTTCCCAGCTGGTCGATATTGTTGACCTTTGCGAACAGCCGGCTTTCCACGAGCCGCGCGACGACCCGGTCGTTGCGACGAGGCTTCTTGTTCCCCTTGTGTTGCTCGGCCTCGAGGATGCCGAGGATCCGGACCTCGACGATCGAGCCGACTGGAAGGCTCGCCTCGGGAAGGATCAGAAGGTCGAATGGGTCGCCGTCGCCCGCGAGCGTCGACGGGATGAAGCAGAAGTCGAGCGGGAAGACCATTCCAAGCGGCAGAAATTTGCCGATCCGGAAGCGATGGCTGTCGGGGTCGTAATAGACCTTCACGCGCGAGCCGGCCTGCGCCTCGACGACGGCCTGGCAAGTCATCTTCGAACGATCGAGCTCGTGGGGGAGGGTCTCGAGTGGAGGCGGGTGACCGTTGGTCATCGCAGGTCAAATGCGCGGTCGGCGCGGAAGTTGCCGAGCCGCCACGGCACGTGAGTCAACGTTTGCTCGCGCCGGCGGGCTTTTTCTTGCTGCTGCTTTTCTTGGCGGGCGACTTGGGCTTTGCTTTCGCCGCCGGCTTGGCCAACTTCGGCTTAGCGCTCTTCAGGCCATCATCGCCGCTCATCGCTGCCTGAAGACTCCGGCGGCCGATCTGGAGCGCCATGTCCCACAGGGCTTCGCCCTGCCGTGTTCCGGCCCGAGACAGCTTGGCAAGCTCGTCGCCAACGTCGGAAGCGAGCGCTCTCGCCCGTCTCGAATCCTTCAACGCAGAGGCTGTCGCGACCAGCGCTGCGGCGACGACATCGGCGACCAGCGGGTTCTGCGCGAGGGCCTTCAGGTTGCTCGTCGGCTTGGAGCTGCCGGCTTTCTTATCCTTTTTCTTTTTCTTGACCTTCGCCACAGCTTCCCCCTTTGCCGACTCCTGTTGAATCGGCCGTCATACCCTTTTTCGTAACAAGTCTGTAACAGGCTTCTGTTTCAGATTGGCGACATGCCTTGAATTCCGGTTCCCGAAGCAAGGCTCTGCGAAGAGAGCTGATGGATAATGTGACCGAAACGCCGGTTGCCGTCGCGGCTGTCGTCGAGCCCGTGCCTGCGCCAGAGGCGCGCTACTTCAACCGCGAGCTGAGCTGGCTGGCCTTCAACCGGCGCGTGCTCGAAGAGGCATGCAACCCACGCCACCCGCTGCTCGAGCGCGTGCGCTTCCTGTCCATCTCGGCAAGCAATCTCGACGAGTTCGTCATGGTCCGAGTCGCCGGCCTGAAGGCGCACCAGGTGCTTGGCGTCGAGGAACTTTCGCCCGAGGGCATGACCGTCGCGCAACAGCTTACTGCGATTACTGCCGAGGCCGACGAACTCGTCACCAGCCAGCATGAAGTCTGGGCAACTTTGCAAGCAGAACTCGACGGCGTTGGAATGCACGTGGTGGGCGACGAGCCGCTCGACGAAGCCGCCGACAAATGGCTCGACCAGCATTTCCGCGAGCAGATTTTTCCGGTGCTGACTCCGCAGGCGATCGACCCGGCACATCCGTTCCCGTTCATTCCCAATACTGGGCTGACGCTCATCTTCGAGCTGAAGAAGGGCAAGAACAGCATCCGCGAGCTGATCATGGCCCCGGCGACCTTGCCGCGCTTCATCCGAATCCCGGGCGAGGGTGGACGCTATATCGCGCTCGAGACGCTGATCCGGCGCAAGACGGATTACCTCTTTCCCAAATATGAGGTTCTGCGCGGCGGCGGCTTCCGGATCATCCGCGACAGCGACATCGAGGTGGAAGAAGAAGCTGAGGACCTCGTCCGTTACTTCCGCACCGCGATCAAGCGGCGACGGCGTGGGCGTGTGGTTCGCCTGGAGCTGGAACCGGGGATGCCTGACAGCCTCGTCGCGGTCGTCCTGGAAGGCCTAGATGCCCAGAGCGCGATCATATCGCAAAGCCGCGGTTTTCTCGGGATGACGGACCTGTCGGTGCTGGTCGACGAGGATCGGCCCGACCTCAAGTTCACGCCATTCAATCCGCGCTTTCCTGAGCGCATCCGCGAACACGGCGGCGACTGTTTTGCAGCGATCCGCGAGAAGGACATCCTGGTGCACCACCCGTATGAGAGCTTCGAGGTGGTCGTCGCCTTCATCCAGCAGGCGGCTGCCGACCCCGAGGTTATCGCGATCAAGCAGACCCTTTATCGCGCAGGCAAGCAATCCGCGATCATCAAGGCGCTCATCGACGCGGCCGAAGCGGGCAAGTCGGTGACCGCGGTCATCGAATTGAAGGCGCGGTTCGACGAGGAGCAGAACCTCACCTGGGCGAACGCGCTCGAACGCGCTGGCGTTCAGGTCGTCTACGGCTTCATCGAATGGAAGACCCACGCCAAGGTGTCGATGGTCGTCCGGCGCGAGGAAAAAGGCTATCGCACCTACTGCCACTTCGGAACCGGCAATTATCATCCCGTCACTGCAAAGATTT
Source organism: uncultured Alphaproteobacteria bacterium (assembly GCA_963831485.1). Taxonomy (GTDB): domain Bacteria; phylum Pseudomonadota; class Alphaproteobacteria; order Sphingomonadales; family Sphingomonadaceae; genus Sphingomicrobium. Next base: position 51,754 of record CAWHQE010000013.1, read on the forward strand.
ACACCGATCTCAGCTACTTCACGGCCGAGCCGAAGACCGGGCGCGATGTGGCCAAGCTGTTCAACTACATCACGGGCTATCTCGAACCGAAAAACCTCAAGCATCTCGTGCTGTCGCCGGCGCAGCTGCGCGCAGAGCTGATCAGGCTGATCGATTCGGAGATCGCCGCGAAACAGGCAGGAGGCCCGGCCGGCATCTGGGCGAAAATGAACTCGCTCGTCGACCAGATCATTATCGACAAGCTCTACGAAGCGAGCGCTGCGGGGGTACCCATCGATCTCGTCATCCGCGGCATCTGCTGTCTCAGACCCGGCGTTCCCGGATTGTCGGAGAACGTCTACGTCAAGTCGATCGTCGGGCGCTTCCTCGAGCATGCCCGCCTCTGGGCCTTTGCGAACGGCCACGAGCTGCCGCACCCGGAAGCGAAGGTCTACATCAGTTCAGCCGACTGGATGCCGCGCAACTTCGACCGGCGCATCGAATATATGCTGCCGATCGAGACCAAGACGGTGCACGCGCAGCTCCTCGACCAGGTGATGGTCGCAAACCTGATCGACAACGAGCAGAGCTGGCGGCTGAATTCCGATGGCACCTACACCCGACTTCAGCCCAAGCCGGGTCATGAGTTCAACTTGCACGACTACTTCATGTCGAACCCGTCGCTTTCAGGGCGCGGACAGGCGCTGAAGAAGGGCAGGCGGGTGCCGAAGCTGCGGTTCGAACGGGGCCGTTGAACGCCGCGCGCCTCAGGCGGGCTCGACCATCGGAAAATAAAGCTCTTCATGGTGAGCGGCCATGCCGCGCACGCGGTCTTCGTAGCGCTCGGCCATCTCGGCGTGCACGCGCCTGACTCGGGGATCCCTCGAGTTCAAAGCGGCCGTGCGTTCTTCCGACGCACGCCGGCGATAGTAACTGAGATCGCTCGTCACGGCCCCCGCCCCGACTTCCACGGCTCGCCCCGTACGAGTCGCTAATGAGAAGTTATCCACAATTTCTCAGGATTTTCGAGAGACTTGAATCACTCGAGTGAAACCAGCGACCCTTGGAGACGAGGCAAGCACGATGGCGCCTAGGGAATTATCCCCATTTTCTCGGCGCTAAGCGTCTCTCTTTGACACAGGATCGATCTTCGCTGACGCAAGTCGCCAGGGCGCTTTCTTTAAGCGCGCCGCGGATGCTACCTGTCGAACAAAGGACGGGGACGCCGCATGAACTTGCGCCTGCTCGCGGCTGCGGCCGCCATCACTTCAGCATCTTCGGGAGTCGCAGCCCCGGTGCTTGCTCCGCCACCGCAGCAGCTCGGACCCGACGTGAAGCCGTTCGTCCACGTGCCGGCGGGACACATTGCGATCCAGCACCTGCGGATCATCGACGGTACCGGATCCGCACCCATCGAAAACGCGACTTTGCTCATCGACGGGCCGAAGATTGGCGCACTGCTGCCGGCAGGGTCCGCCGTTCCGGCGGGCTACCAGACGCTAGACGGGACCGGTGAAACGGCCATGCCGGGCCTCGTCGGCATGCATAACCACCTCTACTACCTGCAGCGGCCGAACCTCGATGCCGAGGGTCATTTCGAGCAGCCGATCATCATCCCGCAAATGACCTTCAGCGCGCCGCGGCTCTATCTCGCCAACGGCGTGACGACGATGCGTACGACGGGCAGCGTCGAGCCGTACACCGACCTCAGCCTTAAGCGCGAGATCGATGCGGGCCATCTGGTTGGACCGCATCTCGACGTGACCAGCCCATATCTCGAAGGGCCGGGCGCTTTCTTCATCCAGAATCACCAGATCACTTCTCCGGAGGACGCTCGAAAGGAGGTCGCTTTCTGGGCCGAGCAGGGCGTGAACAGCTTCAAGGCGTACATGCACCTCACCCGAGCCGAGCTGGAGCAGCGATCGACGAAGCCCACAAACATGGACCTCAAGCTCACTGGACACTTGTGCTCGGTGACCTACCCGGAGGCGGTGGCGCTCGGGATCGACAATCTCGAGCATGGTTTCTTCGTCAACACACAGCTGGACCCGGGAAAGAAACCCGACGAGTGCAGCGACGGTACCGGGGCGCCGACACTGCTGAAGATGACGCCCGGCAGCCCGGAAGCCAACGCGCTGATCAAGCTGCTCGTCGACCACCACGTCGCCATTACCTCGACGCTGCCCGTATTCGCGCAGAGCGTTCCGCTCCACGAGCCACTTCAGGCGCGGCAGATGGACGTGCTCAGTCCGGAGGCCAAGGAAGCCTATCTCTTCTCCCGAAATCTGGTCGCCAGCCGCGCCGGTACGCAGCGGGCCAATGACTTCACGCAAGCCTACAAGAACGATCTCGGGCTGGAGCGCCAGTTTGTCGCTTCGGGCGGGCTTCTGATGGCGGGTCCGGATCCAACCGGCAACGGCGGCGTGATCCCAGGCTTCGGCGATCAGCGCGAGCTGGAGCTGCTGGTCGAGGCAGGCTTCACTCCGGTCGAGGCGATCAGGATCGGCACGCTCAATGGCGCGACGTACCTCGGCCTCGCCGACCGCATCGGCACGATCGCGGCTGGCAAGGATGCCGACCTGTTCATCGTGAAGGGCAATCCGGCAGCGAACATCAGCGACGTCGAGAATGTGATTGTCGTGTTCAAGGACGGAGTCGGCTACGACAGCGCCAAGCTGCTGACGTCGGTCCGGGGCCGCTTCGGCGAGTATTGAGGTTGTCGCGCGGCAGCACCGTCGCTAAGTCCGCGCCCACGCACCCGTAGCTCAGCTGGATAGAGCGTTGCCCTCCGAAGGCAAAGGCCACAGGTTCGAATCCTGTCGGGTGCGCCACTTCTCCTTCAGGTGACCTTCTGCACCTCCGCATAGCGGAAGCAGTCGACGAGATGGTCGTTGACCATGCCGACCGCCTGCATGTGCGCGTAGATGATGGTCGAGCCGACAAAGCCGAAGCCACGTTTCTTGAGATCCTTGCTGAAGGCATCGGACTGCGGCGACGTGGCGGGGATCTCCTGCGTCGATTTGCGGCGGTTGAGGATCGGACCCCGTCGACGAAGCGCCAGCAATAGGCGTCGAAGCTTCCAAACTCTTCTTGAACCACCAGGAAGCATTGGGCGTTGCGGACGGTCGCCTCGATCTTTTGTCGGTTCCGAATGATGGAGGCGTCGAGCAGCAATTCCTCGATCCGTTGCTGGAAAAGCGCGCCACCTTCTGAGGATCGAAATCGGCGAACGCGCGCCGATAGCCTTCCCGCCGCTTAAGATGGTTGACCAGCTAAGGCCTGCCTGTGCGCCTTCGAGCACAAGGAATTCGAAATGCTTGCGGTCGTCGTGGACCGGCACGCCCCATTCGCGGTCGTGATAGTCGACCATCAGCGCGTCATTGGCGATTCACCCAGGCGCAGCGATTCATGTGAGGAACTCCTTCAGGGCTTTGTGCAGCTGAACTCGTGCCGATCCGACGATCATCCCAACATGGCCCGACGGAATGGCGACATGTTTTCCTGCGGGTGCGGTGCCTGCCGGCGCGATGCGGTCATGCTCAGCAGTGAGATGAAGAGCAGGCGCTGTCAGAATGTCGCTGCCAAGCCATTCACCCGATCCCGGGCGATCGCGGCCGAAGAGCTCCTCGATCAGTTCCTTTGCCGCCGGATAGGGCAGCGGCTCGCCCTCGTTTGCCCATTCCTCGAGCTCGACGAAGCGGCGAGCTTCCGCGCCAGCGGGATCGAGACGCCCGAACTCTGCAAACTTGCGAACCGTTCGCTCCGGATCGAGCGACCAAAAGGATGCCTGCATTACTTCCATCGGAAGCGCGCCAAGTTGCTTCGCCGTTGCTTCGGAATGGCGCCACATGTCCTCGAGCGCTCTGCGGGACGCCTCCGGGTAATTTGAAAAGTGCCAGGGCGCCGCGATCGTGGCGACGCGTTCGACCTCGATGAGATTAGCCGCGGCAATAGCCATCGTTCCGCCGAGACAATAGCCGACCAGCGCAGCCGGCTCACCGATGCTGCGCAGCAAAGGGAGCAACAATTCTTCGACGTGGTCGGAGACATTCAATTCGCGCCGCTCGTCGGCCTTGCCCCAGTCGAACAGTAGCGCACGGCGCCCCATGCGCGCGATCGTCGCAGTCAGTGACACATGCCCGTCGAGATCGAGTATCCTCGGCGGGTTGATGAGCGAGGGGACGAGGATCGCCGGTGCGCCGGTTCCGCCATGGTCGCGCAGTGCCGCGCCGCGAACGCGCGCGATTTCGGGCTTGGGCGAAGGCCGTTCCCGGCGCGGCGCCTGCTCGTAAGCGCGCAATCCGGCGAGCGCTTTCCCCGCGAGCGCAGGATCGCGCTTCGCAACTTCGCGCAGCAATTCGAGGAAGAGCGGGAGCGGACGCGGTGCGCGTTCATGTTGCAGCGCACTATGCTCCGGTAGTAGGGGCATGGCCGCGAGTGTGGGAGTGAATGATGGCCAAGTCTACGGGCAAGGTGACGATCAAGAAGTACGCCAACCGGCGGCTCTATGACACCGAGAGCTCGACCTACATCACGCTCGACCGGCTGGCGCAGATGGTACGCGAGGGCCGCGAGTTTGAAGTGGTCGACGCGAAGTCCGGAGAAGACATTACTCGGCAGGTGCTCACTCAGATCATCGTGGATGAAGAAGCACGCGGCGCAACCATGTTGCCGATCAACTTCCTGAAGCAGCTGATCGGGCTCTATGGCAATTCGATGCAGAATTTCGTTCCCTCCTATCTCGAAGCCGCGATGGAGGCGTTCCAGCGCAACCAGAGCGCGGTGAAAGACGCGTTCGGCGGCAACATGTTCGCCGACATTGCCAAGCGAAACATGGCGATGTTCGAGGGCGCAGCGCAGGCATTCACGGGTAAGTCGAAGCCGGAAGCCAAGCCGACCAGCAGCGATGTCGAGCAACTGAAGGCGGAGCTTGCCGCGCTTCAGGCGAAGGTCGATCGACTGAGCCGCTGACGACCATGATTTTCATGCTTGCTGCAGCGTTCGCGCTGACGTCCGATCCGACGCCCGATGTCGCGGGCACTCCTCTCCAATCGAATCTCGAATATTCCGACCCGATCGCCGGTGACTGGACCTACGCCGCAACGACCGACGGCAGCCAGGCAGTGTTCGCCAATTCGAGCGGGCAGGCGCAGATGACGATTCGCTGCACGAAATCGACTCGGCGAGTCGCGTTGTTGAAACCCGCCTCTTCGGCATCGCCTTCAATGTGGATTTGGACGAGCTCGCGGAAGCAGAGTCTGCCCGCGACATACGATGCATCGACCGCTCAGGTGAGCGTGGAGCTTGGGCCGTACGATCCGCTCCTCGACGCGATCGCGTCCAGCCGCGGACGCGTCGGGCTCAGCACTTCTGGTCTTGAAGTGCTCGTTGTTCCGCCGTGGGCGGACATTGCGCGAGTGATTGAGGATTGTCGCATCTGAAGCTGCCTGGCTTCCGCGCGAAGCAAAGAAGATTGCCGAGATTTCACATCAATACAAGTCTTGCGTGAAGCCCCCGAAAGACTCATCTTCTAGTCTGCTTCAACGCAGCGAAAGGAGGTGATCCGATGTCTCATGGTTCAGCAGGGAGGTCGGAAAGGGGTGTTCGCAGACCCTAAAAGCTGACGAACGGCCACATCTCCGGCCGCTGACCATGTCGAAGGGCATCGCGGATTACCCCCGCGGTGCCCTTTAACATATCTGCTGCATTCGCATCTCGCGCGGCACGGATTTAAATCTTCGAACTTGCGTGTACTTCCTACTTCATTAGGGAACCGGAACGGCTGTAAAGTGTCTTTCTCGCGACGCAGGGAGATAAATGATGGCGAAGCCCACCCGTAAACGTTCTTCCGGTTCGAGTTCTTCAAGCTCAAGTTCCCGCCCCAGTTCGTCCTCTTCGCGCTCGGGTTCGAGCAAGACGACGATGGACAAGCTCGCCAAGGCAGCGATGAGCAAGGAAATGCTCGCCGCCGGACTCGCTGCGGCTGCAGCTGCGATCAGCGCAAGCCCCGCCGCGCGCAAGAAAATCCGCGACGCGGGACTCGATGCGGCAGACACGGCATCGCAAGCAGCAAGCGCAATGGCATCGAGCGCGACCAAGCTCGGAGCGATCATCGCGGAAGCGGTCGCGGATGCGGCGCAGCGCGTAATGTCCGGCAAGTGGTCGATGGAAGGTTCGGCCTCGACGTCGTCCAGTTCTTCGAGCACGGCTGCAAAGCCTGCGCGCAAGTCGACAGCGAAGCGATCGACCGCGAAGCGCTCGACATCGTCACGCGCGAAATCGGCAAGTGCCGGCGCAAGCCGCTCGTCGACCGCACGCAAGTCTCCAGCGAAGCGTTCGACAGCAAAGCGGGCGACCGGCGGCGCAGCGAAAGCGTCGGCCGCACCGAAACCGCGCACAGCCAAGCGCAAGACAACAACGCGGCGCGGGGGAAGCACGCGACGCCGCGGCGGCACGACCGGCGGGACAACGGGCGGGAAAGCCTAAGCGGCGCGGTCCTCGAACTGAAGACGGGCCAGGCGCGCGTAGAGTCCTCCGCGCGCGCTGAGGCTTACGTGCGTTCCTTCCTCGACGATCTTGCCCTCGTCCATGACGACGATACGGTCGGCCGCGCGCACGGTGGCGAGGCGATGCGCGATGACGATGGTCGTGCGCTCAGCCATGAGCCGGTCGAGCGCATCCTGCACGAGGCGTTCGCTTTCCGCATCGAGCGCTGACGTCGCTTCGTCGAGCAGTAGCAAAGGCGCGTCACGAAGCAGCGCGCGTGCAATAGCGATCCGCTGGCGCTGGCCGCCTGACAAACGCGCGCCGCCTTCGCCCATGAAGGTGTCGAGGCCCTGAGGAAGCGCGCGGAGGAAATCTTCCGCATTCGCATCGCGCGCGGCCTGCCAAAGCTGGTCTTCGCTCGCGTCCCAGTTTCCGTAGCGCAGATTGTCGCGCGCCGAGGCGGCGAAGATCACCGTATCCTGTGGGACCATCGCAATGCGCTCGCGAACGTCGGCCGGATCGGCGTCGCGAAGATCGACGGCGTCGATCAACACTCGGCCGGACTGCGGATCGTAGAAACGTTCGGCGAGCTGGAAGATGGTCGTCTTGCCCGCACCTGACGGACCGACGAGCGCCAGCCGCTCACGCGGTTGAACGCTGAGCGAGAAGTCGTGGAGCGCCGACATCTCCGGCCGCGTCGGATAGTGGAACGTGACATGCTCGAACTCGAGCGCGCCGCTTGCCGGTTCCGCCAGGCGCACTGGATTCGCAGGCGCTCGGATTTCGGGTTCGGCATGCAGTAATTCGCTGAGCCTCTCCGATGCGCCAGATGCGCGGAGCAGATCGCCGTAGACTTCCGACAAGTTGCCGAGGCCGCCGGCGAGTAGACCGCCGTAAAGAACAAACGCCGCAATCGTGCCGCCGGTCATTCGGCCTGCGGAAACATCGGTTGCGCCGATCCAGATTACGGACACGATTGCGCTAAACATTAGCGTGATCGCAATGGCGGTCATGAAAGCCCGAACCCGCATTCGGCGCTTCGCGGTTTCGAACACGCGCTGGACGGCATCGGAGAATCGCTGAGCTTCACGGCCCTGTTGGTTGAATGCCTGCACGATCTTCATTGCGCCGAGAACTTCGCTCGTGACCGTGCCGACGTCGGCGATTCGATCCTGGCTCTTGACCGAGATCGCGCGCACGCGCCGCGCGAGCAAGATGATGGGGACCATTACGACGGGAACGCCGAGCATCATCAAACCAGCGAGCTTTGGCGCGAGGACGAACATAATCACGACGCAGGCGAGCGCCATAATCAGATTGCGGAGCGCGACGGAAATGGTCGTGCCTACGACCTGCTCGATGATCGTCGTATCGACCGTCAGGCGCGAGGTTATCTCGGCCGGTCGATTCTCCTCGAAGAATCCGGGCGAGAGACGAAGTAGATTCCGGTGTACCGCCAGTCGGACATCGGCGACCGTGCGCTCGCCAAGCCAGGACACGAAATAGAATCGGAATGCCGTCGCCACCGCCATCAGGAGCACGACGCCGAGCAGTCCTTCGAACCATATCGCGATATGGTGCGGTTCACCGGCGCCGGGCCCAAAGCCTTTGTCGATGACGAGCTTCAGTCCATAGGGAATGGAAGTCGCTGCTGCAGCGGCAAAGAGCAATGCCAAGGCAGCGCAGGCGATGCGGCCAGGATAACGAGCCGCGAATCCCCACACCATCCTCAGGTTCTTGATCGAACGCCCCTTCGGACGATTGGCAGTCGGGATCGCCATGGACGCTCACTAACAGCGGTGTGGCGGCGCCTCAAATGACTTGTCGGGCACGCCACGGAACCGCGGCTCGAGCGTTGACGGGCGGGGCATTGCGAGGAGAATGCCATGGACGAGCGTCGAAAGGGAGACGATCGCCGGGAGAGCGACCGTCGGACAGGAACGGACCGCAGACAGACAGATCGGGAAGGCGAACGCCGAGCCACCGAGCGTCGCGAAGGCAAACGCAGAAGCCCTTCGAAGGGCAAGCGCGACTAGACTTATCCCCACTTCCTTGCTGCGTCGCAACAATCCGCCTTGCAAGCGGTTACATTGGTTGCCACATCACCCCCCCCAAGAGGCAGAAATGAGGCTCGATGCTCTACGACGCCTATGAAGTACAGCGTTCGCTTCTCGCAGGTGCGAGCAAGCTTGCAGGTCTAGGCGCCGGTTGGCTGAACAACCCCGCAAATCCCTGGGGATACAGCTCGATGGGCCCTGTTGTGGCCGCCGCTCTTCAAGTGTTTGCCGATGCCGCTGCGTTGCACGGAAAGCCCGAATTCGGAATCGACAGCGTCAAGGTCGGCCGCAAGGGAGTGCGCGTCGACGAGCAGATCCTTGTGCGGAAGCCGTTCGGCCAGCTCAAGCACTTCGCCCGCGACGGGATCGAAAAGGGGCCGAGCCTGCTGATCGTTGCGCCGATGTCGGGCCACTATGCGACGCTGCTGCGCGGCACGGTGCAGCGGCTGCTGCCGAAGTTCGACGTCTACATCACCGACTGGCGCGACGCGAAGCTGGTACCGCTGTCGGAAGGAAGCTTCGACCTCGACGACTATATCGATTACCTGGTCGAGTTCCTGGAGCATATCGGCAAGAAGACCGGCGAACAGGCCCCACCTGCTCGCGGTCTGCCAGCCGGCGGTGCCGGCCTTCGCCGCGACCGCGCTGATGAACGCCGACAAGAATCCGTGGCGTCCAAAGAGCCTAACCATGATGGGCGGCCCGATCGATACGCGTAAGGCGCCGACGGCAGTGAATACGCTGGCGACGCAGCGGCCGTTCGGCTGGTTCGAGCAGAACGTCATCGCCACAGTGCCGATGATCTATCCAGGCTCCGGGCGGAAGGTTTACCCGGGCTTCCTCCAGCTGGCCGGCTTCATGACGATGAACCTCGGCTCGCACCTCGTCAGCCATTGGGAGATGTTCAAGCATCTCGTCGTCGGCGATGAGGAAGGCGCTGCGGCAACCCAGAAATTCTACGACGAATATCGGTCGGTCTGCGATATGACCTCCGAATTCTACTTGCAGACAGTCGATGTCGTGTTTCAGCGCCACCTGCTGCCCAAGGGCGAGATGACGCATCGCGGAAGGCGGGTCGACCCTGCTGCGATCCGCGACACGGCGCTGCTCGCGATCGAGGGCGAGCGCGACGATATTTCCGGTATCGGACAGACCAAGGCGGCGCTCGACATCGCGACCAAGCTGCCCAAGGCGAAGAAGCAATATTTCCTTGCCGAGGACGTCGGCCACTACGGCATCTTCAACGGCCGCAAGTGGCGCGAAAAGATCGCGCCGGTCGTCGAGAAGTTCATCGCCGCTAACGTCTAGGCGGCCTTCTTCATCCTCACGCCGCCGAGCATCGTGAGCGCGACGACGCTCGCCAGTGCGGAAACGATCGCCGACACCGTCATCGCCACGTGAAAGCCGCCGAACAGGGCGGCGCCATTCTCGGCAAGCACCGCGCCGAGCAGCGCGGTCGCGATCAATCCACCCGTGCGCGCAACCGCGCTGTTGAAGCCGGACGCCATGGCGACATGCTTTTCCTCGACGGAGCCGAGAACGGAGGCGGTGAGGGGAGCGACGGCGATCGTCATGCCGACCGCCATCACCAGGATCGTCGGAAAGGCCCCAGTCCAATAGCTGCTGCGCGGCTCGATCAGCCATGCCAGGAGGAGTCCCGCGGCGACGATGAAGGGGCCAACCGTGAGCGGGAGCCGTGGGCCGGTTCGAGTGGCGACCCCTCCCATCTTTGGAGACAGTGAGGTCATCAAAACCGGCAGCGGCAGCAGCGCCAAGCCCGCCTGTACGGGCGAATAGCCGCCGCTGCTGATCAGGACGTAGGGGATGAGCAGCATCGCTCCTCCGAACGCGCCATAAAGCAGGAAGGTGAGTAGGTTCAGGCCGGAGAAGCAGAGGTTTCCGAACAACTCCAATGGCATCATCGCGCGCTCTCCGAGGCGGCGTTCGGCGACAAGAAAGGCGACGAGCAATACAATGCCGAGCGCGACCGAGCTCAGCGCCATCGGGTCGGCGTGACGGTGAGCCGACCACAAAGTCAGGCCATAGGTGAGGCCGCCGAGACCCGCAGTCGCCAGCACCGCTCCCGGCATAATCGGTCCGGCCGGCGCCGCCTTCGCGGCTTTCATCGACGAACTTGATTGCGAGGAGGATCGCGCCGAGCGCCAACGGCAGGTTGATGTAGAAGATCGACGGCCAACCGACGGTGCCGACAAGCCAGCCGCCGATAAGCGGCGCGATCGCCGCCATCGCCGCTCCCGACGCGGCCCAGATGCCGACGGCGCGGCCGCGCTTTTCTCCCGAATAAGCGGCGTTCAGAAGCGCGAGGCTGTTCGGAAGGAGCAGCGCGGCTCCGACGCCCTGCGCTCCGCGTGCGGCGAGCAGAAGCGGTAGGCTAGGCGCCAGCGCGCAGGTCAGCGATGCGATTGCGAACAGGCTCGTGCCGATGACGAGCAACCGGCGGCGGCCGTAATGATCCCCCACCGCTCCGCCGAGCAGAAGCAGCGCGGATAGCGGCAGCAGATAAGCGTTGACCACCCACTGAACTTCGGCAGCGTCCGCGCCGTAACTCGGCGCGGATCGCCGGAAGCGCGACGTTCATCACCGACGCGTCGACGAAGCTCAGGCTCGACGCGAGGATGCAGCAGAACAGGGTCCAGCGCGGGCGCGCCTGGCGGGCTCCGGCCCCCTTGCTCCTGTCGCGCGGGCTCAATCGACGCGCTGAGCGATCGCTGCCTCGACCATGTTACGCCACATACTGGCGTCGCCGACCGCTGCCATCGCCTCGTCCGGTTCGCGCGCCGTGTGCAGGACTGCGAACGCCTGGTTTACATGCTCGCGCCAGGTGCGGTCGACTTCTTCGCGCAGCGGAGCCGTTGTCGCCTTCGGCGTTGCTGCTGAGCTTTGCACCCGCGAGCACTCGAGCGATGCGTTCGACCAGCGGGCAATTGGATTCGGGCATCTCAGTTCCTCCTTTGCCCGCTCAACCCGCGTCGCCGTGTTCGGGTTCAGCAATCGGCGGAAGGCCCGCAATCTTGCGCGCGGCGTGGACGAGCTCGACCGGCATCATGGCGACGATCGTGCTGTTATGCTCGACGCCGATTTCGGCGAGCGTTTGCAGACGCCTAAGCTCGAGCGCACCGGGTACTTTGCCGATGACTTCCGCGGCGTGGCTAAGCTTTCCGGCTGCTTCCTCCTCGCCCTCCGCGCGAACGATGCGGGCCCGTTTCTCGCGGACTGCCTCAGCTTCTTTCGCGATCGCGCGCTGCATCTGTTCGGGGATGTCGACGTCCTTGATCTCGACGGAGTCGATCTCGACGCCCCATTTGATCGAGGCATCGCGAAGCAATTGCTGTAGCCGATGATTGATCGGATGCGCGGTCCTTCAGCATCAGATCCAGGTCGCTCTGCCCGATTGCATCTCGGAGCGCAGTCTCCGCGGCCTGGACGGTTGCACCTCGCCAGTCCTCGACGGCGGTCACGACCTGAATTGGCGAATTCTGCGCGGAACCACAGCACCGCGTTGACCCGCACCGCGACGCCGTCGCGCGTGATCGTCTCCTGGGTCTCGAGCTGGTAGGTAATGATGCGCTGGTCGACCCGAACCACGCGGTCAACGAACGGGACCAGCCAGTACCAGCCGGGGCCCTTCGTCTGGCCGAGCCGGCCGAGGCGGAACAGTACCCCGCGCTGATATTCCTGGTTGATCCCGAAGCTCTTGAGCGACGTGATCAGGAGGAAAATGACGATTACGGTAATGACACCGATCAAAGGCAACATCGCAAACCCCTCGAGGGACTCAGACGCACCATCATAGCACTTCGGTCAAGTTGGAGCCGCGTGCCGGTTAGGCGCCGATCGCCTGACGGAAAAGATGGGTGTCGACATATTGGACGAAGCTCGTGACCCGGCCGTCTCGAACTGTCCACAAGTGAGCGAAGGGTGCGGCGAAACTCCTGAACGTCGCCGATGATCGGACCGAAAACGTTGTTGGCGACTTCGCCGAAGCCGCGATACGTTCCTCCATAGGGCATGCCCGCAGCTTCGACCCAATCAGTATCGGCCAAGAGTTCTTGCAAGCTCGAGGCGTCTTCGTTGGCAAAGGCAGAGTAGATTTGCTGAACCGTCTGGGTGCGTTCCGTCATCGGTCGTGTCCCCCTGTTCCTGAGGCCTTAGGGCCTGGTCACAGCACTTCGAACAAACCCGCGGCGCCCATGCCGCCGCCGACGCACATGGTGACGACCACATGCTTCACGCCCCGGCGCTTCCCCTCGATCAGCGCATGTCCGGTCATCCGCGCCCCACTCATGCCGTAGGGGTGTCCGATCGAGATCGAGCCGCCGTCGACGTTCATTCGGTCCGCCGGGATCCCGAGCTGTTCCGCGCTGTAGAGCACCTGCACCGCGAAGGCCTCGTTCAGCTCCCACAAGCCGATGTCGTCGACCTTGAGGTCGAAGCGCTTGAGGACCTTTCTGACCGCGTCGATCGGACCGATGCCCATCTCGTCGGGTTCCGTGCCCGCGACCGCCATCCCGACGTAGCGGCCCATGGGCGCGATGCCGCGCCGTTCGGCCTCCTTCGCTTCCATCAGGACTGAGGCGGAGCTGCCGTCCGAAAGCTGGCTCGCATTGCCTGCCGTAATCGAGGTGTCGGGTCCGAGAACCGGGTTGAGGCCGGCCAGGCCTTCGAGCGTGGTGTCAGCGCGATTCCCTTCGTCCTTGGCGAGAGTCACTTCCCGCTGCGAGACCTCGCCCGTCTCCTTGTTGGTGACATTCATGGTGGTGCTGACCGAAACGATCTCCTGATCGAACCTCCCCGCCACCTGAGCTGCCGCGGTGCGCTGCTGGCTCTTGAGTGCATATTCGTCCTGCCGCTCGCGGCTGATGCCGTAGCGCCGCGCGACCGTCTCGGCGGTCTGGAGCATGGGCATGTAGATGTGCTTGTGCATGGCCATCAGCGAGGGATCCGGCGCGATCCGCATCTCCGGCGTCTGGACCAGGCTGATCGAATCCTGACCGCCGGCGGCGACCACATCCATCCTGTCGGTGATGATCTGCTTGGCCGCGGTGGCGATCGCCATCAGCCCCGACGAGCACTGGCGGTCGATGGTCATCCCCGAAACGCTGACCGGACAACCGGCGCGAAGTGCGACCTGGCGGCCGATATTCCCGAACTGCGTGCCCTGGGTGAGCACCGCGCCCCAGACGACGTCGTCGATGTCGCCCGCGTCGATCTTCGCGCGCTCGATCGCTGCTTTGAGCGAAAAGGAGCCGAGCGTCGGTCCCAGCGTGGCGTTGAACGCACCCCTATAGGCACGGCCGATTGGCGTCCGGGCGGTGGATACGATCACGGCCTCGCGGGTCATTCTTCTCTCCTCAGGTGAGCATGAGGGCGAGCCAGACCGCGGTCAGCGCTGGCTTGTCCTCCCGCTCGATTTCGACGGTTACAGTGTGACGCAACAGCCATTGCCCGGGCGCTTTCTCCTCGACGGAGTCAAGGATGAAGCGGCCGCGCACGCGCTTTCCCGACCGGACTGGAGCAAGGAAGCGAACGCGGTCGAGCCCGTAATTGACCGCCATCTTCAATCCTTCAGGGATCAGCATCGCTTCCGCGCCCATACGAGAGAGCAAGGACAGCGACAGAAAGCCGTGCGCGATCGTCCCGCCGAACGGAGCCTGGGCGGCAGCTTCGGCGTCGACATGGATGAACTGCCGGTCCTCCGTCGCATCGGCGAAGGCGTCGATCCGGGCCTGGTCGACGAGAATCCAGGAGGAGACGCCGACTTCTTCGCCGATGCGACTTTTGATTTCGTTCAGGGTGGTGACGGGCATGGCGATTGTGTAGCCGTAGGCGCGATCTGAGCAAGCGTAAGGGCAGCATATGATCTTTCACATTTCGATCGCCGCGGACGATCCGAAGCGAACCGCGACGATGCTCGCCGAGCTTTGGCGCGGAGAAGCCTTTCCCTTCCCGATGGTCGGAAAGGGTAGCTGGGTCGCGCATGCGGGCGACGACCGGCGCTCGACCATCGAAGTCTATCCGCGCGACATGGCGATCTATCCGACCGAGCGAGCGGCGGAGGAGAAATATGAGCCGGTCTCCCGCTACGGACCGTTTCACGCCGCAGTAGCGACGCCGCTAAGCATCGAAGAGGTAGCAGAGATCGGCCAGCGCTACGGCTGCCACACCTCGCTGTGCCATCGCGGGCCTTGGTTTCGGGTCATCGAATTCTGGGTCGACAATTCGCTGATGCTCGAGATGATGACGCCCGAGATGCAGCAAGAATATAAAGATAACATCACGGTCGAGAACTGGCGTGCCATGCTGCCGGCGGTGTTCAAGCTGACACCGGACGGCGAGCCGGTCGAGAACGCTGCCTAGAAGGGCAGCGGGGCGGGCGCCTGCTCCGACGCTCGCGTAAGCTGAAGTTTGTGCTGCTGGAGAGTCTCGACCAGCGAGCGCAGGATCGCGGCCCGATTGGCTGCGAGCTTGTCGTTGTCGCGGGCCTGGTCGTCGTAGACCAGGTCGAAGGCGAGGCCGCCTCCGCCTGCCCCCGAAAGCGCGCAACGGGTAAGCTTACATCCCTTCTGGGCGGTGACTGCAGCTTCGGCCGCTTCGCCGACCTTGTCGATCATTCCTGCCGAAGCTTCGCCCGCTACCGCCAGGTAGAGCGTAACGCGTCGCGACTTCGCCAGCGCCATGTTGTGGATCTCGCGCTCTAAAAGCTTGGTGTTGGCCATGATCAGCTGCTCGCCGGTGATCGAGCGGAGCCGCGTGGTCTTGAGGCCGATCCGTTCGACTGTCCCAGTACTGCTGTCGTAGCGGATCGTGTCGCCCTTTTTGAACGGCTTGTCGAAGAGGATCGAGAGCGCGGCGAAGAGGTCCGCGAAGATTCCCTGCGCGGCCAGGCCGATGGCGATGCCGCCGATTCCGAGGCCCGCGACCAGCGCCGTCACGTTGACGCCGAGATTGTCGAGAATGAGAATGCCGGCGATCGCGAACAGAGCGACGCTGACGAGCACACGAATGATTGCCATCGCGCTGGCGAGGGCACTGGATCCGCTGTCCCTCGCGACCCGGTGGCCGATCAAACCGAGGATCAGCTCGCGCGCCCAGACTGCGCCTTGAAGTGCGAAGGCGATGACGAAGAGGACATCGATGAGCCGAGCGACCTTGTGCGGAAGCTCGGCATAGGTCGAAACCGTGTCCGCGGCGGCGAGGATCATGAAAAGCAAGCTCGTCCTCGCGAGAACTCGCCCGATCACGCTTCGCCAGCCCCAGCCTTCAGGATCGCGCGCCAGCGACCTGCGGCCGAATTCGCGAAGGACCAGCATGACCGCGACGATGACGAGCGCGACGACGAGGCCGTCCGTCAGTCCGTCACGGTTGGCGTCGAACCAGGCCCAGAGCTTGTCCACCCCCATCGAATTCTGTCTTGCCGGTGAGCGCGGCGGCAATCAAGCGGCGGCGCGAGTCTCGGCGCGTGGCTTTGATTTGCGGCGGCGCTTGCCGCTGCGCGCGAGGAAGGCGAGGAGGGCAACCTCCTCACTCGACAGGTGCTTGCGAGCCTTGGGACGCTCCATTCCGTCGAGCGGATCGCGGGCGTCATCCTTCACAGCTTCGAGCAGGGCTGGATGGACATATGACTTGCGGCTGATGGCCGGTGTGTTGCCAAGCGCCTCCGCGACGGGCTCGATTACGGTTTTGACGGTGATCCGCGAGTGCTCGGCCTTCTTTAGCAGTTGCTGGAGAGCGATCACGCTCGCGCTCCAGGTCCGGAAATGCTTGGCGGTGAAGTCGCCCCCGCACGCTTCCTTGATATAGTCGTTCACGTCGCCGGAGGTGATCGGCTTTGGCTCGCCGTCGCCGTTGATGTACTGGAAGAGCATCTGGCCAGGCAGATCCTGGCAGCGCTTGCAGATGCGTTTCAAATTGGTGTCGGTGATCTTTACCTCGTGGACGATCCCGTGCTTGCCGGTAAAACGCATCATCAGGCCGTGGCCAGTCCGCTTCAGGTGACGCGTGCGCAGCGTGGTTGCGCCGTAACTCTTGTTTTCTTTCGCATATTGCTCGTTGCCGATCCGGATGTGCTCGGTGTCGAGGAGGCGCACGACCGCGGCGAGGACTGCTTCGCGTGACAGGTCGCGGCGGCCCAAATCCTTGTCCACGCGGCGTCGCAGTTTCGAGAGGACCTTACCGAACTCAAGCAGGCCCCCGTACTTTGCGCTCTCGCGCCTGGCGCGGAAGTCGGCATGGTAGCGATACTGCTTGCGTCCTCTCGAATCGACCCCGGTCGCTTGCAAATGGCCGTCAGGATCGGCGCAGAACCACGCCTTCTCATAAGCCGGCGGTAGGCCGATCGAATTCAGTCGATCGATATCGTCGCGGTCGGTAACCCGCTTTCCGTCGGCGTCGAAATAGGCCCAGTATCGGCCCATCCGCTTGCGGGTGATGCCTGGCTCGGTGACACTGCTGTGGCGCAACAATTGCTTCTCTCGGCTCGTTTGCGAGCTTAAGCGACCGAAAGAGCGCGCGAGTTCCTGAAGGAGTATTGCCGATGCAAGTTTCAGACGCGCGCGTGCTCATCGTCGCGACCGACGGCTTCGAGGAATGGGAACTGTTCGGCCCGCGCCAGATCCTGCAGGATCGGGGCGCGGAGCTCGTGCTCGCTTCGCTCGATCGCGATCCGATCCAGGCGACCGTGCACGATGATCCCGGCAAGACCATTCGCCCGGACCTGACCATCGACGAGGCGAATGCCGACGATTTCGACGCGCTGATCCTGCCGGGCGGGGTCAGGAATCCCGACCAGCTCCGAATGCATGGCAATGTGATCGCGCTGATCGCCCGGTTCGCCGAGCAGGGAAAACCGATCGGCGCAATCTGTCACGGCCCGTGGCTGTTGGTCGAAGCCGATCTGCTTCGCGACCGCACCGCGACCAGCTGGCCCTCGATCCGCACCGACCTCAGGAACGCCGGCGCGAAAGTCGTCGATGAGGCGGCGGTGACCGACGGCAACATCGTCACCAGCCGCAATCCCGACGACGTCGAAGCTTTCGCCGACGCTCTCATCGATCTGATCGAGAGTCAGCCGGCGGCAAGCGAGATCAGGGAACCGAGCGAGCTGCCGGCCTAACTGTCTGGCAAGTATTTCAGCGTATTTGCCGCCGCTATGGACGCGGCATCGATAACCAGGATTGAAAAAGGGGTTGATCGCTCGGCCTCGGCATTGTTCGGGCTGGCATGCGGCTATGCTGCTTATGCCTGGTTTGCGGGCCGTGCTCAGGAGCCGGTGCTTGGATTGGAGGCCGCTGCGGCCTTGATCCTCGGCTATGTGCTGAGCATGCGCGGTCTTAGCTCAATCCAGCTGGAACCGCGCAAAGTGCCGGTGCCGATCTTCGACGTCCGAGAGGTCGAGCCTATGGCGCCCGTCGAGCGTCCCGCTCCGGAGCGTGTTCGGCCTTCAGCCGAGCGGGCGGTCGCCAAGGAGGCTCGACCTGTTGCCGAGACGCCGGTGACGATAGCCGAGCCCATGGCCGAGACGCCGGTTACGCCAGCAGAACCCGTTGCCGAGATGCCAAGAGCGCCGGATCAGCCTGTCGTCGAGACAGCGGCTCCGCGCGAAGCTGAACCTGTCGCCGAGGGACCGATTAGGAAGCCGGTTGAAGCTTCCATCGGAGCCCCGGCAGAACCAGCGGAGCCGGTTGAAGAGTTCGGCGCGGCAGATTCCCTGGAGTTGGAACTCAACGATGCTGCCGAACCGGAGGTGGAGAGCCCGCAAGCGTCATCCGATCCCGAGATCGGCGTGGATGAAGGCGCACAGGGTGCGCGGGTCGTTCACTTGTTCGATCCGGCATCGATGCCGACCCCCGAGGAAATGATCTCACGAATTGACCGGCATCTCGAGGCCCAGCCCTCGGCAGCGCAATCGGCCGACGCCGCACAGGCACTGCACCAGGCTCTCGCCGAGCTGCGCCGCTCGATCCGCTAGCAGGAGATCGTCAGCGCTTCGATGACGAGCTCGGTAGCGCCGTCAGGCGCCCGTCTCTGTGTTCCGGCAAGCGCGATATCGGCCACGACCTGGAGCCAATGCTGAACTCGCAATCCGCGAGATCCGCGCACATCCGCTTGGCGACTTCGCTTGAATCAAAGCCGGCGATGCGGAGCCAGTCGGTCGAGTGCACTTCCGTAACCAGAATCCTATTCACGCCCGAACGGGCGATGAGGGCACGCAGCAACCCTGCAGCGGCATGCGACGTGCGCATCCTCATTATTGCGTGCACTCCTCGAGATAGGCGAGGACCCGATCGACCGTGGCGGGCCTTGGGTCCCGTCCGTTACGAAGGTCGAAAACGAACCTCGGATTTCAACGGTTTCTCGTCCGAAACGTATCGGCGGGGTGTCGTTCTGGCGCAAAAACTTCGGTACTTCCCTGAGCAAATGGACTTGTCTGTCCTTAGCCTTATGCGACTTGACTGCTCATTCCTTCCCAATGGACTTCCTACTTGTCTAGGTAATTACCTATCCCTACGAAGAGGCATAAATGCTGAACGATCCCCGCCTTGTCCTTGAACAGCTGTGCACGGAGCGCGGCGAAGACTTCGCCGGCTTGTCGCGCATGCTTGGCCGCAACCCTGCCTACGTCCAGCAGTTCGTCCGGCGCGGGGTACCGAAGAGGCTGAAGGAAGAGGAGCGGCGCAAGCTCGCGCGCTATTTCTCGGTGCCGGAAGCCTTGCTCGGGGGGCCCCCGGAGTTCCGGGCAGGCGCTTGGCGGCCTGGTGAGCGTCAAGCGGCATCCGGTGTCGGTCTCGGCGGGACCGGGCGCCGTCGTCACGGAAGAATTGGGCAAACCCTATTTCGCCTTCGACGAGCGCTGGCTGAAGGCGCTGACGTCGAGCCGGCCTTCCAACCTGTCGATCGTCCGCGTCGAGGGCGATTCAATGGCGCCGACGCTGAACGCAGGCGATGAAATCCTCGTCGACCTCGGCGACGCGATCGAGCGCCTGCGCGATGGAATTTATGTCCTGCGGAACGACGACGCGGTGGTGGTGAAGCGCGTCGCGCTCAACCCGGTAGGCCGGCGAGTCACGGTGCAGTCAGACAATCCCGCCTATCCCGACTGGCCCGACTGCAGCTTGGACGACATCAAGCCGATTGGGCGTGTGATCTGGGCCGGTCGCCGAATCGTCTAGCGGTCGCGACGGCGCCTGAGGTCGATCAGCCAGACGATGATCGCGAAGACGGCGCCAATGCCGACGCCGATGAGAACGCCTCTCAGCGGGTTCCGTATCGATAGGCCGTAAAAGAAGCCGAGGATGATGAAGAGGGTGAGGAAACATCCCCCCGCGCGCGTTCCGCTGCCTTGCATGCGGCGCTCATGGCAAACGACTTGGCGAAGCGCCAGCGGTTCACGCAGGGAAATTTAATTTCTTCACAATCGTATCGAACCGCGGATCGCCGCGAAGCGGATCGAGCCTTGGATCGATCTTGATGCTCACAAGTCCTCCGTCGCGTGTCGCGATGGCCTTGTCGAGCGAATCCAAGGCGCTCTCGCGGTCGCCGAGCTGCGCGTAGACTCCGGCATATTGATAGTTGCAGGTGTCGCCGAACAATCGCTTGAATTTCGAGAAATTCCTGAGCGCACCGACGCGGTCCCCGGCACGTATGAATGATAGCGTTTGGCCATTCAGCTGCTGCCAGGAGTTTGGATTCATCTGCCCATAAGCGCTCCACGCTTCTCGCGCTCGACCGAGCATCAGGAGACAGTCGGCGATCAGGCCGGGCGCTCGGAACAGCTCGGGCGATTGGCGTTCAACCTTGTCCGCATAATCCAGGCCCTCCTGATAACGGCGAATGTCGTAGAGGACGCTGACGCGATTTTCGTAGGCAAGGTGATTTAGCGGATCGAGAGCGATCATGCGGTCGGCCGCCTTCAGCGGCTGCGCTTGTCTGCCGAGGCGCAAGAGCAGGTAAACGTACCGACCGACGATTTCGCCTTCTCCGGGCGCCAGTTGGACCGCGCGCTCGAATTCCTTCGCCGCCTGCACGATTTCCAGATTGCTCTGGTAGACCTGAGCAACTGCCGCATGCCCGCTGGCGAACTTCGGCGCGATCCGAACTGCGGTCTGGGCGAACCGCATTGCTTGTGCGCGGTCGCTCTCAAGCTCGGCTGCTCCCATTGAGAAGTTGTTGGCGTAGGAATTGAGCATCAGCGCTCTTTGCGCGTAGGCATCGGCGTAGTTTGGATCGAGCCGGATAGCGCCGTCCACCAGCTCCATCGCGTGCTCGCGAGCCGGCTTCGTGCCTTCTCGCGAAATCGCTCGCGCTTCGATCACCAGCTTCTGCGCTGCGGCTATGGACGTCCCGCCAACGCTGATTGCCGCTCGCGCAGCGATGCCCAATGTCGCCGCGAGTGAGTTTGCTACATTCTGGGCAATGTCCGTCTGGATGACGATCGCGTCGCCCGGAGGTCGATCGTAGTCCGCCGACCAGCGATCGATTCCTGTATCGCCGTCAATCAGTTCCGCGCTGATGCGCATGGTCGACGCTGATTTACGGACAGTCCCAGAAAGAATGTTGGCAACACGCAGCTTCCTGGCAGCGGTTTGCGCGTCGTCGCTGCGGACGGCTTCCGACGATATACGGCCGACCACCTTCAGGCCGGAGAGGCGTGCGAGTGCTCGACGCAATTCCTCGGCTATGCCATCCGAGAAATAGGTCTCGCCCGGATCGCCGCTGAGATTGGCGAACGGCAGCACGGCGATGCTTTGGGACTCGGCGGCGGGACCACGCCTGAGAAGCGTCCATCCACCGACCGCAATGATTGCCGCGCCCGCTACCGCCCCGCTGGCTAGGACCGCGCGGCGATCCAGCGACTTTGCCGGTCGCCAGTCGGTCGGCGAGCTGTTCCCGTTGCCAGCTATGTTCCTGACTGCAGCTTGCACCGCTTTGTAATGCGGATCGGACCGATCGCCGTGCCAGCCCGTGAGCGGAAATGCCTGAGTTTCCCCGAATCCAAGGGGCAAATGGACCTTGTCGATCGTAACCGGGACGTAGACGTGGCGCTCCTGCGCCCAGGCGGCTTCGTCCTGAACGAACGTGCCTTCTGGCCCGACGGAGCGCTTGCTCCAAACGACGACTGCGCACTTTGCGGCGTTGAGCTCCTTCTCGATGGTTTGTCGCCAGGCGGCGCCGCCGCTGATTTGCTCGTCCCACCACACGGAGAAGCCGTCGGCGTGCAAGGCTTCGACGAGTGGTTTCACTCGCCGACGATCCTCGGCCTTGTACGAGACGAATACGTCCGCCATCGCGAGTCCCCGGCGGCGGAATTAGCATGGTTAACCCGATGTTGACGACACTTGTCCGCAGTCGCGAAAGGCACGTGCGTTAAGTGGGGCGCATGGACCCGCTCTTCATTCACGGCCGGCCTTCTTTGGCCGACGCAACGGACCTGATCGACCGGTACGGGAGCGAAGAGGCGGTGCTGATCGCCGCATGCCGCGCCGAACGGAGCCGTGATAACGGCAATGTCGCGCGTTTCTGCCACTGGCGGCAGATCGAGCGGGTCATCGAGACGCTCGTCAGCGATCAAGTCCTGGGAACCATCCACTAAGCCATTGAACTAGGGCGAACCTCGCGTTCGTCCGGACTGGCGCCGTTCAGGAGCCGCAGGTAAGGCTCATCTCTTGATGAGCGGGCGGGGATCGAGGGTAGGTGCCGCACGGCTGCTGTGTGCGGCTGGATCCGCCGCGCTTTTCGCCGGTCTCGCATCGGCGCAGACCGCTCCGCCGCATCCGCAACAACCCCCGGCGACCGAGCCCGAGCTCGATCCCAATGCGCCGCTGGCGCCGCTTCCGGACCTTGGCGTCGAATGGCCGCAGCTCGACGCGAAGGAAACGGCGGCTCCTCCTCCGGAGGCTTCGCCCCCGCGCGGGAAGAAGGCGCCGGCGAAGCAGACGACCGAGGCTGGCGGCTCGCTTCGCTACACGGTCGACGTGGAGGGCCTGGCGCCTCTCGGCGATTCAGAGGATCTGCTGAAAGCCTTCCGGCAGCAGTCGACACTGGAGGCCGAACGGAAGGACCCGGCCAACGCCGCCCAGATCGGACGCCGGGCCAGCGCCGACGCCGACCTGCTTGCCCAGTTGCTTCGCAGCCAGGGCTATTACGACGCTGATGTCGAGGCGCGGACCGAGCGCAACGGCACCGCGCTTCGAGTGATACTCAGCGCCGAGCCCGGCGCTCAATATCGCTTTGCCTCGGTCGAACTGCCCGGCCTCCAGGCTGCAGGCGAGGATTTCGACGAAGCTTCGCGATGCATTTGCCGTCAAGGCCGGTGACCCGGTCATTGCGAAAGACGTGATCGCGGCCGGCGTGGCCCTCACCACCGCGCTCGGCGAGGAGGGTTTCGCCGAAGCCAAAGTCGGCGAGCAGGACGTCGAGGTCAATCACCAGACCCACCTTGCGACCTTGTCGCTGCCAGTGACGCCGGGTCCGGTCGCTCGTTTTGGCGCGATCCATGTCAGCGGTAAGCCGCCCTTCAGCGCGCGCCACGTCGGGATCATTGCCCGCTTCAAGCGCGGCGACCAGTTCAAACGCTCGAAGATCGACGATCTGCGCCGAGCGCTCATCGCGACGACTTTGGTCGCCAACGCCGACATCAGGATGGTCCCGGTCCAAGGTGGCCGCGTGGTCGACATCGACGTGAATCTGGAGCCGGCGCCCCGGCATACGATCGCCGGCGATATCGGTTACGGGACCGGGCAGGGCGCGCTGGTCGAGGTGACGTGGACCGACCGGAACTTCTTCAATCCCGAAGGCGCGCTGACCTTGCGCGGCATCGCCGGCACGATGGAGCAGCTGGCCGGTGTCGAGTTCAGGAAGTCGAATTTCGTCCAGCGGGACCAGACGCTGGACCTTCAGTTCACTGCGTCACACCAGAAGTTTGACGCTTACGAAGCCAAGACCGTCCTGCTCGGCGGCCATATCGAGCGGCTGAGCAACTTCATCTGGCAGAAGAAATGGACCTGGAGCTACGGCGCGCAGGTCCTCGCGACTGACGAAAATGGTGTGTTCAGCCTCGATGGCATCAAAGACACGCGAACCTTCTTCATCGCCGCGCTTCCGCTTACGCTGGGCTATGACGGCAGCGACAGCCTGCTCGATCCTACGAAGGGCTTTCGCCTTAGCGGCTGGATCAGCCCCGAATATTCTGGGCACGGCCAGAGCCTGACCTATGCACGCGCCCAGATCGACGCGAGTGCTTACCGTCCCGTCTCGGATCGAGTGGTCGTCGCAGGTCGCATCCGCCTCGGCACGATCGTCGGCGCGGACACCTTCGATCTCGCCCCGTCGCGGCGTTTCTACTCGGGCGGCGGCGGATCGGTGCGCGGCTATGGCTACCAGCAGCTAGGCCCCAAGGACGTGGACGGCGACCCGATCGGCGGTCGCGGCCTTGCCGAGTTCGCGCTCGAAGCGCGAATCCGCCTTAAGCAGTTCGGGGGCAATTTCGGCGTCGTGCCATTCTTCGACGGCGGCACCCTGTCCACGGAGACGATGCCGGACTTTAAGCAATGGCGCTTCGCCGCCGGCGCCGGCGTTCGTTACTATTCGCTGTTCGGGCCGATCCGCATCGATGTCGGCGTCCCGCTTAACCGACAGAAGGGAGACGGCCCGTTCGCGGTAACCGTCTCGCTAGGACAGGCCTTCTGATGGCCGACGCTGCAGTCCTCGAACGCTCTGGCTCCGAGCCGCCGAGGATCCGCCTGCGGCCCGACTGGCGGTGGCGGCTGCTCAACGAGCTGTTCGCGCTCTTCATCGCATTCCTGTTCCTGCTAGCGGCGCTTCTCGTCCTGCTCGACAGCGCGCCCGGCCACCGCTTCATCGTCGACCAGCTCAGCCGATTCTCGACTGCCTCGGGCCTGAGGATTCACATTGGCCGGATAGATGGGTCGATCTTCGGCAGGTCGGAGCTGCGCAACGTGGCGGTCGCTGACCAGAAGGGCGTCTTCCTGACATCGCCGGACATCAAGCTGGATTGGACTCCCGGCGCCTGGCTCTACCACAAGCTCAGCATCAAGGAGGTCACCGCCGACCGGGTTACGCTGATCCGCCTTCCGGCGCTGAAGCCGAGCACGAAGAAGGGGCCGATCCTTCCCGGATTCGACATCCACATCGGCGAACTTCGCATCAACCACTTCGACATCGGCCCTGCGGTCAGCGGCAAGCCGCGAAGCGGCCGGCTGCGGGGCAAGGCGGACGTTCATTCGGGGCGCGCGCTGGTCGAGCTTCAGGCGCTGATCGCCAATGGCGGCGACCATATCGACTTCCACCTCGATGCTGAGCCCGACCGCAACAAGTTTGACGTCGGCGCGCGAGTGATCGCACCCGCCGACGGCCTTTTCCCGGTGATGATCGGCATCAGCCATGCGGTGAATCTCGAGATCATCGGAAACGGCAACTGGCAGCACTGGCGCGGGACCGCTGCACTCGACCTCTCCGGCCGTCCGACGGCGAGGATGGCGCTTGGCGCCGATAACGGGCTCTATCGTCTCGAGGGCAAATGGGCGCCCGCGCCCTTCCTCAAGGGAGTAACGAAGCGGCTGACGACGCCGGTCGTCAACATCAAGGGCGAGGGCACGCTCAAGGACCAGATCCTCGACGGCGAATTGACCGCAACCACCGTCGAGCTTCGCGCCGTCGCGAAGGGCGCGCTCGACCTCGCCAACAACCGCTATCGCGGCATGCGGCTCGGCATCGACCTCCTCAAGACGCGCGCCCTGTTCCCGAATATGACGGGCAAGGGCATCCGGATGGTCTGGACGCTCGACGGGCCGTTCGCCACCGCCGATTACTCCTACCGGCTGCTGTCCGACTTCGTGCAGTTCGACAATAACGGATTCGTCGGCCTGCATGCCGAGGGTGCGGGGAAGCTCGGCCCCTGGCCGATGCGCGTCCCGATCCGGCTGTCGGCGAAATATATCACCGGCATCGGCGACATTGCCGGCGCGATGCTCGCCAATCCGAAGATCGATGGCTGGCTTTCGATCACCCCCAAGTTCGTTCGGGGAGACGGCCTGCGGCTCACCAGCGCTAAGTGGAACGGCAAGATCTCGCTGCTGATCCAGCTGACGGAGCCGGGCGGGTTCCAGGTGGTGCTGTCCGGCGCGATGCAGCGATTCCTGATCCCCGGTCTCGGAATCGTCGACGTGATGACGGAGATGAGAATTGTTCCGGGCCCCGGTGGGAAGGGCTCGCACATCGTCGGTACTGCCAAGGCCTGGGTTAGACGTCTCGACAATGGCTTCTTCCGCGACCTGACCGGCGGACTTCCATCGCTCACCACCAACCTCGAGCGCGGAAACGATCTCGTCGTCCACCTCACCAACCTGCAGCTCTATTCACCCAAGCTTCGACTGTCGGGATCTGGCCTGCGCTACAACGACGGCACGGTGCACATCGTCGCCAGCGGTCGGCAGGCGAAATATGGTCTGGTGCAGATGGTGCTCGACGGCAACATCGACCATCCGAAGGTAAATCTGCTGCTGGCGAGCCCGAACGAAAGCCTCGGCCTGAAGGCGGTGCACCTTCTGCTGAACCCGACGACAGCGGGGTTCGACTACAAGGCAAGCGGCGGTTCGAAGCTTGGTCCGTTCACCAGCAACGGACGGATCCTGCTGCCGAAGGACGGCACGACCACCATCGCCATCGCCGCGCTCGACGCCGGAGGCGCCCATGCAAGCGGGAACCTCCGATCCGATCCGGGCGGTTTCACCGGTCGGCTCACTCTCGCCCGCGGCTCGTTGGACGGCACGCTCGACTTCTCGCCGCTGAACGGCGCGCAACGGATCGACGCGCATCTGACCGCGGCGAACGCGAGCTTCCCCGATGCTTTCTCGGTTCGCAGTGGCCGCATGGACGGGACGATTGTCCTGACCGACGATCGCACCACAATCGACGGGAGTATCGATGCGCACGGCGTCCAGGCTTCCGGGATCACGCTCGCCCGGCTGACCGCCAACGCCAAGCTCGTGAACGGCACCGGTCAGGTCCGCGCCGCTTTCGCGGGCCGGCGGGGCGCCGAGTTCGCATTCTCGACGCTGGCGGACATTTCGCCCGACCAGATCCGGCTGACCGGCAAGGGAACAATCGAACGCCAGCCCCTGGTTCTTAACGACGCTGCGGTGCTTACGCGGGCCGGTGACGGCTGGGCGCTTGCGCCGACGAGCCTGAGCTTCGCCGGCGGCACTGCAACGGTATCGGGCCGCAGCGGCTCGGCGCCCGAAGTCCACGCGCAACTCGCCGCCATGCCGCTCGAAGTGCTCGACGTCTTCTGGCCCAACCTCGATCTCTCCGGATCGGCGTCCGGCCATGTTGATTATGCGTGGAAATCCAACCGCAGCGGGCGCCTCGACCTCAAGATCCACGGCCTCAGCCGTGCCGGTCTGGTGCTCGCTTCGAAACCGATCGATGTGGGCGTCGCGGCGATCGTCAACGGCGGGCAGGCAGCGCTGAGGGCAGTCGCCGCGAGCGACGGCGCGATCGTCGGCCGAGCCCAGGCGCGCTTCGCGCCAATGGGCCGCGGACCTCTGATGGCCGAGCTTCTGAACGCGCCGCTGTTCGCTCAGCTTCGCTATTCCGGCCCGGCCGACACCCTCTGGCGGCTGACCGGCAGCGAAGTCATCGACATGTCGGGCCCGCTCGCGGTCGGCGCCGACATCAGCGGACGCCTCACCAACCCCACCATCCACGGCTCGCTCCGCACCGGGAACGCCAGGCTGGAGAGCCAGGTCACCGGCATGGTGATCGATCACATTGCGACAGATGCGCGCTTCTCGGGTCCGCAACTGATCTTCGGCCAGATCACCGGCCAGACAACCGGCGGCGGAAACATTGCCGGTAATGGGTCGGTGACCTTCTCGGGCGGGAATGCGCTTATCGACCTCTCGTTCAACGCCAGCCAGGCGCTGCTTCTCAACCGCGACGACGTGGCGGCGCGGGTCACGGGGCCGCTGCGCCTCCATTCGGACGCGAATGGCGGCACCATCTCGGGGACGCTCAAGCTCAACAAGGGCCGGTTCCAGCTTGGCCGCGCGTCAGCCGCAGCCGCGGTTCCCCAATTGAACGTTCGTGAGACCGGGCTCGAAGAAGAAGACGTCATCGAACCGGCCGTGATCCATCACTGGAACCTCGACCTCAAGCTTTCCGGCGGCGACCTCGCGGTGACCGGGCTCGGGATCAACAGCCGCTGGACCACGAATCTTCAGATCGGCGGCTTTGCCGATGCGCCGCGCTTCACCGGCCGGGCGGACCTCGTGCAGGGCAATTACGATTTCGCCGGCCGCGTCTTCCGGATCGATCGCGGCGTGATCCGCTTCGCCGGCGAGAGCCCTCCCAATCCGCTGCTCGACATCCACGCCGAGGCCGCCGTGCAGGGCATCGACGCGAGCGTCATCGTCCGGGGAACCGGCCTCAAACCGGAGATCACGTTCGCAAGCTCGCCGCCGCTGCCTCAGGACGAGCTGCTCTCGCGCATCCTGTTCGGGACCTCGATCACCAATCTCTCGGCGCCGGAGGCCCTGCAGCTCGCTTCGGCGGTCGCGGCGCTGCAGTCCGGGTCGGGCGGGCTCGACCCGATCAATGCGCTGAGGAAAGCAATCGGGCTCGATCGCCTACGCATCGTTCCCGCCGATGTCGCGACGGGCCAGAAGACGGCGATCGGCGCCGGCAAGTACATCACGCGGAAGCTGTACGTGGAGGTGGTTACCGACGGCGCCGGCTATTCCGCGACGCAGGTCGAATATCAGATGACCCGCTGGCTTTCGCTGTTGTCCACCGTCTCGACCATCGGCCGCTCGAGCGCGACCGTCCGCGTCAGCAAGGATTATTAAGGCTCGACGTCCGAGCTGGCGAACCCATGGGAGACCTCCGGTCGGTCGAGCCGCCGGCAGAGTTGCAACTCCTTGACCCAGCTCAACACGTGATTTGGATTTTTCGGATTCTCGACATTTCCCTGGTTGGTAGAAGCGATGTGTAATTGATCGGCCCATTGCTGCGCCCGATGAAGGATGAGCTGTAGGATGAAGTTCTGGTATCGCGCCTCGGCAAGAAAAATACCGAGATCGTGAATGTCTGTCGGCGTCAGCTGGCGCAGCCCCCCGTCAGCCGACAGATTACGGTCGTGGCCGTGAAGGCATCGTCTGCGCTAGAATGAATGATCCCCGTCAAAGGCGGATTCGATGATGATAGGTCGATGCGCACAATTTGTGGCGATGTGGCTCTTGCTGTTCGCTCGCATCGCGGATCCGGCCTCCTCTCAAGCGCCGCGGATCGCTAAGCCACTGCCGATTCCGCAAGGCCTCTTGCGGTTGCCGTCGCTACCCCCGGCCGTGATCGATCCCTCACTCGCCATCGGAGGACAGGACCTGAAGGCTCGTGAAACAGAAACCCGCTTGAGCGTGGACGTCCAGATCAACGGGCGCGGTCCGTATCACTTTGTGGTCGACAGCGGCGCAGACACGTCGGCCGTCGGCCTGCAAATTGCGAAGAAACAGCAGCTGCCGCTCGGTACGCCAGCTATCCTGAACGGCATGACGGGCAGCGACCAGGTCGATCGCGTCAAGGTCGACACTCTCGCGCTTGGCCCAAGCATCGTCAGGAACCTCGAACTTCCGGTCCTTCGGGAGTTTGATGTTGGCGGCGACGGCCTCATCGGCATCGATGCGCTTTCCCAGGAGCGATTGATGCTGGACTTCGAACGACGCTCGATAAAGGTCGAGGATGCACGAAAGCCATGGAAGGCTGCTCCGGGCGATATCGTGATCATTGCGCGCAGTCGTCGCGGCCAACTGATCCTGACGCAGGTTCGGGCCGGCGGAATGCCATTGCTGGCCGTGATCGATACCGGGGCAGAAATTACGATCGGCAATACGGCTTTGCGCGACAGGCTGATGCGCAAAGCATCCGGACAAGTTCTGGACCACCGAAGGGATCGGCGTGACCGGAGCCCACATTCAACTGCCGATGGCGTTGATCGACGAGCTTCAGGTGGGGCCGGTGACGCTGCAGGATGTGCCGATCGCCTTCGCAGACGTCCCCCCATTCGAGCTGTTCAACCTTTCCGATGAGCCTGCCCTGCTGCTTGGCACGGACATTCTGCAAACGTTTCGACGAGTGTCACTAGACTTCCGCGCTCGTAAGGTTCGCTTCCAGCTGAGGACGTGTCGGCCAGAGGGGGTCATTCTCAGCACTGTGCCGGAGAGGTACCACACTCGCCTCTTGTCCACCGGCACGGCAGACGTATGCGGAAGGTAGCATCGGAATCCGGCACCTTGCTGCTGGCAGCAATGGGTGGAAAGATACGGTAATGGGCCGCGCCTTCAGATTGACTGGAGGAGTGGCTGTCCCCCGATCATGATGGAGTGACGGGGTCTCAGGCTGCGCGGCTTTGGCCTGAAGGTCGGCGCGATCAGCCGCGGCCGGTTCGACGAACGTATACGTGAGCTGGTCGATGGCCATGCGATCCTCGAGACGGTGATCGACTCGATGCTCGCAGCGCGCAGGGCTGCACTTCCAGGTCGAGTTTAAGCGCCTACACCGCCAGCTCCTTGGGATCGTTCGCGATGATCCGGTCTGCCGTCAGCTGATGAGCGTGCCAGGCGTTGGAGTGATCGTTGCGATCACCTTCAAGAGCGGCGTCGATGATCCGATGCGCTTTAAACACTCGCGCGATGTCGGTCCTCACTTTGGCCTGACACCGAGGAAGTACCAGTCGGGCGAGGTCGATGTCACAGGCTCGATCACCAAGGTCGGTGATCGAATGGTCAGGACCGCGCTCTACGAGGCGGCGAGCGTGATGCTGACCCGGACCGTGCGCTTCTCCTCGCTCAAGGCCTGGGGAATGGCGGTCGCCAGGCGGCGCGGCACGAAGAAGGCACGGGTCGCGCTGGCGCGAAAACTCGCCGTCATCCTCCATCGCATGTGGGTCGATGGCACCGACTTCCGCTGGTCCAACGAGGAGACCGCAGTCGCAATAAGAAGGAGAGCTTTAAAACATGGGCAGACGATAGGTCTGCGCCACCGAGGTCCCGTCGCTGGGACGGTGAAGTTGGTGAAGCCGAAGTGTCCGCAGTAGCTGTGAACTTCACTCTACAGACTACGCTGGAAAGATGGGCTCACCGCTTCCTCTGACCCTATGATGTGGCAGCTCAAGCTGACCACGGACAGAAGCAAGTGACCAGCGACAGGACAAACCGGGGCGGCTTGACACAGGGGCCCATTACAGAAGCTGACGTTGGCGATTTCGCTGCCCCCCACGCTACCTTCAAACACATAAGCTCCACGATGCGGGGCATCGATATCCATGAACTGGTCTCGAGCGGATGCCGCACGCTTATGGGTGCGTGCTCGCGCGATTCACTCTAAGCATTGGGAACATTGGCGATGTGGGAGCGCGGTCATCACCTTGGCTACCCCCAACTCGCCATGCTGGGCTTGACCCGGCATCCGCCTTCTCTTCTACCTTCCCGAAACAGGTGGATTCCGGATCGGCTCCGGGATGACGGAGAGGGGACAGTATGAAGAACTGGAACGTCCGCAAGGCGGTGGTGGCTCGGGAGGACATGCCCGAGGAGCATCGGCTCCGTCAATCGCTCGGATGGCCGCACCTCGTCGCGCTGGGCGTCGGGGCGATCGTCGGCACGGGCATCCTTACGCTGATCGGCGTCGGTGCCGGAAAGGCGGGACCGGCCGTCATCCTCTCCTTCGCGATCGCCGGCGTGATCTGCGCCTGCGCAGCGCTCGCCTATGCCGAAGTCGCGACGATGATTCCTGCTTCGGGGTCCGCCTACACCTATTCCTACGTGGTGTTCGGCGAGCTGATCGCCTGGATGATCGGGGTGGCTCTGATCCTTGAATATACGTTGGTCGTGAGCGCGGTCGCGGTCGGCTGGTCCGGCTATGCCGCGGGATTCCTGAAATCGGTCGGGATGGGATTGCCGGACACGCTGGTGCAAGGGCCGGAGCTCGGCGGCGTGATCAACCTGCCCGCGATCTTCATCATCTGGGTCGTCGGGGCCTTGCTCATCGCAGGGACGCGTGAAAGCGCGACGGTCAACGCGATCCTCGTCATCATCAAGATGGCGGCGCTCGCGCTGTTCGTCGCGGTGTGCCTGCCGGTGTTCGATCCGTCACACTTCCATCCGTTCATGCCTTACGGCTTCCCGCGGAACGGGCCGTCGGGGAGCGAAGTGGGCGTGATGGCCGCGGCGGCGATCATCTTCTTCGCCTTCTACGGTTTCGATGCGATCGCTACCGCCGCCGAGGAGGCCAAGAATCCGAGTCGCGACCTCGCCATTGGTATCGTCGGATCGATGGTGGTGTGCGTCCTGATCTACATGGCGGTCGCCGCGGCGGCGATCGGCGCGGTCGCCACCACCGGATTCGCCAACAGCCCGGAGCCGCTGGCGCTCATCCTTCGCGAGATCGGAAAACCTTGGGCGGCGCGTGTCCTCGGGGCGGCAGCGGTCATCGCGCTTCCGACCGTGGTCCTCGCCTTCTTCTACGGCCAGAGCCGGATCTTCTTCACGGTCGCCCGTGACGGCCTGCTTCCGAACAGCCTCGCGCGAGTGTCGAAGCGTGGCACGCCCGTTCGCATCACCGTCTTCACCGCCGTCGTGACGAGCGTGTTCGCCGGCCTTATTCCGCTCGCGGCGATTGCCGCCCTCGCCAACGCCGGAACGCTGGCGGCGTTCGTGGCCGTGTGCGCGGCGATGCTCGTCCTGCGCCGCCGCGAGCCCGACCGCGAGCGCCGCTTCCGCACCCCGCTCGCACCGGTGGTCGGGACGATCGGAATCCTCGGCTGCATTTACCTGTTCATCAGCCTGCCGGACCGGACTCAGATCTTCTTCGTCTCCGCGCAGGTGATCGGGCTCGTCCTCTATGCGATCTACGGCAGCCGCGCTGCGGAACGGGCGCGCGTCGGCAATGGGTGACAGGGGGGCCGCCGCAAGCTCAATCGGCGGCATCAGCACGAACAGAGCGCGGCTCGCTGATCTCGATGATGCTCGCCGTGGTGCTGATCCCGGCGGTGCTCGGCAGCTCGAAGACGATCTTCAACGACGGCGACGTCAGCTGGCACATCGCAACCGGGCAGTGGATCCTCGGCGCACCAGGCGATCCCGCATACCGATCCTTTCTCGTTCACCTGGTTCGGCAAGCCGTGGGTGCCGATCGAATGGCTCGCCGAAGCGATCCTCGGTGCCGCATACAGCCTCGCCGGTTATGGCGGCGTCGCGGCGCTCGTGACCGCATCGCTGATGGCGTTGCACGCGATCGTCTACGCCAATGCGAGCCGCTACGTGCGCC
The DNA here is from genome assembly GCA_963831485.1 of uncultured Alphaproteobacteria bacterium. Lineage (GTDB taxonomy): Bacteria > Pseudomonadota > Alphaproteobacteria > Sphingomonadales > Sphingomonadaceae > Sphingomicrobium. The sequence continues at coordinate 84,633 of CAWHQE010000013.1, forward strand.
CACTGATCGGCATTGTCGCGATGGACTTCGTGCTCGTTCCGATGCTGCTCGCGCGCCCTCACGTGCTGGTCTGGCCGCTGCTTGCGCTGTGGACCTGGCTGATGCTTCGCGCACGCAGCGACGACCGCGCGCCGCCGCTCGCGTGGGCGCTGTTACTCTCGCTGTGGGCTAACATGCACGGAAGCTTTCCGCTCGGCATCGGCATCGCCGGCCTGTTCGAACTCGAGGCGCTGATCTTTTCTCCTGATCGCTCGCTGGTGCTGCGGCAGTGGGTGCCGTTCGGCATCGCCTGCGTCGCGGCGGTCTTCATCAACGCGAATGGTTTTGCCGGTGTGCTTCACCCGCTGCGGATGGAAAATCTGCAGATGCTTCCCCTCATCGACGAGTGGAAGCCGTCGAACCCGAAGGTCACGCCCTTCTTCTTCGGCATTCTCGTGCTGACCGTCGCGCTGATCGCGTGGAAGCGCCCGAAGCTCCCTTGGACGCGGTGGTTGCTGCTGATCGGGATGCTCGGGTTGGCGCTGCTGCAGGTCCGGCACCAGGCAATGCTGGCGATCAGCGCGGCGATGGTCCTTCCGGAGGGTTTCCTTGCTGGCGACCAGAAGATCCGAACATATCGCACGCCGCTGCTCGTGACTGCGGCAGCAGCCGTGGCGCTCGTCATAGCGAGAGCGATCCTCCCCCTCACTCCCATCGAAGGCGAGGCGAACCCGTGGAAGCTGATCGCCGCCGTGCCCGCGGAATATCGCATCCAGCCGATGCTCAACGGCTATTCGATGGGCGGCCCGCTGATCCTCGCGGGCATCAGGCCCTACATCGACGGCCGCGGCGACATGTACGGCGACGCGCTCGTAAGCGACTATGTGCGCATCAATCGCGGTGACCGCGGCGCGTTCGACGCTGCGGTGAAGCAATGGAACATCCGCTGGGCAATCCTTCCGCAGCAAGCGCGGCTGATCGGCACGCTCGACAGCTCGCCCGGCTGGCGGCGCATCGCGAGCGACGAAGCTGGTGTGGTCTACCTTCGAACGAACGCCGGTCACCTCTCCGCATTGAGGAGCGCCGGTGATGCCGATGGAGGGAAAGGGAAGGTGGGAGGGTTCCCTCCACCGGCGTCCCGAAAGGAGAACGTTACCGCAAAATTAAGCAGATGAATATCAGGAAAATTCAGTGCCCCAATCGAGGTGGCGAACCGCTCGAAATTTCGGCCCTGCAAAGTCATCGCCAATCGCGCGTTAAGCATTCTCTAGCGACTGCCACTGACCGGGTTGCAGGGTAACGAACACAGCTTTGGAGGCGACCCGGTCAGGGTCCAGTGGACCAAGCTCGATCCGGATCGTCTCCGCGATAAGATGGAAATCCTTCCGGCCGTTCGGTGAACCGTCCGGCGCTCCAAGGACGATGCCGGACTCACCCGTTCAGATCTATCCGGCAATTCAAAGAGACGATTTCGGAGGACGGCAGACGCTGCCGCCCTCGACGCCATGAAGTCTTTGAAAGCGAGCGTCGGGTTTATACCTTCAACGATGTATCCCGGTCGCTGCTTCCCACTCAGGACGAATAATACATGTCGAACTCGACCGGGCTAGGCGTCGTTTCCCAGCGCATCACTTCTTCCCACTTGAGGTCGATGTAGCTGTCGATCTGGTCGTCGCTGAAGACGTCGCCACGGGTTAGGAAGGCGCGGTCGTTCTGGAGGCTGACAAGCGCCTCGCGAAGGGAGCCGCAGACCGTGGGGACGTTGACCAACTCCTGCGGCGGCAGGTCGTAGAGGTTCTTGTCCATCGGGTCGCCCGGATGGATGCGGTTCTGGATGCCGTCGAGGCCGGCCATCAAAAGCGCGGAATAAGCGAGATAGGGGTTCGCCAGCGCATCCGGGAAGCGGAACTCGACGCGCTTGGCCTTCTCGCCGGCGCCGTACGGGATGCGGCAGGAGGCCGACCGGTTGCGGCTCGAGTAGGCGAGGAGCACCGGCGCTTCGAAGCCGGGGACCAGGCGCTTGTAGCTGTTGGTCGTCGGGTTGGTGAAGGCGTTGAGGGCGCGCGCGTGCTTGATGACGCCGCCAATGAAATACAGCGCCGTTTCGCTCAGCCCCGCATAGCCGTTGCCGGCGAACAGCGGCTTGCCGCCCTTCCAGATCGACATGTGGGTGTGCATGCCGCTGCCGTTATCCTTGGCGATGGGCTTGGGCATGAAGGTCGCGGTCTTGCCGTAGGCATGGGCGACCATGTGCACGACGTACTTGTAGATCTGCATCCGGTCGGCAGTCTCGACCAGCCCGCCGTAAGTGAGGCCGAGCTCGTGCTGGGAGGCGGCGACCTCGTGATGGTGCTTGTCCATCGGAAGCCCCATCTCGAGCATCGTCGCGACCATCTCGCCGCGGATGTCCATTGCGCTGTCGACCGGTGCGACGGGGAAATAGCCGCCCTTTGCGCGCGGACGGTGGGCGAGGTTGCCGCCATCATATTCGCGCATCGTGTTGGTCGGCAGCTCGATATCGTCGATCTTGAAGCCGCTGGCGCTGTAGCCATCCTCGAAGCGGACGTCGTCGAACATGAAGAATTCGGCTTCGGGGCCGACGAAGACCGTGTCGCCGACGCCCGTCTGCTTGAGATAGGCTTCGGCGCGCGTTGCGGTGGAGCGGGGATCGCGGCCGTAGAGCTCACCGGTCGAAGGCTCAACGACGTTGCAGAAGAGAACGAGCATCGGCGTCGCGCTGAAGGGATCGGCGTAGACGGCGTCGAGGTCCGGCTTCAGGATCATGTCGGACTCGTTGATCGCCTTCCAGCCTGCGATCGAGCTTCCGTCGAACATGAAGCCGTCGGTCAGCATGTCCTCGTCGATCACTGCCGAGGCCATCGTCAGGTGCTGCCATTTCCCCTTGGGGTCGGTGAAGCGGAGGTCGACCCAGTCGATCTCCTCATCCTTGAGCCTCGAAAGGATGCTGCCTGCCTTGTTCGCCATGTGAATTTCCCGCTCTCTTTGTTTCGTCTGGCGCCCGAACAATGCCCTTGGTCCGGAAAACACCGGTCGAGGACGAGACGAATTCGAGCTTGGGAGTTCAGAATTCCTGAATTGGCTTCCGGAGTCAGGGGGCAGCGAATATTTCACGGCTCTGCGCGCCGGTTGTGCGGAGCTCGCGATCCGCTAGCATCCGCGTTCGCCAAGAGGGTCGGGGAGAAGAATATGCTGTTTGCGCTGCTCGTCCCGATCGTCCTTGCGACCCTGGTATTCACGGTCGTTCTCTTGAAGGCGGTGATCAAGAAGCGGGCGACGCCGACGCTCGAAACGGTCATTCTCGGCGCGGTCGTGAGTTTTTTCGACACGCTCGGCATCGGTTGTTTCGCACCGAGCACCGCGTGGCTGAAGTTCCGCCAGCTCGTCCCCGACCGATTGATCCCGCCGACGATCCTGGTGGGCCTCACGATCACCGCGGTCGTTGAATCGATTATCTTCCTTTTCCAGCTGGGGGTTAAGGTCGATCCCGTCCTCCTCGTCGGCTGTATCGTCGCCTGCACAACCGGCGGCCTTTTGGGGGCGGGGCTGGTTCACCGGACGCAGGTCTGGATCGTGCAGCTGGTGGTCGCGATCGGACTCTTCCTCGCTGCAATCGCTTATGGAATGTCCAACCTGAACCTGTTCCCGGGCGGGGGAACCGCATCGTCGCTGCCGACGGCACTAACGATCATCGCGATCGCGGCGAATTTCGTCGTCGGCATTCTGCTCAACTATGGTGTCGGCAACTACGCACCGACCTTGGTGATGCTCAGCCTCATGGGGATGGATCCGAGACTGTGCTTTCCGGTGATGGCCGGAGCGGCAGGATTGATGGGGGCAACGGCCGGAATCCGCCACATAAACACAGGCCGCATCGACCTGCGGGTGGTGATCGGACTGACCATCGGCGGAATCCCGGCGGTCTTCGTCGCCGCCTACCTTGTCGTCACCATGCCGCTCGATGTGCTGCGTTGGATGGTGCTGGTCGTGGTCCTCTATGCCGCGGCGATCATGCTGCGGGCCGCAATGCTCGGCCGCCGGGCCGAGCCGCTCACGCCCGAAGAGGTCCCAGCGACCAGCTGAACTTCCGGGAACCGTTCCGCAGGCGGGTCATTCTTGCGCCGAGCGGGTACGACGGAGGAATTAATGCGGTCGATCCTGTTGTGGCTCATCGGCGTTCCGATCCCGATCATCCTGCTGCTCGCGCTTTGCACTCACCATTTCTAGGAGACCGACGCGATAGTTGCGACTTGGCGCGAGCCATGCGAGTTCGCCGATGATGCACTCAATTCTGATCACGCTGGCGATCGTCGTGGCAGTCGTGCTCATCCACGTCAGCTACGTCGACTTCCGCTTCCGCTACCGTGACGGCCTGTTGTGGTTCTGGATGCTCAACCCCGCGCCGCCGCTGATGTGGGTCGCGCGTGTAAGCATCATCGGGACGGTCCTGGTCGCCTTGTCGGCGCCCTTCGTCGACATCGGCAAAACCTTTGCCGTCGCCCTCGGCGTGATCATGGCGTTGCACATAATCAGCCTGATCCTGCTCGAGGTGCTCGAGCCGCGCTGAGCCCTGGTCGGCGTTCGGACAGGCTGGGAAAAGAGGACTTCAGCCCCTTCACAGACCCCGAACCCCTCGCTATCAGGCCCGCCATCGCGCCGGCATCCGATCGGAGCGAGCCTGCGCAAATGCCTCCGGCACGTGCAGTCACATCGCGTCATGAAGGGGAATAATGGCCACCAAGGCAGGGTCCGCTGAGGTTTCGCAGACCGCAGGTCCGGAAGGCGAAGGCGAGGGCCTGCGCCGCCGCGATTACCTCAAGGTTGGCGCAGTCGCGTTCGCAGGCGTCGGCGCAGTCGTCGCAGTCGCTCCACTCCTCGTCCAGATGGCGCCATCGGCCGACGTGCTGGCGCTGTCGACGACCGAGGTCGACATTTCGAAGATCCAGCCCGGGCAGGGCATCAAGGTCAGCTGGCGCAAGCAGCCGGTGTTCGTTCGCAATCTGACTCCGAAGGAGATCAGCGAGGCGAATGCGGTTCCGCTTTCGTCGCTGCGCGATCCGCAGACGCTCGCTCAGCGGACCAAGCCCGGCAAGACGAACTGGCTGATCACCCTCGGGGTCTGCACGCACCTCGGCTGCGTGCCGCTCGGTATCGGCGAGGGCGAGAACCGCGGCCCGTTCGGCGGCTACTTCTGCCCGTGCCACGGATCGGAGTACGACACGGCTGCGCGCATCCGGCAGGGGCCGGCGCCGAAGAACCTGGTCGTTCCGGATTACGAATTCACGTCGCCGACTACCGTCATGATCGGCGCGAAGGGGAAGTGAGTAGATGAGCTTTTCCTGGGCCAAGCCCTACGAACCCAAGCACCCGCTGATGCGCTGGATCGACGAGCGGCTTCCGCTGCCGCGCGTCGTCTATGGAGCGATCGGCGGCGGTTATCCGGTTCCGCGGAACCTCAACTACTGGTGGAATTTCGGCGTTCTCGCCGGGATCTTCCTGACCATCCAGATCGTCACCGGCATCGTTCTCGCGATGCACTACACGGCTTCGGCCGACGGTGCGTTCAACTCGGTCAACCAGCTGATCATGCGCGACGTCAACGCGGGCTGGCTGCTCCGCTACGCGCATATGAACGGTGCGAGCTTCTTCTTCATCGTCACCTACATCCACATCTTCCGGGGGCTTTATTATGGCTCCTACAAGGCGCCGCGCGAGCTGGTGTGGATGCTCGGCCTCGTCATCTACCTACTGATGATGGCGACCGCCTTCATGGGCTATGTGCTTCCGTGGGGTCAGATGAGCTATTGGGGAGCGCAGGTCATCACCGGCTTCTTCTCCGCTTTCCCTGTCGTTGGAGAGCCGCTCAGGATCTGGCTGCTCGGTGGCTATGCGCCTGACCAAGCGGCGCTGACCCGCTTCTTCTCGCTTCACTATCTGCTGCCGTTCGTGATCGCCGCGGTGGTGATCCTCCACATCTGGGCGCTGCACATTCCGGGATCGGGCAATCCGACCGGCGTGGACGTCAAGGACGAGCGGGATACGCTGCCATTCCACCCCTTCTACACGGCGAAGGACGGCTGGTTCGCGGCCATGGTCCTGCTGACCTACGCAGTCGTCACCTATTTCGCGCCCAACTATCTGGGGCACGCCGACAATTACATCCAGGCGAACCCGCTGGCGACGCCTGCCGAGATCGTTCCAGAATGGTATTTCTGGCCGTTCTACGCGATCCTTCGCTCGTTCACCGTCGACTTCATTCTCCCCGCGAAACTGTGGGGCGTGTTGGCGATGTTCTTCTCGATCCTGCTGCTGTTCTTCCTGCCGTGGATCGACAAGTCGCCGGTGCGTTCGGGTTCCTACCGTCCGGTCTTCAAGCGATTTTTCTGGCTGCTGGTCGTGGATGTCGTCATCCTCGGCTGGGCCGGCGGCGGCGCTCCGAACCCGATGCGCAACGTGATCAGCCAGCTGGCAGCGGCCTATTACTTCCTCCACTTCCTGGTGATCCTGCCGCTGGTCTCGGCTTTCGAGACTCCGCTCCCGCTGCCGCGGTCGATCAGCGAGTTGGTGCTTCACGGGGAAAAGGCGGAAGCAGCGCCGCGGGGCTCGGACCTGCGGCCCACCGACACCGTGGCCGTCGTCGAATAAAGGGACAGGGGACAAATGCGTTTCATTCTCGGTTTCATCGGCGCGGTCTTCGCCGGGGTCCTGCTGATCTCGCTGATCAGCGGTGTCGCGGAATATGTCAGCAACCCGCCGGCCCCGCTCGCCGCTTCGGAGTTCCACAAGGAGCCCAAGCCGCTGCGTCTCGCCAGCGACGGGCCCTTCGGCAAGTTCGACAAGCGGCAGCTGCAGCGCGGCTTTCAGGTCTATTCGGAGGTTTGCTCCGCCTGCCACAGCCTCAAGCTGGTGTCGTTCCGCGACCTCAAGGACCTTGGCTACGACGAGGCGGAGATCAAGAAGATCGCGTCTGACTGGAAGACGCAGGTGCCGTCGATCAATCCTGACACGGGTGAGGAAGCGACGCGCAAGGCGCTTCCGTCGGACAATTTCCCGGCACCGTTCCCGAACGAGGTCGCGGCGCGTGCGGCGAACAACAATGCGCTTCCGCCTGACCTCTCGCTGATCACCAAGGCGCGTGAGGGCGGAGCGGCCTATGTCTATTCGCTCCTGACCGGCTTCGCTAATCAGCAGGGCTACAAGAATGAAAAGGGCGAAGTGCTCCTCCAGAAGTTCCCGGACGCGAAGACGCCCGCGAACCTCCACTTCAACCCCTATTTCGCGAACTTGAACATCGCGATGCCGCCGCCGCTCACGAGCGACGGGCAGGTCGAGTATCAGGACGGCACAAAGCCGACAGTCGACCAGATGGCGAAGGACGTCGCGGCGTTCCTGGTCTGGACGGCTGAGCCGAACCTCGAGGCTCGTCACGCGGCCGGCGTCGCGGTGGTTGTCTTCCTTCTGATTGCGACGATCCTCGGCCGCCTGGCCTATCTGCAGATCTATCGGGACCTGAAGTCGGCCACCGTCAGGGTCACCGGGCCGCTGGAGCCGGAGAACCAGGCGAAGACCCGCCGAGCGAAGGCGAAAGCGGGCGTCGCGGGATAGCGATTGCCGCAGTGTTGAGCTTTGGCCGCCGGCGTGCTTCGTGCTCGCCGGCGGCTTTCGTATTCAGTCGAACCGGGAGGGAATGTGCGCGCATCTTGGATTTTGCTTGCGTCGGTAGCGCTCGGTGCGAGCGCGTCAGCTGCAGTCACCGACGACACTACGCGGATCATCGATGAGGGGATGAATCACAGCCAGGTGATGATCACCGCGCACGAGCTGATGGACGACATCGGGCCGCGGCTGACGAACTCGACCAACATGCGTCGCGCACAGGACTGGGCGACCCGCAAGCTGACCAGTTTCGGACTTTCCAACGTTCACCGGGAGCCTTACGACTTCGGCCGCGGCTGGGACATCGTGCACTCGAGCGTTCGGCTCGTCGTTCCCCGGCCGATCGAGCTGACCGCAATCCCCGTGGCGTGGAGTCCGCCGACGAACGGTCCGCTTCGGGCGTCGATCGTGGTCGCCCCGATGAACCGCAAGGAGCAGTTCGCGGCCTACAAGGGGAAGCTCGCCGGCAAGATCGTTCTGACCAGCCTTCCGGGCACTAGCGACGAGCCCAAGGAAGCCGCGTTCAAGCGGCTCGATAACGGCGAGATCGCCAAGCTCGACGAATATAGGGTCCCTCACGTCGATCCGGAGGCGGACAACGCGTTCATCAAGCGCGTGCAGTTCGCGCGCGACCTTGACGCGTTTCTCGCAAGCGAAGGCGCCGTTGCGCAGGCGACGATGGCCTATCGAGACGGGAAGCTGGTCTCGGGCGAGGGCTATCAGAACCAGGTCGGCGGCTCTCCCAAGCTCCCGACCGTGCAGATCGCCGCCGAAGATTACCGCCGCCTCGCCCGCATGGCGAAGATGGGTGACAATCCCGTGCTCGAGATCGACAGCGACGTGCGTTACCTCGACGACGACACTCACGCCTACAACATCATCGCAGAGATTCCGGGCACCGATCCCAAGGCCGGCTACGTCATGGCGGGCGCTCACTTCGACAGTTGGGTCGCCGGTGACGGAGCGTCCGACAACGGCGCGGGCACAGTCGCCGTCATGGAAGCGGCCCGAATCCTCAAAGCGATCGGCGCGCGGCCGAGGCGTACAATCCGCTTCGCGCTTTGGACCGGTGAAGAGCAGGGCCTGTTCGGTTCGCTCAACTACGTGACTCAGCATCTTGCCCGCCGGCCATTCGATGTCACCGAGAACGGCATCGTCAATTACATGCGGTGGCGAGACGCCTATCCGGTAACGCCGCTGCCCGGCTACGGCGATCTCAAGGCCTATTTCAACATCGACAATGGGTCCGGCAAGCTCCGCGGTCTTTATGCGGAAGGGAACGAAGCCGCCGAGCCGATCCTTCGCCAATGGCTCTCGCCATTCGAGAGCATGGGCGCTGGTGCCGTTGTGGCTGGCCCGACCGGCGGGACCGACCACGAATTCTTCCAGTCGATCGCAATACCCGGCTTCGAATTCATCCAGGATCCGCTGGATTATGAGAGCCGGGTGCACCATTCGAGCATCGATACCCTCGACCACATGAGGCCCGATGACCTGCGCCAAGCTTCGGTGGTGCTCGCCGGCGTCCTCCTTGAGGCCGCGAACAGCGACAAGGAGCTGCCGCGTCCGCCGATGCCGACCAAGCCGCTGCCTAGCGATCCCTTCAAATATGATTACCCAGAGCCGAAGTAGGGCAGCGGTCAACGGTCGGAACGATTGCTAACCGCAACTCGTTTTACGCCCGCATCCTTTTGGATTTTGGCAGGTGTAACATGCGTTTGCGTATCCCCTACATTTCGTTGCTCGCGGTCTGCGGACTCGCACTCGGCGGCTGTGCCTATGGCGATTTCGGCTACGGCGGCGGCTATTACGGCAGCTACGGATATGGCGGACCCTATGTCGGGGTCGGCTATTCGAGCGGCTACTACGGGCCTTACGGCAGCTATGGCTACGGCTATGATCCGTTCGGCTGGTACGGCGACTATTATTACCCGGGCGCCGGCGTCTACGTGTACGACAGCAGCCACCACCGGCACGCGTGGAACAATAACCAGCGGAGCTATTGGACGAACCGGCAGGCAACCTATCGGACGCATACCGGGCATACTTGGAGCGGCTCGAATTGGAGCGGCTACGACCGGAGCGGCAGCCGCCACCACACGCACTAATCAGCGGGCCGACGCCTGATCAGCACGATCGAGGTGTAGGTCATCACCGGGGCGCCGTCCTGGTTGGTGACGGTCGTATGCGTCCGATACGAACCCATGTCCGGCTTGCTTCGCGACAACGTCTTTTCGACGATTTGCCCGTGCACGTGGAGCGTATCTCCCGGATAAACCGGCTTCTTCCAGCGAAGGTCGTCGATCCCGGGCGAGCCAAGGCCGGCCTGCTTGTGCTTGACCACATGCCTAGCCAGCACCGCCATAGTCATCGCAGCGGTGTGCCAACCGCTGGCGGCGAGCCTGCCAAAATGGGTCTTGGCCGCCTCTTCGTCCGACAGGTGAAATGGTTGCGGATCGTACTTGCGCGCGAACTCGAGCACTTCCTCCCGCGTCACCTCGTACGAGCCAAAATCGGTCTCCGCGCCGACTTCCAGGTCTTCGAAATAGATCATCGGGCGCGCATAGCGGCGAGCGGCGCTTGGCGCGAGTATGAGCGGCCGCTAGGCTCGCCGTGTGGCGACCTTCGCACCGCTCCCGTCCCGATATGATCCTCGCCTCATCGAGGCGGCGATTGCGCTCAATGAGAACCGGCTCGAGATCGCCGAGCGGATCCTCAAGCCCTATCTCAAGGAAGACCCGTTCGACGCTGCCGCAATCCGGATGCTTGCCGAGCTTGCGGCAAGGATCGGGCGAGTCAGGGACGCGGAGCATCTTCTGCGGCGCGCGGTTGAACTTGCGCCCGGCTGGACCGCGGTGAGGGCAAACCTCGCGACGCTGCTTGGGCGAATGGGGAGACCGGCGGAGGCGATGGAGCTGCTCGACGACATTTTCGTCGAGGAGCCGGAGGACCTCAGCCATTGGAACCTTAAGGCCGCAACGCTTGGGCGCCTCGGCGATTTCGAAGAAGCCATCAGGATCTACAAGGACGTGCTTGCGGAGGATCCGAATCTGTCCGCGGGTGCTGGTCAGCTACGCCCATATGTTGAAGACGATCGGACGGTTGCCGGAGGGCATCGCGGCGTACCGTAAGGCGATCACGCTCAACCCATTGCTTGGCGATGCATGGTGGGGCCTGGCCAACCTCAAGACCGTCAAGTTCAACGATGCCGATATCGAGGCGATGGACGCGGCGCTGGAGTCGCCGAGACTAAGCGACCAGGATCGCCTCCACATCCACTTCGCGCTCGGAAAGGCACTTCATGATGCGGGCCGGGCCGATGACGCCTTCGCCCATTACTCGACGGGCAACACGCTCCGCCTCAAGACCCATCAGTATCGCGCGCAGACACTCACGAAAATTGTTGATCGGTGCATCGAGAAATTCACTGCTCAAGCCTTTGCCGATCATCCGGGCGGATGCGAGGCTCCGGACCCCATCTTTATTGTCGGTCTGCCAAGGTCGGGCTCGACGCTGCTCGAGCAGATCCTTTCGAGCCATAGCCTGGTCGAGGGGACGACCGAGCTTCAGGACGTTCCAGTGCTGGCGCGGAAGGTGGGCGACTACCCGAAGGGCATGCTCGATCTGGATGCAGCCACCCGGCGCGAGCTTGGCGAGGAATATCTGAAGCGTGCGAGCGTTCAGCGGCGGACTGACAGGCCGTTCTTCATCGACAAAATGCCCAACAACTGGCTGTACGTCCCCTTCATACAGTTGATCCTGCCCAAGGCGAAAATCATCGACGCGCGGCGCCATCCGCTCGGCTGCTGCTTCTCGAACTTTCGCCAGCACTTCGCGCATGGCCAGGACTTCACTTACGACCTCGCGGGCTTGGCCGCTTTTATTCCGACTATGTTCGACTGATGGCGCATATCGACGCGGTGCTCCCCGGCCGCGTCCACCGAGTGATCTACGAGAGGATGGTTGACGATACCGAAGCCGAGGTGCGGGGGCTGCTCGAATATTGCGGCCTCGAGTTCGAGCCGCGGGTGCTCGAATTCTACAAGACCGAGCGGGCGGTTCGAACGCCGAGCTCCGAGCAGGTACGCCGTCCCATCTACCGCGACGCCACGGAAGAATGGCGGTCCTACGAGAAATATCTGGCGCCGTTGAAAGAGGCGCTGGGACCCGTCCTGCAATCTTATCCCGAGGCACCGGGCGCGACCTGAACGCAACGCCTGCGAAATAATCTTCGGGGGCTGCAGACAAGTCGTTGACATTCAGCGATTGCTCTGTCGCAATGCGGACACATTGCCTGAGGGGGGCCTTTGCAATGATCGATCGCAGGCGCAGCGCGCTGACTCTCGGACTTCTCGCTACTACTGCTCTGGCCACTCCGGCCTTTGCCCAGAACGTCCCACCCGAGACCGCAACTCAACCGCAAACGACCGGCCAATCGCCAGCGCCCGGGACTAATGCGACGGACGTCACTCGCCGCCGCCCAAAGTGGAGCAGGCGCAGGCAGCCAAAGGGCTAGTCGATCAAAACGAGATCATCATCACTGCGACGAAGCGCGAGGAGAACCTGCAGAACGTTCCGATTGCGGTCACCGTTCTCGGCAATCGCAAGCTTGACCAACTCAATATCTCGAACTTCGAGGAATATACGAAACAGCTTCCGTCGGTCAGCTACCAGAATTTCGGAGCGCCCGGCTTTACCGTCGTCTACATGCGCGGCGTTGCGACGGGCGGCGACGGCAACCATTCAGGCTCACTCCCGTCGGTCGGCAGCTACCTCGACGAACAGCCAATCACGACCATCGGCGGAACGCTCGACGTCCATATCTACGACATCGCGCGCATTGAAAGTCTCGCTGGCCCGCAGGGCACCCTCTACGGAGCATCGAGCGAAGCGGGTACGATCCGAATCATCACGAACAAACCGGACCTGGGTAAGACCTATGGGCGGATCGACGGCGAACTCACCAAAGTCGACCATGGCGGGGTCGGCGGCAACCTCGAGGGCATGATCAACCTGCCCATCGGCCGGGACGCAGCTTTCCGCGCCGTTGCATTTTACCAGCATGACGCCGGCTACATCGACAATGTCTTCGGCGAGGCCACGCTCTGCGGCGACACGATTTATGGACCCAACCCCGACCCTCCACCGGCCGAAATTGCCGTCGGATGCGTTCACAACGGCTTCCATTTCGAGAATAGCAAGTTCGTCAAAAAGAACTTCAACGACTCAAGACTTACGGCGGCCGCGCTGCTCTGAAGGTCGACCTCGACGACAATTGGACCATCCTTCCGACGTTCATGTACCAGAAGAGCACGACGCATGGCGTCTTCTGGATGGATGAAGGCCTGGGCGATTTGCAGACGGTCCGCTTCCAGGACGAGATAACCAAGGACCGCTTCTGGCAGGCTGCGCTGACGGTCGAAGGCAAGATCGCAAACTTCTTCGATGTCACATATGCCGGCGCGTACATGGACCGGCCGCGGTACTCCACCAGCGACTACACCGACTACACGGTCGCTTACGACAATTATTATGAACCTTACGGGGGGATTGCCTACTACCAGAATTTCCGGGACGACGCGGGAAATCTCATCAGTCCACGTCAGCACATTACCGGCACCGATCATTTCAAGAAGTTGAGCCATGAGCTGCGTGTCGCGACGCCGTCCGACAGGCCGGTCAGGGGAATCCTTGGCGCGTTCTACCAGGACCAGAAGAACCACATCTTCCAAGATTATTTCGTCGATAATCTCGCGACGAGCCTTTCCGTGACAGGGTATCCCGGAACATTGTGGCTGACGAACGAGGAGCGTGAGGACAAGGACCGCGCGATTTTCGGCGAGGCCAACTGGGATATCACGCCCACGGTGACCCTTACCGGCGGCATGCGTTTCTACTGGTTCAACAACACGCTCTACGGATTCGCTGGCTTCGGCCCTTATCCAAATGCTGTGTTTTCGCACACCGGTGAAAGCCGCTGTCTGCCGGTCGTTACCGATCCAAACGACCCGCTATTCGGCCTTCATGATCCGAACGTCCCGCTGGCGACCGGTAACAGCGGTCTGAACATCCCCTGCTACGATGTCGCGGACATTGGACCGAACGGCGAAGCCATCCCCCGGCGGAGCAAGGGATCGGGTCACATCCACAAGCTGAACGCGCAATGGAAGCCGCAACAAAACCTGATGTTCTATGCGACCTGGTCGAGGGGCTTCCGTCCCGGCGGCATCAACCGCCAGCCCGATACGCCGCCCTACGCTCCGGACTTCCTTACCAACTACGAAGCGGGCTGGAAGACGACGTTTTTGGGCAGCCGGCTTCGGTGGAACGGTGCCATCTACCATCAGAGATGGGACGGCGTGCAGTTCAGCTATCTCGGTCCGAACAGCCTGACCGTGATTCAGAACGGGCGCAATGCGAACGTCAACGGCATCGAGACAGACATCAACTATGTTCAGGGTGGCCTGTCGCTGACGCTCTCCGGAGCCTACACGGACGCGAAAACCGACGGCAACATCTGCAAGGCGGCGATTGTCGTAGACCCGTCTCCCGATTGCAGCGGCGAGCGGGCACCCAACAAGGCGGATTTCATCGTTGTTCCTTCCGGCACCCGCCTGCCGATCACACCCAAATTCAAGGGCAGTGCCACCGCGCGCTACACCTGGCCCATTTGGACGGGCAATGCGCACGTGCAGGGCGTGGTCGCCCACCAGGGATCGGCGGCATCCGATCTCGACCCGGCGCAGAATGATCTGATCGGCAAGATTCACGCTTCGACGGTGGTCGATCTGTTCCTGGGCTACGACTGGAGCAAGTACAGCGCCGAGTTGTTCGCAACCAATGTTTTCGACGACCGAAACGAGATCGCCCGTCTGGTGGTGTGTAGCATCTGTACGCAGGTGAAGATCATTCCGGGCCGGCCGCGTACGATCGGGTTGAGATTGGGCGCGAAATTCTAACCGCCTGAACCGCTTGCGTCTGCGAGCGGTTGAAGTGAGCGTGACGTCCTTGCCTGCACTGGGCCGACCGCGGTTCCTGCGCGCCACGGCGGTCAGCGCGCTGGCCTGCATTTGGCTCGCGATGCTGCTGCTCGGGCGCGGTCCGCTCGATCGCTGGATCTACGAGGCGCTTTACGCCGGTGGTCGCCCCGCACTGGTGCTGATTGCGCGGATTTTCACCGCGTTGGGTGAGCCAACGGTCCTCATCGGCGCCGGTTTCATCATCGCTGCGTTGTTGTGGCGCCGGGCCCGCGGGCGTTTCGCGCTCGGTCTCTTGCTCGTGATCCTGCTCGGCCGTGGCCTCAGCGAAGTGCAGAAATACTGGATCGCGCGGGCTCGTCCCGATCTCGAACCTCATCTGGTGGTCGTCAAAACTTTTTCGTTTCCGAGCGGTCATGCGACGAGCTCGATGATCTTCTATTTGACGCTTGCGCTCGCGCTGGCGCCGGTCGGTCGCCCTCGGAGGATTGCCGCTGTCGCCGCCATCCTCCTCTCGCTGCTGATCGGCACCAGCCGAGTGATGCTCGGCGTCCACTGGCCGAGCGACGTCATCGGCGGATGGTCGTTCGGCCTGCTTTGGGTACTGCTGACCTTGCGTCGGGCAGAGCTCCTGTTCGGTACCGATTCCCCGAAGGCTCCTGAACAGCTATAGGAAAAAGCGGTAATTTGGGGAGATGCCAATGACCCGCTCCAAACCCTTCACGTGGATCGCGGCTGCGATTTTTGCAGTGATGGCGATCGTTCACATCCTTAGGCTCTTCACCCACTTTCGCGTGGTGATCGGCTCTCACGAAATTCCAATGTGGCTGAGCTACGTGGCGATCGTCGTTACGGCCTTCCTCAGCTGGATGCTGTGCCGCGAGGCGAGGGGAGCGGGGCCGAACGAGCCCTAAACGTTGAAGCGGAACAGCATCACGTCGCCGTCCTGAACGATATAGTCCTTGCCTTCGGAGCGAAGCTTGCCGGCGTCGCGGGCGGCGGTTTCTCCGCCGCAGCCTATGTAGTCGTCGTAAGCGATCGTCTCAGCGCGGATGAAGCCGCGTTCGAAGTCTGTATGGATCTCGCCTGCGGCCTCAGGTGCCTTGGCGCCTTTATGGACTGTCCAGGCCCGCGATTCCTTGGGACCCGCGGTGTAGAAGGTGATCAGGCCGAGCAACGCATAGGCGGCGTGGATCATCCGGTTGAGGCCGGTCTCGTGAAGGCCGAGGTCCGAGAGGAAAGCGTCGCGCTCTTCCGGGGGCAAGGCAGCGATCTCCGCCTCGATCGCGGCCGATATGACGACCGCCTGCGCGCCTTCGGCAGCGGCTTTCTTGAATAGCTGCTCCGAAAGCGGGTTGCCGTTCGCTGCGTCGCCTTCGTCGACGTTGCAGACGTAGAGAACGGGCTTGGCCGTCAGCAGCTGCGCGCGCTGAAGCGCCCTCGCTTCCTCCACATCCTTTGGCTGGGTGAGATGCGCCGGCTTCGACGCGCGCAGGAGATCTAGCGTCTGGCTGAGGACGGAGGCTTCGATCTTCGCGTCCTTGTCACCCTGCTGTGCCTTCTTGACGAGGTTCGGTAACCGCCGTTCGAGGGATTCCAGATCCGCAAGCATCAGCTCGGTCTCGACAGTCTCCGCGTCCGCGATCGGGTCGACGCGTCCCTCCACGTGGGTGACGTCGCCGCCTTCGAAGCAACGGAGAACGTGCACGATGGCATCGACCTCGCGGATGTTGGCGAGGAACTGGTTGCCGAGGCCTTCCCCGTGGCTTGCGCCCCGGACCAGGCCCGCGATGTCGACGAACTCGATTTGCGTCTCGATCTCGTTCGCGGACTTGGCGATCGCGGCGATCTTGTCGAGCCGCGGATCGGGCACGGCGACGCGGCCGACGTTCGGCTCGATCGTACAGAAAGGATAATTGGCCGCCTGCGCCGCCGCAGTCTCGGTCAAAGCATTGAAAAGCGTCGATTTACCAACGTTCGGCAGGCCGACGATGCCGCAGCGGAAGCCCATGGTTTGCTCGGATTTGGTGAGGGAAGTTGCGGCCCTTTAGGCGAAGTGACGCAGGTAGCTCAACCGCGTTGCTGAAGCTTTGCGGTTTGCTTCCGTAGAACAGCGATCGTCTCTTCGAGATGAAGCAGGATCAGGTTCCGCTGTTCATGGCTGTAACGCGCGTTCAATTGATTCATCGCTTCGGTGAGCGCCGCGAAGATGGGAAGGCTCTCCCGGCCGAGCTTCTCGGTGTTGCGTGGCCGGATAATGACGCTTCGACGGTCCGCTGGATTGGGCTCGCGCTTGGCATAGCCGGCTCGCTCGAGGCGATCCACGATGCCGGTAATGGCGCCGGTGGAAAGGCCGGTTGCCTCGCCGAGCTGCTTCGGAGTGGTCTTTCCGAGCTCGGCAATGATTCCTGCGCACTTGCGTTCGGCGGCAGTCATTCCGAGGCGCCGAGCGCCCGCTTCATGAAAAGCGATCACTGCCGTCGCGAGATCGCGGTGCAGTCGATGATAGCGATCTTCGTCCATTTGCATTTATCTTAGCTCTAAGATACTTACTAGTGAAGAATAGCACGCAGGGGCGTGACAATGCAAAATGATCGGGGATTCTTCGCACGCATAGCGCCGGCTGTCGCACTTGCATTCATGGCGCCGCTGTTCGCAGAGGTCCTGCCGGGAGCCACACGCTTCTCCTCTATCTTCGTGTTTCCGATCGAAATGGCGGTTTGGGGCGGCGGTGCAGTGATGGCCCGAGCGCTCGTGAGATCCCGACGTCTCGGCTGGTGGTCGCTGCTGCTGCTCGGGCTCGCACTCTCGGTCGCCGAAGAATTCCTCATCCAGCAAACCTCGGTCGCGCCGATGGTGATCCGGTTGAAGGGAGAAACCTGGGCGCGCGCCTCCGACGTCAACTACGTCTACCTGATCTGGGCGCTCGTCTACGAGACGGCATGGGTCGTCCTCATCCCGACGCTCGCAACCGAGCTGATTTTCAACGATCGGCGAGACAAGCCTTGGCTGAACCGGACGGGGGCGATCGTCACCGCCGCTCTTTTTCTCATCGGTTGCTTCTTCGCATGGTTCAGCTGGACCCAGATCGCACGGACTAAAGTGTTCCATCAGCCGCCGTTTACGCCACCGTTGCACTGGGTGGGCATCGCATCGCTGGCGATCCTTGTCCTGATCGTGAGTTCACTGCGGATGTCGAAGTCGCCCACCACTCGTCCGCTGCCGCCACCGCCTCCGTGGCTGCTCGCGATACTCAGCGCTCTTTGGGCCATCCTGTGGTTCGGGCTCGCCGTGCTTGCATTCGGCATCGCGCCGCAAGTGCCGGCAGTTGCCGTGGCTGCCGCGGCGCTGCTGATCGCACTTCTGCTGCTGCTCTTCGTGCCGCGTTGGGCTGCGGATTCCGGCTGGGATCATCGGCACATCTACGCCTTGATTTCAGGCGGCCTCTGCGGGTCGATGTGCGCGAGCTTCGTCGGCTTCATCGGCGCGGCACCGATGGATCTTTGGTTCAAAATCATCGTCGACTTGCTGGCGCTTGTCTGGCTCGTGTGGCTCGCGAAGCGGGTCCTCAAGCGAAGTTAAACGAAATGCTGAGCCGTTCCTTTGCGCTCGCTCCTGGGAGCACCTCGTGCCGAAGCCAGCTTTCCCACAGGAGCAGGTGTCCCGCGCGTGGTTCGACCACCATGAAGGGCTGAAGCTCCTCCGGCGCATCCGTACGCCGTCTCGGCGCTGCCATCATGAAGGGAAGGCGCGGGTCCTCGAAGCGAATCGCGCCGGAGCCTTTCGGTACCTCGACGTAGAGCGTGCCGGAAATAATGCTGTGCGGGTGAATATGGCCGCTGTGCTGTCCGCCACCTTTAAGGACATTAACCCAAAGGCTGTCCAAACGGGGCTTTTGCGAAAGGTCGAATGCGCATTCGGCAGCGAATTTCGCTGCGTGCGGAGTGAGGACTTTCACGAGGTCCGCGAAGGCTGGATCGCGCTTCGGAAGATCGTTGAGCGAGGCATAGCTAGTGTAGCCCGAATAGCTGTGCTCCCTGCTCCAGCGGCGTCCGGCAAGGTCGTCCTGCGCGAAGGTACGGATCGAGTGCGCAAGATCGCGAAGCTGGTCCGCCCGCAGCAACTCTTCTGAGTAGAGTTTCGTCACGAACAGATTGCGCGTCATCGTTCCTGCCTAGAGCGCTGCGGGCGATGGAGGAAGCCGGTGGTGCAAGCTGCTGTCGTCTGTCGATCCATCGAAGCTTGCCTGCCCCTCGCAGAAGGCGCGTTGGTCGCCGCCGCAATGCGTTCATGCGGAAGTGCGAGATCTGTTCAAGGGGAGACCGGTCATGCTGCCGAGGCCGCGTTTTTCTCTTCACATGCTTGCTCTCGCGGGGGCCTTCGTGGCGGGCATAGCGTCCGCTCAATCCCGCTCCGACGAAAATGCAATCACTCAAGCCGAAGACGCCTTCGGGTTCAGCGTCGGGCGCGAGACACTCGGCATTTACAGCGCCGGCAACGCCCGGGGGTTCTCACCGACCGCAGCAGGCAATTTGCGGATCGACGGTCTTTACTTCGACCAAGTAGCCAGCCTTCAGGGAACCCTGCTCGATTCAACCAGCATCAAGGTGGGGATATCGGCGCAAGGCTACCCCTTTGCGGCGCCCAGCGGGATCGCCGACTATTCACTGCGCAGACCAGCGGACAAGGCCGGCGCTTCGGTTGTCGTGAACGGCGACGGTTATGGCACGCGAGGCATAGAGGTCGACGGCTCGCTGCCGATTAGTTCGACGCTGGCGATCGGCTACGAAGTCAATGCGACACATTTCGAGTTCGGCGACGGAACGAACAATTTCAATCACAGCGAAACCCTGATCGCCCGCTGGAGTCCCGCCGACGGCATCGAAATCATGCCGTTCTGGTCGATCTGGAATGACTATAACGACGAATCCAGCTTCACCTATTTGCCCGCCGGCGATTTCCTCCCGGTCATGTCAGGACCGCGAAACTACAACGGCCCGCCGTGGACGGATTTCCGTTTCACTCAGACGAACGAGGGCGTGCTGGCCTCGGCAAGAATTGCCGATGATTGGCAAGTTCGGCTGGGCCTGTTTCGCTCCATCAACCTCGAGAAGCGGGGTTTCACCGACCTCATCGTCAATGAGCAGCCCGATGGAACCGGCGATCGCGTGACCCTTGCCGATCCCCCGACCCAGCTCGCCTCGACCAGCGGAGAACTTCGCCTCTCCCACAGCATGCGAGAAGGTCCTCGTCTTCACGTGGTCCACTTGAGCTTGCGGGCCCGGGATGCGCGCCGCGCGTTCGGGGGATCGGGAGTTTTCGACTTCGGCGTAGGCTCGGTGTTCGACAAGATGGACGTTCCGGAGCCCGCTTTCGAATTGGGCGAGCTCAGCCATGACAGTGTCAAGCAGGAGACGCTTGGGATCGCTTACGATGGACGATGGAAGAATGTGGGTGAGGTCAGCTTCAGCATCTCGAAGGCGCATTTCCGAAAGGAAACGGCAATCCCGGGTGTGCCGATTGCCGTTACCGAAGCCAAACCGTGGCTTTATAACGGGACGGCGGCAGCCAACGTCAGCTCGGCAATCACGCTTTACGCCGGCTACGCTCGGGGCCTTGAGGAGAGCGGCGTCGCGCCGCCCAATGCGACGAACCGAAACCAGCCGCTGGCAGCGGTTATCACGGAGCAGGAGGATGCCGGGATCAGGATTGCCCTTGTTCGCAACGTCAAGCTGGTCGGAGGCGTGTTCGAGCTCACGAGGCCCTATTTCGGCTATGATGCGAGCAACTTCTATAAGCAGATCGGCACCGTTCGGAGCAAAGGTGCGGAATTCTCGATCTCGGGCAGCCCGACTTCTCGGCTGGACGTGGTCGCAGGCGGCGTCCTTCTCGATCCGCTGGTGACTCGCGATCCGACTGCACAAGGGGACATCGGCTCGCGGCCAGCGGGTTTGCCGACGCACCTGCTCAGCCTGAATTTCAATTGGAAGTCGCCGATCGAGGGCCTGCAGCTCGACACGGCGCTCGTTCATCGCGGGCGAACGCCGGCTACGACGAATAACCTCGTCTATATTCCCCAGCGCGCGCGCGTAGATCTCGGGGGGCACTATGCTTTCAAGGTCGCGCAGCGGAGCGCGACCCTGCGCCTCCAGGTCGTGAACCTGTTCGACAATCCCGGATATGCGTTCCTTGGTCCAGGTGTTTACGGCCAACCTGGCGGACGTCTGTTCCAGGGCTATCTGACGGTGGATCTATGAGTGGGTTGCGCGTGGACAGGCCGAAGCCTGCGCTCTAGCGTCCTGCGCTCTCCGGGAGGGTAATACATGAGCCGCCACTTGTTTGCGTCTTCGCTCTCGCTTGCGCTCGTCCTGGCACTTGCCCCGCCGTCACAAGCCGCTCCGGCTGCTGCTGCCCAAGCATCCGCCGACAAGCCGCTGGTCGACGTCAAGGCCGACCCGCTCACCGGAAAGATCATCGCGACGTTGCCGAAGCCCGACGCGCAGGGCGTTTCGGCGCGCTATATTTACCTGACGCAGCTCGGCAGCGGGCTCGGCTCGGCACCCATAGGCCTCGATCGCGCTTCCGCGAGCGAGACCCGAATCCTGGCATTCCGCCGTCTCGGCAAGAAGGTCGCGGCCGAAATCGAAAACAGCAAGTTCATCGCTTCCAGCGGGGATCCCGACGAGCAACACGCCGTCGATACCTCCTTCGCGACGTCCACGCTGTGGATGGGCGATGTCATCAACACCGCCAAGGATGGTTCGTACACCGTCGATCTGGCTGGATTCCTTGCCCGCGACGATCTCGACGTCGTGAGAGCGATCAAGAACGGTGGTGGAGGGGAGTTCAAGTTCGTGCCCGAGCTGAGCGCAGCCGACCCCAATTTCGTGAAGGTCTTTCCGAAGAATGCCGAATTCGCAGCGAAGCTCACCTTCCGTTCGGACAAGCCGGAGGCAGAGGTCAGCAACATCGTTGGCGGCGACACGCTGACCCTTGTGCTGCGCCATTCGCTGATCGCTCTGCCCGAGCCGGGCTATGTACAGCGGACCGACCCTTACGGCTACACGATCGGGCTTCAGAAGGTCGACTTCTCAGCGCCGCTGGGTGCCCCGATCGTCCATGATCTCGCGCGGCGGTTCCGGCTCGAGAAGGTCGATCCCTCAGCCGGGCGTTCTCCGGTCAAGAAGCCGATTGTCTTCTACATCGACCGAAGCGCACCCGAGCCGATCCGCACTGCGCTTAAGGACGGAGTGAGCTGGTGGAACTCGGCGTTCGACGCTGCCGGTTTCGAGAATGCCTTCCAGGTCGGCATCCTGCCCGAAGGCGCCGACCCGCTCGACGTGCGGTACAATGTCGTGAACTGGGTCGACCGAGCGACGCGCGGCTGGTCGTATGGGCAGCCGATCGCCGACCCGCGGACCGGCGAGATCATCAAGGGTTCGGTCCTCCTTGGCTCGCTCCGCACTCGGCAGGACCTCATCATCTTCCAGGCGCTGGTTGGCGCAGGGCTTACCGGCACCGGCGATCCCAATGATCCGATCACCGCAGCACTCGCCCGCATCCGTCAACTCGGTGCCCATGAAGTCGGCCACGCGCTCGGGCTCGCGCACAATTTCGCCGCGAGTACGCAGGGCCGCTATTCGGTGATGGATTATCCAGGGCCGCACGTGTCGCTCGACGCGAACGGGGCACCGTCACTGCAGGACGCTTACGGCGTCGGGCTTGGGCCGTGGGACAGGTTCATGATCAAGTGGCTTTACGCCGCGAAGACGGATGCCGATGCCCGACCGATCGTGGCCGGCGCGCGCACCGAGGGACTGCGCTTCGTCGCCGACAATGACGCACGCCCGATCAGCGCCGGGCAGCCGCTTGGCTCGCTGTGGGACGAAGGCCCCGATCCGACTGCGGAACTCAGGCGCGTCATGGATGTGCGCAAGGCCGCGATCGAACGGTTCGGCGCCGGAGTTCTGCCCGCCGGGGAATCTCTCGCGGACCTCAGGCGCGCGTTCGTTCCAATCTGGCTGATCGACCGCTACCAGATCGAAGCCGCGGCCAAATCCCTTGGTGGGGTCAACTTCCCTTATGCCGTGAACGGCGAGAATGCGGTTGCGCAGCTAGTCCCTGGGGCGGCCCAGTGGGCAGCGCTCTATGCGCTCCTGGATACGATAACGCCCACTGAGCTGACCGTGCCGGCCAGACTCACCCCGATTCTGTCGAGCGGCTTCGGCGGCGACAACGATCGGCAGACGGATATCGAGATCATCCCGACCGCGGGCGGGCCGGTATTCGATCCGCTCAAGGCGACGGAGGTCGGTGCGATCCAGACGATCGATACATTGCTCGCACCCGAGCGCTTGAACCGGCTCGAGGGTCAGCATGCTGCAGACGCCAGCATTCCAGCGCCGGCGCAAATGTTCGACCAGCTGCTCGATCGCACGCTCGCTCAGTCGGGGACCGAGGTGGGGCGGCGGATTGCTACAATGACCGTTCTCGGCCTTGCGCGGGTGCAGCATGACGTTGTCCTCTCGCCGACCGTGTCGCTGCAGCTCGGAGGCCGCTTGGATCGGCTCGCCGACCAGCTGGCGCGCAAACGGGGTCAGGCAGCGGAGCAGGACTGGGCGCACGGGCTGGCGGTCCTGCTCAAGGATCGGGAAGCACTCGAAAAGGCGATTGCTGATCCGGCGCGCTATCCACGCGTCCCGCCCGGCATGCCGATCGGCGAGGACGATCAATAGCATTTGACCTTCGCGGCCTTTCACATGCCGTTACCGATCCATCCGGTTGGAAGAAGCTTGTCGCCAGTGTCGCGGTCCTCGTCGGAACTTCGAACAAGGAGGAGACGACCGCCAAGAGGCGTCAGACCTCTATCTCTCCGTTCCAGAACATGAGCGGCGACCCCGAGCAGGAATATTTCAGCGACGGGATCAGCGGGGGCATCACCACAGACCTGTCCAAGGTCTCCGCGCTGGAAGTGATTGCGCGCAACACCGCTTTCACTTTCAAGGGCCACGCGGTCGACGTCTGCGATGTCGCGCTTCAAGCGGATGATGGAGCAAACGCAAGACAGGCTGGAGCCCGAACTGGCTAGGCCTGCTGCAGCCTCAGCGCCACTTCACTCATGAAGCGGGCGTCGTCTCCGTCGGCCAACCACTCTGCCTCGCCGGCAATCGCGGCTAGCACGTCGGACAAGGGTTCCATCTCGACTTTGGCATAGTTTCCGAGGACGTGGGGCGTGACGAGGTCCTTCCGGCCGGGCCCAGGATGACCGATGCCGATGCGGACCCGGCGAAATTGGGGGCCGAGCGATGCGTCGATGGACCTTAGCCCGTTGTGCCCCGCCGTCCCGCCGCCGACTTTCACCTTCACCTTGAACGGCGCGAGGTCGAGTTCGTCATGGAAGACCGTGAGGGCGTCGAGATCGAGTTTGTAGAAGCGCAGAGCCCGCTGAACCGCATCGCCGCTGTCGTTCATGAAGGTCTGCGGCTTGAGCAGGAGGATGCGGTTTCGGCCGAGACGTCCCTCTGCGACCAGGCTTCGGAACTTCTTCTGCCACGGGCCGAAGCCGTGCACTTCGGCGATGGTGTCCGCCGCCATGAAGCCGACATTGTGCCGGTGCAGCGCATATTGAGTGCCCGGATTGCCGAGACCGACCCAGATTTGCATGTCCGCTCGCTAGCAGGAGCAGCGGACAAAAAGAAACCGCCCGGCTTTTCGGCCGGGCGGCTCTTTGTTTCAAAGCTGGAGTGAGGCTTACTCGCCGCCTTCTCCGCCCTCGCCACCTTCGGCTGAGGCCTCGCCTTCGCCTTCCTCGCCCTCGACTGTCGGGACGGCATCGGCCGCAGCGGTCTCTTCCTCTTCCGCCTTCATCGCCGACGGAGCGACGATAGTGGCGACGGTGAAGTCCTCTTCCGTGTTCGCCGGAATCACGCCGTCCGGCAGCTTCACCTGGCTGATGTGGATTGAATCGCCGATTTCCAGGCCGTCGAGCGGGATGTGGATCTCGTTCGGGATGCTGGCCGCGTCGCAGACGATCTCGAGCTCGTGGACGACGACATTGAGCACGCCGCCACGCTTGAGGCCCGGCGATGCATCTTCATTGTCGAACCGCATCGGAACGCCGACGTGCACCTTGGTGTGCTCGCCGATGCGCAGGAAGTCGACGTGGATCGGCCGGCTGGTGACCGGGTGGAAATCGATCGCCTTCGGCAGCGTGCGGTGCGGCTTGCCCTTGAAGTCAATCATCACGACCGAGTTCATGAAGTGACCGGTCGAAAGCATCTTGGACAGGAGCTTCTCCTCGACATGGATCGAGAGAGGCTCCTTCTTTTCGCCGTAAACCACGGCGGGTACCCGTCCATCGCGGCGCAGTGCTCGGGAGGCTCCCTTGCCAGCCCGGTCGCGCGCTTCGGCGGGCAGCGTCAGCTGATCGCTCATTTGCTATGCTCCGTTTGCTAATGACCCGTCACGCCTCCAGGGATGACCATGACGGGAGCGCGCGCCCTACGGGACGACGTTCAGAAATGCAAGCTGAGGCTCAGTATACCCGCTGAGACGGGATGCCCTTCTCGGCGAGGCGAACAAGCACGCTGTCCTTGCCCGCGAGGTGGCCGGCGCCGACCGCGACGAACACGGTACCCGGAGTTTGAAGCCGAGCCGCAATCCAGTCCGCCCAACGCGCGTTCCGCTCGGTGAACATCAGCCGATAGGTATCGGGCGATCCGTTTCGCAGTTGGTCAAGCATCTGGATGAAGAGACTCTGGTCTCCTCGTTTCCAAGCCGATTGCAGTGCTGCCATCGTCTGCGGCAGGCTTGGTTGCGCATCGACGGGCTGTCCGGGCCTCGCGGAGGCCGGTACCTTCGGCGCGGCTGCCGACAAATGATTGAACATGTTCAGCTGGAACTGGAGCGTTTCGAGCTGCTCGACGGTCTTGCCTTCGGACTCCGCGACGTGGCGAAGCACCATGTCAGCGCCATTATCCACCTGCATGCCTTGAGCACGACTGGCGCTGATCGCCATCTTCGTCGTGGCAAGGAAGGATGGCGACGGCTTGGCCGCCGGTCCGCGCCCCATAGCGGCCTTTATCTCTTCGGCTGCGTTTGGCCCCTCAGGTAGCAATGTTTCCAGGACCAATTCATTTGATTGTTCGAAAGCGTTGCGAACGCCACGGTCGAACCAATTTGGGTTGCCGTCGAGCGCATGGAAGGTCCCGAAGAGATAGATGGTCGTATCTGCGTCATGGATCTCGAAAATGGCCGGTTCGGGCGGCGCCGCGGCAGGAGCGACGGCGGGCGATACGGCGGCGAGCGCTGCAGCAGCGAGTAGACTGACCATCCATCACCCTCCGTGGCGGACGGCGCTGAGTGGAACAGTCGCGCGAAAACGACGCCGGATGAACGTCACCCGTGGCGAGAAATCCCCCGCATTTCATCGACTTCGCGCATCAGACCCCCCAGCCCGATACCTTGGGATAATGGTCACCGACAGATTAAGAAATGTCTAGCGAAATCCGCAAAAACGTTAACTTTTCCCGATGGATGAAGGCATTCCGCGCAAGAAGTGTCGCCTATTGTACGCGGCGGACCTTGTAACCGTCGCGCTGAAGCAGGGCGATGACCGAATCATTACCCGCCAAATGGCCTGCGCCGACGGCGATCATGATCGATCCGGGCTGGGAAAGGCGCTGCTCGATCCACTTGCTCCAGTTCGCGTTGCGTTGATGAATGAGGGCGTTGGCGAGCTCCGGCGAGCCAGAGAGATCGCGGTCGAAGGTGCGTGCGATCGCCTTCACATCTCCCTTCGACCAGGCCTGCAGCATTCCCGAGAACTCCGCCTCGGCAGCGCGGGAATCGTCGAGCGCGCCGTCGAGAAGGGAGTCCTGCGCCTTCTCCGGCAACTTATCGAAGAAGCCGAACTGTTGAAGGTTCGTCTCTAGCTCGCCGATCGGCTTGTTGGAGCTCGTGAAATTGTTGCGAAGCACCGCCTCGACGCCCTCGTCACCCTTGAGCTTCATGTCCCGGTACTGGTTGCCGAGCAGGATGAACGCCGCAGCCCAGGTCTCCATTCGGTCGAAAGCAGTGGTGGGGTAACCGCTCTTCTTGATTGCGGCCGCCAGCGCCGGGCGCTTCTGCGGGGGCACCCGCAGAAGAAGGGGAGGGAGATTGGGCGTGTTGAAGGCGAGGCTCGCCATCGCCGACATGACCTTTGTCGGGTCCTTCTCGTCTACGATCGTCTCGACGACTAGCTGTTGCGAGCTATTGACGGCCTGGTCGAACTTGGCCGTACGCCATTGAAAATCATCGGGAAGCAGGTGGATCGTGCCGAACAGATAGATCGTCGAATCCTTGTCTCTGACTTCCCATAACGCTGGATGCGCGCTCTGTGGGGCTTTCGCTGCGGCAGGTGAGGCGACGAGCAGTCCGGCTAGTCCGAGCGCGGCGGCGGCGCGCCGGAAGAATTGCTTCAACATGAATCCAAGAGCCTTTCGGGTGAGGCGTTCGCATGCCGGCCTAGCCGTCGCAAGCTGAACCTCCACTTGCCCCGTTAGGCGCCATCGGCCAAAGCCGCCCCGACGAAATTCATGGAGCCTTCCGCTTGAGCCTGAGCTTCCAGGACCTGATCTTGACGCTCCATCGCTACTGGGGCGCGCAGGGCTGCGTTATCCTTCAGCCGTACGACATGGAGATGGGGGCGGGGACGTTCCACCCGGCAACCGTGCTGCGGTCGCTCGGGCCGGACGCGTGGAAAGCGGCCTATGTCCAGCCGTGCCGACGGCCGACGGATGGCCGCTATGGCGAAAACCCGAACCGCCTCGGCCACTATTATCAGTATCAGGTGGTCCTGAAGCCCAGCCCGGAGAACCTGCAGGAGCTTTATCTCGGCAGCCTGGTCGAGATCGGGATCGATCCACTCAAGCATGACATCCGCTTCGTCGAGGACGATTGGGAGAGCCCGACGCTCGGGGCCTGGGGCCTCGGCTGGGAGGTCTGGTGCGACGGGATGGAGGTCACCCAGTTTACCTATTTCCAGCAGGTCGGCGGGTTCGAATGCCGGCCGGTGACGGGCGAACTGACCTACGGGCTCGAGCGGTTGGCGATGTACATCCAGAGCGTCGACAATGTCTTCGACCTCCGCTTCAACGATGAGGGCGTAACCTACGGCGACGTCTTCTTCGAGAACGAGCGGGAGATGTCGGCCTACAATTTCGAAGTTGCCGACACCGAGGCGCTGTTCGACCTGTTCCGCAAGGCTGCGGGCGAGTGCGAACGCTGCCTCGAGGCGAAGCTGCCGATCCCGGCCTACGAGCAGGCGATCAAGGCGAGCCACGTCTTCAATACGCTGCAGGCGCGTGGAGTGATCAGCGTCGCCGAGCGCCAGGCCTATATCGGACGCGTTCGCGACCTCGCGAAAGCGGCGTGCGGCGCTTGGCTGGAGCGCGCCGCCTGATGGCCGATTTCCTCCTCGAGCTGTTATCCGAAGAGATCCCCGCGCGGATGCAGGCCGCGGCTCGCAACGAGCTTGCGCGGTTATTCGCCGAGTGCGTGACAGCGGCAGGGCTGAAGACCGGTGCGATCGATGTCCATTCGACGCCCCGCCGACTTGTCCTGATCGCACGAGATGTAGCCGAGCGGACCGAAGCGACGCGCGAGGAGACGAAAGGGCCCCGCACGTCGGCCCCTCCACAGGCGCTCGAAGGATTCCTTCGCAAGACCGGCCTGACGCAGGACCAGCTCGAAGATCGTGACGGCGTCTATTTCGCGACCGTCGAGCGGCCGGGCAGGGCCGCCGAGGATATCCTCGCCGATGCGGTGAGACGGATTGTCGCCGACTTTCCTTGGCCCAAATCGATGCGCTGGGGTTCGGGGTCGTTGCGCTGGGTCCGGCCGCTCCACGGGATTGTCGCGATTCTCGGAGAGCAAATCGTGCCGATCGAGATCGACGGCATCGTGAGCGGGGCGACAACGGTCGGCCACCGCTTTCATCATCCGGGCGCAATCACGGTTGGCGGCGCTTCGGACTATGTCGAGAAGCTGCGCGCCTGCCACGTGATTGTCGACCAGGAGGAACGCGAGCGCACCATTAGCGAAAGCGCTGCAGCCGCCGCCGACAACGCTGGCCTTACGTTGCTGCAGGACGAGGGGCTAGTGGTCGAAAATGCCGGCCTAACCGAATGGCCTATGCCGCTCTACGGCGAATTCGACGCGGATTTCCTCGATGTCCCGCGCGAGGTGATCGTCCTCACGATGCGGACGAACCAGAAGTACTTCGCCTGTACTGCTTCCGACGGCGGCCTCGCCCCAGCGTTTGTGTGTGTCGCCAATGTTACGGCGAAGGACGGAGGCACAGCCATCGTCGAAGGCAACCAGCGGGTGCTGGCCGCGCGGCTCGCAGATGCGCGCTTCTTCTGGGAGCAGGACCTGAAGGTCCCCCTCGAGGACCAGGCGAAGAAGCTCGATCAGATCGTCTTTCACGAGAAGCTCGGCACCCTCGCCGACAGGGTCGTGCGCGTCACCAAGATCGCTCGCTGGCTCGTAGAAAGCAGCGTCGTGAAGGCGGATATCGATCAGGTCGAGCGCGCGGCCCGCCTCGCCAAGTGCGATCTTGTTAGCGGCATGGTCGGCGAATTCCCGGAGCTCCAGGGCGTGATCGGCGGCTATCTCGCTGGCGCGCAGGGCGAAGCGAAGGCAGTCGCTGAGGCGGTGCGCGACCATTACAAGCCGGTTGGGCAGGGCGACGATGTGCCGAGCGCACCGGTGACGATTGCGGTTGCCCTGGCCGACAAGCTGGATTCCATCTCCGCCTTTTTTGGGATCGGCCAGAAGCCGACGGGATCGAAGGACCCGTTCGCGCTTCGGCGAGCCGCAATCTCTTCGATCGAGATCATCGTGCGGAACGGATTGCGCGTGCCGCTCACAACGGCGCTCCGCGGCGCCTTGGCGAACCGCGCCGGACAGGTCCTGGACAGCACGCCGGCGCACCAGCTGGACCGGACCGCGGACGAGCTGCTCGACTTTTTCGCGGACCGGCTCAAGGTTCAGCAGCGCGAAGCGGGTGTTCGCCACGACCTCATCGATGCGGTGTTCGATCTCGGAGGGGAGGACGATCTCGTTCGACTACTGGCCCGCGTGAACGCCCTTCAGAAATTCGTCGAGACCAGTGACGGCACTGACCTGCTGACCGCCTACAAGCGTGCCGCGAATATCCTCAAGAAAGAGAACTGGACCGGCCCGCAGGTCATGAGCTCGGCAGCAGAGCAGGGCATCCCCCAAACCGGGGAGGAAGACCCGCTGGTGCTGGTCGAGGAGCCGGGCCTGAAGGAGGCGATCGCCGAGATGGCCCTTGGCGAGGCTGGCGCCGAACTTCCCGAGGAACGGGCGCTTATCGCTGCGCTCGAGAAAGCGGAGCCGACCGCCTCAAAGGCGATCGAAAAGGAAGATTTCACTGGCGCGATGGCGGCACTTGCATCGCTCAGGAAGCCGATTGACGACTTCTTCGATCATGTGACCGTGAACGACCCGGATTCCGCGAAGCGCGAGCGGCGGCTCAACCTCCTTATGCGCTTCCGCGATGCTGTGAACCAGGTAGCCGATTTCTCCCGGATCGAAGGCTAGCTAGAGCGGCCGGTCGTCGCGATCGTGGTCTTTGACTGCGGCGTTGCGAAGGCTGTCACGCTCGCGCCATTCCTTCTCTCGATCAGCCTGCTCACGCTCGAGCGCTTCGCGACGGTCGAGCTCGCTCTTGTAGCGGGTGCGCCATTTGCGGCGGCCGCCGGCGGTCAAGAAGACTCCGATGAGCAGGCCGAGCAGGAAGACGAGGATGCAAATCGCCCAGAGATTCGGGTCGGTCGTGATGTTCATTGCGCTTCCTCAACGTAAAAGGGTTCACGGCGACTACGCTTCAGCGAGCCGCCGCGTTCCCTCGTTGGTGCTCGGCTTGGCCGAGCCCGGTCTTAGCCTGGACCGTGGAGGAAGCTGTCGTGGATCGAGCAGCTCGCCGGGCCGAGAATGACGACGAACAGCGTCGGAAGGATGAACAGGATCAGCGGCACGGTCATGATCGCCGGCAGGCGGGCCGCTTTCTCTTCCGCGCGCATCATGCGCTGATGGCGGAACTCGGCCGACAGCACGCGTAGCGCCGAGGCGAGCGGCGTACCGTATTTCTCGGTCTGAATCATGGTCGTGACGACGCCTCGGACGGCCTCGAGATCGACGCGCTGGGCGAGATTCTCGAACGCTTGCCGGCGCTCGTTGAGGAAGCCGAGCTCGATCGCGGTCAGCCCGAACTCGTCGCCCAGCTCGGGATAGGCCTTGCCGAGTTCCCTCGACACGCGGCCGAAGGCAGCGTCGACGGTAAGACCAGCTTCCGCGCAGATGACGAGCAGGTCGAGCGCGTCCGGCAAACCCTTGCGGATCGCGTGGCTGCGCTTGGTGACCTTGTTCTTCAGCCAGATGTCCGGCGCTTTGTAGCTGCCCACAAGCAGGCCAGCGACGGTCATGTAACGGCGCAGCGCCGACCACTGCGGCTCGAAACCGAAGACGTAGAGCATCAGCACCGCAGCAACGCCGATGACGACCGGGAGGACGAAGCGCGCGAAAATGATGAAGAAGGCGAGGTCCTTGGTGCGGATGCCCGCCTGCATCAGCCTCTGCTGTGTCTTCTTGACCTGGTCTTCCTGAAGCATCTTGAACTGCGACAGGAGCTGCCGGACGTTGTCCGCGGCCTGGTTGCGGTTCGTGAGCTTCTTGCGCTTGTTCGTGGATGCGACGATGCCGGCTTTCAGCTGCTCGCGGCGCTCGTTGAGCGCCTTGACGCGGCGGGCCATGGGATCCTTCACCGTCGTCGCGGCATAGATCGCGATGAGAACGGCGAAGGTCGCGACGGCGCTGAGCATCGTCGCGATGAACATCACGTCGAAGCCCAGGAGGTGCGGACCGGTTACGGGAGCCTGCTGCATTTGTCGTCAGTCCCCCATCAGATCTCGAAGTTGACCATTTTGGCCATGATGGCGGCACCGATGCCCATCCAGACCATGCCGCCCATGCCGGCGACCATCAGACGCTGGTCCGTGAAGAAGCCGCCCATGTAGTGCGGGTTGATCATGTAGACGAGCGTGAACACCACGAACGGCAGCGAGCCGACGATGTACGCCGAGGCCTTCGATTCTGAGCTCATCGCGCGGATCTTCAGTTTCATCTGCGCGCGCTTGCGAAGCACGTCGGCGAGGTTCGAGAGAGTCTCGGCGAGGTTGCCACCGGTTTCGCGCTGGATCGCCAGTGTGATGACGAAGAACTGGAACTCCGGCGTGCCGAGACGGTCGGCGGTGTCCTGAAGCGCAGATTCCATCGTGCGGCCGATCTTCATCTTGTCCGCGACAATTCGGAACTCGACGCCGACCGGTCCGGGAATCTCGCTCGATACAATGCCTAGCGTTTCCGTGATCGGAAGACCCGAACGCAGGCCGCGGACCATCAGCTCGATCGCGTCGGGAAAGTTCACTGTGAACTTGTTGACCCGGCGCTTGATCATCTTGCCGATCACGAAGTGAGGGCCGCCGATGCCCAGGAAAATCCCGAGCAGAAGCGAAAGGATGACGGGCGCTCCGCGTACGATGAAGCCAGAGGTGACCAGCGTCAGAATGCCGGCGCAGATCATGACATATTTGCCGAGCGTGATCTCCTTGCCCGTCATGTCCAGCCGCTTGCGCAGCAGGGCAGGCTTCGGGATCAGGGTCGAGGCATAGCCTTCCCACCTGTTCGCACGATCAGCGAAAAGCTTGCGGATTTGGGCCTGGGCATTGCCGGCAATGATGTCTCCGTGGCGCTCCTTGATGAGCTCCATGCGGCGCTTCACGGCCTTGCTCGCGGAGGGACCGCGAAGCGCCGTGAAGGCGAGTCCGAGGGCGCCGACGCCGCCGATAAGGATTAGCCAAAAGAGCATTCCTGCCTTCGCCTTCCACTCTTCAACGCGGCGCGCGGTGGCGCCGAGATGTTGTTACGCGGCCTTGTCCTTCGGCTTCGCGAGCATGGACTTGAGATTGTCGACCAGCGACTTGGCCGCGACCGCCGGAGCTTTCTCCGTCGTTGCGCCTTCATCACTGGCGTGACTGAGGACCATGTTCGAAAGACTATTGAAGGGAGCCGCCATCTTGCCTCCGGCGATTTCCGCCATCGGCTTGCCGAGCTTGGCTGCCTGGGCCGCAAGCTTCGCATCATACGGGAAGACGATGTCCACCGCGCGCTCGATCGATTGCTCGAAGTCCTTGCGGCTGATTTCCAGCGCTCCACCTGACGGAATGGCGTTGGCGACCACGACGACCTTGGTCTGCGGCGCGTTGGACTTGAGCCAAGCCAGCACTCGGATCGTATCGCGCGTTGCAGCCAGCGTCAGCTCGGCGACGACGACCGCGACGTGGGCATCATGCACCAGGTGCGGATGCTGGATCAGCATGTGACGCGGAAGGTCGAGCACAGTCGATTCGAACGCGTTCCGCATCTCCTCCTGGAGCGCAAAGAACGCGCTTCCGTCGGTGACCAGCGGCTGATGGATGGGTGCTTCCGCCGAAAGGACGGAGAGGCGTTCGTTCGCACGAACCATGGCGCGCTCGATGAACAGTCCATCGATGCGGCTCGGATTCTCGATTGCGTCGGTGAGACCGCGACCGGGCTCGAGATCAAGCGCCAGGGCGCCGGTGCCGAAATGGACGTCGAGATCGAGGAGGGCGGTCGTGCGCCGTGCCTTTTCGCCGAGCAGCCATGCAAGCGAAGTCGCCAGCGTCGATGCGCCGACGCCGCCGCGAACGCCGATGACGGCTGCCATGACGTGCGGCTTTTCAGCCTGCGCTTCGCCGCGAGGACCCGACAGGATCATCTGAGCATGCGCGAACGTGTCACGCAGCTGGTCGACCGTGAAGGGCTTCAGCAGATAATCGTGAATCCCGCTGGCAACGAGATCGCGGTAAAGGCGAACGTCGTTGACGGTCCCCGACGCAATCACGATCGTTCCCGGTTCGCAGACCTCCGCAAGCGCGTTGATGTCGTTGAGCGGATCCGCAAACTCGCTGAGATCCACGAACAGGATGTTGGGACTGGCCGACACGGACAGCGACTGCACAGCATTGCGCAAACCGCCCTTGTTGACCTTCTCCGGCGACCAGCCGTGCTCGACGGCGACCGGCCGCAGCATATCCGCCGTTGCGTCGTCGCAGACGAACGCGGTGAACGGATCGCGAAGTCCGGCGCGTGCCTGGAATGGAGCGTTCATCAGTTTCCACCCTGCTTGGTGTTGACGTTCTGCAGGCCCTTGCTGCCGGATGGCGGCGTTGAGCGGTACAGGATGACCGCTTTGGCGGCCGCATCGACATCGACTGTCGCGGTGCCGTCGCGGCCGTGGATCAGATCCTCGGGGTCCGCGACCATCGCTGCGATGTTGGAATTCACGCCGCAGCCGAAGTTCGACATGTTGCGATTGTCGAAATTGGGCTGTGACGGAATGCTCCAGTTCGGACAGTACGGAACATTCGCGCGACGGCGGCTAACAATGACTCGCACCGCGCCGGGCTGAACCGCGCCGGTGGTGACCGGTGCGCCGGCCGAAACGACCATTCCATATTGTCCGGCAACAGCCGCGACCTGTCCGCGCGCTGCGTCGGCGTACGCGCCGTCGACGTAGATCGAGTCGCCGTAGCCGAGGCCGAGGCCCTGGAACCAGCCGTTCAGCCGGTCGGTTTCGCCCGGCGCAAGCGCACCATCGGGCGCTGCCGCGTCGAACACATAGTCTGCAGTGGTGACCACGGGCACATTCACTGCGGCCACACCCTTGTCCGGAAGGTCCGGCGTGTTGCAGGCCGCCAGCGAAGAGGCGAGCGCAATGAGGATGATCTTCGAACGCATCGTCCTATCCTTCTCTGTCAGGCCGGGGATCACAGCTTGAAGCCCGGAGCGGCGACCGCGGTCGCTGCAGGAGCAGTCGCCAGGCCGGCGGCGGGCCCGGCAGGTGCCGGTCGCGCTGGAATGGCGGTCGGCTGAACAAATCCGCTCTTGCCGCTGTAATTCTGGCCGAGGAAATCGCGCTGGACGTCGTCCGGGGCCCGATAACCGTCAGTCGGAGTGGCCAGCTGCGTCGAGACCGGCTTCACGAGATACGGAGTCACGATGATGACCAGCTCGGTCTCGTCACGCTGGAACTTCGTGGAGCGGAACAGCGAGCCAAGCACCGGGATGTCGCCGAGGAACGGCGCTTTCTCGATGCTGTTGCTGTTGCTGTTCTGAAGCAACCCGGCGATCATGAACGACTGGCCGGAGCCGAGCTCCACCGTCGTTTCCGCACGGCGGGTCGTCAGAGCGGGGACAGTGAAGCCATTCAGCTTGACCGAGCCGGCATCGCTGAGCTGGCTGACCTCAGGCCGCACACGCAGCGAGATGCGCCCGTCCGCAAGAACGATCGGCGTGAAGGCGAGCCCGACGCCATATTGCTTGTACTCGATGGTCACAGCGCCGAGCGACTGAGAAACCGGGATCGGAAACTCGCCGCCAGCAAGGAAGCTCGCGGTTTCACCCGACAAGGCAGTCAGGTTAGGCTCGGCGAGGGTCGTGATGACGCCGTCGTTCTGGAGCAGGTCAAGCGTGCCGAGGACGTCGAGCCCAAGGATCTTGCCGAACAGTCCAAGCGTGGTTCCACCAACCAGGTTGTTGAACGTTACGTCCTGGATGCTTTCAGACGAGAGCCCCGTGGCCGGGTCGACCTTGCCGTTGACCGTATTGATGGTTCCCGGACTTCCGCGACCGATGTTGAACAGCGTTCCGCCGGTAGCGTCATGGCTCAGCAGGTTCACGCCGAACTGTTTCACGGCGGAGCGATTCATTTCCGCGACTTCGAACCTTCAGCAGCACCTGGAGCGGAGTTGCCACTTTCAGACGGCTGACCGGCACGATGTTGAGCGCGGCAGTCGCACTCGTCACGTCGATGCCCGGGTTCAGGGCGGCCTTAACGAGCATTTCCGCCTGAGCGGCGTCGTCCGGCGAGGCGACGGTGCCGTTGAGCACAGCAACCTGGCCGACGGTCGTCACGCTGATATTCGAGTCCGGCATCGCCTCATGCACGATCTGGTTGATCGAGCTGATGTTCTGGTTGACGTGGACGTTGGCCCCGTAAACCACCGAACCGTCCGCCGCCGTCGCGATGATCGTCGCTTCGCCGGCTTTCTTGCCGAACAGGTTCATCTGCCGCGGGCCATTCACGTAGACGTCCGCGACGTCCGGATTCGAGGTCCAGACGCTGGAGACTGAGCGGGTCAGATTGAGCATCTGTCCTTCGCCGACCGACAGGAGCACCTGGTTCGACGGGCGATAGCTTCCCGACGCGAATGCCTTGGGTTGGGCGGCAGCCGGTGCCGGCGCGGCGATTGCCGCGAGGCCGACGGCTAGGGCCGCGAAGGCTGTGCCGAGACGGGCCCGGCGGCTGATTGCTTGAATATTCATCTTAGCGAGCTCCCACCGGAACAACGGTGACACTGTTTCCACGTGCAACGCGAACGACTGGGCCGACTGGTGCGCCCGGCGCATCGCCCACGGCCTTGACGACTGCCGCAGCGGCCGTCGAACCGGGCTTGCCGGGCACCGTGCGGCGCTGGAAGCGCGACACGTCGCCGCCGGTTGTGAAGGTCGTGTTGCTGTCGATCGGACGGTCCGAATAAGCGAGCAGCATCTGCTTTTCCTGCGTCGGGCTGGTGCCTTCCGGAACCTTGATGGCTCCGGTCGCGACCGCACGCTCTAGATCCGACGAATTGTCAGCGATCGAGCGAAGCGCGAGCGACAGCGTGCCGAGGCTCTGAGCGACCGCGATCTTTTCACCGATCTTCGGAGTGACCTCGAACGTCACGTTGGAGAAGGTCCTGACGAGAGTCTTGCCGTCCGCGTCCTTGTCCGTGAAGCGCTGGTCGGTTGCCAGCACGCGGATGTTGCGAACGATCGTCTCGGAAACCTTGAGCGGCGATCCATCGCCGCCACCCGCCACCTGCTGCGTCAGCATCAGATCGACATGGTCGCCCGGGAAGATGAAGCCGGCGACGCCCGCCGACACGTTCACCGGAACGGTGACCGCGCGCATCCCCGGGCCGAGCGCAGCGGCGAGGAAGCCGCGATCCTCCGGACCGACGAGCGATCCTCGGGTAACGGGCTGGCCGGCCGCGATCGCATAGCGAACGACTGTACCCTGAAGGTTCTTCGTGTCAGGAGAGCCATCGACATAATAGGCGCCCTGCATCAGTTCCTTGGGCCAGGGTTGCAGCGTCAGGCTGTCGGGATCGATGATCGTGCCGACAGGGAGCGCCTTCTTGGCGACGAGAACTTTGGGTCCGACCGGAACGGCGGGTGCCGCAGCAGCCTGCTGCGCGCCGGCGCCGGCGAACATGTTCTTGGCCATGACAGCGGTGATCACCGCGATGACCAGCGCTCCAACGAGCAGAGCGAGCTTCTTCACATCCATGGCGCAGTCGCCTCCCCCAGACGGGTCTTCAGAACAGCCTCACAAATCAGACAAATTGGTTAAGAAACCGTTGGGTGAGAATCGCGAGACCGCCAAAAGCGATTGCGACACCGTACGGAATCTCCGGCCGACCCTCGCGATTCTGCACCCGGTGCCACATCAGTATGGCGAGCGTCAGAACGCCCCCGGCAAGTGAAGTCAGCACCAGGAACTTGAGCGTTGCGAAGGGCGAAAACCAAAGTGCGAGCGCGGCGGCGAGCTTGACGTCTCCGCCGCCCATCATTCCCGCGTAAAATGCGCATGCGAACAGCACGAAAACCGTCGCTGCAGCGGCGATTTGCACCGCCATGTCCGGCCACGGCGAAAGCGCGACCGACACCCAGTAGACCGGCGCGAGCAGCGCGACCGTCAAGTTCAGCCGGTTGGAAATCGTGAAAGTGCGGACGTCAATGACTGCCGCGACAATGAGAATCGCAGCGAGCACGAGCAGCAGCAGGTCGGTAAATGCCGCGTTGAACATGAAGCCACACCTAGACGGCGGGGCTTTCGAATTCGTAACCGCCGCAGCGAATGAGCAATTTTGACGTCATCATCGTCGGCGGCGGAATTGCTGGAGCGAGCCTCGGCGCGCAGATTGCCGCGAAGCGGCGAACGCTGATTCTCGAGGCAGAAGACCAGTGCGGCTATCATGCGACCGGACGGTCCGCCGCTTTCTATCTCGAAAGCTATGGCGGTCCCGACGTGGCGAAGCTCACGCTCGCTTCGCGGCCGTTTCTGGCAGAGCCGCCGGAAGAGTTCTCCGAAAGTGGATTTCTCAGGGTGCGAGGGGACCTGCACCTGACGCGGGATGAATTGCCGGAGTTGCCGCGGACGGTGGAATCCCGGGGTGGTTGAGCGCGGCGAACTCGAGCGGCTGATTCCCGGCATCAGGGCGCAATGGCGTCGGGCTCTATTCGAGCCGAGCTGCGCGGACATCGATCTGCGCGCCTGCACGGTGCTTATCTGCGGCAGTTTCGGCGCTTGGGGGGCACAGTTCGAACCGATGCGCGCGTGATTCGCTCGCGGCGCGGCCATGGTGAATGGCAGGTCGGTCTTGCCGACGCTTCCGTGGTGAGTGCGCGGATTCTGGTCAATGCGGCGGGAGCCTGGGCGGACGATCTTGCGCGGCGCGCGGATGTCAGCCCGCTTGGCATCGAGCCGAAGCGAAGGACGATGGTTCAGTTGCGCGTCGCTCGCTCGGGACTAAGGATTTGCCGCTCGTCGATGCCGCCGATGGCACCTTCTATTTCAAGGGCGAGAGCGACCGTTCGGTCTGGCTCAGTCCGCACGATGAAATTCCCAGCGACCCGTGCGATGCCGCGCCGGAGGAAGAGGACATCGCCATCGCGATCGACCGCTTCGAGAAAGTCGTCGACTGGCCGATCGAGCGGGTCGAACGAAGCTGGGCAGGCTTGAGGAGCTTCGCTCACGACCGGTTACCCGTCTACGGATTCGACCGAGCCGCGCCGAGGTTCTTCTGGTGTGTGGGGCAGGGCGGATTCGGGATCCAGACGTCACCTGCGGCAGCGGCGATTGCGGCGGCGCTGTTGCTGGAAGAGGACCGACTGGAGTTCGTCAATCACGTGGATCCGGTGGTCTATTCGCCGGCACGTTTCAGTTGATTGGGGAGGCGCGAACCTCGCGCCTCCCCTACCAACTTTCTTGAAAACAGGGGAACGAGAGAGTTGGCGGCGTCTCAGCTACGAACAACCATCACGACTCCAAGTGAACTCCTGTTCATCACAGGCGATGGTGGCGGCGCTGGTCGTCAGCCTCAGCACAAGCCAGCGCATCGACGCGGTCGTTTTCGGGATGGCCGCTGTGGCCTTTCACCCAATGCCATTCGACTCGGTGAGGCTCGGAAGCTTCGATCAGTTCCTGCCACAGTTCCGCATTCTTGACCGGCTTCTTGTCGGACGTGCGCCAGCCGTTCTGCAGCCAATTGTGGATCCAGCGCGTAATCCCGTCGCGAACGTAGATGCTGTCGGTGTGGAGATCGACTCGGCACGGCCGCTTCAACGCCTGCAGTCCCCTGATTGCGGCCAAGAGCTCCATCCGGTTGTTAGTCGTCAGCGGGTCGCCGCCCGACAGCTCCTTTTCCTTGTCTCCCATTCGAATCAGCACCGCCCAGCCGCCCGGCCCGGGATTCCCGCGGCAAGCGCCATCAGTAAACATCTCGACGCGCTGGATTTCGCTCATTCTCCCCTCGATTTCCAGGGGAGGTCGCACGCCGGAGGCGTGACGGAGGGGCCCCTCCACAGCACTACGTGCGGTCTCCCTCCCCCGCTAAAGCAGGGGAGGATGTAAGCGAGCGCGGGAGCTTGAAAATCATCCGCTCGGGGGTGTGATCAGCGATTTCTTTCGGTCACCTCGAACCGCTCGGCCAATGCGTCGAGCACTTCTCGGACCAGGACTTCGGGAGCGGAAGCACCCGCGGTAAGTCCGACCGTCTGCGGCTCGCCTAGCCACTTCCAGTCGATGTCGGCGGCTCGTTCGATCAATCGCGCCGGGACGCCGATTCTCTCGGCGACCTCCGCGAGTCGCAGCGAATTACTGCTATTCGGAGCGCCGATGACGAGCATTCGGTCGCACTGCGTCGCGATCGCCTTGACCGCAGCCTGACGGTTGGAGGTGGCGTAACAGATGTCCTCGCTACGAGGAGCCCGAATGTCCGGGAATCGAACCTTCAGCGCGTCAACAATCGCGGCGGTATCATCGACCGACAGCGTCGTCTGGGTGAGGAAAGCGAGGCTCGCCTCGTCCGGAACCTTGATCGTCAAAGCCTCGTCGACGGTCTCCACCAGCGTGATCGCCCCTTCCGGCACCTGGCCGAAGGTTCCAATCACTTCGGGGTGGCCGGCGTGGCCGATGAAGAGGATATGGCGGCCTTCCTCGATCAGCCGTTCGGCTTGGCGGTGAACCTTCGACACGAGCGGGCAGGTCGCGTCGACATAGGTAAGCTGCCGGCTGCGCGCTTCGGTGGGAACTGACTTCGGGACTCCGTGCGCCGAGAAGACGACCGGCCGGTCGTCGGGAACTTCGTCGAGCTCGTCCACGAACACCGCGCCGAGCCCGCGCAGGCGCTCGACCACAAATCGGTTATGGACGATCTCATGACGCACGTAGACCGGCGCACCGAACCGCTCGAGGGCAAGCTCGACGATCTGAATCGCGCGATCGACGCCGGCGCAGAAACCGCGCGGGGCGGCGATCAGCACCTTGAGAGGAGGTTGGTTCAGCATTCGGACAGGCATCTAAGGCTTCGCTTGCAGCCTTAGAAGGGGGTTCCTATGACGCGCTCATTCGATTTCGCCCTCGTAAGGACTGACCCCAAGTGAAGCTTCGCCTCGCCGCCCTTGCTGCCGTTATCCTTCTTAGCGCCTGCCGGCATGCCGGCGATCTCACCACAGACAATGGCGGCGGCGTTTATGCGGTTCGGAGCGATTGTCCGATCGCAGGCATTCCCGCGGGCACCGGCGACGTGACCTTGTTCAACCCGCCAAACAGCGTTGCTTCCACTGCTATCGACGTGACTGCAGCGATCACAGACCTGCGTGCCACATGCCAGGATACGACTAACGACGTGATCTCCACTGCGACGTTCACGGTGGTGGCTTTGAGGCGGGATGCCGGTCCGGCGAGGCAGATTGTCCTGCCCTATTTCGATGTGGCTCTGCGTGGGGGCACGGAAGTCGCCGCAAAGCAGGTCGGCCAGATCGTCCTCAACTTCCCGGCCGGCAACCAGCACACGTTTGCACGAATGCAGGCGGTCGTTCGAGTCAATCGGGGTGCCGCTGCGCTTCCGGACAGCGTTCGCCAGATCCTTACCCGTCCCCGGAAGGCCGGCGAAGCCGACGCCGCGGTCGACCCGCTGGCCGATCCTCGCGTTCAGAAGGCTGTCGCGAACGCCACGTTCGAGCATCTGATCGGCTTCCAGCTCACGCAGGATCAGCTGAAATATAACGCGACACGCTAACGCGCTAACGCGTTGACTTGGCTGACTTGCGCGGCCAAGGCACGCCGCGTCGCCGGCGGCCCTCAAAGTTGCCGGAATGGCCGCACGGGAGAGTCCCGCCGTCCCTCGGATGTAGTCCGGGGTATGGCGGGCGCCGAAGGAGCAACCGCCCCCGGAATCTCTCAGGCATCAAGGACCGCGCGCGCCTGACAGTCTGGAAAGTGTTCTTCGAAGCCTCGCGCGACGAAGGGCCGCCGAAGGGGCAAAGCTCTCAGGCGCTAGCGACAGACGGGGGCGGCAGCCGGGGGCTCTTTGCTGAGCGTCGGCGGTCGCATCCCATTGCCGGAGCGCATCGAATGAGCAGGGAAGTCCACAACGGCCCAACCGACGACACGCAGGCGCGGGGCACTCCGTACAGCGGCGACACAGAAGGCGGGGGGGGCGTGAAGCCGCAGGCTCTAGACAGGCTTCCGCTCGATTTGTGGCACCGCTCCCGCAGCGCCCGGATGGTCCCGTTCGCCGGTTACGAGATGCCGGTCCAGTACGAAGGGATCATCGCGGAGCATCTGTGGACGCGCGAGAATGCGGGCCTGTTCGACGTCAGCCATATGGGGCAGCTGTTCATCCATGGCCGAGGCGTGGACGCCGCGCTCGAAAAGCTGATGCCGGGCGACTTCGAAGCCGCTCCCGACATGAAGCCCAAATATTCGCTGCTGATGGACGAGGAAGGCGGAATCATCGACGATCTGATGGCGACGCGGAGGGGCGAAGATTTCTACGTCGTCGTCAACGGCGCGACCAAGATGGGCGACATCGGCTATATGGAGCGGCGGCTCCCGCCCGAAGTCATCATCGACCATATGCGCTCGCAGGCGCTCCTCGCGCTCCAGGGGCCGCGTGCTGCCGAAGTGCTCGAGACGATCATTCCGGGAGTCAGCGAGCTCGGTTTCATGCAGGCGGGCCCGTTCAACTGGAACGGCGGTAAGCTGTGGATCAGCCGCTCCGGCTATACGGGCGAGGACGGTTTCGAGATTTCGGTGCCTGCTAACGCAGCGGCGGATCTCGCCGATGCGATCACCGCGCACGATCTGGTCAAGCCGATCGGGCTCGGAGCGCGGGACTCGCTTCGGCTGGAAGCCGGCCTGCCGCTCTACGGTCACGACCTCGACCACCGAACGACGCCCGTGATGGCGGGCCTGACCTTTGCCATCAACAAGCGTCGCCGCATCGACGGCGGGTTCCTTGGGGCGATGCGAATCCTGGCAGAGCTCGAGAACGGACCAATCGAAAAGCGCGTCGGCTTCCAGGTCGAGGGGCGTCAGCCCGTCCGCGAAGGCGCGCTCGTGCTCGACGGCGAAGGCAATGAGGTCGGCCGAATCACCAGTGGCGGATTCTCGCCGTCGCTGCGTCGGCCAATCGCGATGGGCTATGTGGCGACGGCGCTCGCCGAGCCGGGCACCGCCTTGAAGCTCGAGCAGCGCGGCAAATTGTTCGATGCGCGCGTCGTGCCGATGCCGTTTGTCCCCCACCGCTATCACCGCAAGGGAGCCTGAAGCATGAGCCTCTACTTCACCAAAGAGCATGAATGGGTCCGGGTTGATGGCGACACCGCGACCGTGGGAATCTCCGACCATGCCCAGGAACAGCTGGGTGACATCGTGTTCGCTGAAGTGCCGGAGACCGGAAAGCGGCTCAACAAGGGGCAGGAAGCCGCCGTGGTCGAATTGGTGAAGGCCGCCTCGGACGTCTATTCGCCGGTTTCGGGCGAAGTGCTCGACGGCAACAGCAAGGTCGCCGACGA
This sequence comes from uncultured Alphaproteobacteria bacterium, assembly GCA_963831485.1. GTDB lineage: Bacteria > Pseudomonadota > Alphaproteobacteria > Sphingomonadales > Sphingomonadaceae > Sphingomicrobium. The sequence continues at coordinate 127,538 of CAWHQE010000013.1, forward strand.
TCCGTCGATCGTGAATAGCGATCCGGAAGGCGAAGGTTGGTTCTTCAAGCTGAAGCTCGACAACCCTTCGGAACTCGAAGGGCTGATGGACGAGAACGCCTACCGCGACTGGGTGAAGACGCTTTGAGCCAAAGCGCCGCCTCGACCAGCAAGTGGAATGCCGCTGATTATGCGCGCGTCGGCGGATTCGTTGCTCAGCTCGGCGCTGCAGCGCTCGAGTTGCTCGACCCGAAGCCGGGCGAGCGGATTCTCGATGTCGGTTGCGGCGAGGGCACGCTCACTCGGAGAATTGCCGAATGCGGCGCGACCGTCCTCGGTATCGACAATTCGCCCGAGATGGTCGCGGCGGCGCGCGCGAACGGAGTAGATGCGTTGCTGCTCGCAGCCGAAGACATGCAGTTCTTTGCCGAATTCGACGCGGTCTTCTCCAACGCGACCCTGCACTGGGTGCTCGAGAAGGGGCAGGCTGCCCGCGCGATCTTCCGGGCGCTGAAGCCTGGTGGTCGCTTCGCGGGCGAGATGGGCGGTGAGGGGAACCTGAAGAAGCTGCGTGAGGCGCTCGACGAGGAGCTGGTCATCCGCGGCTATGTTCCGCCAGTTGAAGCGAGCAATTGGTATGCGTCGCCCGACGAGTTCGCCGCCGTCTATGAGGCCGCAGGCTTTTGCGAGATCGATGCACGACTGATCGAACGGCCGACCGAAATCGACCACGGCGTTGCCCAATGGGTGACGACCTTCCGCCGCGGCTGGCTCGATCGGGCTCGCGTGCCTGAAGAGGAGCGCGCTGAGATCGGCGCGGCCGTCGCCGACCGCGTGGGTTCCAACATCGCCGATTATGTCCGACTTCGCTTCATTATGAGGAAGCCTGCCTGATGCGTTATTTGCCGCTGAGCGATGCCGACCGCAGCGAGATGCTGCGCGTGATCGGCGCCGGCTCGATCGACGAACTGTTCAAGGACGTGCCCGAGGAGGCACGGCTCAAGGGGCCGATCGAGTGCCTTCCGATGCATGCGTCCGAGATGGCCGTCGAGCGCCACATGACTGCCCTGTCGCGCAAGAACATAGTCGCGGGCGAAGTGCCCTTCTTCCTCGGCTGCGGCGCCTACAAGCACCACATCCCCGCGAGCGTCGATCACATCATCCAGCGCGGCGAGTTCCTGACCAGCTACACGCCGTACCAGCCCGAGATCGCGCAGGGCACGCTGCAGATGATGTTCGAGTTCCAGACGCAGGTCGCCCGCCTTTTCGGCTGCGAGGTGGCCAACGCCTCGATGTATGACGGGTCGACCGCGATGTGGGAAGCGATCCTGATGGCGCATCGGATCACGCGCCGGAACAAGACGGTGATCTCGTCGGGCGTGCACCCGCACTATGTGAAGGTCGCCGAGACGCTCGCGCAGTTCAGCGAGGACGCGCTGGCGACCGCGCTGCCGGAGCTCAGTGCCGAGCCCGATACAGAGCGGCTGATCGGTATGATCGGGCCGGAGATTAGCGCGGTGGTTGTACAATATCCCGACATCCTCGGGCGGATCACGGACCTGACGCCGATTGCGGAGGCAGCACATGCGGCAGGCGCGCTGCTGATCGCCGTCGTGACGGAACCGGTGGCGCTCGGACTGATCAAGTCGCCGGGTGAGATGGGCGCCGACATCGTCGTCGGCGAGGGTCAGTCGATCGGCGTCGGGCTCCAGTTCGGCGGGCCCTATGTCGGGCTGTTCGCCTGCCGCGAGAAGCATGTCCGCCAAATGCCCGGCCGCCTTGCGGGCGAAACGGTTGACGCCGAAGGCAAGCGCGGGTTTGTTCTGACGCTGTCGACGCGTGAGCAGCACATTCGGCGCGAAAAGGCGACGTCGAACATCTGCACCAGCTCGGTCCTCTGCGCGCTGGCGTTCACGGCGCACCTGACTTTGTTGGGTGAGAAGGGCCTTCGCCAGCTAGCTTCCTTGAATCACGCACGCGCGTGCGAGGTAGCCGAACGGCTCGGGGCGATCCCGGGAGTGGAGCTGGTCAACGACAGCTTCTTCAACGAGTTCACGCTGAACCTTCCCGTCGAGGCGCGGCCCGCGGTTCATGCGCTCGTCGAGAAGGGAATCCTCGGCGGAGTTTCGCTTGGCCGCCTCTTTCCGGGAGGCGAGACATTGCAGAACGGATTGGTGGTCGCCGTCACCGAAACAGCGACCGGCGAGGATATCGCTGCCCTGGAAGCGGCGCTGAGAGAGGTGGTGCGATGACCGTCAATCCGTCGGGCTGGCGGCCCTCGGCTCCCGCCAACGAGCAGGGCGAAACCCAAACGGTCACCGGCAACCGCGCGCTGATGCTCGAGGAGCCGCTGATCTTTGAGATTGGCACGACGGAGCAGACCGGTGTCGATTTTGCGGAGGCGCCGAAGAAAGCGTCACGCCTGGGCGGGCTCGAGCGCAATCGCAAGATCGGTCTTCCGGGACTCTCCGAGCCGGAAACGATGCGTCATTACACCCGGCTGTCGCGGCAGAATTACGCGATCGATCTCGGGCTGTTTCCGCTCGGAAGCTGCACGATGAAGCACAATCCGCGTCTCAACGAGAAGGTCGCTCGGATGCCGGGCTTCGCCGACGTCCATCCGCTCCAGCCGCAGGAGACGGTGCAGGGAGCGCTCCAAGTGATCAACGAGCTTGCATTCTGGCTGCTCGACCTCACCGGCATGTACGGCGTCGCAATGAGCCCGAAGGCCGGCGCGCACGGCGAACTGTGTGGGCTGCTCTGCATTCGCGCGGCGCTCGAAGCGCGCGGCGACAAACGCGAGGTCGTGCTGGTTCCGGAAAGCGCGCACGGCACCAATCCGGCGACGGCGGCCTTCGCTGGTTATCGAGTCGAGAACATTCCCGCGAACGCGGCCGGACGCGTCGACCTTGAGGCGTTGAAGGCCCGGTTGGGTCCGGACGTCGCGGCGGTGATGATCACCAACCCGAACACCTGCGGGCTGTTCGAGCCCGACATGAAGTCGATTAGCGACGCGGTGCATGCGGCTGGCGCGTTCGTCTATTGCGACGGCGCCAACTTCAACGCGATCGTCGGGAAGATCCGCCCCGGCGACCTCGGCATCGATGCGATGCACATCAACCTCCACAAGACCTTCTCGACCCCGCACGGCGGCGGCGGCCCGGGATCCGGTCCGGTGGTGCTGTCGGAAGCGCTGTCGCCCTATGGTCCGCTTCCTTTCGTCGCGAAATATCCGGATGGAAGCTTCAAGATCGTCGAGGAGGAGAATGCGGGCGAGGAGCACCCGAACGCTTTCGGCCGGATGGTCGCCTTCCACGGGCAGATGGGGATGTTCACCCGGGCGCTCGCCTACATCATGAGCCATGGCGCGGACGGGCTGAAGCAGGTCGCCGAGGACGCCGTACTCAACGCCAATTACATCCTGAGGAGCCTCTCTGACGTCCTTGATGCGCCGTTCGCGAAGAGCGGCCCGTGCATGCACGAGGCGATCTTCTCCGACAAAGGGTTCGCGGAGGATGTCAACACGCTCGATCTCGCCAAGGCGCTGATCGACGAGGGCTTTCACCCGATGACGATGTACTTCCCGCTGGTGGTGCACGGAGCGATGCTGGTCGAGCCGACCGAGACGGAGTCGAAAGCGAACCTTGATCAATTCATCACGGCTGTGCGCTCGATCGCCGAGCGTGCGAAGGCGGGCGACCAGACGCTGAAGGCGGCGCCCATCTACGCACCGCGCCGGCGGCTCGACGAAACGCTGGCTGCACGGAAGCCCGTGCTGACGTACAGGGAAGCTCGACCTGCTGAGGCAGCTGAATAGGGAGGGTAAGGCGTGCAGCATCCAGGAGGCAATTGGCTGACGGCGCTTCTGCCCTTCGTGATCATCGCAATCGTGGTGGGACTGCGGCTTCGGTCGATGAGCAAGGAGCGGCCCCTCAAGGTCCAGACGCTGTGGGTCATCCCTGTGGTCTATCTGCTGCTTGTTGGATGGATGCTGTTCGCATTGCCTCCGACCCTGCTGGGGTGGGGACTTCTGGCTCTCGGACTTATCATCGGTGTCGCGCTCGGCTGGCATCGCGGCAAGCTGATCCGGATTGATCGCAACGAAGAGACCGGCGAGCTTCGCCAAAAGGCTTCGCCCTTGGCGATGGTTCTGCTTCTCGCATTGATCGTCCTGAAGCTCGGAGCGCGCGCGATCTTCGGCGAAACGGCCGCAGGGCATCCGGCAAGCGGCGCGATGTTGCTTACTGACGCATTCATCGGTTTTGCGCTCGGCTTGCTGTCGGCTACGCGGATCGAACTGTATCTGCGGGCCAAGCGGATCCTGGCTTCGGCCTGAGGTGAGCGACAGCCGCCGCTTTTACGAAGCTCCAGCAACAGGAGCGCGTCGCTCAGCACCCGCGGCGATTAGAAACCGCGAGCCGATTGCGGAGGTCTTGGGCGAATGGCTTCCCCCGAGCGGTCTGGTGCTGGAAATCGCGAGCGGTACCGGCGAGCACGCGGTCCATTTCGCGGAGACATTTCCAGGGCTGGACTGGCAACCCAGCGACATCCACCCGGACGCACTCGCTTCAATCAAGGATTGGCGTCGGGAAGTGGGCCTTTCGAACCTTCGCTCGCCCCTCGCGATCGATGCTTCGTCTCCAGACTGGCTGATCGAGCATGCCGATGCGGTGCTGAGCATCAATATGGTCCACATCAGTCCATGGTCCTCGGCACTGGGCCTGCTCGCTGGCGCTTCCCGGCTCCTGGCTGGGGGCGGCTCACTCATTCTGTACGGACCGTGGCTCAAGGCCGATGTTGAGACGGCCCCGTCAAACGTCGACTTCGATGCGAATCTGAAGCGGCGGGATCCAGAATGGGGACTGCGGTCGGTGGAAGAATTCGAAGCGGCAGCTGTCGATCGCGGCCTGTTTTTGGTGGAAGCCCGAGCGATGCCGGCGAACAATCTAATGCTTCTTTTGCGCCCACGTTAAACGAAGTTTTACCACGCTCGGCTACTCGAGGAGCATGGACGAGAGTAGCATGATCAAGAACCGGCGGTCACGCCGTTCGCCTGTGCTCCTTGCCGCGACCGTCGAGGTCGCCGGCGAGGAAGTTCCTGTGAAGCTTCGTAACCTTTCCGAGGAAGGCGCGCTAATCGAAGGCGACCGCCTGCCGATCGAGGGAACGACGACCTTCTTCCAGCGGAACGACTTGCGCCTGCGTAGCCTCGTCGTCTGGGTTCACGGGAAGTATGCCGGCGTTTCCTTCGATCGGCCGCTGAAGACCGAGCAGGTCCTGCGCAATGTTCCCAAGCCCAAGCCGAAGGCAGAAGTCGACTTCAGGCGGCCCGGGCTCGCCTGCCGGCCGCTCACCGATTACGAGCGGCGGATGCTCGAGCGCTGGATGACCTCCTCTCCGATGGGCAAGCTCGGCGATTGATCAGCCGACGGCCTTGTGCCGCTGTTCCTGTTGCTGCTCCTGAAGCCACTCGACAAGCTCCGACAGAACCAACGATCTGTTGAAGGCGATCCCATATGAGTTGCCTTCATTCCTCCATTTGACGACTCCGGCCGCCGGCGTGAGGCCGGGCAGGGTCACGACGACGTCCGCGCCCACTGTGAGCTGGGAGCGGGAATTGATGCGCAAACCTCCCTGCGAAATATTGTGGACCAGCGTCCGCATCACATCGCCGTCCTCTCGCACCCAGGCCGTACATTCGACCTCGATGCGGGGAAGGCGAGGGCGCGGCCCGTCGCCCGGCGGAGCAAGGAGAAGCAGCACATCGATGGGCTCGTCGAAAGTGATGCCCGTGAGTTCGCCATCGACCCATTTGGCGATGCCGCTAACCGGATCGCCCTGCTTGAGTTCGATCTTCACCCGGGTTCCGACCGATATAGGCGAGTAGGCGCGGATCATCATTCCGCCCGCTGAGATGTTGCGGATCAGGCAGAGCTCGCGCTGACCTTCGATGATGATGGACCCGACACGCAACAGGCTGAGGAAACGTTCGCCTTCGCGGCGGTCGGGCTGTTTGGGTGCCGCCGCGGCTAGCGAGTAGGTGGTCTCGACGGGTTCTTCCACGAACGACTCCGGTGATGCGCAAACGCTATTGCTCCATCCGCCGGACGGATCCGGCGGTCCCACCGCTTTCCGGCCTATCACCCAAAGAATTACCAGATGGTTGCCACGAGGCCCGTCGTTGCCCCGACTCTTGCTGAGGTATAGACCGGCTGCAAATCGGAGGTGTCCTCATGAAGCGCCAGATATTCCTGACAATCTTGGCTCTAGGCAGCTCCGCAACCGTTGCGGCCCAGCCCGTGACGACGACGCTCGAAGCCGTCTCGGGCATTCCGAAGATGGACAGCACGACCCAGACGCAGGACATCAAGTTCAAGTCTGGAGAGGACGATCGGATGACGGTGCCTGTTCGACTGTCCGGCTCCGGGCCCTACCGCTTCCTCGTCGACACGGGCGCCGACCGCACGGCCGTGTCGCGAGAGGTGGCGAAGTCAGCTCGGCCTGACGCAGGGGGAAAAGGCATCGATCCACACCGTGAGCGGCACTTCGACCGTTTCCACCGCGATAGTCCCTGCGCTCCAGCTGACGAACAAGTCCGTAAAGATCGCCGATGCGCCGTTGCTCGACAGCGTCAACATGGGCGCGGACGGAATCATCGGTGTCGACGCTCTTCGCTCGCAAAGTGTGCTCTTCGATTTCGAGAAGGGCCTGCTGTCGATCGTCCCGTCGGCAACGGCGGAATTTCCGGATGAGCCGGACGTCATCGTCATTCAGGCTTCGCGGAAGAATGGCCGCCTGATCGTGACGAATGCCGTAGCGAACGGGAAAATGTTGACCGTGGTAGTCGACACCGGTGCACAACTCAGCATGGGCAATCGAGCCCTTCGCGACGAACTTCTTGGACGCGGACTCGTGGACGTCGACAAGAAGGTTGCACTGGAGTCCGTCACGGGCGAGTTGATCGACGGCGATTATATGTACGTCCGCAAGCTCGAAATCGGCGGAGTGACGCTGAAGAACCTCGCGATCGTCTTCACCGACGCGCACACCTTCAAGGAACTGAAACTCGAGGATCGCCCCGCCCTGCTGCTCGGCATGAACGCGATGCGAGCATTCAAGAAGGTCTCGATCGATTTCGCGAACCACAAGTTCAGGGTGGTCCTGCCCGAAACTGGCGAGCTCGATAATGTTCGAATGGCAAACGCCCGCCTGCGCTGAGCAACGGATACCGCAGCCGGTCGATTCGTCGATTCTATCGTGAAACGAAACCTCCACGAGCGTATAGGGAATTCGCTTGTGGAAGGAGGCTCGGATGAGAAGCCTGACTTTTGCCGCGGGCATCGCAACGCTGGCGCTCCCGCTTTACGCTTCACACAGCGCGACAATCACGCTTGGCGGCCCATTCTCGCAGCTCTGCTACAAGGCGGCGCTGTCGCAGGACGATCGCGACAGCTCCCTCGACGCCTGCACGCGCTCGATCAATGAAGAGCCGATGGACACGTCCGATCGCGCGGCGACCTACGTCAATCGCGGCATCCTGAGGATGATCCGCGGCAAGGATTACGATGCGGATGCCGATTTTGACGCAGCGCTGACCATCCAGCACGACCTGCCGGATGCCTGGTTAAACAAGGGCTTCCTGCGGCTCCGTCAGGGGAACGGCCGTGAGGCGCTTCCGCTGCTTCAAGAGGGCATCAAGCGGAATCCGGAGCGTGTCGCGCTTGCGATCTTCGCGCGAGGTGTCGCCTATGAGCAGATGGGTGAGTTCAACTCCGCCTATAACGACCTTCGGCGAGCCCACGAGCTCGAGCCGCGCTGGTCAATGCCGTCGGAGTATCTCGCTCACTACCAGGTCGTGAGCCGCTAAAAGGGCGTTCGCCCCGACTTCGCCGCAGCGGATCGCTACGCCGTCGCTCGAAGGCTTGAATTTTTCTTCACCCGGCGCAACAGGCGTTCGGGGTGGGGAGAGAACAAGACGTCGCCTTCGCGGCAACGTCCCGACAAGTTCAAGGAGTTGCTTGCATGGCCTTCCAGCTGCCCGAACTTCCCTTCGAGAAGGACGCCCTCGCGCCGCACATGTCGACCGAGACATTGGAGTTTCACCACGGCAAGCACCACCGCGCCTACGTGAACAAGACGAACGAGCTGATCCAGAACGAGGCGGGCCTCAGCGACGCTTCCCTGCTTCAGGTCGTCAGGGAGGCGAAGCGCGCCGGCAACAACAAGCTGTTCAACAACAGCGCGCAGCTTTGGAACCACAGCTTCTTCTGGCAGTGCCTGGCGCCGTCGCACGGGCAGCAGCCATCGGGCAAGCTCGCGAAGTTGATCGAGGACGGCTTCGGCAACAGCGAGACGATGCTCCAAAAGCTTCACGAGGAGGCGGTGAATCATTTCGCGAGCGGATGGGCCTGGCTGGTGCTCGACCGCGGGGCGCTGCGGATCACGTCGCTGCATGATGCGGATACGCCCGCCGTCCATGACGGGATGGTCCCCCTGTTCACGCTCGATGTGTGGGAGCACGCTTACTACATCGACTATCGCAACGAGCGGCCGAAGTTCGCGACCGCCGTTCTGCAGAATATCGTGAACTGGGATTTCGTCGGGGAGAATCTCGACGGAAACGGCCTCGAGCGGGCCGACCAGCAGGGAGCCGAAGCGGCGGTTACTGTTTGAGGCGGTAACCGGTCCTGAACATCCAGGCGATCACAGCCATACAGCCGATGATAATGGCGAGCGTCACCGCGACGCTAGACCATACAGGGACATCCGCGACGGAATAGAAGCTCCAGCGGAAGCCGCTGATCACGTGCACGATCGGGTTGAATAGCGTGATCGTCCGGAAGGGGTCGTGAAGCGCCTTGACCGAGTAGAATGCGCCGCCGAGGAAGGTCAGCGGCGTGATGATCAGCATCGGGATGATCTGCAGCTGCTCGAAGTTCTGAGCCCACACCCCGATCGCGAAGCCAAACAGGCAAAAGCCGGCGCTGATCCCGACCAGGAACAGGATCATCGCGAGCGGGTGATCGACATGAACGGGAACGAAAATCGTCGCGGTGGCGATCGTCACAAGCGCCAGGATAACCGACTTGGTGACAGCCGCGCCGACGTAGGCGAGCACTGCTTCGAAACTTGAGATCGGTGCTGAGAGAAGCTCGTAGATCGTTCCCGTAAACTTTGGAAAATAAATGCCGAAACTCGCGTTGAAGATTGACTGCATGAAGACCGACAAGAGCGTCAGTCCGGGGACGATGAAGGCGCCAAAGCTGACTCCGTCCATGGTCGTCATCCGGCTTCCGAGGGCCGATCCGAACACCACGAAATAGAGCGCCGTCGTGATCACCGGCGTGATCAAGCTCTGCCACAGCGTCCGCTTCCAGCGCGCCATCTCGAAGCGATAGATGGCGGCGATGCCGTGGCTGTTCATGCCGGCTTCCTCTTTCCGTGAACCAGCTCGACGAAGATCTCCTCGAGGCTCGACTGGTGAGTGGAAAGGTCCTTGTAGGCGATGCCGAGGTCGGTGAGGCGCCGCATCAGCGAGGCGATGCCGGTACGCTCGGCGTGGCTGTCGAACTGGTAACGAAGGAGGTGACCGTTGTCGTTGAGCTCGAGATTCCAGTCGATAAGCTCGGGCGGTACGGTCCCGAGTGGTTCAGCCAGCACGATATCGAGGGTCTTCTTGCCCATCTTAGCCATCAGGTCGCGCTTCTCGTCGACCGCAATAAGCTGGCCCTTGCTGATCACGCCGACGCGGTCAGCCATTTCTTCGGCTTCCTCGATATAGTGGGTTGTCAGGATGATCGTCGTGCCGTCGGCGCGGAGCTTGCGGACCAAGTCCCACATGTCGCGGCGAAGTTCGACGTCGACGCCGGCCGTCGGCTCATCGAGGAAGAGGAGGGCAGGCTCGTGGCTGAGCGCCTTTGCGATCATCGCCCGACGCTTCATGCCGCCAGAGAGGAAACGCATCTCCGACTTGCGCTTGTCGAGCAGCGACAGGCGCTTGAGGATGTCTTCTATGTAAGGATCGTTCCGCGGCCGTCCGAACAGGCCTCGCGAGAAGCTGACGGTATTCCAGACGCTTTCGAAGGCCTCCGTCGTAAGCTCTTGCGGAACCAGGCCAATCCTCTCGCGCGCATAGCGGTAACTGGACTGCCAGTTCCTGCCGTCGACCAGCACTTCGCCTTCGCTTGGAGTGACGATTCCACAGACGATGTTGATAAAGTCGTCTTGCCCGCGCCGTTCGGGCCGAGAAGCGCGAAAATCTCGCCGCGCTGGATCTCCAGATCGACGGACTTCAGCGCATCGACGCCGGTGCCGTAGGTCTTCCTGAGGCCGCGGATCGAGAGGATTGGATCACTCATTCGACCGGAGTCTCCGTCAGCGCCGCGTCCTTTTTCTCCGGATCCAGGCCGTGACGGAGCAGCATAGGCATGTTCGCCATCGCGAAGACGAAGGAGACGATGGTAACGCCCCAGACCTTGAGCGTCAGCCAAGTATCGAAGTCGACCGTAGCGCGCAGCACCTCGTTGGCGATCGCGAGGGCGACGAAGAAGATCCCCCAGTTGCGGCTGAGCTTTAGCCAGCCTTCCTCAGTAAGGCCGGGAAAGACCGGACCGAACAGCCACCTGAGAAGCGGCTTTCGGCGCAACAGGCCAGCGAAGAGAAGACCTGCGAGGAGGACGTAGTAGATCGTCGGCTTCATCTGGATGAATCGCGGATCGCGCAGATAGAGCGTGATCGCTCCGAAACTGAGGATCAGGATCGCCGAAAGCCACAGCATCGGCGTCAGCCGCCGGAAGACCATCAGGGCAGCGGTCGACGAGATGATAATGGCCGCCATGAAAGCACCGGTCGCGACGAGGATGCCGTGGAGGCCGCTGCCCGCGATCTTGTAGGTCACGAAGAAGACGATGAGCGGGCCGAAATCGACCAGCAAACGCATCGTCCCCTGAGGCTCGGGCTTGCTGCTCATTCTGGCGGAAGCCCGGCGATGGCGCGCGCGACTGCACGCGGATCGAAGGGACGCAGGTCGTCTGCCTTCTCACCGACACCAATCGCGTGGATCGGAAGGCCGAATTTCTCGGCCGCAGCGACAAGGATTCCGCCGCGTGCCGTCCCGTCCAGCTTGGTCATGATGAGCCCCGTCACGCCCGCGCTCTCGCGGAACACTTCGACCTGAGCAAGCGCATTCTGGCCCGTTGTCGCATCGAGCACGAGGAGGACATCTTGCGGTGCCTCCGGGTTGAGGCGGCCGAGCACGCGCCGGATCTTCGACAGCTCCTCCATCAGGTGCGACTTGTTCTGCAGACGGCCGGCGGTGTCGACAATCAGCACGTCGATGCCCTCTCGCGGTCGCCTGCTTCACGCCGTCGAAGACGATGCCGGCGGCGTCGCCGGCTTCCTTGCCGGAAATGACCGGAGCACCAATTCGCTCGCCCCAGATTTTCAGCTGTTCGATCGCCGCTGCGCGGAAGGTGTCGCCGGCGGCGAACAAAACGCCGTAATCTTGTTCCTTCAACCAGTGGCCGAGCTTGCCGATGGTGGTGGTCTTGCCGGAGCCATTCACGCCGATCACCAAAATCACATGCGGACGTGGAAAGCCCCATACTTCCAGCGGCTTGGCGACCGGAGTGAGGATTTTTTCGATCTCCTCGGCGAGGATCGTCCTCAGGCCTCGCTCGTCCAGGCGCTCGAACTTCTGCTCGGCGATGGCTTCACGAATTCGGTGGGATGCCTCCGGCCCCAAGTCGGAGGCGATCAGCGCTTCCTCTATGTCGTCGAGCGTCGCGGTGTCCAGTGCGACGCGGCTGGTGAGGCCGGTCAGGTTATCGGCTACTCGCTCCGCAGTCTTCTGGAAATCCGCCGCGCAGGCGGTCGAGCCAACTCACGCCCACACCGCCGTCAAGTGGTCGCAGTCGTGGCCGGTGATGCGCGCGGCGCCGGTTTCTCCGCGCGAGGCGCCTTCTATCGCGAGCGGCGCGAAATTGTCGGCGTGGCCCTTACCGCCATTCTCGATCAGCGCCTGCTGTATCGTCCCTGTGAGACTACGGAGCCAATTCGCACGGCGTTCGGCCGCAGCTTCTCGCAGGCGCGCCGCCCGCGCCTTCACCGTCTCTCTCGGAAGGTTAGGCATGCGCGCCGCGGGCGTGTTCGGGCGTAGGGAGAAGGGAAAGACGTGTGCGGCAATGATATCGCAATCATCCAGCAGTTTCAGGCTGTTCAGAGCCATCTCTTCAGTTTCGGTTGGAAATCCGGCTATCAGGTCGGCGCCAATCGTCGCGTCATGTCGAGCCTTCTTGATTCGCTCCACAGTGCGCACAGCGTCGCTTCGGCTGTGACGGCGCTTCATCCGCTTGAGGATCAGATCGTCGCCAGCCTGCAGCGACAGGTGGAAATGCGGCAGCAGGCGATCGTCCCCGCCGATGAGCTCGAACAGGGCGGCGTCCATTTCGACGCCGTCCAGCGATGAAAGTCGAAGGCGGTTGAGGCGCGGTTCGGCCGCGAGCAATCGCTGGCAGAGCCGCCCGAGCCCGCCCTCGTAATCGGTGAGGTCCACACCCGTCAGCACGATCTCCTTCGCGCCGCGGTCGATCTCCCGCGCGATGGCGTCGCGGATCAGCTCGAAGGAGAGTGATCGGCTGGGTCCGCGGGCCTGCCAGATCGAGCAGAAGGTGCAGCGGTGGTCGCATCCAGTCTGAACCGCGACGAAGCTTCGGACATGTCCCTGGAAGCCCGCTGGCGCCATGACGCCATTTGCTGCCAAGCTACTGAGCTTGGCTGCGTTTCCGACGACGCGAGCGACCTCCGGCATTGCGTCGAACGCGCCACGATCGAGCTCGGCGGCGCAACCGGTGACGAGGATCTTGACGGACGGGCGGCGGCGGTGCGCTTGCCGGATCGCCTGGCGCGTCTGGCGGACGGCCTCGTTGGTGACTGCGCAACTGTTGATGACAATCCAGTCCTCGCCGGCTGGCGCGGTGCGCGCGATCGTTTCGCTCTCGGCGAAGTTGAGTCGGCAGCCGAGCGTGATCGTCTCGACGCTCATTGCAACGCCTCGAGATCGAGCTCGCCTTCGAATATGTGAGTAGCGCCGCCGCGCATGCGGATCGCCTGACCCGGCGCCCAATCGATGGTGAGGCGCCCGCCGGTCATATCGACCCGCACGGGTGACTGAGCTCGATTCGTCGCGATCGCGGCGACCGCGCTCGCGCAGGCTCCCGTACCGCAGGCAAGCGTTTCGCCGGCGCCGCGTTCGAATGTGCGCAGTTTCAAACGGTCGCCGACATAGGTCGCGACGTTGACGTTGATCCGCTCGGGGAAGGCAGGATCGTTCTCGATCCTCGGTCCGAGTTCCTGAAGGTCCACTTCGCGTGCATCGGGTACGAAGAAGACGAGGTGAGGATTGCCGACGTTGACGGCGAACGGCTGCTCGAGGCCGCCCCACGCCATTGGCAGCGCAGCGGTGTCCATCGGATAGGCAAGGGGAATGTCCTGCCAGTTGAAGCGCGGCTCGCCGATGGCGACTTCGACCTCAGCTCCGAGGTCTTCACCAGTGAGCAGGCCGCCATCGCTGTCGATTTTCGTCGCGCCGGTCAGCTGAACGACGCAGCGCGTCGCATTGCCGCAGCTTTCGACCTCGCCGCCGTCGCTGTTCCAGATGCGCATGCGGAGGTCGGCGCTACTGCTTGGTTCCAGGACGATGAGCTGATCGCAACCGACGCCGGTACGGCGATCGGCAATAGCGCGTGCCAGCGCCGGCGAGACCTCAAAAGGCCCTTCGCGCGCATCGACAATGACGAAATCATTGCCCAAACCATGCATCTTGTGGAAGTGGCGCCGCATCGGACGCGTGACTTAGGGAGCGTCCAGAACTTAGTCCACCTGCGAGGTTCCAATGCCGAGAGCTGCCAACGACGTGATGCAATCGGTCATCTTCTCGGCCGTGCTGGACGCTGTCGCGGCGCTGAAGCGCGCGTCGGGCGGATTGCCGAACCAGCTTCTCCGTGACGTCCAGGCAATTCATCCCAACGTGACCTTCGCCGATTTGCCCAAGGAGCTTCAGGACCAGATTGCGGAAAGCACGCGCACGGTTTTCACGCAGCTCCTGAAGGAAGGCTATGCGGTCGGGCTTCGCCAGCAAATGCAGCAATCGCGTCCGATGGACCGCGTGCCGGAGCGTAGAGGACCGGGTTCGCAAGATCGTCGCGGACCGCCGCGTGGCCCGCGGCGGGGCCAGCCTGGCGGCAATGGCCCGGACAAGCCCCGCGGCGGCCCCGGCGGGCCTTCGCGCCCGCGCAAGCCGCCGAAGGGCAAGCCGCGCCTCGGCTAGGCTCTTGCCAGCAGCGTAGCCGCAATTAGGTCCGTGGCATTCCCGGGGGCGGATGCGATGAAACTCGACACGCTCTAGCCGCTGCAGTGATGGCGCGCTTTCTTCGGCGAAGTTGGCGTTGGGTCCTCGGCGTTTTGCCTGCCCTCGGGGCACGGCAGGTCGTGCAGGAAATCCAAATCCGATCGGACATGCGCGAAGTCAGAAGGAGCATCGATCGTGAGATCGGCATGAATGTCTACGCACTCGACCTTCGGGCGAGCCAGTTCGGCTGCGACCGGCAAAGGCTCGCAGAACTCACGAAATGGCTGGACCAATCGCGCAAGGCACCGATGGCGCCCGCGATCTATCACGGGCCGTTGGTCTCTTCGCCAGCTCGAAGCGCCTGGAATAGCCGCGACGCCGAGACGCAAGGCCTGATCAAGAAGGCGCGGGTGTGCCGATCGGTGCTAGCGCCCAATCCGAAGAGTTGAGCTTACGGCTCCTTTGAGCTAGGGGCGGCTCGTCTTCGGACATACATCGATGTGAGCGCCCACGGGTGCGCGCCGGCCAACGAGGTTTCGTTCGCCGGCGTATTTTGTGTTTCGTACCCCATATGGGCGCTTTCGCATCGCTGAGGAGATTTGAATGTTCGACACGTTGAGCGATCGGCTCGGTAGCGTATTTGACCGGCTTCGTGGGCGCGGCGCGCTCACGGAGGCCGATGTGCGCTCGGCCATGCGCGAAGTGCGCGTGGCGTTGCTCGAAGCCGACGTCGCACTGCCAGTTGCGCGCGATTTCGTCGAACAGGTGACCGAGAAAGCGGTCGGCCAGGAAGTGCTGCGCTCGGTCACGCCGGGGCAGATGGTCGTCAAATATGTCAACGACGCCCTCATCGAGATGCTCGGTTCGGAGACTGCCGAGCTCGAGCTCAATGTTACGCCGCCGGCCGTGATCATGATGGTCGGCCTTCAGGGCTCGGGCAAGACAACCACCACGGCCAAGCTCGCCAAGCGGCTGACCGAGCGCGACCGCAAGAAGGTGCTGATGGCGTCGCTAGACGTCGCTCGTCCGGCTGCGCAGGAGCAGCTGGCGGTGCTGGGTCGTCAGACGAACGTCGACACGCTGCCGATCGTAGCCGGCCAGCAGCCCGTGGATATCGCGAAGCGCGCGATTCAGTCGGCGAAGCTTCAGGGCTACGACGTCGTCCTCCTCGACACCGCCGGACGTCTTCACGTCGACGACCAGTTGATGGGCGAGATGAAGGAGGTCGAAGCCGCTTCGAACCCGGCCGAGACTCTGCTCGTCGTCGACAGCCTCACCGGCCAGGATGCGGTGAACGTCGCCAAGGGCTTCTCCGCCGAAGTGCCGCTCACCGGCGTGATCCTTACCCGGATGGATGGCGACGCGCGTGGCGGCGCGGCGCTGTCGATGCGTGCGGTCACCGGCAAGCCGATCAAGTTCGCCGGCGTCGGCGAGGCGCTCGACAAACTGGAGGCGTTCCACCCGGACCGTGTTGCCGGCCGGATCCTCGGCATGGGCGACGTCGTCAGCCTGGTCGAGCGCGCAGCGGAGACCATCAAGGTCGAGGACGCCGAGAAGCTCGCGGCCAAGATGGCCAAGGGCAAGTTCGACCTTGACGACCTCCGGGCGCAGCTTCAGCAGATGCAGCGGATGGGCGGCCTCGGCGCGCTTGCCGGCATGATGCCCGGACTCAAGGGCATGAAGGGCGCCATGGACCAGGCGCAGAACAGCAAGGCGCTGGTCCACATGGAAGCGATGCTCTCTTCGATGACGGCGAAGGAGCGCGCCAAGCCCGAGATCATCAATGCGAAGCGGAAGATCCGCGTCGCCAAGGGCAGTGGAACGACGGTTCAGGAGATCAACAAGCTCCTGAAGATGCACCAGGAAATGTCGACCGCGATGAAGCGGCTCAAGAAGATGGGCGGCATCGGCAAGCTCGCGGCGATGTTCAGCAAGGGCGGATTGGAAGGCGCTCTCGGCGGACTTGCCCCCCCGGGCGCGCTCCCTCCCGGCGGCATGCCGGGGCTGGGCGGGGGAGGCGCAGGCCTCCCCGGCCTTGGCGGCGGATCGCCCTTCAACCTGCCCCCAGGTTTTGACAAGTTTTCAAAGAAATAAAGCGATTTAAGGAAGGAAGTTACATGGCAGTTGCAATTCGTCTTTCGCGTGGCGGCTCGAAGAAGCGGCCCTATTACCGGATCGTCGTGGCGGACAGCCGCAACGCACGTGACGGCCGCTTCATCGAGAAGGTCGGTACCTACAACCCGTTGCTCGCGAAGGATTCGCCGGAACGCGTGAAGCTCGACACCGACCGAATCAATCACTGGCTGGGTGTCGGCGCGCAGCCGTCGGACCGAGTCCTTCGGTTCCTCGATGCCGCCGGCATCCGGGAGCGTGCCGCTCGCAACAATCCACAAAAGGCCGAGCCGGGCGAGAAGGCCAAGGAGCGTCTCGAGGAACGTGCGAAACGCGAGCAGGAAGCCGCTGAGGCTGCCGCCGCTCCGCAGGAAGAGCCCGAGGCCGTCGTTGCCGACGAGGTCGAAGCCGCGACCGCCGAGCCGACGGCCGAAGCCGCGGCGGTGGCTGACGAGGTCTCCGAAGAGACCCCGCCGGTTCCTGAGGAAGCCACCGAAGCTCCAGCCGGTGAGGAGGAGGTCGTCGAGACCCCTGACACCGAGGAAGCTCCCGCCGAGGAGGCAGCTGCCGATGGTCCCGCCGAGGAAGCGACTTCGGACCAGCCTGACGCTACGGACGAGGGCGAATCTGCCGAAGCTCCCGCCGAAGGTGCTGACGATGTCGCTCCGCCAACCGAGGATTCTCCCGAGGCTGTTGAAGCGAATGTCGAGGGCGGCGAATCCAGCGAAGAGCCCGCCGAAGGCGCCGCTGAAGACGCTCAGGGCTGAAGATGAGCAAAAGCGGCGAGCGTAGAATTGCGCTCGCCGCAATCGCGGGCGCGCACGGCGTCAAGGGCGACCTTCGCCTGAAGCTGTTCAGCGAGAGCAGCGAGAGCCTGTCGCGCCACGAGAAGCTGTACGTGGGGGGCGCCGAAAGGCGTCTCCTTTCGATTCGGGACGGCGGCAAGACGGCGGTGGCCCGTTTCGAAGACATTGCCGATCGATCTGCTGCGGAATCGCTGCGCGGCTCCTTGGTTGAAGTCGATCGATCCGCGCTGCCGCCCCTCGAAGAGGGGGAATATTATCACGCCGACCTCATCGGTCTCACGGCCTTCGATCACGAAGGGAACGCGGTCGGCGCCGTCGCCGGGGTCGAAAACCATGGCGCCAGCGACCTGCTCGAGATCGAGCTGATGGGCGGGCGTCGGTCTCTGATTCCATACAAGCCGGGAATTGCCGATCTCGAGGACGGGCACATCGTGCTCGACCCCGACTTCCTCGCTTAGCTTCCGCTGCCGGCTTCCTGCATTTGATGCGGTGTTTCGCGGAGAAGCAGTTGCTGTGCGCAGAGGTCGTTGCGGATCGCGGTTGCGGCCACGCCTCCCTGGCCCATTGCGTGGCTGATCTGGTCGAGGCCGATCACCACGTCTCCGGCTGCGTAGAGCCCCGGCACGCTGGTTCGCAGATGGCGGTCGATGAGAATGGATTGGTCCGCGGACAGCTTTGCGCCGACCATTTCGGCGAGCTGGGTGTGCGTATCGGATCCGAGCGCCGGATAGATGCTGTCGAAGGTGTAGTGACCCTCGGCGGTGTCGACGACGATGCACTCGTTCGAGATAGCCACCGCCTGCGCCGGTCCATCGACGCAGCCGATACCCGCCTCGTTGAGCTTGCGCTGGTCATCGCCGCTCAGCTGCAGGCTCTTGTCGGGCGCGATCAGCGTGACGTCCGTCGTGAAGCTGCGGATGAACAAAGCTTCGGCAACCCCGTGGCTGTCGCTGCCGATCACGCCGACCTTCTTGTCGGTCACCTCGTAGCCATCGCAGATCGGACAGTAGCGGACCAGGCCGCGCGCGACCGCTTCGTCGTGCAACTGTTCGTCCATCGGCGGGCGGCGATTGGTGACCCCGGTCGCGATCAGGACGGTCCGTGCCGTGGCGCAGCCCGATCCCCAGGTGGCAGTGAAAAGCCCCTGTTCGTTCAACTCCAGCTTAGTGACGAACTCGGTCTCGATCTTCGCTCCATATTTGCAGGCCTGGTCGCGCATTCGTTGGAGCAGCTCGGTTCCCTTGATCCCGTCGGGGAAGCCGGAGACGTTGCGGGCGCAGGGGATCCAGGCAGCGCGGCTTTTCCCGCTATCGACCACCATGATGTCGAGGTGAAAGCGCGCGAGGTAGATGGCCGCGGTGAGTCCGCCCGGACCTCCGCCGATGATCAGGCAGTCGAGAATTGGTTCGTCCATAGTCGCCCAATGGATTGTGATAGCAGCGGTTCCCGACTAGCGCGGCGCCGATGAACTGGACGCTCCTCTTCATGGGTTTTGGGCTCGCGGTGCTGATGGGCGCGGGGCTTACGTCGTTGTTCGCGACGGTGAAGCCCGGCTGGAGCGCGCGTCGGCGGCAACTCACTGCGGCTTCGATCCTTCCGGCGATCACGCTGGTGGCGACGCTCCTCGGAATCCTGCTCATCTCGATGAGCGAGCATGGCGGCAGGGAGAGCATGGAAGACCTGGCGATCGCCGCCGTCGCGACGATGGGCGGCGGGTTCGTGCTGCTCGCGTTGCTCGGCAGCGTCGTTGGTGCATTGGTCGCGGGGCGAGGCCGGCGGCTGTGACCTTCCGCGCTTCGGTCCTGACCCTTTACCCGGACATGTTCCCGGGGCCGCTCGGCGCGAGCCTGGCGGGGAGGGCGCTGGAGGAAGGGATCTGGCGGCTCGAGGCCAGGAACATTCGCGACTTCGCGACGGACAAGCATCGCAGCGTCGACGATACGCCTGCCGGCGGTGGTGCCGGGATGGTGCTGAGGCCCGACGTAGTCGCGGCAGCGCTCGACAGCGTTGCCGATGGCCGGCCGATGATCGCGCTCACGCCGCGCGGAAAGCCGCTCACGCAGGAGCGCCTCCGAGATCTCGCAGCGGGAGAGGGGGTGATTCTGCTGTGCGGCAGGTTCGAGGGATTCGACGAGCGAATCTTCGAGGCGAGGCCAATCGAGGAGGCGTCCGTCGGCGACTATGTGCTCTCGGGGGGAGAGCTGGGCGCGATGGTCATCCTCGACGCTTGCGTGAGGCTGCTTCCCGGGGTAATGGGCGCGGCCTCCAGCGGAGAGGAAGAGAGCTTCGAAACGGGGCTGCTCGAATATCCGCACTATACCCGGCCTGTTCAATGGGAAGGGCGCACGATCCCCGAAGTGCTGCGGTCGGGGGATCATGCGAAGATCGCGGCGTGGCGACACGAACGCGCGGTCGAAGATACACGGCTACGGCGGCCGGACCTGATCGAGCGCCACGGGGGCGCATCGCAGGCACCGCCCTCTGGCGCGCGGCGACGAGATACGAAGGCTGAATTGAAATGAACCTGATCGAGACTCTTGAGCGCGAGGCTATCGAAGCGCTCACCGCGGACAAGAAGGTCCCCGAATTCCGCCCCGGTGACACGCTGCGCGTCGGCGTGAAGGTCATCGAAGGCGACCGCACCCGCGTCCAGGCGTTCGAAGGCGTTTGCATCGCCCGTTCGAACAAGGGCGTCGGCTCCAGCTTCACCGTCCGCAAGATCAGCTTCGGCGAGGGCGTCGAGCGCGTTTTCCCGCTCTATTCGCCGATCATCGAGAAGATCGAGGTCGTGCGCCGCGGCGACGTTCGCCGTGCCAAGCTCTACTACCTCCGTGGCCGTACCGGTAAGGCCGCCCGTATCGCCGAACGTCGCGACATCCGCCGCGACGTTTCGGCCGGACATGGCGCCGAGACCGAAGCGACTTCGGAAGCTTAAGAGGCCTGCACCCCGGCAACGGCCGCGGTCCAGATTTTCTTCTTTTTCGCTGGACTGGACCGCGGCCTTGGCCGGGGTACAAGGAAACATGCGTTTCCTTGCTGTCGCGGCTGTAGCGCCGCTTCTCCTCGCCCTCGCTCCGCCGCCGGGCGTTCCCCAGAAGAAGCTCACCATCGAGCGGATCTTCGCGAGTCCGCCGATCTCCGGCGCGACGCCGCGACTTCTCAAGTTTTCTCCTGACGGCCGCTATGCGAGCCTGCTGTTGCCGCGTTCTGAGGACCGCGAGCGCTACGATCTCTGGGCGATGGACACGTCGACCGGCGCCAAACGCATGCTTGTCGATTCCACCAAGATCGGCGGCGGCGAAATCTCCGAAGCCGAGAAGATGCGGCGCGAGCGTGCGCGTGTCGGCGGGACCAAGGGCATCGTCGAATATGAGTGGGCGCCGGACGGAAAGTCGATCCTGACGCCCATCGATGGCGACTTGTATCTTGCCGACCTCGCGACGGGGGCAGTGCACCGGCTTACTAACTCACCGCAGACCGAGATCGACGCCCATGTCTCGCAGACCGGCCGCTTCGTCAGCTTCGTGCGCGACCAGAATCTCTACTCCATCGATCTTGCCCGCGGCACCGAGCGTCCCCTGACCACCGAAGGCAAGGACATGGTGACCTGCGGAACGGCGGAGTTCGTCGCGCAGGAGGAGATGGACCGCCGCACCGGTACGTGGTGGTCTCCCGGCGATGGCCGCGTCGCCGTCGAATGCTATGACGAATCGAAGGTCCAGATAGTCACCCGCGCGGCCATCGGCGCCAACGGCACCAAGACGTTCGATCAACGCTACCCAGCGGCGGGAACGCCGAACGTTACCGTTACGCTATGGCTGATGCATCCCGACGGAAGCGGCCGGGCGAAGGTGGATCTCGGCGCAAACCCGGACATCTATCTGGCACGGGTAGACTGGTCGAAGGACGGACGGACTTTGTTCGTCCAGCGCCTCAGCCGCGACCAGAAGCGGCTCGACCTGCTTGCTGTCGATCCAGCGACGGGCGCGAGCCGTCCAGTCCTGACCGAGAGCTCGAACACCTGGCTAAACCTCAACAACGACTTCCGATCGCTTGCCGACGGCAGCTTCATCTGGGGATCGGAGCGCACCGGCTTTCATCATCTCTATCGCTGGGCCGAGGGCCAACTGACTCCAATCACGAGTGGTGACTGGGTCATGACCGGCCTGGTGGGTGCCGACGAGCGCGGCCACCGCCTGTTCTTTACCGGCAACAAGGATGGCGTGCTGGAGCAGCACGTCTATTCCGTAGACTACCTCCGTCCTGGCGAGCCGCAGCGGCTCAGCGACCCCGGCTATTGGAACGACGCCGTGATGGACAAGGCAGGCTCCCACCTGATCGTCACGCGATCATCGGCTGACCAGCCGCCGCAAGTTTACCTCGCCGACGACGCCGGGAAGCGCATCGCGTGGGTCGAGGAGAACAAGCTCGACGCCTCGCATCCCTACGCTCAATTCGTCGCGGCACAGCGGGAGATCAAGTTCGGGACGCTCAAGGCGGGCGACGGAAGCACGCTCTACTGGGAAATGATCACTCCCCCCCTGCAGAAAGGAAAGAAGTACCCGGTCTTCTTCGAACATTATGGCGGCCCCGGCACGGGCCAGCAGGTGTCGCGCGCCTGGGCGTCGCCGATGCGGCAATATTGGGTGAGCAAGGGCTGGATCTATTTTCAGATCGACAACCGCGGCTCTTACAATCGCGGCAAGGCGTTCGAGGACCAGATCTACCACGCAATGGGCATGGTCGAGGTCGAGGATCAGGCCGCTGCGGCGCGCTGGCTGCAGAAACAGCCTTTCGTCGATCCGAACAAGATCGCGATCTCAGGATGGTCATATGGCGGCTACATGACCCTGAAGATGCTCGAGAAAGCACCGAAGGGTCTCTACTCGGCGGGAGTTGCCGGCGCACCGGTGACGAAATGGGAGCTTTACGACACGACCTACACTGAGCGGTATCTCGGCAATCCCGCGGTTGATCCCAAGCCCTACGCGGCCTCGAACGCTCTTGCCGATGCGGTGAAAATCCAAGACCCGCTCCTGCTCCTTCACGGGATGTCGGACGACAATGTCATCTTCCAGAATTCATCGATGCTTGCTGATGAGCTTCAGCAGGCCGACCGGCCGTTCCAGATGATGTTCTACATCGGCCAGACGCACCATGTCGCGGGCGAGGGGCGGCAGGCGAATGTCCAGAAGACGATCGAGCGCTTTCTCGACGAGAAGGTGCTCCGGAAGGCGAATTAGTCTCGAAACTTCGCTTTTGCGGCGATCGCGTCCCGGTCGATCAGCCGCGTGTAGAGGTGCCAAGTCGAATAACCGAGCCAAGGCAGGACGAAGGCTAGTCCCACGAAGAACGGGATCGATCCAAGCGCCAGGAGCATGCTTACGAGGATCCCCCACCGGATCATCTCCCGCTTGTTCGCGTGCGCGGCGCGCCACGAGGTTGATACCGCCTCGGCAGCGCTGACGTCACAGTCGACCAGCATCGGCAGAGAGACGACGCTAAGTGCGAGGACGAACCAGCCGAAGATTGCGCCGACGACTGCGCCGGAAACGATCAGCGCCCATCCTTTCGGCGTCATCAGGACTTCCGAAAGGAATCCGCCAATCGACGTCGGGGTCGCAAAGCCGAAGATGAGGGCATAGAGGATGCCCGCCGCAAGCAGCCATCCGACGAAGATGAGCAGCAGCAAGCCGGCGACGATGCCCATGTCGTCGAGCGATGGACGCTTGCGCACGTCGATGAAGTTGAACCAGTGGACCTCCTCGCCATTCTCGCGCTTTCGCGCGAGCTCGTAGAATCCGACAGCGGCGATCGGGCCGAGTAGCGCGACGCCCGCAACGACCGGATAGAAGAAGGGGATCAACGGAGCCCTGGTCGTCATGATGACCGCGGCGAGGCCGATCAAAGTGTAGATCAGGCCCGCGAAAAAGATATCTCCGCGCAGGTCACGGAAATCCTCCCATCCTTGCCTGAGCGAGAAGCGCAGGTCTTCATCTGTGATCGTACGGACGGGAATCGGCTTGGAACGCGTGGAACGCGATGCGGACATCGTCTGGGTCGCCATGACACCTCCTTGGACCAGGTGCCGTCCGGCGCTCAAAGGCGCGCCGGGCGCCAGACCTGCCCATAGCACAGCGCGTGCGAGTCGGTCACAGCCTGATGTGAGCCACGGTCACGGTCTCGTCGGGCGTGTATTGCGGTCTGGCGAACTGCGGGCGGGCCCGGACCAGCGGGGCGGCGATGGAAGGCAATCCATCACGGGCGCCGATGAGGGTGAACCGGACGGGCGCGGCGCTGTCGAGGTCGATGCTTAGTTCCTGCCCGTCACAACCCCGTCCGGTGCAGGCGATGGTGAATCGTCCGGAGGACTCGTCGCTCGCGATCGAACGGATGAAACCGGCAACGCCCGCAGTCTTGATGTGCGCTTCGGCCGGCGCGACGAGCAGGATCCGTTTGGCGCCGTTCGAGCGGAGGCGAAGCCTGATATTCCGCTCGCTTCCATGGTTGAGCACTTCCAGCACCTGAATCGAAGGCGGGGCGATCCCGAGTGTAGCGGGCGCCTTTGCCAGCCATCTCTGACGTTCGGAGAAGTCGAGCTTGCCGCGATGCCATGGCCCGAAGCCGGAGTAGGCGGCGGGCAGCTTTGCGCCGTCGTTGAGGATGGACCAGCTGCTCTTATCGGAGGGAAATTGCGTCAGATGCTCGATCGTGAAGCGCTGCTGGTGATCCTGCGAATAAGCCGGAGTGACTGCCACGAAGGCCCAGGCGATGAGGGCGATGGAGGCCGAGCCGAGCAGCGCCGCCCTCCGCTGCGCGCCGGCGAAGATCGGCTGCGCCTCGGCGAGGACGGGCACCGTCATGATTGCAGCGACCGGCGCGACGATCCACAACGGCCCCGGACTGAACAGCTCCTCGAGGCCGCCCAGCAGCTCTCCCCAGGTGACGTAGAGAAGGAAGATGCCGACGAGGGCTCCGACCAATTCGGCAGGCGGATACCGGCGCGCCAGTACGATCCCGATCAGCACTGCGGCGGTAGGAATCAGAAAATAGATAATGCCGCCGGGCGCCGCGAGGGAAAGCGCTCCGCCCAGGATGAGGAAGACGAGCCAGGACGCAGGGCGCAGCTGCCGCACCTCAAGCCTTTTGCCTAGCGTCCGCAAGATCGCGAGCTCGCCCAGCAACACCGTCGCGTAAACCGCGACGAAGGTGATTTCCGGATGCGCTCGCCAGTAGACGCCGGGGCGAAGGAAGCCGGCGATCGTCAGGGCAAGCCACGCAAGCACGCTCGCGGAAACGATCGCGCCGAGCACGACCGCGGTCCCGCGAATCGGCGCGCCGCGATTCCAGCTCACTCCACCGAAGCTTGCCAGGAGGACAAGCAAGCAAATGACGCCTGCCCAAAGCGGCATCTGGATGAAGATTCGCTGCGAAAAATCGAAGAAGATGCGAGTTCCCGACGCCTCGGGAATTCCGGCTGACAGGTTCGATGCCAAGGCCAGGGCTTCGTTACCCATGTCCTGCAAGCTGCGCGGATCGAGACCGGCCAGATTGTCGCCGGGACTATGATAGCGGGTCTCGTTCCCGACGATCGCCGAGTTGAGCGTCAGCCAGCCGCGCTCCTTGTAAGTCGTGACGTCGGTGTCGTTCGGGATGATCCGCGCCACATCGGTCGAGAGGCTGCTCGCGAACGGGCGCTGCACGGATGCCGCGTAGGTCGAGATTGCCGCGCCGTTCGGCTGGCTGGTCTCGAACATCGTCACTGGCCCGTTCACGCCACGCGCCTCGAAGTTTAGCAGGCTGTCGACGTCGCGGCTGAGCGGATCGGCAAGGAACGCGCGGGCGCCAATGAGGCCCAGCTCTTCGCCTTCATTAAAGAGTAGGATGACGGGGCGTTTCAATGGGCGATCCTTCAGGATCGAGCCGACCTCCAGCAGCGTCGCTACTCCGATGCCGTCATCCGATGCGCCGGGTCCCACCGGAACGCTGTCGTAGTGCGCGCTGAGCAGGAGCGCCTTACCGGCCGGCGGACCCATGACTGCAACGACGTTGCGAACCCGCGCACAGGCCACGAGCCGCGCCTTTTGAAAGCCGTTGCAGGCGAACTGATCGCGCACGATTGGCTTGAGGCCCATCTGCCGAAGCACCGTCACCAGCCGGGCGCGCACCAGGTCATCGCCTTCGGAATCCGCGGGATGAGGACGCTCGTCACCGAGAAGATAGGCTAATCGAGCCTTGGCGCGGTCGGCGTTGAACTCGCCGGGCGCGTCCCGAACCGCAGGCACTGACTGCAGCAGCGACTTGGCGGCCAAGGCTGCCAGTATGAGGATCAGGACTCCGATCGCGAGGAACCTATCGCGCCGCATCATTCCCCCTTGCCCGCGCAGATTGCGGAGCCATATCGCCATCCGCAGCCGCTTGCGATAGGCGGAGCGCGCTAGCTGGAGAGTCATCATGGGTTACCGGGTCGCGGTCGTCGGGGCGACGGGCAATGTTGGGCGCGAGCTTCTGAACATCCTTGCCGAGCGGCAATTCCCGCTCGACGAGGTTGCCGCCCTCGCATCGTCGCGCTCGACGGGCGACCAGATCGAATTCGGCGAGAGCGGCGAGATGCTCACCGTCAAGAACCTCGAGCATTTCGACTTCACCGGCTGGGACATGGCGCTGTTTGCCGCCGGATCCGCGGTGTCGAAAATCTATGCGCCTAAAGCTGCAGCTGCGGGCTGCACCGTGATCGACAACAGCTCGCTGTTCCGGATGGACCCGGACGTGCCGCTGATCGTGCCGGAGGTGAATTCCGAAGCGATCGCCGGCTATCGCAAGAAGAATATCATCGCCAATCCGAACTGCTCGACCGCGCAGCTCGTCGTCGCGCTGAAGCCTCTCCACGACGCGGCGAAGATCAAGCGCGTGGTGGTGGCGACTTACCAGTCGGTGTCGGGCACCGGCAAGGCGGCGATGGACGAGCTGTTCAACCAATCGCGCAACATCTTCGTCGGCGACTCCAACGAGCCGGCAATCTATCCCAAGCAGATTGCCTTCAACGTCATTCCGCAGGTCGACGTCTTCCTCGACGACGGCTCGACCAAGGAAGAGTGGAAGATGGTCGTCGAGACCAAGAAGATCCTCGATCCCAAGATCAAGCTGACGGCGACCTGCGTTCGTGTGCCGGTCTTCGTCGGCCATTCCGAGGCGGTAAACATCGAGTTCGAGAACGAGATTTCAGCCGACGAGGCGCGGAGCATCCTTCGCGAGGCCCCCGGAGTGCTGGTCGTCGATAAGCACGAGGACGGCGGTTATGTGACGCCGGTGGAATGCGTCGGCGACTTTGCGACCTACGTCAGCCGAATCCGCGAGGATCCGACGGTGGAAAACGGCCTTAGCCTGTGGGTGGTGAGCGACAACCTCCGCAAGGGCGCTGCGCTGAACGCGGTGCAGATCGCCGAGCTGCTCGGCCGCAAGCATCTGCGAAAGGCGGCATGACAATGCGGCTCCTCGCTGGCTCGCTGATCCTCACCGCCGCTCTGACCGGCTGCCGGGCGCCGGAAGGCGCGCATTCTCCGGTGACGAAGGCGGAGGCCGCCGCGATCGCCGAGAAAGCTGAGGCCAGCTTCACGACCGGGGACGTCAACGCGATCATGAACCAATATGCGAACGGCGCGGTGATGTTCGATGCGTCCCATGCTGCGGCGAGTACAGATCGTAAAGTCCAGACCGGCTGGGCTCAGTCATTCGTGAGCATGAAGCCTGCCAATTACCATGTGCCCGATCGCCAAATTCAGATCGTCGGGCCGGACGCGTTCGTCAGTTCGGGGACTGAAGTGTTCACAGTGCAGGCGGGCTCAGCGACCCCGACTGTCAGCGCGCGCTTCACCGATGTTTTCCAGCGCCAGCGCGAGGGCAGCTGGAAGATCGTGCACGAGCATGTGTCATGCCGCCTACTACGCCTGGAGCTCCCTAAGCTCGACGGTCAGGGCATATCGCTCCAGTGGCGGAGCAGATTTTGCTGGATGAGCTGCAAGCGGCTGTAATTTTCAGCTTTCATCATCAGCCCCTCCAGCGCCGCGACCTCGTTCAGCTCGTAGAGCAGGTTGCGGCGGAACGGGTCCTGGATCCGGCTCTGGATGAAGGTGATCGCTACGAGGCGCTCGCCTCGGCTCACCGGGATCACCTGATGCAATGAATCCGACGGATAAACGATCGCCTGACCGGGCTCGAGCTTGAACTTGAGATCCGCGTCGCCCAGCCGAACGTGAAGCTCGCCTCCGTCATAATCCCTTGGTTCGTTGAGGAAGATGGTGCAGCTGAGATCGCTTCGGATGGTCGCACCGGGCAGCTGGATGAACGCGGCGTCGGCATGCGCGCCATATTTCATGGCGGGCCTGTACCGGGTCATCATCGGCGGCGCGAGCGACACCGGGAAAGCGAATTCGAGGAATTCAGTGGAGCGCAGCAGCGCATTGCGAAGCAGGTCCGAGCTCTTCTGGTACGCGCTGGCGTCGTGGAGCTGCTCGTTCTGCTTGGCGGTGTTGTGCGGATTGGTGATTCGGCCGTCCACGAACGGAGCCGAGGCGGCAATCCCACGGCATTCGGTGACTTCCGCATCATTCAGGATTTGCAGGACCCGGTACATCAACCTTCCTCGCTGCGCCGGAGCGCCTGCGCCAGCAGCGGCGATTTCTCGGCTGCGGAGCGGAGCATGGCAAGTGCGCCGCTGATTTCGCCAGCAAAACGCTCTGCCGCCTCTCCGATCAGCTCACGACGGAGGTTCGGGCTGTATTCGTACTCGACTGCCTTGGAGTAGCGGGTCATCAGAGGACCGCTGACGATCTCCTGCATCTTCCCGGCATCGAAGGTGAACCGAAAAAAGCTTCCGATATGGACAATCGCGAGTTCGAAGTCTTCGAGCATCGCGTCGAAATCGACCCATTCGATTTTTCGATCCGACATGGCGGCAGCGGCGGCCTCAAGCGCGGTCATTTCACTAGCCCAGGCAACCGCCGCTTGGCCGGCATCATTCTGGGCCGGGATGTAGATGCCGCGCCCGTTCAGTCGCTGGGCCCGCTTGCCGGCGAGCAGGCGCAATTCCTCGACGCTGTTTTCGCCCGCAAGGATGCTCGCGATGTAGTTCCGCGGAGTCGCGTACATGAACAGCGCGCGCTCGTTGGGCGGCACGAGGTCCGGTGCGATTTCACTCGCGAAGCTCGTCGCCTTCACGCACGCGACCTCCAAATCCGCGAAAGTCCGCGACATCAGCTTCGGGACGGGTTCGATGTAGCGATGCCGGATCTCGGCGGGCGTCAGCGCAAGATCGCGAAGCAATCTCGGCTCGCGGATCGCGAGCACGCCGTCGAGCTCCCCGAGAAGGCGGGAGACGAGCGTCGATCCGACATGGCCGATGTGGAAGATCCAGCGACCGTCGGAACGCATGTCGTCAGTCACTGCCGCCTCGATGTCGGTCCACGAGACGATCTGTGAATCGACGGGCGTTTGAAGCAATCGATCGTCGAGGAAGCTCGCCGCGCGGTAGCTCTCGTCGTCCATGGCCACCAGCCGTGCGGCGCCTTGCGAGGGGTCCAGCGCCTGCGCGAGCCAGGTCGCATCGCGGGCGATATCGTCTGCAGTTGGAGCGCTGGACATGCGCTCCTTACACGCGCATTGGGCGCGCGACCAAGGAGGATCGAATGGCAGATCGA
Source organism: uncultured Alphaproteobacteria bacterium (assembly GCA_963831485.1). Classification (GTDB taxonomy): domain Bacteria; phylum Pseudomonadota; class Alphaproteobacteria; order Sphingomonadales; family Sphingomonadaceae; genus Sphingomicrobium. Next base: position 156,478 of record CAWHQE010000013.1, read on the forward strand.
ATGACCGGGGGCTGCGCCTGTGGCCGCGTTCGCTTCAGCGCCGTGGTCCATGATGACGACGCTTACCTCTGCCATTGCCGAATGTGCCAGCGCTCGACCGGCTCGATCTCGATCGCGTTCAAGAACGTGAAGCAGGCCGATGTGGATTGGGAAGGCGAGCCCGAGTGGTACGCCAGCTCGCCCATCGCCACGCGGCCATTTTGCCGCAAATGCGGCAGTTCGCTCGGCTTCCAGTTCACCGAGGGCAGCGGAAACATGGATCTGACCGTCGCCAGCTTCGACGATCCCTCCCGCTTCGTCCCCAAGCATCATTTCGGCGCCGAGAGCATGCACCGCGCCTGGCTGAATACGGAGGGCCTGCCGGAGAAAATGACCGAAGAATATAAGCCGCTCGTCGACAAGTGGGTGGAAGCGACAGGCAAGTTTCCGGGATGAGCGATCCAAACGTTCACTTCTGGACTGCATCGGACGGCGTGAAGCTCGCATACCACGAGCTGGGCGAGGGGAGGGCGGTCGTCCTGCTTCACGGCCTATTCTCCGATGCGAACATGAACTGGATCAAATTCGGTCACGCCGATCGCATCGCCCGCGACGGATTTCGAGTGATCATGCCTGACCTTCGGGCGCATGGTCAAAGCGGGCGGCCACATGGAGAGGAATATTATCCCCGCGGAATCCTGGCGCGTGACCTACGCGAATTGGTGGCGTTGCTCGAATTGACCGACTTCGATCTCGGCGGATTTTCGCTCGGGGCTCGGACGAGTGTGGAAGCCGTTGGCGAAGGGATGCGTCCACGGCGCGCCGTCCTCGGCGGCGCGGGCGTCGAGGGGCTTCGCAACTGGAAGCGACGCAAGACCTTCTTCCTCGAGGCGATCGCCATGTTCGACACGGTCCAGCGGGGCGATCCGCACTGGCTGTCGATCCAGTTCATGAAGAGCCAGAAGGTGGACCGGGTCGCAGCAGCGCAGCTACTCGACAGCTTCGAAGACACATTCATGAGTTGGCTCGAGGCGTTCACGATGCCGACGCTGGTGGTCTGCGGCGATCAGGACGACGACAACGGTTCGGCAAAGGAACTTGCCGACGTGATCCCTCATGCGATCTTCGAGGAGGTTCCCGGGACGCACATGAGCTCGGTAACGAAGCCGCAGCTCGGTGAGGCGATTGCGGCCTTTCTTGCGGCATGAAAAGGGGCGCCTCGCGGCGCCCCTCCATTCCGTGCATTCGCGGGTGTTTAGCTGTTCGGCGTTTCCACGCCGCCGCCCGTCTGGCTCATGCGGCCGTTCTTCGTGCTCGTCCGCCCGCGCGACATGCTCGCCGAGCGGGTGCCCGAGCCGACCGCGACCCAGCGCCGGAGCGCTTGGTCGTCTGCGCGGTCGTAGTCAGGCCGGCGGTATCGTCCATCGTTCCAGACGTATCGCCGGATCTCATATTTTCGGTCCAGTCGCCGATCTGCTCGCTGAGATTGTTCAGCTGACTGCTGATCTGGCTGCGCTTCGACCACAGAAACAGGCCCGCAGCGGCGGCTCCTGCGGCAGCGGCTGCGGCCGCGACGGGACGGTCGCGGACCATGTCCATCACGCCCCAGTCGCTATACTGGTTGCGGCCACTCGGATTGTTGTTCCGACCGCCGCGACTGTTACTCCTCGGCATCAACTCCTCCTCATCTGAATGTTTCGCTCTCAATCCGATTAAACGATTGAACGCGCGCGCCGTTCGCCCGCTCAGGACGAGGCGCGATGAGGAGAGGCGGGCCAGCGGTCAGCCGGTAAAGTCGTTACGCGGTCGCCAACTGGTCGAGCATGAACTCGGCGCTGGACGCGCGATATTCGCCGGGAGCCTCGATATTGAGCTGTTCGACGACGCCGTCATTGACGATCATCGAATAACGCTGCGAGCGCTTGCCCAAACCGAACTTGCTGCCGTCCATCGTGAGGCCGATCGCTTCGGCGAAATCGCCGTTGCCGTCGGCGAGCATGGTGATGTCCTCAGATCCGTCGGCCTTGCCCCAGGCCGCCATGACGAACGGATCGTTGACCGAGATGCAGACGATCTCGTCGATGCCCTTACCCTTCAATTCGTCGGCCTTGTCGACGTAGGAGGGCAGGTGCCGCGCCGAGCAAGTCGGCGTGAAAGCGCCGGGGACAGCGAACAGCGCCACCTTCTTGCCATTGAAGAAATCAGTCGTCGTCGTCGGCTTCGGCCCATCGGCCGTGGCGATCGTGATCGGAACTTGGGGCAGACGGTCGCCCACCTGGATGGTCATCAATTATCTCCTTCGCGTCAGGCGAAGCGGCAGATAGGCCCGTCGTATGACACCCTCAAGTATTGCTCGCCTCGCGGCTGCGTCCCATTGTCGTATCGATGGTTGATCGGCCTAACTTTCCTCTCGGGCAAGCTGCTTCTGGCGATGCCGGGCATGTCCGATCCGCGATTCGAGCGCGCGGTCATCGCCATGTGCATGCATGACGATAATGGCGCGATCGGCATTGGAATCGGCCACAAGCGCGCCGGGATCACCTTTCGCGCCCTTCTTCACCAGCTCGACATCGATCCAGGAGAGGCGCCCGACTGCCTCGTGCATCATGGCGGACCTGTCGAGCCCGGTCGCGGCTTCGTCCTGCACTCGACCGACTGGGGCGGTCAGGACAGCGTTCAGGTCAATGACGAGACCGGATCTCTGTTCGCGATGACTGGGACGGTCGATGTCCTTCGCGCCATCGCAGAAGGGAAGGGCCCGACGCAGTGGATCGCGGCGCTCGGCTATGCAGGCTGGGACGGCGGCCAGCTCGAGGAGGAGATGACTCGGCACGGCTGGTTTGCCGCGAGCGCCAGCTCGCCGTTGCTGTTTGATACGTCGACCGATGAGCGCTGGGCTGCTGCGTTCAAGGCCGAGGGGATCGACTCGCGCCTCCTTGCGAGCGAGACCGGCGCAGCCTGAATTCAACATATAAAGCTTTCTTTATATGACAGTCTGCGCTAGGGGCGCCGACGACCTAAGCGGCGCTGCGTAGCGCCGTGTTCCTCAATTTGGAGACTCTCGACGTGGCGACCCAGGCTGAAACCCGTTTCAACGACTATGTCGTGAAGGACCTCGGCTTGGCCGACTTCGGTCGCAAGGAAATCGAGATCGCTGAGACCGAGATGCCGGGCCTGATGGCGCTTCGCGAAGAGTTCGGCGCGTCGAAGGCGCTCAAAGGCGCTCGAATCACAGGTTCGCTTCACATGACGATCCAGACCGCCGTGCTCATCGAAACGCTGGTTGAGCTCGGCGCCGAGGTGCGCTGGGCTTCCTGCAACATCTTCTCGACGCAGGATCATGCGGCTGCAGCGATCGCCGCGCGCAACATTCCGGTGTTCGCCGTGAAAGGCGAGACCTTGGAAGACTATTGGAACTACGTCGTCCGAATCTTCGACTGGGGCCGCGACACCACCGCCAACATGATCCTCGACGACGGCGGCGACGCGACCATGTTCGCGCTTTGGGGCTACCGTGTCGAAAAGGGCGAGGCGCTGTTCGCGCCGTCCAACGAGGAAGAGGAAATTTTCGTTGTAACGCTGAAGCGCTTCCTGGCCGAACGCCCCGGTTACCTCACCAAGACCGTCGAGACGATCAAGGGCGTGTCGGAAGAGACTACGACCGGCGTCCACCGGCTCTACGATCTCGCCAAGCAGGGCAAGCTCCCGTTCCCGGCGATCAACGTCAACGACAGCGTCACCAAGTCGAAGTTCGATAATCTTTACGGCTGCAAGGAGTTGCTGGTCGACGCGATCCGCCGCGCGACCGACGTGATGCTCGCCGGCAAGGTCGCGTGTGTCGCCGGCTATGGCGACGTCGGCAAGGGTTCGGCGGCTTCGCTACGCAACGGCGGCGCGCGCGTGCTGGTGACCGAAATCGATCCGATCTGCGCCCTGCAGGCCGCAATGGAGGGCTATGAAGTCGTGACGATGGAGGAGGCGACGAAGCGCGCGGACATCTTCGTCACCGCGACCGGCAACATGGACGTCATCACGCTCGATCACATGCGGGCGATGAAGAACATGGCGATCGTCTGCAACATCGGCCACTTCGACAGCGAAATCCAAATCGGCGCGCTCGCGAATATGAAGTGGACCGAGATCAAGCCGCAGGTCGACGAGGTCGAGTTCCCGGACGGCAAGAAAATCATCGTCCTGTCGAAAGGCCGCCTTGTGAACCTGGGCAATGCGACGGGGCATCCGAGCTTCGTGATGAGTTCCAGCTTCACCAACCAGGTGCTGGCGCAAATCGAGTTATGGACCGGTGCTGAGAAGTACAAGAACGATGTCTACGTGCTTCCCAAGCACCTCGACGAGAAGGTCGCACGCCTGCACCTCGACAAGCTCGGCGTGAAGCTGACGACGCTGAGCGACAAGCAGGCAGCCTACATTGGCGTTGGGCAGGCTGGGCCGTTCAAGCCCGATCATTACCGCTACTGAACTTCGATGAACTGCGGTTAAGGGTCGACGGACGACATTTTGTCGTCCGGGCGACTCCAAAATGAATGTTGCATTAATGTAACAGCGGATCGGGATTTCACCTTAGGTTCTAAATAGCTGGTTCCCTTTTGAACGGCGTTCAACCACCGTCTCCGGCGGATTTTTCCTGCATTCGAGGGGACTGTAAGCCATGCGGCGATTTACATCGTTTATCCTATCGACAGTGTCGGTCGCGGCACTCGGCGCAACACCGGCGTTCGCCGCGACGCAGCCTCAAGCGGCGCCGACGCCGCTGCCCGACACGGCGAATTTGCCGCCTTGCCCTCCCGGCACCGCACCGAATCCGAACTGCACGACGGGACAGGTGACGACCGCAACTGGCCAGCCCGCCAATGCAAGCAATTCCAACGCCATCGTCGTTACCGGTTCGCGCATTCAGCGCCCGAACCTTGAATCGCCGGTTCCGATCACCTCGATCAGCCAGCAGGAGCTGACCAACCAGGGACAGGTCAGCGTCGGTGACGCGCTGAACGACCTTCCGGCACTGCGCTCGACCTTCAGCCAGCAGAACTCGGGCCGCTTCATCGGCACCGCCGGCCAGAACTTCCTCGATCTTCGCGGCCTCGGCACCAACCGCACTCTCGTGCTGGTCAACGGCCGCCGCATGATCACAGCGGCGGTCGGCGACTTCGTCGTCGACGTCAACAACATCCCGCAGGACCTCATCGACCGCATCGACGTGGTGACCGGCGGTGAGTCGGCGGTTTACGGTTCCGACGCCGTCGCCGGCGTCGTCAACTTCATCCTCAAGAAGGACTTCGACGGCATTCCGAATCCGTGGCCAGGGCGGCATCTCCAAATACGGTGATCGTCCGGTCGACTTTATCTCGACCACGATGGGCAAGAATTTCGCGGACGGCCGCGGCAACGTCGCGCTCAACCTCGAATATACCCACGCGGGCGAGTTGACCTTTGAGGATCGCCCCAATCGCTTCGCGCACCCGTGCGGCTTCGAACCCAATCCGGCGGACAATGGCGGTTTTGACGATCCCACGACTGCCAGCGGCGACAGCACGAACGGCGTTCCCGACAACATCTTCGTGTGCAACCTTCGTAATCCCTTCATCACCACCGGTGGCCAGATCACCCTGCTGTCCGGAGACGGGACCGGCCTCGCATTCGACCCGAAGGGCAATCTGGTCATCACGCCGCCCTGCGACACATCGTTCATCGATTTCGGCGGCACCTGCCAAAGTAGCAATCCGCTGGTCGGCGCCACCATCGACGAGACCGGCGATCTGGCCGTGGGTCGCGAACGCTTGTCGGGCAGCCTTCTCGCCCACTTCGATGTCTCGGACGCGTTCAAGCCGTTCGTCGAAGGACTCTACGTCCACCAGAAGGTGTTCCAAGAGGGTCAGGCGACCTTCATGCAAGGTAATGTTTCCGACTTCTTCGCGCCGGTTGCAGTTCCGGACATCACTTGCGCCAATGCATTCCTGACGCAGCAGAATCGTGACGTCTTGCAGAACCTGTTCGGGATCTGCGGCGACCCGAACGATCCGTCCAATTCCCAAATCGTGCTTCCGATCGACCGATACAACGTCGATTTTGGCGCGCGCAAGGAAGTCGACCTGCGCAAGACCTACCGCGTCGTTGCCGGCGTCACCGGAGACTTCAACGAAGACTGGCATTACGAACTGTCGGTCAATTACGGTCACACGTCGCAGGACAACGCGGAAAACAACGACCTGCTGCTTAGGGATGTGAACGGCAATCCTGCAGGTTTTGCCCTTGCAATCGATGCCGTCCGCAATGCCGCGGGCAACATCGTTTGCGCAGTGAACGCCGACGCCGATCCGACCAACGATGCCCCGGGCTGCGTTCCGATCAATCTGTTTGGCGAGGGACAGCCCAGCCCGGCTGCGGTCGCTTTCTCGACCACGACGTCGCACTTGTTCCAGAAGGCTTCCGAGCTCGATCTGCTCGGATATATGAGCGGCGACAGCTCCCAGCTGTTCTCGCTCCAGGGCGGTCCGGTCGGCTTCTCGCTCGGTGCCGAATATCGCAAGGAAACCGCGGAATCGCATGCCGACGCAGTAAGCGCGGCGGGCGGCACCTTCTTCAACGCCTTCGCGCCCTTCAATCCGCCCGCGTTCAAGGTCACGGAGTTCTTCGGCGAACTTAATGTGCCGATCCTGAAGGACCTGCCGTTCGCTCACGAGTTGACGGTTTCGGGTGCCGCGCGGCGGTCGCATTACAACACGTCGGCCGGCAACACCTTTACGTGGAACGCGAATGCGATTTGGTCACCGGTCAGTGACCTGCGGCTGCGCGGGAACTACTCGAAATCGGTGCGCGTGCCGACGCTCAACGACCTGTTTTCGCCCGCGTCGGTCAACTTCGGTTTCGTCACCGATCCGTGCGATCAGAAGGCAATCAACACCAACCCGAACTTCGCTGCCAACTGCGCGGCGCTCGGAGTCCCGACGACTCTCCAGGCGGGTTCCCCGTGCGTCGATGCCGCGCATCCGGTCGGAAGCCCGTTCATCAACTGCACGGCGCGCAAGCAGACGATCCAGTTCCTGTCTGCAGGCAACCCGAACCTGACGGCGGAAACCGGCAAGAGCTTGACTCTGGGTGGCGTGTTCACTCCGCGCTTCCTGCCGGGATTCAGCTTCAGCGCCGACTATTTCAGAATCAACGTCACGAACCTGATTTCGGTTCTGGGCGCGCAGACGATCCTGAACTCGTGCTTCGGTTCGCCGCTTCCGAACAACTTCTGCGGGCTGATCAACCCGCGCGACCAGTTCGGCCTCTTCGCGAGCCCGGCGCTGCTTTCCGCGGGCGTGAACTTCGCAAAGGAAATCTCGCGCGGTATCGATTTCGATCTCAGCTATCGGAAGCGGTTCGCGAACGGCAACTTGCTGAATTTGCGTGGATTTGCGACCTATACGCTGGAGCGTACCGACTTTACCGATCCGCAAAATCCGAATTTGGGTAATCGAATCCTGAGTGAGCTTGGTGATCCGGTGTTCTCGGGAACCGCGATCGTCGGATACACGATGGGTCACTTCGATGTCCGCTACACGGCGCGGTACATCGGTTCGATGACCATCTTCGCCTATGAGGACACCCACTCCTTCTCACCGGCGTGCTTGCCATCGGGTGCGTGTCCGCCGTTCAACTCCGACGTCGCCGATCGGATCGACACCGGAGCGGCGTGGTATCACGACGTCCGTGTCGGCTACACGATCAACAAGCTCAACTTCTACGTCGGCGTCGACAACATCTTCAACAAGTTGCCGCCGCTCGGCCTGACCGGCGCGGGTGCCGGATCCGGCATTTACGACAACACCGGCCGCTACATGTATGCGGGCGCAGTTATCGACTTCAAATAAGCTTTGCTTGCCGGTTTCGCTTTGGCGCACCGGCTGTAGAGAAAGGGAGGGCGGGAAGCTTCGGCTCCCCGCCCTTTCTTTTGGGCATGGGTTCGCCCTATGATTTTGGATGAGGGGGCAATGCGGCGCGGGACATGAGCGCTTTAGGCGAGGCAGGCGTGATCATTACGGCACTCGCCCTCCTGTGGGTCGGGATCGCCGTTGCGCTTTCGCTCGCTGCCGCTCGGCGGTTCCGGATTGCCGAGCAGGTGCTGGGCGCTGCGCGGGCGAATGCCACTCTCCTCGAAATCTCTCCGGCGCGCCCTTTGCTGGTTCGCAGCGACGGGCACGTGGATGTCGATCCCAGCTTGCTCCGTGAGCTTGGCCTCAAATCTGCGCCAAAGACCCTTAGCGATCTTCATGGGAATAACAGCGGTATCCTTGCCGAAGACCTTGCCGCTCTGACGAGTCAGATCGAGACGGCACGGGCGTCCGCTTCGCGCGTCGCCGCGCGGGTTCGCACGGCGGGCTCCTCACGAGTTTTCGAGGTTCGCGGGGCCCCGGCGCCTGCGCCAGAGGGGGTCGGGACTTTGCTCCTGTGGTTCTTCGATACCAGCACGGGCGAAGAGGAGCGGGCGAAGCTCGCGCTTCGGCTGCGGCAGACCGAGGGCGCATTGAACTCGCTCACGCATCTCATCGAAGCGGCGCCCTTCCCGATGTGGTACCGCGGCCCCGACCTCAAGCTCGGGCTGGTCAACAATGCGTTCGTCCAGGCGGTCGAGGGACGGGATGCGCAGGACGTCATCGAACGGTCGGCCGAGCTGATCGACGCGCAGGGTGAGGACAGCGCGCTCGCGACGGCGCGCGAAGCTCAGGAGAGCGGCCGCATCGTTTCGCGGATGCAGCCCGCCATCATCCATGGCGAGCGGCGCATGCTGAGGATCGTCAACGTCCCGCTCTCGACCAGCGCGGTGGCGGGCTTCGCTGTCGATGTGCAGGATCTGGAGGATGCTCGCGCCGAGCTAGCTCGGCACCGGGATTCCCAGCGCGAGCTGGCCGATCGCATGACCGCGGGAACGGCTCAGTTCGAGGCGGACCGCACGCTCAGCTTCTTCAACCGTCCGTTCGCGATGATGTCGCAGATCGATCCGGACTGGCTTTCGGAAAAGCCCGAGTTCGACCGCATGATCGATCGCATGCGGGACAACCAGCGTCTCCCAGAAGCGCGGGACTTCCCGGCTTGGAAGGAAGAGAGGCGCGGATGGTTCACAAGCGCCGAGGAAGTCATCGAAGAGGAATGGATGCTTCCCGACGGCGATCACCTTCGAGTCGTGGCGCAGCCGTTGCCCGACGGGGGCCTCAGGCTGTTCCTCGAGGATCGGACCGAGCAGCTGCGCCTTGCTTCGGCGCGCGACACCTTGCTCCGCGTACGGGCGGCGACGTTCGACAACCTCTTTGAAGGCATCAGCGTCTTCGCGAGCGATGGCAGGTTGTACCTCTGGAACCGGCGTTTCCTCGAGGATTGGGAGCTGGACGAGCAATGGCTGTCGACCCATCCGCGGGTGGACGAGCTCGTCCCGGCGATGGCGCGCAAGCTGGTCAATCCCACGGCCGCCGCGCAGATCCGTGAGATGGTCCGCCAGACGACCAATGAGCGGCAGTCGGCGAGCGGGCGGATCTCGTTGACGGATGGCCGCCACTTCCAGTTTGCTGCGGTGCCTCTCCCGGACGGCAACGCGCTCTTCACCATGGTCGACGTCACCGATTCGACCCGGATCGAGGCGGCCCTTCGTGAGCGCGCCGCGGCGCTCGAGGAAGCCGACCGCGTGAAGACGGACTTCGTTGCTAACATGAGCTACGAGCTGAGGACTCCGCTGACGTCGATCGGCGGTTTCGCCGAGCTCTTGGGCGGAGGCTATGCCGGCGACCTCAGCGTCAAAGGCAAGGATTACGTTGGCGCTATCCTCGAGTCCGTCGATCGCCTTTCGAAGCTGATCAACGACGTCCTCGATCTCACCACCGGCGATGCGCGCGGAGTCGCGCTCGAGAAGGAACGCGTCGATATCGGCGGCCTGTGCCGTGCTGCGGTTGACACGGCGAAATCGCGGGCCGCTGAGAAGGCACAGAAGTTCGAGGCCGAGATCTTACCCTCGGCTGGGCACGTTTTCGGGGACGCTCGGCGGCTGCGCGAATCGCTCGAGCACCTGCTTCAGAACGCCATTTCCTACACCGACCGCAAAGGGCGGATCACGCTGAAGGCAGAGGGCGATGAGATCGAGGCGACCATTCGTGTTCACGACAACGGCCCGGGGATCGCCGCCGAAGACATGCCGCGCGTGTTCGATCGCTTTCATCGCGTCGGCGAGACCGGCTTCCGGGGCGAGGCCGCGCTCGGTCTCGGGCTGCCGCTGACCCGCCAGTTCATCGAGGCGCATGGCGGCGTCGTCGAGCTCGAATCGAAAGAAGGGAAGGGGACGACCGTTACCCTCACGATCCCACGCGGCTCGCGATGATTTTGGAGGACGAGCAGGCGACCTTGGATTTCGGCGCGCGTCTCGCCGCGGCGGCACGTGCCGGAGATGTAATCGCGCTTTCGGGCCCGCTTGGGGTCGGCAAGACCGCTTTGGCGCGGGGTTTCATATCCGCGCTCGGACATGAGGGCGATGTGCCCAGTCCGAGTTTCGCAATCGTTCAGCCGTACGAAGATCTCGAGCCGCCCGTCTGGCATGTTGACCTGTACCGGATCGAAGACCCGTCGGAGATCGATGAACTCGGGCTCGATTCCGCGTCCGACGCGGTGCTTCTGGTCGAATGGCCGGAGCGTGCGGGCTGCAATATGTGGCCGGAAGCGCTCACCCTGTCGCTGGACTTTGCCGAGAAGGGCGAGAGAATCTTGACAGCGAATGTCCCCCCGTCATGGGAAGGACGATGGCCGCTCCGATGAAACCGCCCGCCCATGCCCCTGAATTCCTTGCCTCTTGCGGCTGGGCGGGCGCCGAGGTCTTGCCGCTCGCCGGCGATGCCTCGTTCCGCCGCTACTTTCGCGTCGTGAACGGCGATCAGACCGCAGTCCTTATGGACGCCCCGCCGCCGCACGAAGACCCGCGTCCTTTCGTGGCTATCGCTGAGTGGCTCGTCGGAAGCGGGCTCAGCGCGCCCGAGATACTCGCCCGCGACCTGGACAAGGGCATGCTCCTCCTGGGCGATTTCGGAAGCGCTCGATTGCGCGAGACCGTCGAATTCGGACCCTGCGCGCGAACAGGAATTGTACGCGCTTGCGACCGATGTGCTGATCCACCTTCACCAGCATCCTCCGATGCCGGGGTTGCCGCCGCACGGCGTCGATCAATGGCTCGAGGAACTGAAGCTGTTCACCGACTGGTACTGCCCGGCTGTGGGCGCTGACGTCGATGTCGAGGGATATCAGCGCGCCTGGCGGGGGGTTCTGGAGCCGGTCGCGACGGACGGCCTTGGGCCAGTGACGGTGCTGCGCGACTATCATGCCGAGAACATCATGCTGGTCGAAGGCCGCGACGGCGTCGCACATCTGGGGCTCCTCGATTTCCAGGACGCGCTTTGCGGCCACCCGGCATACGACCTTGCCTCCGTGCTTGAGGACGCGCGCCGTGATGTCCCGCCGTCGATCGAGCGCGCGATGATCGATCATTATCGCGCCGCGACCGGCCAGGGCGATACGTTCGAGCGCGCCTACTGGGTGCTCGCTGCCCAGCGAAACACGCGCATCCTCGGCGTATTCACACGGCTTTGGAAGCGCGACAACAAGCCGCATTATCGCCAATTCCAGCCGCGCATGTGGGGGCTGCTCGAGCGCGATCTTGCGCAACCGCACCTGGCTCCTGTCCGCGCCTGGTTCGACGCCAACGTCGCACCCGAGCACCGGCGCGAGCCCTGGAAAGAGGCCGCATGAGCACTGCCAAGCGTGCGCTGCGCCTTCGCGCCGAGGTGCCGGCGGAAGTGCCCGCCGCCGCGATGATCATGGCAGCGGGGCTCGGCAAGCGTATGCGACCGCTGACGGCAACGCGGCCCAAGCCGCTGATCGAGGTCGGCGGAAAGGCGCTGCTCGATCACGTGCTCGAGAAGCTTTGGGTCGCGGGCGTCAGGAAGGTCGTCGTCAACGTCCACTATCTTGCCGAGGCGCTTGAGGCTCACCTGATGAGCCGAAATCATGGGCTCGAGGTTGTGATTTCCGACGAGCGCGACATCCTGATGGAGACCGGCGGTGGGCTCGTGAAGGCGGCGCCGCTGATCGACTGCGATCCGTTCCTCGCACTCAACAGCGATAATCTCTGGATCGACGGGCCGGCCGACACGCTGAAGCTGTTAGCGTCGCAGTGGGACGATTCGAAGATGGACGCCCTGCTGCTCCTCGTGCCGCTGGCACGCGCGCTAAATCACAGCGGCATTGGCGACTTCCATATGGAACGCAGTGGCCGCCTGCGCCGCCGAGAGCGCAGCCATGTCGCGCCATTCGTATTTACCGGCATCCAGATCGTGTCGAAAAGGCTGCTCCGCGACGCGCCGGACGGGCCCTTCTCCACCAACCTTTTGTGGGATCGGGCGATCGAGGAAGGGCGCTGCTTCGGCGCGGTTCATCAGGGTCTGTGGTTCGACGTGGGCACGCCGCAGTCCATTCAACTGACGGAAACGGCGTTAGAGAATGTCTGACCCGAAGCGGGTCGCAGTCTATTCGATTCCATCCCATCGCTCTTTCGCGGACGCACTTACAGCTGGGCTGGTTGCACGGTTCGGCAAAGGGCCGTTGTCACTCGCTCGCGGCCGTATCCTGCTTCCGAACAATCGTGCGGTGCGCGCGGTCACGGAGGCGTTCGTGCGCGCGAGCGGGGGCGGCTTGCTGCTGCCGCGCCTCATCCCGGTCGGTGACCCCGAAATCGATGAGCGGGTCGGCGGAGCGCTCGAACCGATCGAGTTCGAATGCCTTGCCGCCGGCGATCGACCCAATGGAACGGCTGCTGAGGCTCGCATCGATCGTGGGCGCGGAAGGGGCGGCGGAAGACTGTCGACTGGCGCAGGATCTTGCGCGGGCGCTCGATGCGTTGCTGATCGAGGAGCTTGCGCCGGCCGAGCTACGCAATGCGGTGAGCGAGACGACCGATCTGGCAAGGCATTGGGAAAAATCGCTCGAGAAGCTGAAGCTGATCTACGACAACTGGCCCGCAATTCTTGCCGACGATGGAGTGATCGACCTCGCAGAGCGCCGCAACCGGCTGCTTCACGCCTTGGCCGATCGCTGGAAGGACGATCCCCCGGATGGATTTACGGTTGCGGCCGGTATTACGACGGCCGCTCCGGCAATCGCGGCGCTCGTCGCCCGGGTCGCGCGCATGCCGAACGGGATGGTCGTGCTTCCCGGGCTGTGGCTCGAAGAAATTCTGCCGAAGGAAGAATGGGATGCGCTTGGCCCCGACGAGAGGGGTCGCGGCGAAGCAGTTCATCCGCAATTCCATCTGAAACTGCTGCTTGACCGTATCGACGTCCACCGGGACGAGGTCCAGCGCTGGCGCTGGGCGGGGCGCGCTGCGTCTCCGCCGGCGCGGTCACGAGCGGTCGCGAACGCGATGGCGGCACCCGCCTTCTCGCACAAATGGGAAACGCTCCGCCCCGCAGAGCGGAGGCTAAGCGGCATCCGGGTTGCGGAACTTCCCGATGCCGCCGCGGAGGCACAGGCGATTGCGCTTGCCTTGCGGGAAGCGCTGGAAACTCCCGGCAAGACTGCTGCACTGGTCACACCGGACCGGCAACTGGCCGGACGCGTGGTGGCGCTTCTGCGCCGGTGGAACATCAAGGCCGACGACAGTGCTGGGCGGGCGCTTTCGGAGACGGCTGCCGGAACCTTGCTTCTGGGCATCGTGTCGGCTGCCGCTGAGGAGCTGGCACCGGTCGCTCTGCTCGCACTTCTGAAACATCCGCTAGTTGGCGGAGAGGGCGATGAGCGCGCCGGTTGGCTCGAGCATGTTCGGAATATCGATCGGACGCTCCGTGGCCCGCGGCCGCCGGGCGGCCTTGCCGGCCTCGATGCAAAGTTCAGCGAAACGGTCGCGATGCGGGCGTGGAGCATTTTGCGTGACCGAGTTGCGGCGATCGATGGACTTTTGAATGAGCCCATCGCCCTTTCGCTGCTGGCGCAGAAGGTAAGCAAAGCGGCAACGAGGGTCGCCGACGATGCTGCCTGGCGCGGGCCAGATGGGCGGATGGCCGCGGAATTGCTCGCCGAGCTCGAGACTTCGTCATCCGCTGCAAGACTTGTTGTGACGGCCAAGGATGCTGTGCCGCTGTTTCGGCAGTTGTTCGACGGCAGGGCCGTTCGGCCGCCTTTCGGCGGTCACCCTCGCATCTTCGTCTGGGGATTGCTCGAGGCGCGGCTTCAACGCGCGGATTTGCTGGTGCTTGCCGGGATGAACGAAGGGGTGTGGCCGGCGCTTCCGATACCCGACCCATGGCTGCCGCCGAAGGTGCGCTCGACGCTCGGGATGCCGACGCTGGAATATCGGATCGGGCTGGCCGCGCACGATTTCGCGAGTGCGCTTGGAGCTCCGGAGGTGCTGATCACGCGCGCGAAGCGGGACAGCCGCTCGCCGACCGTCGCCTCGCGCTTCCTTCTGCGCCTCGACGCGATCAGCGGCCGTCTGCCGCGAGACAATGTGCTCGAACGGATCACGCGAGCGCTGGACGATCCTGGAGCTTCCACGCCGGCAGACCGACCCGCTCCTGTCCCGTCCGCTCAGCAACGGCCGGACAAGATCTCGGTAACGTCAGTAGATCGATTGAAGGCCGACCCCTTCGCTTTCTACGCCAGCTCGATCCTGCGCTTGCGTGAGTTCGATCCGGTCGACGCTGACCATACCGCTCGCTGGAAAGGCGAGGCGGTTCACAAAGTGTTCGAGGAGTGGCTGGCTCACGATCAATGTAATCCTGATAGACTGCGCCCGCGGGCCGAGCGGCTGCTCGCGGGCGACGAAATTCACGCGATGTTGCGTGCACTTTGGGCCCCGCGACTGCTTGAGGCGATCGACTGGATCGCGGAGCTCGAGCGGATGAATCAGGCTGAGGGAAGGAAGCCGCTGCTCCCAGAAATTCAGGGCGAGGCTACGCTTGCCGGAATCCTGGTCCATGGCCGCGCCGATCGGATCGATCGGTTGCCGGATGGTGGCCTGGCTATCGTCGACTACAAGACCGGCAAGCCGCCTTCGAAGAAAGCGATTGAGGCGGGCTTTGCTCTCCAGCTCGGCCTTCTCGGCCTGATCGGCCGAGCCGGCGGCTTCGAGGGGGTGACGGGCGAACCGGAGGTGTTCGAATATTGGTCGCTGATCCGCGACCGGGGAAGCTTTGGGAAATGCATCCGTGCCGACAAGGACATGGACAAAGGCGAGTTCCTCGACCGCGCACACAGCAGTTTCGCGGACGCGGTTGGAAAATGGCTGACCGGTTCCGAGCCGTTCACGGCCAAGCTAAACCCGGCGTACGCGCCCTACGGCGATTACGATCAGCTGATGCGGCTGGAAGAATGGTACGGCCGCAAATGAGCCGGTCAGGTGCGCGGTTTCTTCTTCACCTTGGATGCATAGAGGAGCGCGGCAACGATCGCGGCCGATCCGATGCCTACCGCAACTCCGGCCTTTACAAGCTTGGTTCGGCGTTCTTCGGACGCCCTGTCAATCTCGTCGGTCATGATCCTTTGTCTATGGCCTTCCGTGCCTCTTTGGAAGCAGCATGAGCGCGCGTCTCAAGCCGCTGCCGCACTTGGAGGGCGCGCAGGCGCTTGCGGTCGATCCGCAGACCCATGCGGCAGTTTCGGCCTCGGCCGGCAGTGGCAAGACTCAAGTGCTGACGGCTCGCGTGCTTCGGCTGTTGCTCAATGGCGCGCGTCCGGAATCCATTCTCTGCCTGACGTTCACCAAGGCCGCTGCGGCGGAGATGGCCAACCGCATCGGCGCGCGGCTCGCTGCCTGGGTGCGGTTTAAGAACAGCGAGGTTGCCGCCGACCTGCTTGCGCTGGGCGAGTCCAATGACCGTCGAACTCTTGAGCGAGCGCGCCAGCTGTTCGCTCGGGTGCTGGACTGCCCGGGCGGCCTGAAAATCCAGACCATCCATGCTTTGGCGCAATCGCTGCTGGCGGCATTCCCAGCGGAGGCTGGGATCACGCCTGGTTTCCAGCCGATCGAGGGCAGGGCCGAGCAGGAGCTTGTCCGTCGGACGCTCGCCGATCTGATGGCCGACGCTGAGGCGAACGGGAACGCGAGACTCATCCAAGACGTCCAGGTCCTCAGCAGGAGGCTCGGAGAGACAGGCGCGGTCGAATATCTGCAAGCCTGCGCGCGGCGGCATGATGCGCTGGAAGCACTCGGTCCGCCGAACACGATCGAGAGGAACGTCCTCGCGCTCATGAATCTGCCCTGAGGAATCCATCGAGGATTACATCGCGCACCATTGCGGTGACGATCGGTTTGACTGCGATTTGCTCCAGGCGATCGCAGACGCGAATCGTAAGTGGGGCGCTCGGACCGGGCTCGGGCATGCGGAAGTCATCGACGAATGGCTCGCGCTCACACCAATCGAACGCGCTGCGAGGCTCGGCGAGCTGCGGAAAGTCGTTCTAACCGAAAAGGGCACGCCTCGCGTCTCGGCGGGCCAGTCGAAGGCAGAGCCGCACTATGAAGCTCATGCGGGTCAACTCGCCAATCTGATCGGCGACCTCCTGCGTCTCCAGAACGGGGCGCAGCTTGCAGCGCACATTGCGGCCGGTCTCCGCGCCGGTCAGGCGTTCGCCGACGCCTACACCCGGGCTAAGCGCGCGGCGGGAGTCGCTGACTTCGACGACCTGATCGATTGGACGAGGCGGCTGCTCCGGCAACCCGGCATCGGCGACTGGGTCCGCTACAAGCTCGACCGCGAGGTCGACCACGTCCTCGTGGACGAAGCCCAGGACACCAACGCCGCCCAATGGGAGATCATCGAAAAGCTGGTCGAGGAATATTTCAGCGGTTCGAGCGAGGCCGACGAGCGGCGGCGGACGCTCTTCATGGTCGGCGACTTCAAGCAGGCGATCTACGGCTTCCAGGGCACGGATCCGACACGGTTCAGCGAAGCCCGCGAGCATTTCAAACGACGTGCCGAAGAGCTGACCGACGCCGAGGACACGCTCGACCTGTTCAAGCGCCGCACACGTGAGTTTCGCGACCTCTCGATAGCGGCGAGCTTCCGCTCGACGCAGCCGGTGCTCGACGTCGTGAACGCCGTCATTGCGGTGCTGGGTCACGGAGCTCTAGCGCTGGCCGAGCCGCCGCCGGCGCATATCGCGCATCACCGAGACCGTCCTGGCCAGGTCGAGCTGTGGCAGCCGTTCGCGCCTGAGTTCGACGAGGAGGGCGACGAAGGCGAGGAAAGCTGGATAACGCTGCGCGCGCGGCAATATGCCGAAGCGCTGGCCGAGCGGATCCGCGAGCTCGTCCGCGAGGCGCCTTATCTGGCCTCCACAGGTCGAGCGCTGACCGCAGGCGACGTCCTCGTGCTCGTTCGCAGCCGCGGCGAGCTGGCTTCACTGATCGTGGCGCGGCTGTTTTCCGCGGGCGTGCCGGTAGCGGGAGTGGACCGGCTTCATCTTCACGAGCCGCTTGCGGTCCAGGACCTGCTCGCAACGGTAAAGTTCGCCGTTCAGCCCAACGACGATCTCAGCCTTGCCTGCCTGCTCGTGTCGCCGCTGATCGGGTGGGACCAGGATCAGCTCCGTGCGCTCGCCTGGGACCGAAAGGGCAGCCTTTGGCGTCAACTTCGGCAGAAGTCGGCGGAGAACAGCGGCTTCAAGTCAGCCCATGACGCCCTGGCCGAGTTGCTCCGGATCGCGGACTTCACGACGCCTTCGGTTTTCCTCGAAACCGTCCTCTCAGGGCCGACGGAGGGCCGTCGCAAGCTCTATTCGCGGCTCGGAATGGCGGCGCGCGATCCCATCGACGAGCTGATGAACAGTGCGCTGGAGTTCGAACGGAACGAGATCGCTTCGCTCGATCGCTTCCTCTCCTGGTTCTCGCGCGGGACCGTCGACGTCCAGCGCGACCCCGGCCAGCCCGGCAACGAGGTGCGGGTAATGACGGTGCACGGCGCCAAGGGCCTCGAGGCGCCGGTTGTCATCCTCGCCGACGCGACCGCGGATCCGGCGCGCCTTGGGCGGACGCCAATCACCCTCGATTTCGAGATCTCGCCGGACAATTGCGCGCCTCTCTTGCGTCCGAAGAAGGAGGAGCGCTCAAGCCCGTTCGAAGAGAAAATCGCGGCAGAGGAGAAAAGGGACCTCGAGGAGCATTGGCGGCTGCTTTACGTTGCCCTGACACGTGCCGCCGACCGTCTCATTGTCACCGGGGTCGCGCCCAAGCCGAAGAAGGATGGGTCCGAGGCTCGACCGGTCAATTGTTGGCATGTCGCGGTCGAGCGGGCGATGCGAAGTCTTAACGCGGCGCCGACCGAAAAGGCGAAATGGGGCGCGGGGCTGATTTACGGGTCGGCTACCTCGCCAAACCACAAGCCGGCAGCTGCCAGCGCCAGTCTCGCGGGGATCGAGGTCCCGCAATGGGCGCGCACCGCCGCTCCGCCCGAAGCGCGCCCGCCGCGGCCGCTCGCTCCCTCGGCGATCGCCGTTGACGATGAGCGCGCTCCGCCGCCCAGCGAGGCAATGCGTGCGGCGGCGCTCCGAGGTACCTGGATCCACCAGCTGCTGGAGCGACTGCCCGCCGTCGCACCCGGCAGCCGAGAGGATCTCGCCAATCGCTGGCTGGAGCGTTCGGCCGGAGTTTCGGAAGCTTCGATACGAAGCGAAATAGTCGATCAAGTTTGCCGCATTCTTTCGGACGAGAGCTTCTCGAGGCTGTTTGGAGACGATTTGCTCGGCGAGGCGCCGCTGGCCGCCACATTGCCCGACGGACGAGTGATCGCGGGGACCGTTGACCGGCTGCTGGTCGAAGAGGACCGCATTTCGGTCATCGATTTCAAGACAGGACGCGTGCCTGCGAGGCACGCGGACATTCCAAACAGCCACCACGCACAGATGAAAGCCTATGCCGACGCACTGCGGGTCATCTTTCCGGGGCGCGAGGTCCGCGCCGCATTACTCTACACCGCGGGTCCAAAACTGATCGAGGTCATGGCTTGAGAGCGGCGCAGCGAACGCCCATATTCCTTGCAACCTTTGCAGGAGATTTGCCCGACATGACCACAAAGACGGTCACCGACCAGAGCTTTTCCACCGACGTTCTCGGCGCCGACGGCCCCGTCCTCGTCGATTTCTGGGCCGAATGGTGCGGACCCTGCCGGATGATCGCCCCCGCGCTCGAGGAGATAGCCAACGATCTCGGCGACAAGGTGACGATCGCCAAGCTCAACATCGACGAAAATCCCGACACGCCGGGCCGCTACGGCGTGCGAGGAATCCCGACCATGCTTCTGTTCAAGGGCGGCCAGCCGATTGCGCAGAAAGTCGGCGCTGCACCGCGCAGCCAGATCCAGCAGTGGCTCGAGAGCAATCTCGGCGGGGCGTCCCAGACCGCCGTCGGCTGATGATTACGCTGGGGGCTCGGTACCTTCGAGCCCCCGCGTATCCGGCCTGAACTTCTCATGCCGGGGGAGGTCGTCCTTCGGCTCGAACCAGCCGATCCGGCTTCCCCAGAAGATGTGGAACCCAGGGGCGATCGGGTCGGGATCGTCGAGCGTCGCGACGCTGAAATCCGCCGTCTCGGGCTGGTGATCGACTTTCATCAGGAAGGGCGTTCCGCATTCACCGCAGAATTCCCGGTGGCCGAAACTCGATGAGCGCACGCGTTTCACTTTGTCCGCTCCGGCGGTCCAGACGAGGCCGCCGTCGGGAACGCTCGCGAAGACCATTGCCGGTGCGCCGCTGTTCAGCTGGCAGGTACGGCAGTGGCAATATCCGCAGTCGAAGGGCTCGCTCAGGAGCTCGTAGCGGACCGCTCCGCACATGCACCCGCCGGTCAGCCCTGCCATTTGTTCACGGTCCCTTTAATTGACTACGGCTAGGGCGCTCCTTACATCGCCCGCGACAATTTCCCAAAGCGTCGGCGAGCGGTTTTCGCCCCTTCCTTGGCGCCCGGGTTTTTAAGGGAATTCCATGTTCGCCGCAGTGGCAAAGAGCATCTTCGGATCGGCAAACGACCGCTATGTCCGTGGTCTCGGCAAGTATGTCGACGCAGTCAACGCTTTCGAGCCGAATATCCAGGCGCTATACCGACGGCGAGCTTCGGGGGCAGACGGAGAAATTTCGTCAGCGCCTTGCTGAAGGCGAGAAGCTTGAGAACCTGCTTCCGGAGGCCTTCGCGACGGTCCGCGAGGCGGCCATCCGGACGCTCGGCCAGCGTCACTATGACGTCCAGCTGATCGGCGGAATCGCGCTCCATCGCGGCGAGATCGCCGAAATGAAGACCGGCGAAGGGAAAACGCTGGTCGCGACCCTCGCGGTCTACCTGAATGCGCTCGAGGGGAAAGGCGTCCACGTCGTCACGGTCAACGACTATCTCGCCCGCCGTGACGCGGACTGGATGGGCCAGATCTACCGCTTCCTCGGGATGAGCGTCGGCGTGATCGTGCCGAACCTTTCGGACGAGGAGCGCCGCGCGGCCTACGGTTCCGACATCACCTACGGAACCAATAACGAATTCGGCTTCGACTACCTTCGCGACAACATGAAGTACTCGCGCGAACAGATGGTCCAGCGGCCATTCAATTTCGCGATCGTCGACGAGGTGGACTCGATCCTGATCGACGAGGCGCGGACGCCGCTGATTATCTCGGGTCCCACCGACGACAAGTCGGACCTCTACATCAACGTCGACCGCATCGTGAAAACCTTCGTCAAGTCCGACTACGACCTCGATGAGAAGCAGCGGAGCGTCGTTCTCACTGAAGACGGCACCGAGAAGGCCGAGCGGATGCTCGAGGATGCCGGGCTGATTGAAGGCCGAAACCTCTACGATATCGCGAACACGCAGGTCGTCCACCACTTGAACCAGGCGCTTAAAGCCAACGTCATGTTCAAGAAGGACATCGATTACATCGTGAAGGACGACAAAGTCGTCATCATCGACGAGTTCACCGGCCGAATGATGGAAGGCCGGCGCTGGTCGGACGGGCTTCACCAGGCCGTCGAGGCCAAGGAAGGCGTCATCCCTGAACCTGAGAACCAGACGCTCGCCTCGATCACCTTCCAGAACTACTTCCGCATGTATCCCAAGCTTTCGGGCATGACCGGCACGGCAATGACCGAAGCGCCGGAATTCTTCGACATCTACAAGATGAACGTGGTCGCGATCCCGACCAACGTGGCCGTCCTGCGGATCGACGAGGACGACGTCTTCTACAAGACGATGACCGAGAAGTTCGCGGCCATCACCGAGGAGCTGAAGCAGAAGCAGGAGCTCGGCCAGCCCGCGCTCGTCGGCACGATCTCGATCGAAAAGTCCGAGATGCTTTCCGAATATCTTCGGAAGGAAGGCGTCAAGCACTCAGTCCTCAATGCCCGCTTCCACGAGCAGGAGGCGCACATCGTTGCCCAGGCGGGTCGGATCGGGGCGGTGACGATCGCGACGAACATGGCCGGCCGCGGCACCGACATCCAGCTCGGCGGCAACCTCGATTTCCGTATGCTGGATGAATTTCCGGAACTCGCAGAGGGTACGCCTGAATATGAAGCGCGGGCCGAAAAGATCCGCGCCGAGATCGTCGCTGAAAAGCAGCGCGTGTTGGAGGCGGGCGGGCTCTATGTGCTCGGGACGGAACGGCATGAGAGCCGCCGGATCGACAACCAGCTGCGGGGACGCTCAGGCCGCCAGGGCGACCCGGGCCTTTCGAAATTCTACCTCAGCCTCGACGACGATCTGCTGCGCATCTTCGGTCCGCAGACCATGTTCTCGCGCCTGATGAACAAGAACCTCGAGGACGGCGAGGCGATCGTCAGCCCCTGGATCTCGAAGGCGATCGAGACCGCTCAGAAGAAGGTCGAGGCGCGCAACTACGACATCCGCAAGCAGGTCGTCGAATTCGACGACGTGATGAACGACCAGCGCAAGGTCATTTATGAGCAGCGCGCCGACATCATGGACGCGGAAAGCGTCAGCGACGTCATCACCGACATGCGCGCCGAGACCGCCTCAGCAATCGTCGCGGTCAACTGTCCCCCCGGCACTTATCCCGAACAGTGGAACATCGAGAACCTCAAGGAGAGCATCGACGCGATCTTTGGCATCCAGGCGCCGATCGACGAGTGGCTACAGGAAGACTCGGTCGATCCCCTCATGATGACCGAGCGCCTTCAACAGGTCGCCGACCAGTCGATGGCGACGAAGCTGGAAGGGGTGGAGGTGGAGCGCTGGAACGAGGTCGAAAAGCAAATCCTCATTCAAACGCTCGACCACCACTGGAAGGATCACCTGGCAACGCTCGACGCCCTGCGGCAGGTCATCCACCTTCGCAGCTACGCGCAGAAGAAGCCGATCGACGAGTATAAGCAGGAGGCGTTCCTCCTGTTCGAGCGACTGCTCGTGTCGATCCGCGAGGAGGTGACGCGGATCCTGATGCGGGCGCAAGTCCAGCTCGAGCCGGCGCCGCCGCCGTTGCTGCCGGATTTCGTCACCCAGCATATCGATCCTTTCTCCGGCGACGACGATACGGCCGACATCGACGCATCGACGGGCGCGGTGCTCTCGAGCGTCCCGTTCGCGAGCATTCCGCAACAGCCGCTTCCAAGCGGACCCGATGGGGCGGTCGCAGAGGCACCCGTCAGCCGTAATGCACCGTGTCCGTGCGGGTCGGGCAAGAAGTACAAGCATTGCCACGGGCAGCTCGCGTAGCGGCCGCGGCCGTGCCGCCGATAGACCGCACAGAGCTGAGATGCGCCTACCGACCTGACGAAGAGCAGGTCGCGAAGGAGCGGATCGAGCAGGCGCGGCTCAGTCCTGAACAGCTAAGCGAGGCTAGGGTGACCGCGCGCGCTCTCGTCAAAGGCGTTCGTGCGCAAAAGCCTTCCGGCGTCGACGCCTTCCTCCACGCGTACGATCTTGGTTCGGACGAGGGCATAGCCATGATGTGCCTCGCCGAAGCGCTTCTCCGCATTCCGGACGCGCATACCGCCGATGAGCTGATTGCGGACAAGCTCGCGGGGCCGAACTGGTCCGAGAAACTCGGCCATTCGGACTCCGCCTTCGTGAACGCCGCGACTTTCTCGCTCCTCCTGACCGGCAAGGTGCTCGAAGGCGCACAGGACCGCTCCGATAATTGGAAGGCGGCTTTGGGTCGCGCCGTAGGGCGGCTCGGCGAACCGGTGGTGCGCGCGGCGGTGCGCGAGGCGATGAAGATCCTCGGCCGCAACTTTGTTTTCGGCCGAACGATCGATGAGGCGCTAAGGCGCGCCGCCCCTGAACAACGCCGCGGGCTAAGCCACAGCTTCGATATGCTGGGCGAGGCCGCCAAGACCTACGAAGACGCGGAGCGCTATGCCGAAGCCTATCGCGGAGCTCTTAATCGCATCGCCAAGGAGGCGAAGGGTGGCTTTCGCAAGTCTCCCGGCATTTCGGTCAAGCTAACGGCGCTTCATCCGCGCTTCGAATACACCCATCGCGAAGAGGCGCTGGCCGCCGTCATCCCGGTGGTTCGCGAGCTGGCGCTGAAGGCCTCCAAGGCGGATGTTCATTTCACGATCGACGCCGAGGAAGCGGACCGGCTCGAGCTGCAGATGGATGTGTTCGAGGCCCTGCTCGCCGACGATGCCCTGTTCGTAGATGGATGGGGCGGCTTCGGGATTGCCATCCAGGCCTATCAGAAGCGCGCAACGCCCCTTGTCGAATGGGTCATCGAGGCTGCGCGCGCTCACGGGCGCAAGCTGATGTGCCGCCTGGTCAAGGGCGCCTATTGGGACACCGAAATCAAGCTCGCGCAGGTCGGCGGCCTTTCGGACTATCCAGTCTGGACCCGCAAGGTCGCTACCGATGTCTCATACCTCGCCTGCGCCAAGAAGATGCTGGCGGCGACCGACGTCCTTTATCCGGCCTTTGCCACCCACAACGCCAACACGATCGGCCAGGTAAAGGCGCTTGCGGGCGACAAAGAGTTCGAGTTCCAGCGGCTCCACGGCATGGGCGAGGAGCTGTACGAGGAACTTGCGGGGTTGGAGCGGCACATCGGCGACAATCCGACGCCGGTCCGGATCTACGCGCCGGTCGGCAGCCATAAGGAGTTGCTCGCCTATCTTGTCCGGCGCCTCCTTGAGAACGGCGCCAATTCAAGCTTCGTCAACCGGATTGCCGATGAGCAGGTTTCGATCGACGAGCTGGTCCGCGATCCTGTCACAGAGCTCGCCGCGCTCCAGCCGAAGCGAAATCCCAAGATCATCCTGCCGCACGATCTATTCGGCCCGCAGCGCCGCAATAGCGCCGGGGTCGATCTCAGCGACCCGCTGGTGCGTGAGCCATTGCTCGAGCGGCTTAAAGCGCTCGAAAGCCGCACCTGGACCGCGACGCCCGGCCTCGGAAAAGGCGAGCCCCGGCCGATCGTGTCGCCGCACGATCACCGGGTCACCGTCGGGACGACCTTCGAGGCGACCGCAGGCGACGTCGATGGGATGGTTCGCGCCGGGCATGCCGCGCAAGTGGCCTGGGACGCTCTTGGTGGTGAAGCCCGCGCGAAATTGCTCGAACGGACCGCGGACCTCTATGAGCAGCATGCGGAAGAATTCTTTTCTCTCTGCGGCCGCGAGGCCGGGAAGACCTTGATCGACGGTGTGCTCGAGGTGCGCGAGGCGGTCGATTTTCTGCGCTTCTACGCCTCCGAAGCTCGTCGCCAGTTCACGAAGGCGCTTCTGCTTCCGGGGCCGACCGGCGAGCAGAACGAGCTTCGACTTCATGGCCGCGGAGTGATCGCGGCCATTTCGCCGTGGAATTTCCCGCTCGCAATCTTCACCGGCCTTGTGTCGGCGCCGTTGGCGGCGGGCAATGCTGTCATCGCGAAGCCGGCCGGGCAAACACCGCTGATCGCCGCACTGGCGGTCGAGCTGATGCATCGGGCGGGCATTCCCAGGGATATCGTTCAGCTTGCACCTGGCTCAGGGCGGGTCGTTGGCGGAACGCTGACCGAGCATCCGCTGCTTTCGGGCGTCGTTTTCACCGGCTCGACCGAAACGGCGCGCATGATCAACCGTACGCTGGCCGAGCGCGACGGGCCGATCATCCCGTTCGTTGCCGAAACCGGCGGTCAGAACGCGATGATCGTCGATAGCTCCGCGCTCCCCGAGCAGGTGACTCGAGACGTCATTTCCTCGGCGTTTCAGAGCGCGGGCCAGCGCTGCTCGGCCTTGCGGGTCCTGTTCGTGCAGGAGGATGTCGCCGTTGGCATGATCAAGATGATCGCTGGCGCGATGGAAGCGCTGAAGGTGGGCGATCCGGCCGACCTTGCCACCGATGTCGGCCCGGTTATCGACAAAGCCGCGAAGAAGGTGCTCGATGATCACCTCAAGTGGCTCGACAAGAATGCGAAGAAGATCTGCCGATTGAAGCCGCCGAAGGAGACGGCAAACGGATGCTTCGTTGCTCCTGCCTTTTATGAGATCCAGTCGGTAAGCGAGTTGGATCGCGAGAATTTTGGAGCGATCCTCCACGTGATCCGTTTCGCCGGCAATAAGCTCGGCGAGGTCGTCGAGGCGATCAACACGACTGGCTACGGCCTGACCCTCGGTCTCCAGAGCCGCATCGATACGGTCCGCGAATATGTCGAGGAAAATGCGCGCGTCGGCAATTTCTACGTCAACCGCAACCAGATCGGCGCGGTCGTCGAAAGCCAGCCGTTCGGCGGTGAGGGCCTCAGCGGAACGGGGCCCAAGGCCGGCGGACCGCATTATGTCGCACGTTTCGCGACAGAGCGTGTGACGTGCATCGACACGACCGCGGCAGGCGGCAACGCGAGCCTGATGGCCTCGATCGACAGCTAGTTTATTGCGGCTGTCGCGTGGGTTGCGCCGCGTCGCCCTGTCCGGCAGTGACCCGCAGCGTCAGCGGAACGCGGTCGCGCCGGGCATCCTCTTCCTGCCACTGCTCCTCTGTGAGGCAGCGCCGCGGCGCGTGCACGTGCGTACCGAGTTGGCTCTCTCCCTCGCGGCAAATGAGCTTCGGTTTCGGCGCAGGCGGCGTCGAGGCGGGCTCGGCAGAAACCATCAATAGTGCGAGGAGAGCGACGGCCATGAGCCGAAAATCTGCTTCGGCCGTGACAAAGTCAAATGATCAGACTTCGCTGACGGCGACCGTAGACTCCAGTTTCAACTCGTCCCCGAGATTCTCCTGATCGCGCCCGATCGTCGCCGTCGCGCAATGGCATCCGTCCTTGAAATAGCGCGCGACGAGCGAACCGCTCTGAACGTCCCCTTCGACAGTAACGGCATCCCAGCCGCTTGCCCGGCCGACGTATCGGATCGGAACTCCATATTGCTCGGTCCAGAAGAAGGGCGCGGAACTCGAAGCGCAGCTTTTCGCCGAGCATGTTGGCCGCTGCGACCTCTCCCTGGCGCTCGGCGACTACCCAATGCTCGATTCGGGCGGTCTGGCCTGAGATCGGTTCCGGATAGGCCGCGATGTCGCCCGCGGCGTAAATCCCGGGCAGAGATGTCTCGAGATAGGCGTCGACGAGGACTCCGTTCTTGACGGAGGCCCCGGCGGCTTCGGCAATCGCCGTTCGCGGGCGGACTCCGACGGCGACGAGTACGAGGTCGGCGGGAACCCGCTCGCCGTCTCCGAGCTCCACTTCACGGCCGTCGAACTGTTTGACCACGCAGTTCAGATGGAAGCTGACGCCTTTGCTTTCATGAAGCGCCTTGAGTTGGGTCCCGACATCCGTTCCGAACACGTGTTCGAGCGGAATCTCCTCGACAGAGACCACGTCCACCTCGACCTTTCGTTGGCGAAGCGCCGCCGCGGCTTCGAGGCCGATGAAGCTCGCGCCGATGATCACGGCGCGGCCGCCCGCTTGAGCTCGTTCGGCAAGTGTCCGCGCATCGTTCACCGATCGGAGAGTGAATACGTGAGGCTGATCGAGGCCCGGCGCATCGAGGCGGTTCGGCTCTGCACCCGTTGCGATCAGAAGCCGGTCGAAGCAGATTTGTTCGCCTGATTTGCAATGAACGTTCCGGGCTTCGGGATCGATCTTCGTGACTTCGGTGGAAAGCCGAAGGTCAATATCATTCTCCCTGTACCAGGCGTCGCCGCGCAGCCAGAGCCACTCCTCCGGGGCATTACCAGCCAGATAGTCTTTCGAGAGATTGGGCCGGTCACAAGGCGGGTCTGAATCCGCGCTCAGGATCGTCACATTGCCGGCAAACCCGCGAGTGCGCAGCTCCTTCGCACAGGCCAGCCCGGACGCTCCCCCGCCGATGATGACGATGCTTCCAATGCCGACACCGGCGGGCGTCGCGAATCGTTCGTCTCGCTCAATCTTCCGTCGAACGAATGCTTGCCCACCCTCGACCGCGACCTCCCATCGATCGACCGGATCGAGGGCCGGCGCGCGAAGGACAGCACCGGTTCGAAGGTCGAAGCAGGCGTGATGGAGCGGGCATCGAACTGTCGTTCCACGCGAGATCCCGTCGCCGAGATGGCCGCCATAGTGGGTGCACGATCCGCCGATCGCGAAAAGCTCTCCTCCAAGGCGAGACAGCAGGACCGGATCGTCGCCGACACGGCCTGAAATCGTTCCCTCTGCCGGGATCTCGCTGAGCCTTATGCCATGCGAGAAGTCAGGACCTGCCGCGCCGCCCCTTTCAGCCAACTGCACCCTCCTTCGAATGTCGCGCCATTCGATGGTTCGTGGCGCGATACGGTTCCTGGAGGCGAAAGAGAATGGCTCCCCGGGCCTGATTCGAACAGGCGGCCGTCCGATTAACAGTCGGATGCTCTACCGCTGAGCTACCGGGGAGCAGCCCTTACGGGCGCCGCGGCTAGATAGCTGAGACTTAGTTAAACGCAAGTCACTACGTGGCAAATTGCTCCATCGCGATGCGCTCGTCGAGCGCGTGCTCGGGATCGAACAACAAGGTCAGCGAACGGTCCCGGTCGAGGCGAATTTCCACCTTCGCAACATCGCGAACCTCGGTCTGGTCGGCGACCGCCGAGACTGGGCGGTTTTCGGCCTCGAGGATGGTCAAGCTGACCGCCGTGTCGTCCGGAAGGATCGCGCCCGACCAACGGCGGGGCCGAAAGGGGCTTATAGGCGTCAGCGCGAGCATCTTCGCCTGCAGGGGCAGGATCGGGCCGCGCGCAGAGAGGTTGTAGGCGGTGGATCCCGCAGGCGTCGCCACCAGCACGCCGTCGCAGGCGAGCTCGGGCAGCGCCACGCGGCCATTCACGGAAATCTCGATCTTCGCGGTCTGGCGGGTTTCCCTCAGGAGAGAGACCTCGTTGATCGCCGAATGGGTGAAGCTCTTTCCGCCAACGGTCGTCGCCCGCATTTCGAGCGGCGCGACGCGGATCGCCTTGGCTCCCTCGATCCGGTCCGGAAGCCGGTCAATTCGCCATTCGTTCATCAGGAAGCCGACGGTGCCGCGATTCATTCCGAACACCGGCACGCAGGCGCGGTCACCGTCCAGCATCTCGTGAAGCGTGTGAAGCATGAACCCATCGCCGCCTAGGGCCACCAGCACCTCGGCACTGCCAGCGTCGGCGAAGCAGAAACGTCGCCGGAGCATCGTTTCGGCGGCCTTTGCGACATCGGTGCGTGAAGAAAGCAGGCCGATACCCCGGCTCGCCAGGTCAATCGGCGGCTTGTCGTGCCCCTGCGCTGCGTCCGCGTTCAACCGCTGCTCCTGACGATGTTTCGAGCAACGACAAGATAGGAGGAACGGCGCCTAACGTCACTGTCCCGTTTCGGAGCGCGCTGCGGGGAGCAGGTTCCGCCGTACCCTGCGACGGGCTAGCCCGCTCCACATGCTGACGTTGGACGGCATCAGTAAGTGGGGGAGGCGGGCTTCGGATCTCGGGGCGACCCAGCCCGTCTCTCCCACTCGTGACCTGATGCTCGAGGCGGTCATCGCCCATGAGCAGGTCGACCTGCGCTTCCAGCCCATCATCGACGCCGTCACCGGTGCGATGGTCGGGGTCGAGGCGCTAGCTCGTTCGCGAATCGCACGCGACGCAGAAAGTCTTTTCGCGAGGGCAAGCTCCGCAGCGCTGGGAGAGCGTCTGTCGAGGATGGTGCAGCGCAAGGCGCTCCGCTGCGCCTCGATATGGGAAGGGCCGCTCAAGGATCTTGGAATATCGATCAACCTCCTGCCGGCTGACATCTGCCGCGAAGGTTACGATCGCTGGCTGCTCGATGAGATCGGAGCTGTTGGGATCGATCCGCGGCGCATCACCCTGGAAATCACCGAAACAGCCTTACTTTCAGATCGTGAAAGCGTCGCAGCGCGCCTGGCCAAATTACGCGAAGCCGGCCTCAGGATCGCGGTCGACGATTTCGGAACCGGCTACGCAAGTCTCGCCTATCTGACCTCATTGCCGCTCGATACGCTCAAGATTGACCGCGGCCTTGTCGGAGATATCGGCCGCCGCGAGCGCGACCGGATCGTCGTCAATGGAATGATCCGCCTCGCTCACGAGTTGGGGCTCAAAGTGATCGTCGAAGGGGTGGAGGCGTCCGATCAGCTCGACTTGCTCAGGGAATGGGGCTGCGACTTCTACCAGGGATACTTCGGCTCGCCGCCGTTGACCGAGGAAGAGCTGACGCGGTTCGCTTCCTAGGCGGCTTCCTTTTTCTCGCCAGCCGCTGCTACGCGCGACAGGCCTCGTGATAGCTGAACCGCGCCGTTTAGCCGTGCGTCCGGCGTGGGCCAGTTCCTTCCAACCGTCATCTTGCTATCAGGCCGCAACCTCGCCGCGCCCTTGAGGCGATCGATGTAGCCAAGCAGACCCGCAAGGTCGGGAAAACCGCCGTCAGCGAAGGTCACGACCGCGCCCTTCGCGCCGATGTCGAGCTTGGCGACCATCGCTTCGCGGCAGTTCAGCTTCACCTCGACGATCTTCATGAGGTTCGCTGTTTCTTCTGGAAGCGCTCCGAAGCGGTCGATGAGCTCTGCGGCGAAGGCATCGATCGCGGCCCTGTCCTCCAACTCGCCGAGGCGACGGTAGAGACCCATGCGAAGGTCCAGGTCCGGCACGTAATGCTCCGGTATCATGATCGGAGCATCGACGCTGATCTGCGGGGTGAATTCCTCCCTCGCGGGCACGCCGCCAGCCTTCAGCTCGACGATCGCGTCCTCGAGCATCGACTGATACAGCTCGAATCCAACTTCCTTGATGTGGCCCGACTGCTCGTCACCGAGCAGGTTGCCGGCGCCGCGGATGTCGAGATCGTGGCTTGCGAGCTGGAATCCCGCGCCGAGATTGTCGAGTTCGCTCAGCACCTGGAGCCGCTTCTGCGCTGCCTCGGTGATCGAACGGCTCGCAGGCATCGTCAGGTAGGCATAGGCACGCGACTTCGAGCGGCCGACGCGGCCGCGGAGCTGGTAGAGCTGCGCGAGCCCGAACCGGTCGGACCGATAGACGACGAGGGTGTTCGCGCTCGGGATGTCCAAGCCGCTTTCGACGATCGTGGTCGAGAGCAATACATCGTATTTCCGGTCGTAGAAGGCGCTCATCCGCTCCTCGACCGCGGTCGCGCTCAGCTGCCCGTGGGCGGTGACGAACTTCACCTCCGGCACCTGCGTGCGAAGCCATTCCTCGATGTCGGGCAAGTCGGCGACGCGCGGCACGACGAAGAAGCTTTGGCCGCCACGGAAATGCTCGCGAAGCAGCGCCTCACGAAGAACAATTCCGTCGAACGGCGTGACGTAGGTGCGCACTGCAAGTCGGTCGACAGGCGGGGTCTGGATTACCGACAGCTCGCGAAGTCCGCTCATGGCCATCTGGAGCGTGCGCGGAATCGGGGTTGCGGTTAGGGTGAGGACGTGGACGTCATTCTTGAGCGCCTTTAGACGCTCCTTGTGAGCCACTCCGAAATGCTGCTCCTCGTCGACAATGACGAGTCCCAAGCGTTTGAAGTTTATGGATTTCGCGAGCAGCGCATGGGTGCCGATAACGATATCGACCTTGCCCTCGGCAAGTCCTTCCTTGGTTCGCTTCGCTTCCCCGGCTGGGACCAGACGAGACAACCGCCCAATGTTGATCGGAAAGCCGTGGAATCGCTCGACGAAGTTTGCGTAATGCTGCCGGGCGAGCAGGGTCGTCGGGCAGATGAGCGCGACCTGCTTGCCTGACATCGCCATCACGAAGGCGGCTCGGAGCGCCACCTCGGTCTTGCCGAAGCCGACATCGCCGCATACCAGCCGGTCCATCGGCTTGCCGGCCTCTAGATCCTTCAGCACGTCGTCGATCGCGCGGTCCTGGTCGTCCGTCTCTTCGTACGGGAAGCGATTGACGAATTCGGGGTAGCTCGAATCCGCCTCGGCAACGACGCCGGCCCGGGTCGCGCGCATCGCCGCGACCTTGATGAGCTCGCCCGCGATCTCGCGGATCCGCTCCTTCATCCGGGCCTTTCGACGCTGCCAGGCCTCGCCGCCGAGACTGTCGAGCGAGACGGCCTCGCTCTCGCTGCCGTAGCGGCTCAAGAGCTCGATATTCTCGACCGGCACGTAGAGCTTGTCGCCGCGCGCATATTCGAGCGCGACACAGTCGTGGGGCACTTTGCTGACGGGAATTTGCGTCAGCCCTTCGTAGCGGCCAATGCCGTGATCGGCGTGGACCACGAGATCGCCTGGCGACAGCGTTGCTAGTTCTTCGAGGAATGCCGCTGCCGCCTTCCTCTTGCGACGGCGGACAAGTCGGTCGCCAAGCATGTCCTGCTCGGTGAGGACAGCGACATCCGGCGTAGTAAATCCGTGGTCGAGCGGAAGGACGAGGAGCGCTGGTTGCGTCTTGGATCCGAGCGCTTCCTGCCAGCTGTCGGCCAGCTTCTGCGATTTCAAGCCATGATCTTCGAGGAGGCCGCTCAGGCGTTCCCGAGCACCGCGAGTGTAGCAGGCTAGGATGACCTTGTGCCCAGCTTTGCGAAGATCGCCGACGTGCTTGGCAACCGCCTCGTACACGTTGGCCTGCTGGGCGCGCTCAGGCGCAAAGTCGCGCGCGGCATCAACTCCGAAGTCGATGATCCGTTCGATTCGGGTTCGTGGAACGGAGAGGCAAGGTGGATCGGGCGTTCCGCTTCCTCAGTCTCCCACTCTTTCTTCGATAGGTAGAGCGCGTGAGGCTCGAGCGGGCGATAGCTTCCCGGTTCGCCTTCCGTCGCTCGCACGCGGTTCTGGTAATAATCGTCGATCGCCTCGCGCCGTCCACCGACGGCCTGATCTGCTGCCGCGTCGCGGACGACGAGGTCGGTTTCGCCGAGATGCTCGAACAAGGTCTCGAGCCGCTCCTCGAGCAGCGGGAGCCAGTGTTCCATGCCGCTCATCCGGCGGCCTTCGGACAGTGCCTGGTAGAGCGGATCTTGGGTGGCGGTCGCGCCGAACTTCTCGCGATAGCGCGAACGGAACCGTTTGATGCTGTCCGGGTCGAGAAGCGCCTCGGATGCCGGCATCAGCGTGAATGCTTCCACTTTGTCGGTCGAACGCTGGTCGGCGGGATCGAAACGGCGGAGTGTGTCGATCTCGTCCCCGAAGAAGTCGAGTCGGAGCGCCAGCACCTCGCCGGCCGGGAAGAGGTCGATCAGCGAGCCGCGGACTGCATATTCGCCATGCTCGGCAACCGTGTCGACGCGTTGGTAGCCAAGGGCATTGAGCTGCTCGACCAATGCCTCCCGCTCGATCCGTTCGCCCTCGGCAATTCGGCGGGTGAGCTGGCGTATCCGAAACGGCGTCAGCACACGCTGCGTGGCCGCGCTTGCGGTGGCGACGAGCAATTGCGGCTTCTCTTGCTTAGCCTGGAGCGCGCTCAGCGTGGCGAGGCGCTCCGCCATTACGCGAAGGGCGGGGGAAGAGCGGTCGTAGGGAAGACAGTCCCAGCCAGGAAGAGTCAGGACTTCGACCTCGGGCGCGAACAGCGGGACTGTATCCGCAAGCGCACGCAGTGCTGCCTCGTCGGCAACAATCGCGACAGCTCGGCCGCCGCCACTTGTCCCATGCGCCGCTCGCGCGAGATCAGCCGCAAGCCACGGAAGAAAGCCTGTCGGGACGCCGGCGAGGGTCAGCGATTCCCTTGCGCGGAGCACGCGCTCCAGCGGCTCGCTCATTTCGGAATCCTGACGTAGTTCAGCCGCTTCAGCGCTTCGGTCATCGGACCGGCGAACTGCTCCGGCGGTTCAGCGGTTCCGTGCGCCCAGGCCATGATGTCGACGTCCTGCTCCTCCAGCATCGCCTCGAACTGCGCGCGCTCGGCGGCGCCCCATGCCTCATGATGGGCGTCAAAGAATCCGCCGACCAGCATGTCGGCTTCCTTGGTGCCGCGATGGTGCGCGCGCCATGCGAGGCGCTTCAGTTCCAGGTCGGAGGGCATGGAGGGCATGTAGTAAAACTCGTGCATCATTGCGAGCGGCGAGAGTCGCGCTAACAACCGCGCATGCGGCCGGAAATCCTCAATCCGCTGTTCACGGAGGTGGAGGCGCTCAAAGGCGTCGGGCCGCAGGTCGCCAGGCTCCTGAAAAAGCTCAGGATCGAGCGGATCGTCGACCTGCTCTATCACCTGCCCACGGGGTCAATTGAACGCATCAAGGCTCCGGCGGCGGCCGGCTCGCTTCTCGGCCGCAATGTCATCCTCGAGCTGACGCCGTTCGACAGCCGCGAAAACCGTTCGGGACGCGGACCAACCCGCATCTACGCGAGCGATTCCGACGGCAACACGATCAGCCTCGTTTATTTCAACAATCCGGGCTGGGCCAAACGCACCCTTCCGATGGGACAGAAGCGCGTCGTCTCAGGAAGGCTCGATCAATACGGCGACGAATGGCAGATCGTTCACCCGGAAGTCGCCGAACCGGGGAAGGGGCCGCCGCCGCCGATCCGCGAGCCGGTCTATCCGCTGACGGAAGGCCTCACGAACCGTCGTCTGGGCGAACTTGCTCGCGAAGCGCTGGAGCGCGCGCCCGAGCTGGCGGAGTGGATCGAGCCCAGCCTCCTTTCGCGGGAGGCCTGGGGCGGCTGGCGTGCGGCGCTCGCGATCGTTCACCGCGAACCCGGTGAGGACGCGTCTCGGCGCCGTCTCGCTTACGATGAGATTTTCGCGAACCAGCTGGCGCTCCTGCTCCTTCGCCAGTCGCAGCGGCGGCACCGCACAAACGCGCTCCCCGGCACCGGCGAGCTGATCCGCAAGCTCGATCTGCCGTACGTGCTCACCGATGCGCAGCGCCGGGTGATCCGAGAAATCCGTGGCGACATGGCGCAGATGACACCCATGCTTCGCCTCCTTCAGGGCGACGTCGGTTCCGGCAAGACTTTGGTCGCACTGGCGGCGATGCTTACCGCTGTGGAGAGCGGTTCGCAGGCGGCGTTGCTGGCCCCGACCGAGATCCTCGCGCGGCAACACCATGCGACCTTGCTCGCCCAGCTCGATAGCATTGGAGTTCGCGTCGCGATCCTCACCGGGCGCGAGAAGGGCCGCGCACGCGACAGCGTCCTGATGGGACTTGCCGACGGATCGGTCGACATCCTCGTCGGCACTCATGCGATCTTTCAGGAGAAGGTCGCCTACAAGAGCCTGGGCCTCGCGGTCGTTGACGAGCAACATCGCTTCGGCGTGTCGCAGAGGCTCCTGCTGGCATCGAAGGCGGAGCACCCGCCGCACCTTCTCGTCATGACCGCGACGCCGATTCCAAGGACACTGACGCTGACTCAGTACGGCGAGATGGACGTCAGCCGGATCGATGAGATGCCGCCGGGCCGGACTCCGGTCGAGACGCGGGTGATCAGCGAGGAGAAGCTCGCCGACGTGATCGACGGCCTCGGCCGCCACCTCGGCGGCGGAGGCCAGGCCTACTGGGTCTGTCCGCTGATCGAGGAGAGCGAGAAGAGCGATGCAGCTGCTGCGGAGGAGCGCGCGCAGATCCTGAAACAGCGCTTCGGCGAAAAGAGGATCGGGCTCGTCCATGGCCGAATGAAAGGGGCCGACAAGGACTCAGTAATGGCCCGCTTCGCCTCGGGGGAATTGGGGCTGCTGGTGGCCACGACCGTGATCGAAGTCGGCGTCGATGTGCCCAACGCCACGCTGATGGTCGTCGAGGGCGCCGAGCGCTTTGGCCTCGCCCAGCTTCACCAATTACGCGGTCGCGTAGGTCGCGGAAGCGGCAAAAGCACCTGCCTACTAATCCGCGGTCAGAACCTCACCGACGCCGGCCGAGCGAGGCTCACGCTGATGCGCGAGACCAGCGACGGCTTCCGAATTGCCGAGGAGGACCTGCGGCTGCGCGGGCCGGGCGAGATCCTTGGAACTCGGCAATCAGGCGAGGAAATATTCCGCGCCGCCACCGCGGAGGATGTGCAGGAGCTCGCTCCGGTCGCGCAGAGCGATGCGATGTTGCTCCTCGACCGCGACGGCGGGTTGAAGGGAGAGCGCGGTCAGGCCGCACGCATCTGCCTCTATTTGTTTGAACGCGACCAGGCGGTGGACCTGATCAGGTCAGGATAGCGCTCCAACATCCGGCGCATGGCTGAGGCAGGTCGGATAATGAGGCCGAGCCTCCTTTACGTTCTGAATCACGAACGCTGTATCGAGCTTAAGATTGTTGAGGCGCATGTGCCTCAGAAGGAAGCGTGCTTCGCGGCTGATCTCATCATTGTCAGCTATGAGCGCTTCGATCGCACCCGTCGCTGTAAGCCTTTCCGATGTTTCCAACGGGCCGCCAGTTGCCGGAAGCGCCCGCAGCCGCGATAGGTCGACGAGTTCTCGATCCGAGAGACGGTCCATCTGCGGCACCACCTCATAAGTGATGCGATACTGAAGCATCCGCTCATGCGGCATATGTGACGAAACGTCTGAGGCAGTCGCGGCCTCGCGTGCGAGAAAGTCATAGGTTCGCCCGGGAAACCAGATCCCGCTGATAAGTGCGATGCTTCGAGATCGATCGCCGCGTTCGACGGCTGAACGAAGGTCGGTCAATCGCGCGCCCACACAGTCATGCATCGCAAGGCGGGCGTAGGCCTGGGGCCCGTCCCCTAAGCCGAGTTCATTGTTCATATCGGCAACGGCCGCATCGACTTTGTGGCGCCACTCGATCGATTGGACCGCCTGCTCGGCGAGCAGCGCGGTGAGGACGCCAAGGACGATGATGCCCCATTCCTTAAGCAGCTCACGCCAGTCGGCGACCAGCTTAGGCTTGTGCACTTCCATCGGCCCCCCTCAGAACCTCGATCATCTCATAAGTAACGCGTGTCTCTTCTTGCCCAGGCTCAGTTTCAACGGCTGATCCGCTGGCATTAGCATTAGCCCAGGATCGTTCACGATTACTTCGTCGAGGCGGACAGCGCCCTCGGCGATCTTCCGCTTCGCTTCCTTGTTCGACGGCGTGAAACCGAGCGCGGTGAGGGCGTGTGTAACGTTCATCCCGTCGCCGAGCGAGAGTGTCGGCAGGTCCTCGCCGATGCCGCCGGCGCCGAACGTGTCCGCCGCAGTCCGTGCGGCAGCTTCCGCGGCCTCGCGCCCGTGGAGCAGCGCCGTCGCTTCGGTCGCCAGCACGATCTTTGCCTGATTGATGTCTGAGCCCCGCAGGGTCTCCAACCGACCTATGTCTTCGAGCGGAAGATCGGTGAAGAGCTTGAGGAACTTCCCAACATCCGCATCGGCCGCGTTCCGCCAGAATTGCCAGTAGTCATACGGACTGAGGAGGTCTGGATTGAGCCACACGGCGCCTTGGGCTGTCTTGCCCATCTTCGCGCCGTCTGCGGTCGTGATCAGCGGCGTCGTGACGCCAAACAGCTCGGTGCCTTCGATCCGTCGCGTGAGCTCGATCCCGTTGACGATATTGCCCCATTGGTCACTGCCGCCGAGCTGAAGGCGGCAGCCGACGCGCCTCGACAGCTCGAGGAAGTCATAGGCCTGGAGGATCATGTAGTTGAACTCGAGGAAGGTCAGCGGCTGCTCGCGCTCAAGCCGCAGCCGCACGCTATCGAAGGTCAGCATCCGGTTGATCGTGAAGTGGCGCCCTACGTCGCGAAGGAATGGGATGTAGTTGAGGCCGCCGAGCCAGTCGTCGTTGTTGACCATGATCGCTTCTGTCGGCCCGTCCCCAAAGCTCAGGAAGCGCTCGAAGCAGCGGCGGATCGAAGCGATGTTCGCGTCGATCGCGTCATTGGTCAGCAGCTTGCGGCTCTCGTCCTTGCCTGAGGGATCGCCAACTTTGGTCGTTCCGCCGCCCATGACCACGATCGGCTTGTGCCCCGACTGCTGCAGCCGGCGAAGGAGCATGATCGACACGAGGTTGCCGACATGGAGGCTGGAAGCGGTCGCGTCGAAACCGATGTACCCGGGCACCACCTGCCGCTCGGCGAGCGCATCCAGCGCGGCGGCGTCGGTCACCTGGTGAATGTAGCCGCGCTCTTCGAGAAGGCGCAGAAGGGCGGAGCGGTACGCTGTCATGATCGACCGCTTAGCGTCATGCTCTTCGCGCTGCTACATGGATGGCGATGCAATTCAATCTTGAGCCGCATCCGACAACGCCTCCCGGAATACCGGACTTTAAGGTCTGGGCGACGGTCGATCATGCAGCTTCGCTCGCTGCCGTGGCGACGACGAACATTTGGTTCGGCGTCGGGGCCCCCCTGGAGCGGTTCATGATGCCCGAACCGGCAGAGGCGAAGCGCGCGTCCGATCTCTGGCAAACGACTTGCTTCGAAGCCTTCCTCCGTGCGCTCGGGGTTCAGGGGTATCGTGAATGGAATTTCGCGCCCTCGACCAAGTGGGCGGTCTACGACTTCAACACGATGCGTGCGGGCATGAAGGATGCGGAGGCGGCCGAGCCCTACATTCGCCTCGAGGATAATTTCACCTGGTGGGGTTTGGGGGCGTCGATCGCGATTCCCGCCGATACGAAATGGGAGCTTGGGCTGTCGGCAGTGCTTGAGGAGAAAGACGGGACGAAATCCTATTGGGCGCTGGCCCACCCCAATGCGGAAAAGCCCGATTTCCACGACCCCGGTTGCTTCGTCGCTCGCCTGCCCTAAGCAGCGCAAATGACTTCATTCGGTATCGACCGGCTGCTCGCCGATCCGGAGCTGCGTCGGCCGCTCGAGGGCAAGCGCGTCGCGCTCCTTGCCCATCCTGCTTCGGTCACCAAGGATCTGACGCACAGCCTCGACGCGCTCGCCGCGACCGGGTTGAAACTAACGGCCGCGTTCGGACCGCAGCACGGCCTTCGCGGCGACAAGCAGGACAATATGGTGGAGTCGGACGATTTCACCGACCCCATGCACCAGATTCCCGTGTTCAGCCTGTACGGTGAAGTTCGCCGTCCGACGGGCCAGTCGATGGGGACCTTCGACACGATCCTCGTCGACCTCCAGGACGTCGGCTGCCGGATCTACACCTTCATCACCACGCTGCTCTACGTGCTCGAGGCTGCGGCCGAGCACGGGAAGAGCGTGTGGGTACTCGACCGGCCTAATCCTGCCGGCAGGCTGATCGAAGGGCTATCCCTGCGTCCAGGCTGGGAAAGCTTCGTCGGCGCGGGCCCAATCCCGATGCGCCATGGACTGACCCTAGGGGAACTTGGCCGCTGGTTCATCGATCACTTCAAGCTCGACGTCGACTACCGAGTGATCGAGATGGACGGCTGGAAGCCGGAGAACGCGCCGGGCTTCGGGTGGCCGCAGGAACGCGTCTGGATCAACCCAAGCCCGAATGCCGCCAACGTCAACATGGCGCGCGCTTACGCCGGGACCGTCATGCTTGAGGGCACGACATTGAGCGAGGGCAGGGGGACGACACGGCCGCTGGAGCTGTTCGGCGCCCCCGACCTGGAACCGCTCCGCATCATGGCAGAGATGGAGCGCCTGGCGCCGCATTGGCTTGCCGGTTGCAAGCTGCGCGACATCACCTTCCAGCCGACCTTCCACAAGCACATCGGCCAGATGTGCCGGGGCGTCTTCATCCATGCCGAAGGCCGGTTCTACGATCACGAGTCGTTTAAGCCGTGGCGCCTCCAGTCGCTCGCCTTCAAGGCGATACGCCGCCTCTATCCCGACTACGAGCTGTGGCGCGACTTCCCCTACGAATATGTCTTCGACAAGCTGGCCATCGACGTCATCAACGGCTCGTCACTGCTTCGCGAATGGGTCGAGGTCGGCGAAGCAGCGCCCGGCGATCTCGATGCGCTGACCGTTCCCGACGAATGCGCGTGGGAGGAAGAGCGCAAGCCGTTCCTGCTCTATTCCGCATGACCGACGAAGCCGCATTGGACGCGTTGCTCGAGCGCGAGCCAAACAACATCGCGGCGCTCGTCTTGAAGGGCCAATTGCGTCAGCAGGCGCGAGACGATCGGGCGGCATCGGCTTTCTACCAGGCGGCCCTTCGCGCGGCCGCTGCTGCGCAGTCGCTACCCGCTTCGCTAAGGCCGGTTATCGAACGCGCGCAGGCTGGATTCGCGCAATGTCAGGCCAGTTTCGATCGCCACACCGAACAGGCTTTATCGGCAGCCGGGTTCCCGCTCGGACGCAGGCCGCCTCGTTTTCAGGAATCGATCGATCTGATGCGGGGCGTCCGCCAGACGCAATTGCAGCTTCAGCGTCCGACTGCTTATTATTTTCCCGGCCTTCCGCAGCGCCGCTATTACGAGCGCGACGATCTTCCGTGGGTGGCGCAGATCGAGGCAGCGACCTCAACAATCAAGGCAGAACTCCTCGACTATCTGGCGAAGAGAGACGACGCCTTTTCCCCGTATATGGTCACCGATCCGACGCGGCCTCGGAGCGAATATCACGGCCTGGTCGACAATCCGGATTGGAGCACGCTTTACATCTTTTCCAAAGGCGGCCGGGTCCCTGAAACACAGAGCCAGTTTCCGAAGACGCTCGCGGCGGTCGAACAGTTGGATCTTCCACGGATCACGGTCCGGGCGCCATCGATTCTCTTCTCGAGGCTCGCACCCGGCGCACACATTCCGCCGCATCATGGAGTGATGAATGCGCGAACTCATCTGCCATCTGCCGTTGATCGTGCCGTCCGGATGCGGCTTCCGAGTCGGCGGCGAGCTGCGCAAATGGCGCGAGGGCGAGTTGCTCGTTTTCGACGATACGGTGGAGCACGAGGCTTGGAATCACGGCATCAGCGACAGGATCATCCTGATCTTCGACGTCTGGCGGCCGGAAGTCAGCGCGGACGAGCGCCGAGCGATCACGGCATT
The DNA here is from genome assembly GCA_963831485.1 of uncultured Alphaproteobacteria bacterium. Lineage (GTDB taxonomy): Bacteria > Pseudomonadota > Alphaproteobacteria > Sphingomonadales > Sphingomonadaceae > Sphingomicrobium. The sequence continues at coordinate 196,695 of CAWHQE010000013.1, forward strand.
ATTCGACGTCGTCGATAATTATGGCGACTGAGGCAGTTCGCAAAGCGTGGTTAACGAAGAAGTAGGAGGTTGTCCGTATCCCCGCTCCTGAATTTGTTCGGGAGCAGGGCTTCAGATGGCCACGGCGGGAATTGAGGAAGTCACCGAAAATGCGATCCGTGCGGTCGCGCGCGACTGTGGCTCATTGTCGATGGAGTGCAGCGACGTCTCCGGATACGTCCAGGGCGTCGCAATCAGGATCAGTGAGCATCTCAAGATGCTCGACCAGCTCGAAGAGGTGACCAGTCGGCTCATGAGCGACCAGGCGCGCGTCTCGGATTCGACCGACGAAGCGCGGCTCTTGTCGGAGCAGGCAAAGGCGAAGCTCGAGGCCGGCCGCGAGGCGATCGAGAAGACCATCGACGGGTTCAAGGGACTTACCGAGTTGGTCGTACAGCTTGGTGAGCGGATGGCTGGTTTCGCGTCTGCGATGAACCAGGTGCAGACCGTGTCCTCGACGATCGAGACGATCGCTCGCAAGACGAACATGCTCGCGCTCAATGCAACGATCGAGGCCGCTCGCGCCGGTGACGCCGGCCGAAGCTTTGCAGTGGTCGCCGCCGAGGTGAAAAAGCTAGCGCACGACACTCGCGCAGCGACCAGCCAGATCGCCTCGACGATCGGAGAGCTGACCCGCGAAGCGGGAGCTGTCACAACCGAGATCAAGACCGGCGTCGACCGCAGCCGTGCAGCGCAATCGGGTTTCGGTACCATCAGCGACACGGTTCGTGAGGTCAGTGAGATCGTCGGCATGGTCGATCGCCAGACCGAGGGCATCGCGCATTCGACCAGCATGATCCAGACCAGCGTCGACCGGGTGAAGGCCGGGCTAACCGACTTCGCCGCCGATGCTCGCGATAACGGGCAGGAACTGAAGACCGCCGAGAAGCGCCTTGCGCATCTCGAGCTGCTCTCAAACACCATGCTCGACACGCTTGCCAACTCGGGTGCCGAGATCGACGATACGCCGTTCATCCTCAAGGCGCAGGACGCGTGTCGTCAGATCAAGGGCGCCGTCGAGCGGGCGATCGACGAGGGCGAGATCAGCGTCGAAGACGTGTTCGACCGCGACTACAAGATCGTCGAGGGCTCGAACCCTGTTCAATACGACGTCCGTTTCAACGATTCCGCCGACCGCCTCATCCGACCGATCCTCGATCGGGTGAAATCCAGCGACAGCCGAATCATCGGCTCGGCGATCGGAGACCTGAACGGCTACCTGCCGACTCACCTCTCCGAGCGCAGCCATCCGCAGGGACCCGACCCTGTGTGGAACGACGAGCATTGCCGGAACAAAAGGATCCTCATCGACGATACGACGCGCATGGCCCTGGCAAGCGAACGCCCGGCGACTCTCGCGACCTATCGGATGGAGCTCGGCGACAAGTTCATCCCGGTGAAGAATGTTTTCGTCCCGTTGTGGATCAAGGGCCGCCGCTGGGGCAATTTCGAACTGGCGTACAGAGACGACTGAAGCGTTTGTGAAAGCTTACCTGCCCATAAACCTCGTCTTTACGCCGTTGCGTTAGGAGCCGTCCTATAGGCTCGCTCTAAGAAGCATCGGACGAGGGAAAAGGAATGGCGATTAACCGGGCACTCGATCAAAAGCCGGTCAGCGTTGCCGCGGCACAGCTCGCCCGCGTTGCGGGTGGCGGATCCGCGCGCCATCCGCATCTCACCGCGCTTCTCGAGGGTAACGGACGTCATTCGGGCCGGGACATCGCCGATGCGGTCCATCTCCTGTGCAGCCTTCACGGACATTATCCCGGCCTCATCGAGGTCGCGCTTCAGCGTTGCCCGAAAGGGTCGGTCCACGAGTGGCTCACGCATGCGTCGGACGGTTTCGAGCGCGAGAGGCTGTACCTCGTGAGGCTGACGTCGGCGGTTGGACCACTGCCGAGCACGCCGGGCGCGGCGGAGACCGAGAGCAGCCTGGTCGCTGCTCGTCATGCACTTGAGACGCTTGCAACATCTGAGCGTGATGGTTGCGCCCTCGGCGCCGCTACCGCGCTGGTCTGCGACTGGTGGCCGCTTCGCCGCCTGCTCGACCGTGTAGCCGCGCGTGCGGGGACTGAAGCGCCGGCCCCATCGCTACCGGACGAAGCGTCGGTGATTGCGATCGTCGACAGTGCGGCTGTAAGTCCCGGCAGCGCTCGCGCCCTCGCATTCGGCGGGGAGCAATTGCTGCTCCAGCATCGCGCGATCTTCGATCTTCTCGAAGCCCGCGCCGAAGCTCGCGGCGACTACTAAGCCGCCTTCGCCAGTTCGTGATGCTCGTGGGCTGCGGTGGCTTGCGCCGCAGTGGCCACAAACGCCTTCGGCTTCGGGAAGAGAAGCCGCGAAACGAGCACGACCGCACCAAGCGCGAAATAGGTGCCGATCGCAATCATCGGGTTCCAGATCACCGATGCGGCAAGCGGAATGCGCAGGAAAATGGGATTGAATCCGAAATCCTCGCCGATCGCTTCGCACGCGCCCAAAATCGTGTGGGCACGAAGGGGGAGGGCGACCTGATTCTCTTGCTTTTCCATTACTCGCTCCAAATCGGAAAACTGTGTGCTCAGTGACTGAGCAAGAGACGTGCCAAACCAAAAAAACGCTATATTCCCGTGCGATACATATTCACGGCTAGACCACAGTTCGGAAATCCCACCACGTTTGCAGCGCAGAGTTGGGAATTTTCACCTTGTGCTGCAAGTGCGATATTGCAGCGCAACATTGATTATCGACGAACGGATGCAAATCTATTACGGGCGCCCGGCCCGACAGGGGCAGCTTTAGGAGCTCGAAGGTCCGATGATGCGGATCATGATGAAGTCGAAAATCCACCGCGCGACGGTGACCCAGGCCGACCTTGATTATGTGGGATCGGTGACGATGGACGTTGCACTGATGGAAGTCGCTGACATGCTCGAGGGCGAGCAGGTCGCGATCGTGGACATCACCAACGGAGCCCGCATCGAGACCTATGTAATCCCGGGAAAGCGCGGAAGCGGCGTCATCGGCATCAACGGCGCCGCAGCGCACCTCGTCCATCCGGGCGACCTGGTGATCATCATCAGCTACGGTCTGGTCACCGATGCTGAAGCGCGGACGCTCGAGCCTCGCATCGTCCACGTCGACGAGAAGAACCGGATCGTTAAGCTGGGTAACGATGCAGCCGAGCCGGTGCCCGGATCAGCCCAGCTCAGGGGCGATCTCGTCGCTGCGGACTGACGTCGCCGGTCGTCAGGACCCGCCACGGCGGCGGCAGATAGTCCGTCGACATGTAATAATAGAATTCGCACTGGCCGGAATCGGTCCGGTTGATGCCTTTGGCGATGCCGAATGCGACGTCTCCGCTGAATACCGGGCCCCCGCTGTCGCCGGGGATGCACGAGGGGCCTCTGACGGTGACCCAGGTCGGGGAGCATGGTCCGCCGCACAGTTCTCCGGGCGGCGCATAGTCGGTCAGCTCGACCGTCGCGCAGCTATAGCCTGAGCTTTCGCCATAGTGGCAGACGAAGTCGCCGGCACGCGTGCTCGCGACGCTGCGCCACGTCTCCACGGAGCGAAGCGAGCCGGCTCCGCGGTCTGCGTAGAAGAGAGGGTAGGGCGAGTTCGCCGACCCGTTGATCTGCACATCGCGATAGCCAAGGCCCCATGAGCCGATCATCGGCAACGTTGGGCTCGTCGTGCCGTCGCGGTCGACATAGGTCAGCTGGTCGGGGCAATGGGCCGCAGTGGTGATCGCGTTGATCTCGCCGTTGGTGACCACGAATCCGCTCGTGCAGCGGCTGCGGCGGTTGGTGATCGCGCTGACGCCTTCGACCAGGCCGCCCCCGTCGACGGTCATGTTCAATTCGATCAACTCGTTGATCACCACGCGGACCGGCACGCCGCTAATCTCTTCGGCTAAAGCACGAATGGCATCCACGCCCAGTTTCGTCGCATCGGCTGGAGTCACGAGAAGCACGACCTCGCCCGTCCGCTGGTCGTAACCGGCGCCTCGCGCACCGGGAAGTTCGCTCCTGAAGTCGATCAAGTGTCGCCGCATGGCAGCGACCGCCTCGGCGTGCGTAGCCTTCGCGCCAGTCTTGAACACCACGGGCACTCCGGCGGCCGTTCGGTCCGCCACCGGCTCGGGTCCAGTAAGCAGCACCACGATCCGGTAGTCTGGTCGATGCTCGATCGAGATTCCCGCGAGCCGATCGGCAAGTTCGCGAGCGATCGCATCCGTGGCGGCGACGCTTTCCTGCTGGGCCTTGAGGCGGCGAACCGCTTCGTCAGGAGTGACCTGGAACTGCGAGGCATATTGGATCGCATCCTCGGCGAGTGCGTCTTCGCGCGTTTCGACTGCCTGAGCGCTCGCGGCGCCGGCAAACACGAGGAGAAGAAGGCCAAAAATCCAATGCATCGACAGGCGCACATCCCATTCCCATGTTAAACGCCAAATGAAGGAGAAGCCGATCATGGCCACCGCCGCAACGACGACCTTCGATCTCACGCCCCCGACCAAGGAGCAATTCGACTCGCTGGTCGCCGACCTCAACGACGAAGAGCGCCACGTCCTGCTCGAGCATGGCACCGAGGCGCCCTTTTGCGGCGTCTTCCTTCAGGAGAAGCGGCCCGGAGTCTTCACCTGCCGTCTGTGCGGCCTCCCGCTGTTCCACGGCGGCACCAAGTTCGAAAGCGGCACCGGCTGGCCGAGCTTCACCCAGCCCTTCGCCGAGGACCACCTGAAATATATCCGCGATGACAACTACGGCATGATCCGGACCGAGATCGTCTGTGCTCGTTGCGGCTCTCATCAGGGTCACGTCTTCCCCGACGGACCGCCGCCGACGGGACAGCGTTATTGCATCAATTCGGTCAGCCTCGCGTTCACTCCCGCGGGGGAGCGCCTGCCCGACAAACTCGGCCGCGGCGCACCCGAAGGTGAAACTGTCGAAGGATAGACCGGAAAGCATGGCCGATTCTCGTTCCGCGGGCGCGCGGATTCCGTTCCTACTGCTGTTCATTTTCCTGATCGTCGCCGCCGTGATCGGCGGATTGGTCGCGCGAATGCTGCCCGTCGCGTCGGGAACCGACGTTTCCGGTCCGCGGACCCTGGCGGTGCCGAGCCAGGACAGTCTGTCGCCGCTCGTCGGCAAGACCGCGCCCGCGGTGGTGAATATCGCGACCTTGCAGCCGTCGCCTGCACAGCAGAATCCGTTGCTCCAGGACCCATTTTTCCGGCGCTACTTCGGAATTCCGGACGCAGCGCTTCAACCGAAAATGGCCGCAGGTTCCGGTGTGATCGTCGATGGCAAGAACGGACTGGTTATCACCAACTTCCATGTCGTCGAGAATGCCCAGCAAGTTGAGGTCGGATTGAAGGACGGGCGCAGGCTTCCCGCCGATCCGGTCGCGCTCAACCCCGATCTCGACATTGCAGTCCTGAAAATCGATGCGAGGAATCTTCCGTCGCTGGAGCTAGGCGATAGCAGCAAGCTCCAGGTCGGCGACTATGTCCTCGCCATCGGCAATCCCTTCAATCTCGGGCAGACCGTCACGAGCGGGATCATCAGCGCACTCAACCGGCCGCTCGGTCGCGGCGACCCGCGGCAGTTCATTCAGACCGACGCTCCCATCAATCCCGGTAATTCGGGCGGTCCCCTGATCGACCTCCACGGCCGTATCGTGGGTGTCAATTCAGCCTTGTTCAGCCCAAGTCAGACCGAAGCGGGCGCCGGAAATGTCGGAATCGGCTTCGCAATTCCGAGCAACGACGTGAAGAAGATCCTCGCTGAGGCCGAACGCCGAGTCCAGGGCGGACAGACCGGTCAGTGAAAGCCGTCGCCCGATTGCTGCGTTAGCTCGTTACGCTCGCGAACCCGAGGGAACTTGCGCACAAATAGCAACGTTGGCTGATCAAGCGTGGGAGCTGTCCTGTCACGGTGGTTCATGAACGAACGTATTGATCTTGAAGAACAAGTTGAACGCTGCAGACGGTTGAGGAAATCCCTGACCGACGAGCAAATGCGCGATGCGCTCGAGGATCTCGCCCAGGATTACAAGGCACGGCTGAAGCGTCGGAAGGACGAAGGGTTCATGTTGCGCCGCTGAGGGCTGTAGGAACCGCCCGGAGGCGGTGCTACTCGAACCCCCATGACTACAGAGCGTCAGCGCGCGATCGCGGAGTTCAAGCGGATCATCAAATGGATCGTGCTTATCGCGATCCTGATGGTCGCCGGCGCGCTTTATTATCTGCACCTCGGCGGCGCGCTCGACGCGAACACCGTGATCGCCACGACACTCGGCGTCTTCTTTTCGGTTGTGCTCGGCTGTGGCCTCTTCGCCGCGGCCTTCTTCAGCGACAAGAGCGGGATCGACCAGCAGGTCTCGGATTCGACGCGGGAAGAGGGCAAGCGCAGGCGGAGGTAAGGGATGCCCTCGCTCGCTTTGTCGAGGTGTGGCAGCGCCGCCGGAGCTCGCTAAAGATCGACGACGCTACCACCGCCCTGTTAACTCGCCGTTCGTTAGGGAGCGGTTTGGGGAATTGGTGAAGGCGCGTTAACGATTATCCCGGACCAGGCGGGATCTCCTCATGGAGCAATTCGATTATCTGTTCAGTTTTTACGGGCTGCTCCTCGGCATCGCCGTCGCCAATGTCGCGATCGGGTTCGCCGACATGTGGCGCGACTGCGAGAAGGTCGAAGTGGGCGCATGCCCGCCGTTGCTCGCCTGTATCGTGCTCTTCGGTGGAATGAACGTTTGGCTGACGACGTGGCAGACCCGGCATGACGTGAGCGTCGGCGGGTGGCAGATGCTGGCAGCCGCCGGGATCGCGCTTCCCTATGTGTTCGTCAGTCGTGCGATGTTCCCCGGCCAGGAGAAGGAGCCGGAGCGCTCGCTCGAGCAGCACTACCTCAAGCACCGAATGCTGATTCTCGCCGTAATGACGGCGCCTCCGCTGGTTTCGGTTATGTCGAAGCTGCTGCTCGACGACATCCACGAATATGGCTGGCGAGAGGTCTGGATGACCGTCCGGATCGCGGCCCCGCTGATGCTGATGCCATTTCCCTCCCGGTCCGCGCAACGCGCCGGACTCGGCGCTTTCGCGATCCTCGAAGTGATTGGGCTGTTCCGCTAGAGCCCGCGTCCCCGATCGATCCGCTCATAGTCGATGCGGATCGAAACCCACGAGCCCACCAAAGCGTGGCCATTCTTGCGCGGTGGACGAACCCTGAACTGCCAGGCGGCCTGGCGCACGGCGCTGGCAAGCCGCGAGCCCGGCGTCTGGTCGAGCTCGACGCAATCCTCGACGCGATCTCCAGGGACGGTCTTGCAGGCGATGAGACCGAAACCGTCGGGCGCGTTGACCGGAAGATAGCCGCCAAGCTCCGTATCCGTGGGATGCCGCGCCCATTCTGCAGCGTACATCACGTCGCCGTTGGGAGCGTGGCCGACCACGTCCAAATCGCCCGCTCCCGGCGACCCGCCCTTGGGCATATTGGCAAGGTCCGAGGCCGCCATGTCTTCCTTGCTCAGCTCGACCAACGGATAGGATTTATCCGGCGGTGGAGGGGGAGGAACCGTGATCGTCGGCTTCGCTGGAAGCACGATCGGCGGCGCCTTGGGCACAGCCGTCGCTTGCCGGTGTTTGACCTGCTTCGGAGAGATCTCAGTTTTCTCCGGTGCCTCTGCGCTGCGCGAGTTTGGCATGAGATCGACAATCAAGGCGTCCTTGGCCTTCTCGGCACCTGGCGTGAATTTGCCGAGGGTCATGAGGATCAGGAGCAGGACGAGGTTGACGCAGACCGCCAGCGTGATGCCGGACGCACGTCGCTGAAGCGGCTGGCGTTCATAGGGTGCGGAGAGCCGGTAGGCGGACAAGGTTAGCTTGATTCGTATCTGTTCAGCGTCGCGGGAGCGTCCATTCTAGCCGAGCCGAACTTGAATGGGGAATGAGCAACCTGTCCCCTTGGCTTGTTCCGATTAGGAACGCTCGCGCCACGCTCCTCGACTTCGCTTCCGCCCAACTGATACTCTCCGCCGGTGCTGGGTCTGTCTGTCTTGTTTTTGCTAAGCGCGGCCGCGCCGTCGGCGGGGGAGGCCGCGCTCGGGCGGGTTTGGCCGGGCTTGGCTGCCGAGCGGGTGAGAGCGTGCGGCTTGTCGAACGTGACGCTTGCTTACGAACGGAAGCTTGACGCTTATGTGGTCGTCGTTTCCGGTGCGCAAACCGTGTCCGACGATCAGCTTAGCTGCGCTGCCAAGGTCTCGCTGGACACGGACTACACGATCATCTTCCCGATATCCTTCAGCCAGCGCTACGATAAGATCTACTGGCCGATTGCTGAAGAGGCCGGCCGCCACCAGGCGCGAGCATGGCTCGCGAAGCGCGGCCTGAAGCTGCCGCCCCACATCAAAGGCGCTGATCAACTGACTTACGCCCGCAAGCTCGAGCGCATGTGCGGCACGCGTGCCAAGGGCGCGTTCGTGATCGAAGACGGCCTCGTCACGCTGCGGAGCGGATCCGAAGGCAATCTGCAAATCGATCCGGCTACCTTCGACTGCCTTGCCAACGCGCTCTGGGCCTCCGGCCTCCCGACCGGCATCACCGACCGCTGAGCCTGGCACCCCTAGGGGCGAGACGGGGTTTGCGCCTCCCCTCAACTCAGCCTTTCCCCTACTGTTTCGAATGCGCCGAAGCCCTATGGCGCGCAATGTCGCGGTTCCTCCCCCTCGATGACCGCGATGGGCCGCCGGAAAAGCTTCGACAAGCCGGATTCGTCCCCGCCTCGCGGGGCTCTGCGCCAGTCCACCTGGCGCCCGGCGGCCGCCCCAGAGGGAGCTTCAGTTGCCAGCAAATGCCGAGGTGACCATGCCCCAAATCGACGAACCCACAACGCCGGCGCCAAAGGCGGTTCCGGAAACGAAGAAACCTAAATCCGCATCGCCAACCGAAAGGGCGGTAGCCGGCATCTATTCCTTCACTGTCGATACAGGCAGCAACAAGATCGTCACGGTCGAGCGGATCGACAGCGACGGCACGCGCCATGCATTGACTGCGGACGAGAAAACGAAACTCGCCAAGACCCCGCCGGCAATGCCGCTCCGCCGGCTGGTCGAGCGCGCTTTCGAGGCGGGCGTGGATTACGTCTTGGGAGCTGACGCTGAGCCCGAAACTCCCGAAAGCAAGGAGGAAGGCGAACTCAGCGGAATCCTCGTCCAGACGATGATCAAGGGCAGCAAGGCGAGCGAGCTTGTCAAGGATGACACGCTGGATCGCACGGTCATCGACACGCTGATCGTCCACGCGACCAGATAATTACCGAGGGTACTCAAGCCGCACGGCGCGGCGGCAGTCCCCTGGCGCGCCATTCGGGCGGCGACGCCCTCAAGCACGGAAGGAATCCCTATGGCCCATTCAGCAACCTATGACGAACCCAGCATCTTCGGTGGCGGGGACAACAGCACGCTCCTCAGGCTGCTCATCGGACGGCGCGCCCGACGCAACCGATTGCGCCGCCTTCTGCTCGCCAAGCTCATCCGCGACAGCCGCACCGAAGAAACGGACACGGATGAGGATTGGGACGAAGAGGACGGCGGCACTGAGGATCACCGGCTCGCCAAGATCCTGGTTGGGAAGGCCATCCACCGTCGGCGCCTTCGCAAGCTGCTGCTCGCCAAATTGATCCGCGAACGGGGCGAAAACGACGAGGATGAAGGCGAGGATTTCGACGATGACGAGACGAGTGAGGATCACAAGCTCGTCCGATTCCTGCTCGGTCGGCGCATGGTTCGCCGTGCGAAGCTCCGCCGCGTCGTACTTGCCAAGCTCCTTGCCGAACGGGGTGAGGATGAGGAGGAAGGCGACGAGCTGGATGATAACGGCGACGATCACAAGCTGATCAAGTTCCTCCTTGCTCGTCGAGTGGGCCGTCGTGCCAAGCTTCGCCGGCTGGTGCTCGCCAAGCTGATCAGCGAACGCGGCGAGGACGATAGCGACGATGAGTTCGACACCGACGAGGACGAGACTGAAGGGCTCGGGCCTCTCGGCAGAGCGGCGGTCTTCGGCGCTGCCAAGCGGCGGCAGCGTGTGCGCGGCGCGACGCTGGCTAAGGCGCTGTCTGACCAGGACGCATAGGTTCAGGGGAGAGAAGTGGGCCGGGAGACGCTTCCGGCCCGCTTCTCTGACGCGAAACCGCTAGTTCACTTGCACTTGATGAACTTGCCGTTCTTGTCGCGGCACTGCTTCGGCTTCGCCTTCGGCATCGCTTTTTGCTGGCACTTGATGAATTTGCCGTTCTTGTCCCGGCACTGAGCTGCCGCGAATGACGGGGCGGAGCCTGCGAGCAGGCTGAGCGCGCACAACGAGAGAATCAGTTTTTTCATGCTTTCCTCCACGGCACTGGGGGAAGAACCGCCATAGGCGCATCCGGCCGAACTGCCCATGTCGGGAAGATTACAATGAGGAGAGGAAGCGCGTCCTTGCGTACGCGAAGCCCTGCGGGGGCGAAGGGGACGGCGCCCCAGGCAGGGCTTCGTACGCTCTGGCCGGCGGCGTTGCCCCGAGCTCGCTCAACGAAGCCTCGCCGCCGAATCGGAATTTACGCCGATGCGGTTAGCGGCAGGTGAGCGGATCTGGTTAACGTCGCAGGAGGCTCCGATAGGCCTTGACCATAGTCAATCCCGACGGCCCGATGGGGTCTGAACCCATTTGCTTGTGATAGGCTGTCCACGAGGCCCGCACCTAGTAGCGCACCAAGTCTGGGCGGGTCTCACCATGTCCGTCGTTCCTCGATCCCCGAAACAGGAGAGGGCTCGACCCCGAGTCGGAGGAGGAGAGGGCCCGCTTGCAAGTCACCGCGACGCGGGCCTTCTTCCTGAGCAGGCCTTGGCGTAGGGTCGAACCATGTTCGAGGGCTGGGAAAACTTCTTCCTGATGGCCGGCGGGGCAGCCGCGGTGCTGATCGGCCTCATCTTCGTCGTCATCAGCCTGATGGGCGACCGGCCGAGGTCAGCAGTGCTCGAGGGATCGAAGATCTACATGGGTCCCATCGTGCTCGGCGTCAGCTTCGTCCTGACCCTGAGCGCCGCGGCGCTCACGCCGGGCATCGGCCGCTGCGCTTTCGCCGCCATCACCGCGGGAATCGCGGGCTGGGGTCTGGTGCGTGGAATCATGTCGACGCTCGTCATCAGCCGCTTCACCAAGGTCCACTGGACCGACGTCTGGTTCTACGGGGTCTATCCATGCGCGATCTACGTCGGCTTGGGCGCCGTCGCCGCCGCCTTCTGGATGGAATGGCGGTGGGCCCATTACGGGCTCGCCCTCACCGTCATTCTCGGCCTGCTCCTCGCCATCCGCAACGAATGGGACCTCATCACCTGGATCACCCCGCGCGGCGAGGAGGGGGGGCATGGTGACGAGCTCCGGTGAGCGCGCCGGAGGGCGCTCGGAACCTCTGTCACTCAGCCGACGTTTCGGGTCGGCAATGGATGACAAGACCCTGAACTTATGGCGCCAGATCGAAGGCGCCCGCCGAGTCGGACGCCGCCACATCTCCGCCCGGAGAAAGCCCGAAGCGCAGCCGACGCACCAGTCCGCTCAATAGCCGAACAGGCGTACCGCGATCCGGTCGATCGCGCCGGCATGCCAATAGGGCACCAGGAAGATCAGGATTTGCGCGATAAGCAGCACGATAGTGGAGCGCCGCCCGCGGACCAGGAACAGCGCAAGAAATGTGCCCTTGATCGCGATATTGTAAGGGACGTTCCAGCCCCAGAAGTAGGCGGGTTCGTGATAGTATCTGTAGATCAGGAAGGTGCGGTTCACGAACAGGTCTGTCAGCTCGGCCGCGAACAGCATTCCGATCACGAACCGGCGGCGAGCGGCGAAATAGGCGCGGAGGTGCGAGAATTGCCTCGGGTCGCGCGGGAAGATGACCGCGGCTGCGAGATAATAGAAGGTCGCGACCAGGATCGGCGCCCAGAGGTCGCCGAAGTTGAGCGTGATCGACCGGTCCATCGTGTAGGTGTCGACCCATGTCGCGACGATCAGGACGAAGGTGAGCAGCGCGACCAGCCCAGTCTGCGCTTCGAGCTTCTTCAAAGCGTGGGCGCGGACCATGCCCGCGAAGCCACTCAGCAGCTCGGCGATGCCGAGCCCGAGGATGAGGCCGTAGAAGGCGAAGAAGAAGCTGAACTTGTCCACAGCGGCACCCCGGCTGTTTAGCGGAAGGTGTCAGGCCAGGCGGCGGAGGGCAAGTGAGGCTTCTCGCTCCACGGCGGGGTGCAGGGCGGTTAACTTCAGGCATTCACTGCTGTTAGAAAACGGCAGTATTCAGCCATTTCCGGAACAAAATCCAGTTTTGCGACGTTACCGCCGCGTTGAATTCCCGCCGATATCATGATTGACGAAGAACTTCTGGTGCGCATCGCCCGCTGTCGCCGTCTTGCCGCGTCGATGACGGACGACGAGATCCGCCACTCGCTCGAGGACCTGGCCCAAGCCTATGAGGCGCAGCTACCTAGCAGCCAGCGCAGCTTCATGCTCGGAGGCTCGTCCCCGGGTCCAGGATCAGCAGCAACCTAGGTCGCCGCTCCTTTCAATGTTCACGAATGTTCGCGTGACGAGCACAAGTTCGTGCTCGCCAGCTCCGCCGCGCCCGGCGGAAATTGACGGTGGCAAACGTGCTGCGCGAGCTCGGGTTTTGGGCGGTGAACGGTCACTGGTGCCTCAAGCCAAGGAGGCAGAGCAGTTATCTCGAACCGGTCGCTGTAGGAGTTTTCTCAGCCGGGCGCGGGATCGCCGACAGGCGAACTCCCTCTCGCTGCAGCGCTCCCTTACAATTCCGGGCAAAAAGGCGCATATAAGGCCTGCTACTAGTCGCAAACTGACGGTCTACAGGCGCTTTGCGGCTCCTCTTTTCCTTCTTTCGCTTCTCCTAGCCGAAGCCGCCCGCCTTTCGGGCGCGCACAGAAGGAAACAAGCAAATGACCACCGGAACCGTAAAATTCTTCAACGAAGGCAAGGGCTACGGCTTCATCGCGCCGGACCAGGGCGGCCAGGATGCATTCGTCCACATCAGCGCGGTCGAGAACAGCGGCATGCGCACGCTGCGCGACGGCCAGCGCGTGACCTACGACCTGCAAGAGGACCGTCGCGGCAAGATGGCTGCGGTGAACCTCAAGGAGGCCGCGCCGGCCGCGGATGAGCCGGCCAAGGAGGAAGGTAACGCGTCCGAGTCTGCCGCGAACGACCAGGCCGAGTAATTGGCTGGCCCAGCCATCCGTTCCGATAGCCTGGAGTTCTTCGTCGCCCGTGCCGAGCAGGCGCGGGCGGACGCGGATGCAACAACGCTCGCGCATGTGCGCGAGCGTTGCCTGCGCTCCGAAGCCGCGTGGCAGGCGCTTGCCGACAAGGCCCGCCGGAGCGTGCGGCTGCGGGAGCAGGAAGCCGAGCGCAAGGCGGCGGCCGGGCTAACGACCTAGCGGACGCCCGGATCCAGCAAGGAACCGGGCGGCCCGATCGATTATTGACCGACCATCGCGAGATATTGCGCCGGGGTCACCGGGCCGATCGCGAACGTGTCGGTGTGCATCGAGATATATTTGCGGAACTCGATTGAGGCCGCCGGCCCAGCGGGCATCCCCATCTTCTTCGCTGCCGCGTCCACCGCCGCGTCCTGCGCGGGGGTCGTCACCGGGTCTATCGCCAGATAATCCCAACTGTCGCCGTCGGTATGGGCATAGAGCTGGCCGACCGGAACGCCCGCCGCCGCCGCGACGCGATTCTGGCCGTCGAGCCATTTGAGCAAGGCGACCTGCTGCCCTGGCGCGGCGCGGTAGAGCGCGACCCTGGCTTTCGGCGGTTCGGGCGAGCTGGCCTGCGCATAGACGATCGTCCCGGACGCAATCGCACCGACGGCCGCGGCCGCGGCGAGCTTCATGAGCTGTTTCATTATATCCCCCAAGTCGTGAGTTGAACGCTCAGCGGGGACAGGTCTGGCGCGGCCCTCAGGCCTCTCACCCCCGAGGTGCGGGTGGGCCAAACTGACCGCTGTGTCAACTTGGCGCTCGAGCGAACGACGCGCGGTACGCCAGAGGGAGTCGATGGGCTTCGAGCTGTTGCCGCGTCTACTGTACGAGCCTGTAACAGAACATGGTCAGGAACACCCCGAGGCCGAATGCCAGCAGGCTCGGCGCCGCGATCCGCTGATAGTCGAGCCACCGGGCCGGCTGGCCCGTGCACTTGGCGCGCACAATCTCCTGCGTGCCCGTGAACGATACGATCCCGGCCGCGCTGACGAACAGGAAGGTGACGAGTACGAACCCCGGCTTCAGGTCCTTCTGGCTGAAGTCCTTGAGGACCAGCAAAAGGCCGCCGAGCGTGATCAGCACCAGCGACGAGAGATGCTTGAAATAGTCGTAGAGCGGGAGGTCGGCATCGTGCGGCAGCAATTCCGCGACCGCGTTGTCATCGTCCATTTCGACCCCCTCGGAAGGTCTGCGCGACAGCCTTGCATCATGACGGTCTGAATTCAAGTTGGGGGAATGGCTGAGCTAAATCGAACTGCCGGACGCGACTAGGGTCGGGCAGGTCCGAGCGGACGGGGGAGTACCGCCGAAGGCTGGCGAAATGCGCGTCCGAGACGTAGAAGAATTGAATGAGCGGCGCTCGGCACAGGCTATTCGCCTTCCTCGCGGTCCTCGGGCTGCTCTCGATGCTCGGCTGGACGTCGGGCGCGGCTGCGTGCCCTGCCGATCCGGTCACGGCGACCCTGATGACGATGAGCATGCACCACCAGCACCGGGACAGCGGGCAGTCAGCACCCATGAATCGCATGCTGGCTGCATGCCCTGCCTGCCTTGCGGTGATCCCTCCATTCGTCACGGTCGAGCCAATTGCGCCGTTGCGCCTCGCGCCGATGGCGTCGCATGTGCCGGCGTTCCACAATTTCGATCCGGGGCTCGATCCGCCGCCTCCGCGTGCCTGAGCCTCAAGCATTTCAAATCAATTCATCAAAGGAATTTCACATGAAGAAAGTGATCGCAGCGGTCCTGCTGCTGTCCGCGAGCACAGCGGCTATTGCCGCTGCGCCCGCGGTCGCGAAGGCAGTGGCCGATTGCTGCTGTCCTTGCCCGGATTGTCCAGACGGCAAGTAGAGTAGTGCAGTAAGGGAGGGCGTCCGGTCGCAAAGGCCGGGCGCCCTTTTCTTAAGTGGGTCGAACAGCCATCGCGCCCCGAGGGCAGCGCATCCAACGCCCAGCAGCTGCGAGACGATGAACAGGGCCCGTCGTGGGGCGCGATTTCGGCGAAGGTGCCGGTGAGGCTGCGCACGACGGTGAGGGCCCGTGGCGGCTTCGGCAAGGGTCTCGGCGCGTTCATCGCCACCTTCGGCCTCATCCTGACAATCCTGGGCACCGTCCGCTATTGCGAATTGGTGCCGGTGACTGTCGGCCTCCGCATCACTACCGCTTACTGGTTCACGTCATTGTCATTGATCTAAGAACGACCGCATTTTCCGCGACCGGCTGGGATGCTTCAGCTTTCGCAAAGCCTTCGCCTCGATCTGCCGGATACGCTCGCGAGTAACCGAGAACTGCTGTCCCACTTCCTCCAGCGTGTGATCGGTATTCATGCCGATGCCGAAGCGCATGCGCAGCACGCGCTCTTCGCGGGGGGTTAGGCTCGCGAGGACTCGGGTGACCGTTTCCTTGAGGTTGGACTGGATCGCGGCGTCGACCGGGATGACGGCGTTCTTGTCCTCGATGAAGTCGCCGAGGTGGCTGTCTTCCTCGTCGCCGATCGGGGTTTCGAGGCTGATCGGCTCCTTGGCAATCTTGAGGACTTTCCGCACCTTTCTCGAGCGGCATGGAGAGGCGCTCGGCGAGCTCCTCCGGGGTCGCTTCGCGCCCGGTCTCGTGGAGGAATTGGCGGCCGGTGCGGACGAGCTTGTTGATCGTTTCGATCATGTGCACCGGGATGCGGATGGTGCGCGCCTGGTCGGCGATCGAGCGGGTGATCGCCTGCCGGATCCACCAGGTGGCATAGGTGCTGAACTTGTAGCCGCGGCGGTATTCGAACTTATCGACCGCCTTCATCAGGCCGATGTTGCCTTCCTGGATGAGGTCGAGGAACTGGAGGCCGCGGTTGGTGTACTTCTTCGCGATAGAGATGACGAGGCGGAGGTTGGCCTCGACCATTTCCTTCTTGGCGATGCGGGCCTCGCGCTCGCCCTTCTGTACCATGTTGACGATGCGCCGGAACTCGCCGAGCGAGGTACCGGTCGACTGGGCGATGTCGGCGATGTCGGAGCGGATGCGCTCGACCGTCTCGCCCTCGGTGGAGGCGAAGGCGGCCCATTTCTTGTCGATCCCGGAGACGTCCTTGAGCCAGTTCTCGTCGAGCTCGTGGCCGGTGTAGGCGTCGAGGAAGGACTTGCGGTTGACGCGGTGGCGCTCGGCAAGGCGGAGCATCTGCCCGCCAAGGCCCATCAGGCGCTTGTTGTAGGCGTAAAGGGCCTCGACGAGATATTCGATCTTGCTGCCGTGAAACTGGACGCTCTCGACCTCGGCGGTGAGTTGCTCGCGGAGCCTCTGGTACTTCTTCTCCTCGGCGGGAGCGAAGTCCTGGCCGGACTGGAGCGCGTCCATGCGGTGCGCCTGGACCTTGGAGAACTTCTTGTAGATCGAGGTGATCTCGGCGAATTTCTCGAGCGCCTGGTCGGCTTGAGGGTTTCCTCCATCTGGGCGAGCGAGAGGGTGTTGTCTTCATCGTCGTCCTCGGCCTGCGGCTGGGTGCGCCGCTCGACCATGTCCTCGTCGTCCTCGTTCCGGTCGGCCTCGGGCTCGTCCGCGACCTCTTCCTCTTCCTTGATCGAGGGGCCGGCGACCTTCTCGCTGATCTCGCCTTCGGCGCCTTCGCCGCCTTCCTCGGTCTCGTTAGTTGCTCGGCGGTCGGGCCCTTCGAGAGCATCGCCTCGAGGTCCATGATCTCGCGCAGCTGCATGCGGCCCTCGTTGAGGGCGTTCGACCAGCCGATGATGGCGTTGAAGGTGATGGGGCTCTCGCAGAGGCCCCAGATCATCGTGTCCCGGCCGGCCTCGATGCGCTTGGCGATCGCGATCTCGCCCTCGCGGGAGAGGAATTCCACCGCGCCCATCTCGCGCAGGTACATGCGGACAGGGTCGTCGGTACGGTCGGTCGGCTCTTTCTTGATCGCGGCCGCGGGGCGGGGACCGCCGTCGTCAAGCGGATCGACCTCGTCCTCGGGCGCGGACTCCTGCTCCTTGTCGTCCTCCTCGTCGTCGTCCGAGCTCTCCGCGCTCTCGACGACCTGGACGCCCATCTCGTTGAGCGCGGACATGACGTCCTCGATCTGGTCGGGGGACATCTGGTCGGAGGGAAGGGCCTCGTTCAGCTCATCGACGGTAATGATGCCGCGCTTTTTCGCGCGGGCGATGAGCTTCTTGACCGATGCGTCGTTGATGTCGAGCAGCGGGGCATCGCCCGCTTCGGCCATGTCGACTTCCTGTGCTTCGTTTTTCGCCATAAGTTTCCGCTGCTTAGTCGGTGCCGGCAAGCTGTGCCAGCCTCTGCCTCAGACCATGCCGCGCCGCAATCAGGCGCTGCTGCTCCTCAAGGGCCTCGTCGGTCATGTCCCGCTTCAGCCGTTCCGTTGCATTCTCAAGAGCCTTGTCCACTTCTTCCGCCGCGGCGATGATTTCCACAGCTGCGGCCAGATCGCTTCGGGCGCGGTCCGGGTCGCTGTCGCGGCGGGTGAAGGAAAAGCCCATGGTGCTTGAGGCTTTCGGGCCCGTCGCTCCATCTCGGCCCAATATGGTGGCACGGCCTGCTGATCAAGCG